>NZ_JACJKX010000030.1 GCF_016901835.1 Parasutterella secunda | reverse complement strand
ATTCAAGCTTTCTGAGTATCGTTTGAGACTCAGAGTCACTGACTCGAATAGGAAGTTCAATAATAAACGTCGGACCGGGCATGGAAGCTCATTTTACTTCAACGACTCAAGTCGTTGCACGGATTCCTCCCTCTGTTAAAACAGAGGGCTTCCTCCATGATTATTCTGTGAAAAACGGACGAAGAACAGTTCTTCGCCCATTGTATAGAACTTCAGAAGTTACGCAACCGAACCGACTGTTGACGAAAGTGAGCCGGCGGCTGCGCAAAAACAAAGCGATTAAAGTTTATAGTACATCTCAAATTCAATCGGAGCCGTAGCCAAGCGGAAGCGTTCCACTTCTTTAGCCTTCATTTGCAGATAGGCTTCGATCATGTCTTCGGAGAAAACGCCGCCTCGGGTCAGGAATTCGTGGTCGGCTGCCAAATGTTCTAAAGCTTCTTCAAGCGATGCACACACCGTCGGGATCTTTGCGTTTTCTTCAGGCGGCAAGTCATACAGATTCTTGTCAGCGGCTTCACCCGGGTGAATCTTATTCATAATGCCGTCAAGACCGGCCATGAGTAATGCCGAGAAGCAAAGATAGGGATTGGCCATCGGATCGGGGAAACGCACTTCAATGCGACGGGCCTTGTCGCTTGACGTGTGCGGAATACGGATCGAGGCCGAGCGGTTACGAGCCGAATAGGCAAGTTTCACCGGTGCTTCAAAACCCGGAACCAAGCGCTTATAGGAGTTGGTCGACGGGTTGGTGATGGCATTTAACGCCTTAGCGTGCTTGATGACGCCTCCGATGTAGTAGAGCGCCATATCGCTTAAACCGGCATAACCGTTACCGGCAAAGAGGTTTTGGCCGTCTTTCCAAATGGATTGGTGAACGTGCATGCCGCTGCCGGCACTGCCTACCACAGGCTTAGGCATAAAGGTAGCGGTCTTACCGTAGGCTGCAGCCACATTCCAAATCGTGTATTTGACAATCTGCGTCCAGTCGGCACGCTTTACAAGCGTATTAAAGCGCGTACCGATTTCACACTGTCCGGCTCCCACTTCGTGGTGCTGCACTTCAGTGGGCACGCCTTGCTGTTCCATCAAAAGGCACATTTCGGCGCGCATATCCTGGAACGAATCAATGGGCGGCACCGGGAAGTAACCGCCTTGATGACCCGGGCGGTGGCCAAGGTTACCTTGTTCGTATTCAATCTTTGAAGCCCAGCCGGCTTCATCACTGCCGATTTTGTAGAAAGAGTGCTCAGGATCGGTTCCCCAAACGATGGAGTCAAAAATATGAAATTCGGGTTCCGGCCCAAAAAAGGCCGTATCACCAATACCGGTGGTTTTAAGGTAGCTTTCCGCACGCTTGGCAATCGAGCGCGGATCGCGGTTATACCCCTTACCCGTAGCCGGATCGGTTGCATCACACGTTAAAATCAAAGTGCTTTCTTCACGGAAAGGATCCAAGCGGGCGCTGTCGGGATCGGCAATGAGGAGCATGTCGCTTGCTTCAATGCCCTTCCAGCCACCCATTGAAGAGCCGTCAAAAGGCTGACCTTCTTCAAAGAAGTCTTCATCCACAGCACGAGCGGGAATGCTCACATGCTGCTCTTTTCCCTTGATATCGGTAAAACGAAGATCGACGAATTTGACGTCATTGTCTCGGATCATTTGCAAGACTTTATCAATTGCAGCCATTTTGGGCTCCTTAAATTCAGACAGCACTGATTTTAATGACAAAAAAATGAATCTTGGTGACTTTCTAAAAGAAAATTGCTTTCAGTTGAGGAAAAGAAATTAAGATTTTCGCCTGAGGGATATCAGAACGGCAGAAAAACGACTTTGAACAACAGACAAAGCCGCTGCAACCGAATAGCTCATTTTGTTTTGTTTCGACAACGTCGGAGTGGTTAAGTTGCTTCGTTAAGAACTTTCCAAGCAGAGAAGCGTCTTTCCTCGGCATTAAAAACCAAAGCAACACGGATCAGCTATTTGCCATCGCTGATTTCTCCATAGCGCCTCGCTTGAATCTGCGAAAGAGCCCTATTTAAAAGTGTCTCGACTTCTGAGGATTTTTGAGCAAATTTAAATTCAAAGAGCCAACAACGATTGCCGACTTCAACCTCCATGTCACTACGTCCTAATGCGTTATGCCCCTCCACTCTCGGTATCATCGCTGCACCGATTAACAGCACTTGCAAATAGGCTCGACAACTTGCCTCATCAACGATTGGATAACGTTGGTAGTCAATTGCACTGACTGCCTTGTTAAACGCCTCAACAACCGTACGAGTATCTTCGTGAGCCATAATGTCCGAAATCATAGGATCTTGAGGCTGTTCAAGAGGCAGGCCTCTCAACAACTCATCAGCATAGAGTTGGGCCATGGACAAAGCCACTTCGCGGTTAGGATATCCCAATATGGCATATCCGTTCGGACGAACAGAACGAATGGTTAGATACCCGGACTGAGTTAAAAGTACATCGATACCGACATCGTCGTACTGCCGCGAAGCATTTAGCTCAGACAAGCGTAGTTGTTTGACCTGATCAAAACTGATCGGTTCTTCGAGCTTATGATTGACCAAATATTTCTTTAATACAGAAGCTTGTCCTCCACTCGCGTACCAGTAGTTCTGCAAACCACGATCCGGTCGGGAAAAGAAATTTAATACTGACCAAGGGCAAAACACGTGAGACAACGCTTTTTCGTCAAAACAGAAACCATCATAGTTTTGCTTTAGAGCTCTCAAAATACTCTCCTCATCGAGCTCTAAATCCGTCGTTGCTCTTTTCAGATAAAGACCGAAATCACGCCGAATTTCTTCCTCCGTGCAACCCAACAAAGTACAGAAATACGGATCCAACCTAAATTTTCATAAGGCATATCCTATTTTTTAGGAAGTTTTTCTTAAAAATCATATGGATATGCCTTGATTTTTGCCTCAAAGTAGGATATACTTTATATATCCAATGAAAAGAGGCATTCTCTATGGCCGGCACTTACCTTTCTA
>NZ_JACJKX010000029.1 GCF_016901835.1 Parasutterella secunda | reverse complement strand
TTCGAAATTGAACAACCGGCAATGAAAACCCTTGATGTCGGGATCGACTTGGGTGTTGTTCATGCTGTGACCACCAGTGATGGACGGTTCTTTGATCTCAATACTGAGGCAATTAAGGCTCAAGAACTCAAAATTCATTGGACATGTAGTAGGAAGGTTTTTGCGGAGCACTCGCATCCCACATCTTTACCATCGGCATTCCGAAAAGAACAGAACGTGCAACACCGCAACTGTCCATCGCGTCGGTTAATTTTTTCAAACCGTCTGTTTGCTGAAGGAAGTCGACATAATGCAAATGAGAATCCACCATGGGATATTTAGCCGATGTCTTAAATGATCCCATGCCTTTTTGTGGCGCCGGCGTTGCGGCAGGTGTTGCCAACGCCGAAGCCGGCGAAGCAACCGCTGCCGGAACCAATCCCATCAGGGAAGTTTTCAAGAAATTTCGTCGATCCATATAAACTCCTTTTTCAGAGATTGTTCTTTCATTGTAGACCAGAAAAATTGCCATTTTTCCCTTTTTTGTTCGTCTCTACGATATACAATTAAAGGAGCTGTTTTTTCTGTCTTTTATCTTTTTTTCCTTGGGATTCTCCTCCTATGAAATATTTTGATTTTGAGCTTCTGGGTATCAAACGCAAACTGCCGTTTGTCCGCGTTAAGGGAAGATTATCGCTTGCCAGTTTTGTGGTGATTTCCGACACAGAGCTTGTTCAGGCGGCTGCTCCTGAGCTCGTCAAGCGTTTACCTGAAGTTGACCTTTTGATGACCGCTGAAGCCAAGGGCATCATTCTTGCCTACGAAATGAGCCGCTTGATGGGTATGAAGGACTTCATCGTCGCTCGCAAGAGCTACAAGCCCTATATGCAAAATGCGCTCTCGCACACACTGAATTCCGTCACCACTCAAAAGCAACAAACTTTGTGGCTCGACGGTCATGATGCTAAACGCATCAAAGGCAAACGTATCGCCTTGATTGATGACGTTTTCGCAACGGGAGAATCTTTGGCGGCGATCGAAGCTCTGGCAACTGCCGCCGGTGCTAAGGTAGTCGCACGCGCCGCGATTCTGGCTGAGCTCGAATCCGTGGGTCGCCCCGATTTAATTTACTTAAAAGAACACTTCGTTTTCCGCGCCAATGACGACGGTACTTTCACGCCGATCAAAACGCTCAAGGACATGGAAGCTGCTAAAAACGAAGATTAATTTCTTATACTGATCAAAAAAAAGCCGGCACCTGATCAATAGGGCCGGCTTTTTTTGCCTCGAATTAATGATCTCGAGCTTCTTTATGACGCAAGTGACGCTGCAGACCTTCTTCGGTATGTTTGCGCTCTTCGATAGCCTTGTGCGTTTCCTGACGGACAAAGTAGCTCGCCAAAATACCGGCCACCACAATCATCACCATACCGCCCACAACAGCAGAGCTCACACTATCGCCGAACACAAACATTCCCATCAGCGTTGAAAACAGAATAACCGTGTATTGCAGGGCGCCGCTTAAAACCAAATTACCGCGGCTGAAAGCTCGCGTGAGGAAAAATTGAGCGCACGTTGAGCAAAGTACAAAGCCGATGATGGCCATCGCTGCCACCGACGTAGGCATTGTGAAGCCTCCTGTGAAAACAGTACCCACCAATCCGCAAATGGTGCCCACCAACACAAAGTAAAAAAGAATACGCAGTTCAGGCTCTTTCATAAGGCCCAAACGTTTGACGTAGGTTGTGGCCACCGCTGTACAAAAACCTGCCGCCAAACCTACACCAGCAGGAAAGTATTCTTCCGGAGTGATAGTCGGCGAAAGCATCACGGTCACACCCAGGAAACCTAATACCAACGTCGAAAGCAGTTTCCAGTTAATTCCTTTGTGTTGGAAAATTAAGATGCCGATCGTAAAGCAGCCGATAAATAAGGGCGAGGTGTAATTGAGCGTCATCGCCAAACCGACGTTTAAGTGAGAGATGGAATAAATACCGGCCATCACAGCACCCGCTCCTACAAAAGAACGGATCATATGATCAATCGGATGAGTGGTATAGACCGTGATGTGCTGCATGCGCATCATCACGTAAAAAATAATCAACCCGAAAAAAGAACGATAAAAAAGCACTTCAAATGAGCCGATTCCTTCCATGCTGGAAAATTTAATACACACCGCATAAAGGGCATAAAAAACGGCTGCAACGACCATCCACAACGATTGCATGATTAGCTTTCAGAAAAGTTAAATATCTGTTCAGTTTAGTCTCAAAAAAAGGAGCCCTCAAGGCTCCTTTTTAGTTAAACGCAAAGATTGTCAGCGTATTTCTCTGGCGATGACTTCATCGCTTGTCACAAACTTGACTCCCTTGGCTCTCAAAAGGCTCAAACCAGACTCATCTGTCTCATTCAAACCGGCAATGGCATCACTGACGAGATACAGCTGATGCTCGTAATGAAGTGCGTCCAATGCGGTGCGGATAAGCGAGCCGTCTCTGGAAAGACCGCAAAGATAAATTCGATTGACAAAGCGGTCTTCGCAGTAAGACTGAAGGCCGGTCTGTGTTTTTCGATCGGCTTCCAAAAAGGCCGAATAACTATCGAGCTTAGGATCGTTGCCCTTCAAAATAGCAATCACGCGGGACATGGGCAAACGCAAACCTTTGGCAAAATCAGCTCCGGTTGTCCCCTCCACACAAAATTTCGGCGTAAGCTCCACCTCTTTTCCATCTACCTCAATCTTATCGCCCGCTTTCTTTCCTTCATGAGAATCGGCAAAAATCACGTGATTTTCCGGTCGGAACTCTTGAGTAGCGATGACGCGATCAAATGTTGCGGCCATTTTGGATATAGGTTCCAATACAGCTTCGGCTCCTGCAACGGGCGCAGCACCCCCTGACATAAAATCATTTTGAACATCCTGAACCAAAAGAGCCGTGAAAATCTTAATCGGCATTCCGTTATCTCCAATAATTCTTTAATTCATCAGACAATTTCGTCACTATAGCGCATGTATCGCTTTGAGGCGCAAGCTGAGCGGCCTGACCGAGCGCCATTTCCAATAAATCACCTCGGTTTTGGGCCACAGCTGCCTCAAAAATCGGGGCAAGCACTCGAAGTTGCCCCGGATAGGGGCTCACTGCCAATCCGGCCTCTGAGAGCGCTTCAATGATACCTGTTGGAATGATGCGACTCAGTCGCCCCGTTCCGATATCCGATAGACGAGTGGCTGCATCATCACACCAGGCAACCTGATCTTTCAGGGACTGGGGCCACGCTGACTCTTTCGATCTCAGAAGAAGGGAGCCCAAGACCGCTCCGCAGGCGCCCATCATCATTGCTGCTGTGACGGCCTGAGCACTCATCATGGCACCTGCCGCTACAACGGGGATTTCTCCGCTAACACGAACAACCGGAGGCAAAAGTGCCATCAATCCCACTTGAGAGCCTTCGACTGGGTTTTCAAAATACTGTCTCGGGCCGCCTGCTTCAGCTCCCTGAGCAATAATGACCGAGCAACCCGCCGTTTTTAAAACCTTCGCTTCGCGAGTGGAATTGACTGCCCCCATCATGATGATTTTTCTGGCTTCGAGAGCCTCGGCATAGACTTCGCGCGGCCCACCGAAACTGAAACTTACCACCGGGACATCGGCCTGCAATACCGCTTCAAACTGTTCTTCAAAATCCGCAATTGTTGGCATACGGTGCTCAACACCCAACTCATCCCGAAGGGGTTCAAGAGCATCAAAAAGCGCCTTTGTTGCTTCTTCGTTTTCTTTTTCTCTTCCCGGAACTCGCAAATTCAGGGCAAAAGGTTTATCGGTCAGTTCTTTAATTTTTTTGACTGTCTCAAGAATTTCCGAACCCTGCATAATCCCGCAAGGCATGACGCCGAGGCCGCCGGCGTTACTGAATGCTGCGGTCATTTCAGCTGTCGTTACCCCCATCATCGGTGCAGCAATAAGCGGCGCCTCAATTCCTAAAAGAGAGGTCAGTTTTTCCGATTGCTTTTTTAATTGTTCTTGAATGAACATTTAAATACCCTTTGATCAAATCTATTGAAAGCAACAAAAAATAAACTCCGTAATTTTACAGGTTGCAGGCGTCACTATAATTGCAAAGTCAACTGCTTTTTAGGATGAATAGAGATGGGAAAACGTGTGGTTGTGGGCTTATCGGGCGGAGTGGACTCGTCCGTATCGGCCTATTTATTGAAACAGCAAGGCTACGATGTGATCGGGCTTTTCATGAAAAACTGGGAAGACGATGATGACAGCGAATACTGCTCTTCTCGTCAGGATTTCATCGATGCCACGAGCGTTGCCGATGTGATCGGTATTGACATTGAAGCCGTCAATTTTGCTAAAGAATATAAAGAACGCGTTTTCTCGGATTTTCTGCGTGAGTATTCTGCAGGGCGCACCCCCAATCCTGACGTGCTTTGCAATGCCGAAATCAAATTCCGCGCATTCCTGGACTATGCCATGAACATGGGGGCTGAGTGCATTGCAACCGGTCACTATGCCAGGACACGTGTCGGGGCAGATGGTAAAACGCAACTTCTTCGCGGCTTGGATGAAACCAAAGACCAAAGTTACTTCCTGCACCGTCTCACTCAGGAGCAAATTTCCAAGGTGATTTTCCCGGTAGGTGAATTGCGCAAAACAGAAGTACGACGCATTGCCGAAGAAATCGGCCTACCCAATGCAAAGAAAAAAGACTCCACCGGAATCTGCTTTATCGGTGAGCGGCCTTTCCGTGAGTTTTTAAATCGCTACCTACCCACGCATCCCGGTCCCATGAAAACAACCGATGGCCGAGTGGTGGGTCAGCACATGGGACTGGCTTTCTACACGCTCGGTCAACGAAAAGGGATCGGAATGGGTGGCAGCCGTGAAGGTAACGGAGAGCCTTGGTTTGTGGCCAAAAAAGATATGGCAACCAACACTCTTTGGATCGCACAGGGGCATGATCATCCGTGGTTGCTCAGTCACCATCTCACCGCCGTCATGCCCAGTTGGGTAAGCGGAGTAGCGCCTGAAGCCGGCAGCCACCTCACGGTCAAAACCCGCTATCGTCAAACCGATGGTAATTGCACGGTCAAAGCCATATCGAATGAATCTTTTACGCTGGACTTCCCCGTCCCGCAATGGGCTGTCACACCGGGACAAAGTGCAGTGATTTATGACGGAGAGGTGTGTCTTGGCGGCGGTTTCATCGACGTCATTGATCAACACTAAACTTTTTCGTTTGATAGCTGTTGCTCAAGGTTGTTTCGGCAGCCTTGAGCTTTTCTTTTGTCAAAGTTCTTTCGAAAAACGTCAAATTTTGAAGTACGAACGGTTAACGTTAGCCATTAAACAAGAAAAAACTATTGAGGCTACACTTGTCTGGTACTTTCATCGGCGAACATTTTCTATATGCAACAACCTTGGCTTAACGGACTCAATCCCGAACAAAAATTGGCTGCTACCACTTCTGAAGGCCACATTCGTGTGTTGGCTGGCCCCGGAACCGGTAAAACCCGTGCATTAACCGCTCGTTACTGCTATTTGACCGAAACGTTGGGCGTGCCGGCACGAAATATTCTCTGCGTGACGTTTACCAACAAAGCGGCCAACGAAATGAAACAGCGTATCCGCGCCTGGTTGGGTGATTTGGATCTGGGCTACATCGGTACTATCCACTCTTTTTGCGTTCAGTTTTTGAAAGAAGAGATTCATGCACTGCATTTCCCGAAAAATTTCATTATCTTAGACACCGAAGACGAACGAGCACTTTTGCTGAAAATTTTTGAAGATTTGGGGCTGACGCTTCGCGAAGCGACCATCAAACAAAAAATGGATGAGGTGCTGGAGGCCAGAAAAATTTCAGCCGACGGCTATATCGATGAAATTTTTACGCTGGATAATGCACTGCTTGAAAAACGCATCGCAGAAACTGATGAAGTAAACGAAGCCATTTTTCTGCGTTATCTTTACGAACAAAAGAAAAATTTTGCCTGTGACTTCAATGATCTGATTAATTTCACAGCCTACATTTTGCGAAAATTTCCAGAAGTGCTTCATAAGTGGCAGGAACGGATGCAGTACGTGATGGTCGATGAATTCCAGGATGTGAGTGCCAGACAGTATTTCATCGCACAAATGCTGGCGGGAAAACATAAAAATCTTTTCATTGTCGGCGATCCCGATCAGACCATTTACACATGGCGTAATGCTCATGTCAAACTTTTCCTGGACTTTGATAAAACCTATCCGGATGCTCAAACCATTGTTTTGCATACCAACTACCGTTCAAGCCCTGAAATTCTTAAAGCCAGCGAAGCGTTAATCGAAAAGAATGTCTTGCGCTATCCCAAAACGCTCACCGCCATTAAGCCGAACGGTCCTCGTCCTCTGTACTTTCACGCTCAAAGCGAAAAAGAAGAAGCCGATTGGATAGCAGAAGAAATCAAAAAACTGCTCACTTCGGGTATTGCTCCTGATCAGATTGCCGTTCTTTATCGCTCTCACTTTTTAAGCCGAAGTCTTGAAGAAAGCTTTTCAAGAAACGCGCTTAACTACAAAATTTATAGCGGTACAGAATTCTATTCACGCGCTGAAATCAAAGACTGTGTTGCCTATCTGAGAATGCTCACAGCTGCCGATGATGTCGCCTTTTTGCGAACCATCAACAGTCCATCTCGCAAAATCGGTAAGAAAAAACTGCAATACCTGAAAGAAGTCGCCGCACAAGAGCGCATTTCTCTTTTTGAGGCACTCAAAAGAACTGTCAGTCAAGATATTTTTAAAGGAACCGGTGCGAGAAAATATGTTTATGCGATCGAAACGGTGAGTCATGAGAAACACTCGCACCCGCTCGGAACCGTACTTCAGAAAATCCTGGACCTAAGCGGTTACGAAAACCATCTTCGCCTTCAATCCGATCAGGAGCGTTTAGATAATGTCGCCGAACTCAAGCGTGCCGTGCAACAAGCAGGCGAAGATCCCGATACCACGCTTGAAGACTTCCTGGCAAAAGTAGCGCTTCTAACCAACATGGACGGCAAAGACAAACGAGAAGCTGTCAAACTGATGACCATTCACTCATCAAAAGGAATGGAGTTTCCTTTTGTTTTTATCTGTGGGTTGAATGAAGGCGTTTTCCCCTCTCGGAAGATCTCAACTCCGGAAGAAATGGATGAGGAACGCCGCATTGCTTATGTTGCAATGACGCGTGCCATCAACAGACTGTATCTCTCCGACAGCGAAGGCGTTGCCAATGACAATGTCTTTAAACTTCCTTCCCGTTTTATTTTTGACATAGGAAGAGAAAATTTAAATTACGTCCGCGAATTGCCTCAAAGTTTTGAAGGACGTGTAAAACGTTTAAGCGCTATACAAACAGCGACAGCTTTCCAAGTCGGAGAGCTTGTCTCCCACCCGGTTTTTGGCATCGGACGTATCCTCGAAGTGAATACCAAATCGCTCAGTTACAAAATCAAGTTTGAAAAACTTGAAACCGAACGAGATATTCAGTTTCGGGCACCTTTAACTCACGGTTAATCGGATAGGAGGTAGGTAGTTATTCTGCCTACCGTCCTTCCACACCACCCACCGTACGGATCCGTAGTGGGCGGTTATTAATAACATCCCTGGTCACGCTTCTTA
>NZ_JACJKX010000028.1 GCF_016901835.1 Parasutterella secunda | reverse complement strand
ACGGCCGACGAAAACGCAAAGAGAAATTTTCACCTTGTTTGATATCCCGATGAACACTAAAGCTTGGCCTTCAATGCTCTAATTAGGATATACCTCATGAAAATTTAGGATCCAAAGAAATATCCTGCAAATTGTTAAAAGCCGAAAAAATGCTGGTGTTACTGAATTTCGTGATCCCTGTCATAAAGAAAAACCGCTGACATCCTTCTCTGGACTTCAACGTCAGAAACAAATCGCTCATAACGGAGCGAATCTCTGAAAAGAGTTTCGGATTGTCCAAACAATTAGTCAATGGAGCATCGTACTCATCAATCAGGATGACAAGACTTTTTGGAGGCAAAGTGCCCAACCATGCAGACAGCTGCACAAAAAATCCAAGTTCCGGTTTTTTTAGCTCAAACCCGACCGTACTGAATTCCACAAGTAGTTTTTCAATAAATTTTTCAGTGCTGTCCAAATAAAAAATGTGCATCAGCAGGTTAGAGATGCCTTTCGTCAATAAATATAAGGCATCTCGAGAGCCATCTAAAAAGTAGGCCCTCCCAGCTTTTTTCAATCAAACGCAAGCTCCATTTGTTGCTGTGTTTTAGGCGGAGACTGCTTGTGAACACGAAAATCCGGCCGATTAATCCACACATTTAATTTTTTGTACGTTAAAAGGTTTAATCTCACAAACTTCAGTAATCTGGAAAAACTCCAGGGATATCGTGCTATGCGCCGCAATAGCTCGATTAGCAGTGTGGCCACGGCTGCTGTCCAGATCTGGGTCATCACCGCATTTTCTGATGTTCCGATAAAACTTTTGATCTTTAGATTCTGTTTGAGCTTTTTGAAAAACAACTCGATCTGCCAACGCTTACGGTACAAGTCGGCTATCTGTTGAGCGGTCAGGTCAAAATCGTTACTTAAAAACTCAAACCAACGATTATTTTACGAGTCATACCATTGCACCAATCTGAAACGCGTGTCGCCACAAACTTCCTGTGCTTTCTCCTGTGTAAAACGGAAACCATAATCCCCAAAATTTTCTCCTTCCTCGATGACATCGTCTTTTAATCGGGTCGTTTTGGCATTTTCTTTGATTCGTGTGACAAACTTGGTTCCTCGATTGGTTAACCACATAAAAAGGGCATAATCGTTATAGCCCCTGTCCATGACAACCGTAATTTCTTTATTTCCCAGGGCTTCAATAGCGGCTTTGGCCTCTTTGACATCAGCTCTTTTGCCATGAGTCATATTCATCACAACAGGCAATTGAATATCTTCATCAAGAACGGTGTGTAGCTTGAACCCACCTTTAGCTCGACGGTAATGAGCCCAACGAAAACGAGTTAAACACACTGAAATAGTTGTAGAGTCCAGGGCATAGACCGGTTGTACATAGTCTTGATCTAAATGACCTGTAAAGAGCCCTTTATAAGTCTGCAATAAATGAAAATACAGTCTTTGTGTTGCTTGGTAAGACCGGTGTTCATTGGCATAAGCCAGTGTTGTTCGCCCCATGGCTTTAGCCGATAAGTGTTGAAGTTTTCCGACAGCTGAAACTAAACCGTCTTCAATTTCTCTTAGCGAATCACAGCCGGCCAGATGGCAAAACAGCAGAGAAACTATTTGATCCCACAAAGAAAATTTACGAGCATTACTCTGTGGACTGATCCGTTTATCTTCTTGCCGTATCCAGTCTTGAGGAAGGTACTTTAAAAGCTGAGCGAAAAAGCTGATGGGAGCATTTTGGTTGGCGGATTCGTTAAAATAAGTGCCCATGGCGGTTTCTTGATTTTTGGTGTGGTAACTTAAAATCTACAAAGAAAACCGCCATTTTTCTGTCCGTTATTTCCCTACCGGAGACGAACAGGATTTGACTGCATTTTTAAAGTTCTATTTGGACACTAGTGAAATAATTTACCTCTTGAAACTTCTGAGTGGTCAGAAATTATTCAAACTATTAAAGAGAGTTATGGTTTTAGTGGATTGATAGATCAGTATTTTTGCGGTAATGCTGAAGCTAAAAATATCAAAAAGTAACCCTTTAATTTTTGTGGTTCTTTCCTTGAAATCGATAAAACCGAAACCTAATCTCAAGAAAACGAGTATGTAAACAATATCCCGACTTTTAAAACCATCCGCCTTCCATTCCCCATCCATAATTAAACACGTGAGCATTGTTGATTGCCTGCCAGACTTTGCGCATTTTAAGACCCGTTTCGCGTGTCACAAAAAGTGATGACAATTGCCCGTGAGGCGACCCCAGTAAGTCACTGGCTTTCTTCTCCCAAGGCGTTGACTGATCAATACGTTCCCAAGCCTTTAATTCATTTTGAAGCATTAAAGCGACCGCAATGCCTGATGGAATGGGGAGAGGTAATGCAGAATATTTCCACCTACAGCTCACCAAAACCGGGATGGCACCCTTGGCATAAATCGGTCGATCCAAAATTTCAGCAGTGATTGTATAGACTTTATTTTTGCGAAAAGACGCAACGCTTTCGAGCAATTCATCAACACACTGCTCAGAATAGGGACAAGTTATGAAACCGTGAGCAAAATAAATTGTGTGGTCCAAATGAGGATAGCCACACCCGTCTTCCGGATAAAAATAGTCATGCAGCTTTGATTTTTTAGCCGTCATCAAAGGGTGCCAGGTGGGATATGTGTGAACAACCGGACCGATGTAGAGTCTTGAGAGTTTCTGGATTAAGGCGGACGCAGCTTCTTTTTCAGATTCGTTCAAATTGGTGTGGGGGCCGGCGAAATAATTTAAAGCGGCTTTTAAGCCTTCGCTTTTTGCTTCTTCTGCTCGAAAGGCCATGACCATACTCCTAAATGGGTCAATCAACACCAAATATATTTTATGCACGTTTTTTTAATTTTGTGCTTAATTTATTATTTATCAATAAATTAACAATTTTTTATCAACCCTTTGCTCTGAATGAGAAGTATGTTAATGCCGTAGATCTAAACATTAAAAATTTTTGTTATCAGCTCTATGTTATTGACAATCTCTGAACCCATTGAAATTAAATCTTTAACTTGAGTTATGACTCTATTTAATCGACGAAGTGTTTTAGTGACAGTGCTTTCGTCGGAATCCTTTGTTAAAGAATCCATCATATCCTGAACTTCTTTTGCTTCTTCTAAAAGATCATTATTAACCTCACGTTTTTTTAGTTCCTTGACTGCATCCGCATAATTTTCAATTAGTCGACTTAACGCCTCGTAGTTATCTGCAACAATGGTATTTTTTACTATCTGTTCTTGGTTTTGTGTTTGGTTTTGTATTAGGTTTATTTTTGCCCGGGACTTCAGTTTTTCCTGGTATTCAAGGTATGAAAGAAACGGAGTATCCAAGCCTTCCCTCTGTATTAATATATTGAAATTTCTTGAGTTAGGAGCTCCATCAAAAAGATTTTTATATAAACAAAGTTTGCCATTTTGGATATCGGGAAATGAATTTGCCGGATGATCTGTGTGAGAGATCTTTATTCCATCAATCTCATCCCTCTGTATGCGATTACCGATTACTGAAATCTCCTCCCACATTCGATATGGTTGAATTACAGATATCAGTATTTGTTGAAGACTCATATTGTATTGTTGTGTCCACCACCATTGTTTTTTTATACGAATAGCAACGTGCCAATACCCATTTTTCGGCAAATCATCTTTCTTGAACATTGACATTTTTTATTTTCAACTCTCAATTAGTTATTGTCAATCATATGGTTAAGAAAACTACATTTACTAAATACTATGATATATTGTACCGTATAGTGTAAAGCAACGATATACAGATATTGGAGTAACAAATGAAACCTCTCCATCCGGGAATTTATATTCGAATGCATGTTTTACCATCAGACATCAATGTGACAGATGCTGCAAAATTACTTGGAGTCACCCGTGTAGCGCTTTCACGGCTATTAAACGGAAAATCAGCCTTATCTGCAGCAATGGCTCAAAAAATTGCGACGACTTTCGATTTTCCGATTGACCAACTTTTACACACCCAAAATGTTTGGAACGACTGGAAAACAAAGCAAATCAAAATCAATTCTGAACAAAAACTCTATGTCCCACGTTTACTAGACTTTAAAGCTAAGGAAATCAATGAATGGGCAAATGACGTTAGGTCCAGAGAACGTTTCCCTGTACTGATGCGTGTTTTAATTCATTCGTCCAATTACTCTATTGAATCAATCTCTGTACCTGGAAATGATCATTCACAAAAGCGTGGTTTCGATGGGATGGTTATTACAAATTTAAGTAGTCCTTGGGTCCCCAAAGGTTACTCATATTGGGAATTCGGCACCAATCAAAACCCTCTACAAAAAGCACATGAAGATTTTTTACAAAGTCTGAAAAAATTACCTAAAGAAGAACGCCTCAATTCCACCTATGTATTTGTGACTCCACGAAATTGGAAAAGTAAAGATAAGTGGCTAGAAAAGGCAAACGATTCTAAGGAATGGAAAAATGTTTTGGCTTACGACGCAGAAACCTTAGAAGAGTGGATTGAGCAATCGATTGCAGGACAGATTTGGCTAGCCGATGAATTAAATAGAGCCAATTTAAAGTTTCATTCTCTGGATTACTATTGGAAATTATGGGCTGATGGAATGAATCCATCTATAAAACCACGAATTTATAGTTCTGCAAAAGAAAAATTTCTAAAGGAAATACGTCAGTATTTAGAGCACTCTCAAGAAATTAAACCACTCCATATTAGAACCTCAAACATCAAAGAAGCACTTGCCTTATTGGCTCTGGTCTTCGATAAGTACTCAACCGATTATTTCCCAATTGTTTGTAAATCTCCTGATCTAGTTCCTAGAGTTTTTGAAGTAAAAAATAATTTCCTACCGATTTTTTTCGATAAAGAATCTTCTGAGGCATTTCTACCTTATTGCTCCAAACAACCATCTATTGTTTTATGTACGCCGGAGTTTATGGTGCCATACACAAATCAATTCAAAATTATTGATCTACCGCGCCCTAACGATATTGACATTCAAGATGGTCTTACGGAAATGGGATTCTCGCTTTCGGAAATAGAGCGTGTTAAAACAACCATGGGGAATAATATTCCTACTTTACGGAGACGATATGCACTGATTAGCAACCAAATGTCTCCAGGTTGGGAAAATATTAAAAATGCAAAGGATGTATTACTCCCGATATTTTTTATTGGGAAATGGCAGTTGAACAACCGATTTGATTCAGAAATTATTGCTTCGTTTTCTGAAAATTTATCCTATGAGCAAATAAAAAAGGAGGCAATTAAACTAGCAAAGCTGCCTGATGCTCCTTGCAAAATCGGCAAAGAACTGGGAGCAATCATCTCTAGAGAAGAAGTCTTTTACACTGTTATTAATGAACAACTATCAGAAAATCTGATCCGTAAGATATTCAATATCGCGAATATTTTTATTGATTATTTACTCACCGACAGCCATAAAGCAAAATATTCAAATGAATTAGTAGAAGGCTTTTTTTCTTCACTTGCCTATCTATCGGATATTTTAAAAAAGAGCCCTTATAGTCTAATTTTCTCCCAAGAATTAAATAAGTTCGTCAATACAGTCTTCAGGTTACCACTCAGTACAGCTTTTATAACAAAAATCGACAGCATATTACCGTTATTGGCAGAAATTATTCCTAAGGAACTTAGTCGAATTTTCAAACAAGATCTCGATTCAGGTAATAATGCCTTATTGAATCTGGTTAAACCTTCAAAAAACATTTTTAGTCAACCCAATTATTTAGGCTTCCTTACAGCATTAGAAAAGTTAGTCTGGATCAGAGAATCAGCACTTAATGCCCTGTCTGTTTTATTTAGATTGGCTACGAAACCCTTAAATGAAAACTGGGCGAATAGTCCTCTGGAAACCCTGAAGTACATTTTCGATCCTTTTTTGCCTCAAGCCGGACTCTCATTAACAGAGCTTTTTCAAATCTTTGAAAAAATGAGAGATAAATATCCTGAACTGTGTTGGCAAATTGCGATGTCGATAATGGATCCTTATGGAACACAATTAACACAATCCCCCGTTTGGATTAAAGGAAACTTTAGAACTTTACAGGTGACTACAAATGAAGAAAGACAATCCTATCTGGAATTAACTTTCCAGACGTGTCTTCAGTGGCAAAGCTATGATGCTGAAATGATTAATTCGCTCATAAAGATTTTTTATCGCGTTAAAGATAAAAAATATATGAATGCAATTTGGAATTTAATTGAAAAGTGGAAATTATCTGCCTCTGACACTGAACAAGTTAAAGTAAAAGATCAAATACGGTCTATCTATTTTTCGAGACCTTCAAAAGCAGACTTTTCATTCACACTCTCTAGAGAAGGGAATCGAGTTTTTCATGCTTTAGGTTCTGCTAATCCCTATATTGCCCATTTATGGTTATTTACAAAGTATTCTCCAGATATAAAGATCAAAGACTCTCAACTAAGTATCACTGAACAAATGGAGAAACAAAGACAAAAGGGCCAAACCCAACGCAAAAAGAGCCTTACGTTGTTAATCAATAATTATGGTATCAACGCCATTCTTGAACTTCTTTCCTACAATCCAACTTCAATAACCGCGAATTTGATTGCAGAAACTGCGTTACTTATTTTGGATAAAGAAGCACTAATACAATTCGCTATTGAAAAAATGATTGATCATACCCCTATAAACGATGCAACATTCAGAATATTCAGTAGAACATTATTAGGCTCTAAAGACACTTTAAAGCGCTTTTGTGATCAATTAAGACTATCTTCCTACTCTAAGACTCTTATTCCATTGTTATTAAATGCCCCCTTTAATCGCATAATTTGGGACTTTGTTGCTGAGTTACCAAAATCTATACAAAATAAATACTGGCAAAATGTTCATGTTGATGATTGCATCTGGAATGAAGATTTAAACTATGCTCTAGAGCAACTTTACAACGTGAACCGTTTATCAGATTGCTTAAGACTATTTGAGTACCGATATAAAAGTGTCGACATTCAACTTCAATACAAAATTTTAGCTAAGCTTTCTTACCCAGAAGAAAACAGAACTGTTAGAGATCTTTTATCTAAAGAAAATATTCAATTTCTTTTGGGGTCAGTTGAATTGACAACACTACAAAAACTCACTTTGGAAGCGACTTTCTGTCAAAAATTAGTGAACGGATATTTTCACAATAGCGATAGACCTGAGTTACTTAACATAGAAAAATATATTGAATCACAACCTCTGCTATTTTCCTTGTTAGCTCAAAACAGTTTTAACGCTAACCCAAAATCGTTTGCAATTATTGCTGATGAACATTCCTCTGATCTAATAAAGGCCTTATGTCATAACGCTCATTGGATCTTGATGAGTTTGCAACATATTCCCGGATGCTCTTGGGATGACTCAGATATCGATCCAAAAAAGACAATAAACTGGGTTAATCAAGTATTGCAACATACCCCCGAAAACGATGTGGCTTATACAAAATATGAAATAGGTAGTTTATTTAGCCACTGTGATAAGGACTCTATAGATTTACTATGGCCTAACCACCAGATGTGTAACATCCTCGAACAACTGGGATATGATGAATTAGCTCGAGGCTTTGTTAATGGTTATGTTAATTCTCGTGGTTGTAGATGGATTAATGAAAAAACTTATCAAAGTGATGAGCAAAAGGCTTTACTGTTTGAAGAGTTATCTCAAAAATGGTGTATAAGGTATCCTTTTGTTTGTGAAAATATTTTTAACAGGTTAGCTACAGAATTCCATAGATCTGCAGATTCATGCAGATCTATGATTGAGCGATATAAATTCTGATGATTTGCATGAATACAACGTAAACATTTTCCTAATACTGGGAGACATTTCATAAATCATAAAATCTTTCCTGCCTCCCAGTTACCAATCGAACACAGCGTATGATTGTGCATCCTTATTGATCTAATTTCGCTTCGAGTTCGCGACAGAGACGTTTCCCGTATTCAACAGCCGGCTGATCAAAAGCATTTAAACCATAAAGCGTCGCAAGCATTGTGGTTTTATGCTCATACAAAGCCATAAAAGCTCCTAAAGTCTGCGGCACCAATTTTTTTATACGAATGGTTGTTACAGCGTTAAAAAATTCGTCCGATGGACTTTGACGAGTTACGAGTGCCTCGGCTTGCGCCTGAGCATTGGCATTCAGCACAAAATGGTGATGCGCATGCGCGTGCCCGGCTTCTTCACACCAAACAAGATCAATACTTGTACGACTGCTACCATCACGCAACCATTGATAAAAAGAATGTTGTGCTTCGTTGCCAAAACCACCCCAAACCGCCTGCCCTGTTCGAGAGTGAATCAATGAACCGTCGGGTCGTACACTTTTTCCAAGACTTTCCATCTCAAGTTGCTGAAGCCACGCTACCACAAGGCGCAAGCGCTCGTCATACGGTAAAAGACAATGCGAAACCATGCCAAGCTTTGTCGAATTCCAATAGGAAAGAAGCGCCAGAGTCAAAGGAAGATTATCCTCGGCTTTTGCACTCACCATATGGTGATCCATTTGAGCGGCACCTTCCAAAAAAGCCTTAAAAACATCCGCTCCCAGTGCAATCACCAACGGTAAACCGATCGCTCCCCAAACCGAAAAGCGTCCCCCTACCCAAGACCAGATCGGGAAGCGATTTTCCGGCGGTAGATTCATTTCTTCACATGCGCTTTCCTTTGCACTGACTAAAAAAATGTGGCGGGCACGTTGCTCTTTAGTTCGAATGCCGGCGTTTTCATACCATTCACTCACTAGCTCAGCATTAAGCATCGTCTCTCGAGTAGAAAAACTCTTACTAGAAATCACTGTAATCGTTTTTTGAGGATCGAGCACGCCCAAAATACGATCAGCCAACACACCATCAACTGCCGAGAGAAAATGCAGACGAATGGACGGATTGATTTCTCGCAAAGCATGATAGACAGCATGAGGTCCCATTTCTGAACCACCAATACCAACATTAATCACATCGGTAATTTGTCTTCCGCCGCACCCCAACCATTTACCGCTTCTGATCGCTTCAGCCAAGGCGTACATTCTTTGCCGCGTATTTTCCACCTCTTCAAAATGAGGACTGGTCGGGTCAACACTGCGCAGTGAAGTATGCAATGCCTGCCTGTTTTCAGAAGCATTTACCACCTCACCATTAACCATTTTTTGTTGTGCTTCCAATACTCCTGCCTGGTGAGCTTTTTCTAGCAGAGATTGGAACTGTGAATCCATAAGACGCTGACGGCCGATATCCAGAGTAAGATCACATGCGCTTAATTCACAGTGAGAATGTGTTTGCGATAAAAAAATGGTGGAAACGTTCATGATTGAAAGTCCATTAAAAAACTTCTGAAGTGTTAGAAGCACGTATAAAAGTGCATAATGAAATTGTACGTGTTTGTGATTATCTTCACTAGAATGATATTAATTACATGAAGAGCTTTCGTTTAACAACTGTACTGTGACTTGTCCAGAAAAACGTCCGCACCCTCACCTGTCAACTAATTCATTCATAGTTAAAAAAACTCACTGCTGTCCAAATTAAAAATGTGCATAGGCTAGTTTGGAAAGCCTCTTCTCAATAAACATGAGCTTTCCCAAAGAGCCCTTTAAAAGTAGGCCCTCATGATCATTTTCAATCGAAATTAAGCTCCATTTGCCTCTGTGTTTTGGGTGGAGATTGCTTCTGAATTCGAAAATACGGCCGATTAATCCACACATCCAATTTTTTGTACGTCAAAAGATTTAATCTCACAAATTTCAGTAACCAGGAAAAACTCCAGCGATACCGTGCAATGCGCCGTAATATCTCAATTAACAGCGTAGCCACGGCTGCTGTCCAGATCTGAGTCATCACGGCATTTTCAGAGGTTCCGATA
>NZ_JACJKX010000027.1 GCF_016901835.1 Parasutterella secunda | reverse complement strand
CTAACAGAGTTAATAAAAAGAAAAAAATGCAACCTAATAAAGTCGCAAGAGGGAGCTATAAATACAAAAGAGGGTGTTAATTAGTCGTAGCGACTTTTGTAACACCCCCCATGGATATCCATCGCCTTATCCACAGCCTTTTGCACAAAATTTGGGGATAAAAAATGTAAAGTTTTAAAAAGCGCTCACGATTCACGTAAAAATGCACTAAACATAGTCAAATTAAATCACAAGTCATTCCAAGTGTTAGCGGACATATAAAATTGGACCATAACGGTCAGAGAAATTAAACCAATTTAGCGGACAAAGGACATTTGGGTTTTAAGCCATCTTTTGATTTGACGTATTCTCGGGACATCGGTCCCGAGAATAGGAGAGATCGAAACCTTTTAATCTTTTGTTATTGCCTCCACACTGTCTTGAATATTCATCCTGTTACGCTTGTTGAAGTTTTCCAACCTTAAACTTTTTCCTGAAAACTTCACTTTGTAGGCGAACTCCAGAAAACGATCTAGTGCAGCTCTTACGCTGACAGAATCTCCCAATGCCGTTCCCCAAGAAGAAACCGCTTTGTTTGTTGTGATGATTGTGCTTAGTCCTTTATTGTGGCGTCTATCCATAATTTCATAGAAATAGGCTCCAGAGTCCGCAGGAACACTTCCGTTGCCCATGTCGTCAATGATCAACAAGTTGACAGAATCTAAACTTTGAAGTTTTCGTTCATACATGGCTAAAGCCAAATCCAAGGCTTTATTTAAGTCTTTAAACAGTTTGGATGCACTTACAAATCGGGTGCGGTATCCTTTGGCTATGGCTTGCTGACCAATGGCGACTGAAAAGTGTGTTTTTCCTAGTCCGGATGGCCCACACATCAGGATATTTTCCGATCGACCGATCCACTCGCAACGTAAAAATTCCTCAGCACTCTTTTGGGGAATATTGGCATGTTGTAAATGAAACGGGGTTTGAAGAAAACGTTTGGGAAAGCAAGCCGTCGTCGTCCAAGTAATCATTTTTTTATCTTGACGGTATTGCCATATAGAGGCCAAAACTTCTGTCACAATCGCCCTGGCAGTCATGTTGGAGTTTTCTTCATTTTCCAGCTTCAGCAATAACTGTTCTAGGTTGGGACTGTCTTTCAAAAGACGGAGCTCTTTTAAGTAGTAATTCAATTCCTCCATAGCGGATTTCCTTTAAATATCGAGTTCTCTAAGATCGCTCATTGGATCAAAATCCTGTCTAGGAGCGGACATTTTTTCCGTTGCACGAGCGTGCATCGTGTTCCTTTGTAAATAATCCAAGGGGATGGCTCCACTCTTGACTTCAAGTCCTTCCGGCGTAGAGATCCGATATTCCCCGTTGTGTCGAACCATGATTGTCAGCAATCAATTGGCATAAAGTTTGGGGATGCTCATGCGGTACCCGAAAATAACCATCTCACCACTTAGGGAGCTCAATTGGCTTGAGGAGGCGATATTCATATACGCTGAAATATCGGGATTGTGTGTCAAGTGTGAACGCTCAATTTCGAATAATTCTTCTATACTTTTCCCGTTGACGCGACGTTGATCGGCCTGTTGTTCAATCCATTGATCCAGTCGATGCTGAAGATCATGTGCATTTCTAATTCCCGTATTATGAACGCTTAGATAAACCAAGGCGTTCTCCTTAACATAACGACCAAAACGCTCGACAGCTCCCTTAGTTTGAGGTCTATTAGGTCGACAGGCTTGAGGTCTGATCCCTAAAGGTTCACATAACCAAAGGAAGTCCGGGTGAAATTGAACTTTTCATCTCGCCGATGACTGATCACCAGGGATTTATCGTTATCGCAGAGAATTTGCTGTGGCAAACCGTATCTCATTAAGCAGGTGGCAATCCCCATCAACCAAGAAGCCTGGCTTGTGTCGGGACAAACAAACACAAATCCCTTACGAGACCAACGATAAACGGCTTCGAAGAGGTAAATCTTTTGAGCAACTGGCTCTCCGTCAAACTGAAATTGAGCCTGAATGAAATCAATTTGAAGCTGTTGTCCTGGATAGCAATGAAACGGCTCAAAGGCTGGTTTGGTTTTTGATCTCAAGTTGGGATAGTGAGTGGCAAAGAAACGTCGAACACTGCGTTCTGTGATCGATAAATTCTTTGGCAATCCGTAGGCTTGAGGATCATCTTGAATAATACGGGCAACGACGACACAGTTTCCACCAACTGCGTTGAACAGGTATTGAAGCTGGTCTTGATTCGCTTTGTGAAGAATCGATTTTCTTCTTGCCGGCGCATGGATCTGCATGCCCCGAGTCTCATCGATTAGATAGGCATGAACCGTGTTGCGGCTAATACCAAGGACCTGAGCAATAGACCGCTCAGACTCTCCAAGACTATGTCGATAGCGGATTTCTTGTCGAACAAGTGGATCAATCATATGTTGACTCCCAATGGTTTAAAAATCAAACGTCCTCTGGTTAGAGGACAATTGAGATTAAACCAGTCAACACATAACAAAAAGTCGAATAAATCCTCAAAAGTGGATCAACCTCTGGCTCACTTTTTGGTTTATTTTTAGCGCCGAGTGGCTCTGTTTAAAACGTCCGAATCTGGCTCACTTTACAGTGGTCACCAACACCAAGCCACTGAATACCAAATAATTTGCATATTCAATCCTCTATGAGCCCATGAGAAACACCCCGACCAGCATTAAGTTCTTTTATCCCTTCTCGCAAATGCTTTAGATTTGATTCTGAATAAAAGGGATCAATAGCAACATCGAACGGCACTCGTTGCTCACGAACCATTTTCTTAGCAAATATGGTGAAAGCCGTCGTAATATTTAATCCTAAATCGGAACAAACAGCTTCCATATTTTTCTTCAATTCTGAATCAATTCGAATACTGATTGTAGTTTGAGACATATATCCCTCCTGTTGCTTCTTTGTCATTACATTGTAACAACATTTGCTATACAAACAAAATTTATTGTCTTGCGAGAGCTGCAACTAAGTTTGTGTAAATCGTATCCTTAACGCACAAGTAGCAAACCCGATATCAATTTGGAATTTATTAAATTTAGGGACAGGTCCCAATCACCGATAAATTCCATCAATTGTGCGATAATCAACGAACACGAGGAGAGAACGTGTGTCATGAGGTCACCTCATGTCATAAGACTAAGCCCGGTGTTGGTAGCACTGGGCTTTGTCGTATTTACACCTCATTGAGGAAGGTGTTCAATGGTGTTGTTTTATAAAGAGGAATCCTAGTCGACAGTTGCTAGGATTCCCCTTTCGTTCCATCAGTTAGATTTTTGGTTTGTTTTTACTGCCTTAAGTTGCAAACCCAAAGCTTTTTTCATCAGCTCTACTTCCCTCTTTAAGTCCTCCAATTCTTTTTGGGACTGTGTCACCCTTTCTGCCATACTCTGTTCACGAAGTTGAGCGCTTCTTAGCTGCATTTCCAAAGAACGATTGTGATCAGAGAGAGCAACCACCTTGGATTTCAAGGCAGATGTCGACATGGAATCATAGGAAGCGGGGGCGCCAAACCGATAGGCGATACCGGCGTTAACCATTGCATCCCCTCCCGTAGCCGCTGATCCTCCAAAATTGACCATCACATTTTCCGTCGGTTTATAGAACATGCCAACAGCCAAAGCCTGTTCACCGGAATAGTGACCGACGCCTGCCGCGGCAGACCATTTGTGATCCTCGTCCAAACCCAAGGGTTGCAATGCGGCCATAGCTGCGGCATTAGCAGCAGCACGGTTGATATCTTTCTTCAAGGTATGAGCAACTTCACGAATTGACCTTGAATTTTGGACAATCGCTTGTTGCGTATCATAAAGTTGACCACCATTGACAGCGTCAGTGCTTCCAGCGTAGACATCACCAGGGGCGACATTAACAACTTTGCGTTTAACCGTATCGGAACCAACACTGACCGCATTGCTCACACCGACGGACCCCGCGCCTAACACCACGGCATTTTGTGCAGAGGTCGTCACGTTACTGCCTAAAATGAAGGTATTTGACGCGTTTTCATTAATCGTGTTGTTATTGCCTATGGCAAAACTATTGTCTGCGCCGCTGGCGATTTTATTGTTATTGCCAAATGCGTAAGCATTGTTAGCCGCCACCGTGCTTCCCGATCCGAAACCTCCCGCATTATTACCAGAAACAGTGCTTCCGTTTCCATAAACAAAAGCATTTGTTCCCGTTGCCGTTGATCCAGCGCCCAAACCTAAGGATTCTGAATGCAAGTAGTTATAGACATTTTGTCCGCTAACAGCTCGTTCGTCGTCACTAGCCACTTGACCTACAGGTTTCATATTCTGCGCGATGTTATTCAGCGTTTGCTCACTTTGCAAAGCATTATTGATCGCCACCTGAACATTGCTATTGTTGATGACTGCCTCCGAAACGGCGTCTTGGAAAATATCATTATTCGTCAATGCGTTATTGATCGCTTCTTGGATAGCGTCTTCGGAAATAGAGATCCCTTGTAAAGCATCCCAAACCTGATCGCCGGTTACCAAACCAGAGCTGTTTTGAGCGATTTCACCGGCTGAGACTCCACCAATGGTGAAACCTCCATTTTCTTTGGCAACGGTAATTAACCCGCTACCTGAGATGTTTAAGCTACCGTAGGCAATGTTGGCGATAGTCCCCT
Organism: Parasutterella secunda; assembly: GCF_016901835.1. GTDB lineage: Bacteria > Pseudomonadota > Gammaproteobacteria > Burkholderiales > Burkholderiaceae_F > Aphodousia > Aphodousia faecavium. The sequence goes on along the minus strand of NZ_JACJKX010000027.1, from coordinate 6,064 downwards.
TGCCTGTTTCCGTCAGGTTACTTAACGAAGTATCCAAGGCATTGGTAGGAATAGATTGTTGAATTTCACTTAACTTGTCGTCCAAGGCGACAAGGTTTTGACCAACAGTGTAGCCAGATGAAATTGCATAATAAGGTTCTACCCTGCTTTCCGGTGTTCCCCATTGATAAATGGCATTGCCGGTCACGAAGCCTAAACCTGTTTGATCATTTGCAATGGATCCACCTAAAGCCGTTATCCATTCCCCCTTATAGTTGGCGATGTTGTCCGCATTCACGTTGGCCTTGTTTTGATCTAGTCTTGCAAGACCTTGATCAAGATTGGTCAAATTTGTCGCAGTAGTCTGGGTGCTTGAAACATATGTGCCGTCTTCAGCTGGGCGAACTTCGCTAAAAAGAGCTCCGCCTGTGACGAGGCCTGCGTTACCCTCGACCACAGCCCCATTGCCCAACTTGGCTTGCCACTGCTGAATATTGGCATCAGACAAATTACCGGCGTCAATGTCCGCCTTCGTTGAAAGATCTTCAGTGATGGAGGTGTTCTGATTTTTCAGCGCCTCTCCCAAAGTATCGCTCGTTACTAACGCATTTTCACCATCGGCTGCACTTTCAGTTGTTTTCAAAGACAAGGCGTAGTTTCGAGTGTTGCCGTCTTGGGTATCACTCTTAGAGATGGCAAGAAATTCCCCATCCCCTACGACACCAACAGAACTCTTTAAACGTTCAATACCGTTACTTGAAAGGTTATCCAGCGATCGCGTAGCAAGCGCCAAATTTCCTTGGGAGTCAAAGACATTGCGACTGACTAAGCCCAATTGAGCATCTAAAGAGGTTAAATTCCCAGCAACTGTGTTTTGCCCCTTCACATACTCACCGTCAGTACTGATATGCACTTCATTAAAAAGTTCGGAACCAGTAATAAACCGGTTGTTCCCTGTGGATACTGGCGAGATATCTTTGGGTGTGCCTAGGACAGAAATCCAGCTATCCACTTCAATGTTGTCACCGGAAATTGTGGCAAAGCCAGCACCTGTAGTGAAATCTTTCACATAGTTATAAACGGTCTGGCCGGTCACCAACTTATCACTATCTTCGCTAATTGTTCCTGAGTCATCGACATTTAATGTCCAAGAGACCAAATCATCGGAGGTGGTCTTTTCCGCAGCAATATGTTGACCTCCAACGATGGTGAAAGAGTTGGAAGCCAAATTTTTGATCTTCGTTTCTCCTGCTAACGTCAGCCCTTGAAGACTTTGCAGGTTGGTCACGGTTGTAGATAATGAACCAAAATTTGTACCCAACGTAGACAGATTGGTATCTAACGCCGTTAAGTTGTCTCCTGTGGTTGCGTCACGACGAACAACTGAACCGTCTTTCACCGGGCGCACCTCATTAAAGACCATGCTTGAAGAAACCAAACCTTCTGCAACTCCCCCAATTCTATCCGCCATTGTCAAGCCGATTGAATAGGTATCAGTATTGGTTTGATCATCAGAAGTCTTCGTAACAGACAAATACTGATTTCCTTCCGCAGCTTTGACGCTAATCGCTTGTTGGGCCTGATCTTTAACAGCATCACCTTGAGTCGTGCCATCTAAATTTCCAAAGGTTTCGCTAATGGCATCATAAACCGTTCCGCCAGTCACTAATCCAGTATTACTCTTTTTAACTTCACCATTACCTAATACCTGTTGCCAGGCTTTGACGTTGCTGTCTGTCAATGTTTCAGCATTAGCAAAACGACCAAACTCCGTAAAAACGGCCCCTCCACTAACCGGCTTGACATCGTTTTCTGCGATGCTATCGGCGACATTAACCCCAACCGTGTACTGAGTAGTGTGATTAATCTCGTCCTGAACCGCTGTGACTGACAAAATATCACTATCAGACGAAGTGACAGTCACCGATTGACGCGCTTGATCGCGAATGATGGTTTGATATTCTGACCCTGAAGTGGAGATGCTATTAAATGCTCCTGAAATAGCAGAGGCGACAGTTGAACCGGTAACAATTCCACTATCCTTATTACCGTTTATCGTACCATCGGCGATAACGTCAACAGCATAAGTGACGGCTTCTCCATCTTTGCCTGCCCTAACAGTTGTATTTGTTCCGTCTACAACCTTTAACGAAGTTTGAGCCACAGACGTAATGGTTTTCAGACCTTCTTCCGACAAATTACCAAGATTTAAATCCGCTTTGGAAGCCAATGAATCAAATAAGGTACCGCCTGTTACCAAACCGGTATTTCCCTCTTCTGCTTTGCCATTTCCCAGCGTGTTTTGCCATACCGATAAATCAATTCCTGTGGCGTCGTTGTTGGCCTTAGTGCCAATGGCAACTGTATTGGCAGCGATGGCCGTTTCATTTTCTTTGATTTCAGAATCCAACGCCGTCAAATTCTGTGCAGCGGACACATTGGACTTGATAAAGTTTCCATCAGTAGACACCCGAGTTTCAGTATCAATGGCCGACGCAACTGTCGCTCCAGTAACCAAATGATCATCTTTGCTACCTTTCACGGTTCCGTCGGAGACCACGTTCACCGTGTACCCGTCACTTTCTGAAGATGCCGTGACGTGATTACCTGCCTTTACTTTGACAGAGCCCTTAGCAATTTGAGCGATCTCATCTCTACCATCTTCAGACAAATTCCCAAAATCCAAATCTAACTTATTGTCAACCGATGATTTCACACTGGAGATAGCACCACTGACTGTTGTTTGCCCCGTCTGCCCAATATCACCGGCAGTCATGGATACTCCGTTATCCGTGACAGCAACGCCCAAGATATTTTCTAAACTATTTTTGATGTTGCTACGACTAATGGAACCCACTTGCCCAACTGTGGCGGCATCTGAACTATTAACGCCATCGGCAACATTGATAATACGACGTTGAAATCCTGAGCTCGGATCAGAACTACCGACTGACACCACGCCTGATGTCTCAGAAGCCTGAACATCCGTGTTGGAAACCCTTGAATTAGCCCCTAACGCAATGGAACTTGCCGCTTCGGCGGAAGCCTTATAACCAACAGCCAACGATTGTGTGGTTTTTGCAGTAGCTTCTTCTCCTACAGCAGTAGATCTCGCCCCAATTGCTTTAGCGGAGGTCGAGGGAGATGCCTCTTCGTCGCTTGCATTAACGCTTAAATATTCGCTTCCACCAGTTGCGATTTGTTGTTGCAATTCATAAAGTTGACTTCCGTTTATAGCTTCTGTGCTATTTTCTGATACTTCACCATTTGCCACATTAACCAATTTTCTTGTCTTTATATTAGTGAATTCCTGAACCCCATACGAAGGTTGATCAGTTTTGACATCAACCATTTCAAAAAAAGATAATTGTTCTTCAGGAGTTAGTGTTCTATTTGCTGCATTGATTATTTCTTCACTACAGGATTCATTTGGCGTACCCCAATATGAAGTACAAATATGTTTGTCAAAAGTTTGTGTTGAAATTTGAATATTTCCCGTAACAGGATCTTTTGTGACTAGTTGATATTCTCCTCTCAGCCAGTGATATCCTTCGTACGCACCACTTCCTCGATCAATTCGAACGCTATTGATAAAGTACTTGGGCTCGGAAAGATCGCCTAAAGCATCCCAATAATTACCACTGCCAAAAGAAACGCTACCTTCTCCCGCACCAATAGAGCCTTTACCGATTACAGCTCCGGAAGATCCATCAGTCTTGCTACCGTACTGATTCAAATCGATTATCGACTGACCAGCCGAAGTAGAATAAATTCCACCTTGTTGGAAACCGTCTGCTGAAACAGCAACAGCTGATTGATTAAATCCAAATAAACATAGTAATAACAATGCATAAACTAATCGTGAACTTCGCTCTTTCCCAAAACAAGCAGAAATTTCACTCGTCACCACACAGCAATTTTTATTTCGATTGAAAAAAGCTTTGTAAATACGGTTCATGGCATAGGCTCCAGATTACAAATAATTTTTCTAATGTTTTGAAATTAAAAAATAATGTTGACAAATTGCATGAAAAGACACTTTTTTTATTGAGTCATTCTCTCCAAAAATTCATGTCACTAAAGAACGTAATACGGGATAACTATGGCGAAAATGACTCGTCGAGAAATGGAATTTTTGTCTTGAAAACTCTTGAAAAGTCTTCTGTAGAGAAAGTGGCCTGAATTTGTTTCGGAAAAACAAAAAGCAACCACTCCATAAACATATCTTCCACTTGCAGAACTGAGAGGTTGCTTTCAAAAAACTTTAAATTTTTCTTGTTGCTTGAATTTAAACCGTTAGATATCTGAAAACGTTTAACGGGGGGGGGGCAGCATGATTTTAATCCAGAAAAAAATTATTCTAATTGTAATTCTTTATAACATCTCCTCATATTTATTTACATGTTTATTAGCCTAAATCAATGTATTACATAATCATTCAAAAACTGAGTCTCAACATTTAACATAATTCACTAAAGCTTATTTGCCGCTGCCTTTAGACTGTGAGGGGTTTGACTGGCATAACCTTACTTCTGATGAGAATCATCCACAGCAAATTACTTTTTCAGTCTTCTAGCTACTGTAGCGAATGATGTAAATCCGAGAACATGAGCCCCAGACTTTCTATTTTCCAAACCCAACTCTGCACATAACCGAGCATAATAATTTTTCTTGATACCACCAACAAAATCGTACCTTTCTCCATATTTTTCCATATGTAAAAGACCTGATAGGTGCTTGTATTTAAAGTGCAATCGGTTTTGGACGATGTAATTAGAAACCTGTGCGCTCTCAACGAATCCTAAAGGGCGCATTTCTTCTACAAGAGCCTTGAATTCTGTTTCAGCCTTATCAACAACTCTAACTTCTGAATAGTCAAAATGAGTTAAATCAAGCTGATCTTTGAATTTAATTTCCCATCCACCATATTCGTTGTCTATGTATTCGATTTTTTCATTTATGCGTTCCAATTTTTCAGGATTTTCCTTTGATATCAAATAAATGTCATTGTCTTCCAGAAACCACTTTATTTGCTCTGCGTTTTCTTGTATCAAAGATGCCACCCGTTCTCGTTCTTCCAGTAAACGTTGTCGCTCTTTCTCCCTACGTTTAGCTTCCTTGTCTTGTATGTAGATCGCTTTAATCTGCTCCAGTTGACTTACAACATAAGCATCGTAAACCAATCCAATTAGCTCAATATTTTTCGTTGACAGCTGATGATCTATGGTCTTGATATATGAATTGATGATCTTTTCTATAGGAATATGTTTTCGAATATCATTCTGATATTTGATCAAATCTTCTCTAGTGAAGATTCTCTTGATAGCCCATCCTTTTGGTGTGTACTGATATTCATACCAAAAAGCACCTTGAATAAGTCCTTCAAATACATCGTTAGAGGATATCCTGTCAACGCTTACATGGGCTTTTGTATAAACCTCCTTAATCTTTGATGCGTGAAAGAAAAGTTCATCTTCCAAACCCTCTAACCTGCGAAGGTACGACTTAACAAAACCAAAACCCCGATCTTCTATGTACTTGCTTACCTCTCCGTAGTCAATATGTGAAAAATCAATAGACAAAGAAGATTTACCTATAGCTGGCTCTTTTGACATGATGCCCCCACAATAAAATGAGAATCGCCATTATTTAGATGATAGACAATTTTTATCAGTAGTATCCAAATCGAACTTTAAAAATGTAGTCAAACTCTGTTCGTCTCCGGTAGGGAAATAACGGACAGAAAAATGGCGGTTTTCTTATTAGATTTTAAGTTACCACACTAAAAATCGAGAAACCGCCATGGACACTCATTTTAACGAATCCGCCAACAAAAATGCACCGATCAGCTTCTTTGCTCAGCTTTTAAAGTACCTTCCTCAGGACTGGATACTTCAAGAAGATAAACGGAACAGTCCAAAGTGCAACGCTCGCAAATTTTCCTTATGGGGCCAAATTGTTTCTTTGCTGTTCTGCCATCTGGCAGGCTGTGACTCATTAAGAGAAATTGAAGATGGATTAATTTCTGCCGTTGGCAAGCTACAGCACATGGCAGCCAAAGCCATGGGGCGAACGACATTGGCTT
>NZ_JACJKX010000026.1 GCF_016901835.1 Parasutterella secunda | reverse complement strand
TGGAGACATACCAACCGTCGGCTTTTCGAACGACGGTGATATTTTTTGCTTTCCCTTCGATATATTGACTTCGTCTGTACTTCACAAAACCGATACCGGGCAAATAGATCTGTTTGCCTGTCTCATCAATTTTGAATCCCTGCGGATACCGAAAACCGTCTGATGAGCCAAACTTTTTGTGAAAGACCGGGAAATCTGCACGACCAGAAAAGAAGTTTGAATAAGTTCGGGCGAGATCTTTCATGGATTGCTGAAGGCACTGTGAGTAGCACTCTGAGAGCCACAGCATGTCAGGATCTTTTTTCCACTCAGGCAATAAAGCGGAAAGATTCTTGTAGGAGGGATGCTGACCGGTTTTCTTCTCATATTGTTCTTTTGCCCAACTTAGCCCCTTGTTATAAACAAAGCGGCAGCAGCCGGCAAAGCGCGACATTAAGCGTGCCTGACGGCCGTTGGGCTTAAGCTTAAAGAGAAAACCTTGGCGGAACAACATAAGCCGGTATTTTTCAAAGTTTTGAAGCCAATTTTGCTTAAACTAATTGCCAATTATCATTGGCGTTCCTTATATCCCTGGCATTAATGCCGGGGCTTTAAGAAATCTGCGGTAAATTGTGGTTTCGTAAGTTCTCCCATCACTGGCGACATGTGCATTTTTTGCACATACCATATCTTGTGTTAACTCACCTCTTTCGAAGATTTTCTTGAGGTGTTTCCCAATGACTGTTCTGTCGGCAGAAAACAGCTCTGCCATTTGTTTCCGAGTCAGCCACATCGTATCATCTATGATCAAGACACTAACTCGGGGGCCTTCTCCAACCTCGCCATACAAAACTTTAGACTTTTGCAACACCCTGTTTCGCACTTAAAGCTTGGACAATGCTCCTAAAAACTGCATCGCCACGCAACAGACCATAATTATTAAGGCGATAGCAATACCGATTTGCATAATTTTCTTAAACATCTAGACCTCACCGTCGTTGAAAGGCAAAACTGTATCGGCTTTTTTCTCACCGGGCAACTGTTCAACATCACGCAAGCGCCTGCCCATCACATTGGTACGGGTTCTGACACCGGCAATGGCAGTCTTCACACCATCGACTCGTTTTTCCATCGTATCAAGTGCCTCAGCAAATTTTGCAAATTCCGTTTTAACCTGACCGAGCACCATCCAAACTTCTGCGCTTCGTTTCTGAATGGCAAGTGTTCTGAACCCCATCTGCAGACTGTTCAACAATGCGCTCAAAACCGTGGGACCGGCAACCGTAACACGGTAATTATTTTGCAGATCTTCAATAAGGCCGGGGCGTTTGAGACACTCGGCATAAAGCGATTCGCTCGGTAAGAACATCACGGCAAATTCTGTGGTATAGGGCACTTCAATATACTTTTCGTGAATTTTCTTGGCTTCGGCCTTGATTCGTGTTTCAAACGCTTTTGCGTACTTTTCAGCCGATTCAGCATCAGCCCTTTCACGCGCATCCTCAACCTTTTGATAGTCCTCAATCGGAAACTTCGAGTCAATCGGCATCCAAACGAATTCCCCTTCATTGACACCGGGCATTTTGATCGCAAATTCCACGCGATCGTTACTGTTGGGACGAGTGGCAACGTTTTGTTCGTAGTGATTAGGGATGATGTTCTCAAGAATGACCCCTAATTGGACTTCACCGAATGTACCCCGAGTTTTCACGTTAGTCAGAACTCGCTTGAGTTCACCTACCTGACCGGCAATCGTGCGCATTTCTCCTAGTCCCGCTTCCACATCCTTAAGGTGTGCTGCAACCTGTTTGAAACTCTCTGACAGACGAGTTTCCAACGTACTTTGAAGCTTTGTTTCAACCGTATGACGCATTTGCTCAAGTTTTGCATCGTTGTTGCTCTGAAGCGTCTGCAGTTGTCGATTTAAAGTTTCACGAATACCGGCTAACTCTTGGTTAATTCCGAAAGAAAGCTGCGAAACCTGTGTTTTTAATGCCTCTCTGGCTTGAAGTTGTGTGTTGGCATTACCTTGATTAATTTTTTCAATGAGTTCGGTAAAGGCCACCATGTTCTGGTTTTGCGAGTCGGCCAAACGGGAAGACGAATCGTTCATTTCTTTACGCAGATGAGCGTTCGCATTTTGAATACTGTCATTGACCACGGCCTGTATTTTTGTCAGATCAGACCGAGAGCTGTCTTCGATTTTCTTATCCAAAAAGGCAAAGAGGTCGTCCCGGCTTCGGGTTCGGTTGTTAACGACAAAAAACAATAAGACGATCAGAAGAAAACTGAGGAAAGCAAAAATTGTTCCCCAAAATCCAAGAGGTAATTGAGATAAAGAATGGATAACTGTTTGCATAGCCTGGGCCCGTTATTATTAACGAGCCCAAGTATAACCAGACCTACTTCAAAATAAGAGGTTTTCAGGTTCAGTTACGTTTATTTTTTGAATGTGTTGACGATCAAATCAATTTGACCGTTAAAGTAAGGATTAAACGTCAAACGCGCATACGGATGGCCGTCACGATTTTCATTCCAGGATCCGTACCAGAGATTTCGTCTTTGATGACACAGTTCTCGCAAATGATCTTCTTGTCCGCGCAGACAGAATCGCTCAGAACCATTCATTCCGAAGTAGGGGTTATCAGGCGAATAGACCAAACCTAAGTGTGAAAAACTTCTGATCCGGTATTTGGGCAGGTAATCGGTCAAGACCGTCAGTCGTTTATCACTGGCAATGGTGCCCTCGGGCAAGGTATCCCCGTACCAAACAAAGCGTGACCTGGCACTCGTGAATTGTTTTTGCATCAACGGCAACAATTCCTGAGTATCCACAATGCTGTCATTTTGTGCCATGAAAACGACGACCGGCTTCTCGTAAGGAGAACTTTGAAGTCTCCCCATAGCTGAGTCCATGGAATCTTTAAAGGTATCGAGTGCTTGCATCGGAGCGGTTCTGTAACGGAAAGCATTATTGCCGCCTCCTGCTTCTTCAGGCGTTCTGAGCCAATCGATAAAATGGCTCACAAACGGGACGAAATGAACCAGACTCGTGCGAACACTCAAAGCCGGTGAAATCAAAATTAAACCGTCAACAGCTTTATTTTCATAGGCTTCATGAACGGCGAGATTGGCACCGGTCGAAAATCCTGCCAGATACACTTCCGAGACATCGTCTCTGAGGATTTGTGTTTGCTCATCGATGAGTCGATCCCAATCATCAATCGTGACAGGCTGCATATCCTCGGGTTTTGTACCATGACCTGGCAGAACCACCGCTCGCACAAGATATCCTTCATCAGCGAGGCTATTTGCGATATCGACAAAATTGTACGGTGAGTCAGTAAACCCATGAATCATCAACACACCCTTGCCATTGGGGCGAGTAGGCTTGATCTCAAAGGGAACCTGATGAGAAAGTTCTTCCTGACGATTATCGGTTACATAGCGACGATGAGTGTCAATCCAGCGGGTGGTTTCTTCGACATATTGCGAAAAACTCGTTTGCCCTAACGGCATGACATCACGAGCCGTATTGTCTTCAAAAGTGACGCAACCGGCCAACGGAGCCGTTGTAAGGACTAAAACAGATACTAAGAACTTTTGTCGATTAAGCATTTTTCACCGGTTCAATGATCAGGTACGATTCTGATCATACAAAATTTCAGAAAAAAAGAATGTTTCCAAATACAACTTCCAGGAAATGTGTAGGAAAGAATGTAGGAAAGACGAAGCGATTATGCGTAACTTATTGATTTTGCTAAAAGCATTGGCGGAAGGGGTGGGATTCGAACCCACGAACGCTTGCGCGTCGGCAGTTTTCAAGACTGCTGCATTCAACCACTCTGCCACCCTTCCTGATGGTGAGAAGCGGTATTTTAACGAAACAGAGTCCTTGAAACAAGAGCGACACAAAAGAAAATGAAGTATTATGCTTGGATCTATTCTAAGGAGAGTACCGATGGTCCACGAAATCAGTCATGAACAGGTGCAGGAAACAATCCAATCGCACCCGCTTTGCATTGTCAATTTTGGCGCTCCGTGGTGCATTGATTGCCGTCGAGCCGCGCCCTTTTATAAAAAGTTCTCCGAGGAGTTCACGGATGTTCACTTCACTCACGTTGATGTGGGTGATCGTGAAGGACAATTGCGTGAACAGTTAAGAGGTGAATACAACGTCGGCCATATTCCTACAATGATTTTTTATAAAAACGGGCAGGAAGTTGACCGCATCGTTGAAGTTCAAACTCCCAGCGAGTTAAAGCAATTTATTGAACGCTGCAAAGCCTAAGAAAAACTTTTTTATCGTAGGCCTTGAAATTTGGTAAATCACCAGTATAATTTCGGGCTTACGACACAACACCACGGAAGGGTGGCAGAGTGGTTGAATGTACCGCCCTGGAAAGGCGGCGTACGGTTATCCGTACCGAGGGTTCGAATCCCTCCCCTTCCGCCATATGATCTCGACTGTTTAGGCAGCTCGAGATTTTTTATTTTTGTCTATTGAAAACCCCGATTTTGTCAGCGTATGATTGAGCGATCTTTGCGTCAAGTGATTATCTCAGAGCTTATTTTGCGGGAGATCTAATTGTATGAACGCCAAATCTGTCGGCGGCGCTACTCTCATCGGATTGATTGCACCTTTCATGTGGGGTGCGAGTGTCTCGCTTGTGCGAACCATTGCTGAAAATTTCGGTATCGCACAAGGTCAGTGTCTGCTCTATATTGTCGCGGCTGTCGCCTTATTCTTTTTAATCGGTATTCCGAAATTTGAACGTATTCCCTGGCAGTACAAGACTATCGGGTTGGCAACCGCGAATCTTTCCAGTATTACTTTTTGTTTATCGCTCTATTTCTCAGACGGCGGAACGCAAACCATGGAAGTCGGCATGGTCAATTATTTGTGGCCGACTCTGACCATTGTTTTTGCCATTTTATTTAACGGTCAAAAAGCCCGTTGGTGGATTGCTCCGGGTGTCATTTTAAGTTTCTGCGGAATCTATTGGATTTTAGGTAACGGACAAGTCGCCATCGGTTCGTTCATTGATCATATCGGTCAAAACCCGGTGAGTTATTTTTTGGCTCTCATGGCAGCTCTGACTTGGGCAGGCTTTTCCTCAATGACACGGGCCTGGTCCAAGGGCGAAAACATGAGCACCGTTATTTTCTTTTTTGATGTCATGATTTTCGGTTCCTTCTGGGCCATGGGCATAGGAGGCAGTCCCACCGTTACCTGGATGGGAGTGCTCAGTGTTATTCTCGGAGGACTGGCTATGGGAGTGGCTTATGCTTCCTGGACGCATGGCATGAGTTACGGCAACATCACTATTTTAGCTATCGCTTCGTATTTCACACCGGTGCTCTCATGCTTATTCGCTTCGGTCTGGATCGGCGCTCAATTAACCGTTTCTTTCTGGCAAGGTGTTGCCATGGTTGTAGCTGGATCGCTGATTTGTTGGCACGCTACGCGCTCTGTTTCCTCACACAAATGACAGACAAAATAGGAAAGGAACAAAACAAATCAAACGAGCCGATGTCTTTTGCCGAAGGTATCGGTCGTTTGCTTGCCATGATAATGCTTTTGTTGCGCGCATTAGCTATCGGTGTTATCTGTTACTTTCTTTACCGATTCATCGAGCCGTTGCTGCACTGATTATTTGAAAAATCTCAGCCTCAAAGCATTAAGCACCACTGATGTGGATGAAAGGGCCATCGCCGTTCCTCCAATCATCGGTGAAAGCATGGGACCGCCCCAAAGCGCATGCAAAACACCCATTGCTACCGGAATACCAAGAATGTTGTAACCGAATGCCCAACCTAAATTTTGGTAGATATTTCTCAAGGCCGCTTTAGAGAGGCGCAAGGCCGTCAGGACTGACTCCAAGCCGTGACGCATCAAAATCACATCTCCTGCCTGAGCACTCACATCCACCCCATCGGCCACGGCAAAACCGATATCGGCCTGAGCCAGTGCGGGTGCATCGTTAAGCCCGTCGCCAACCATCGCTACTTTGAGCCCCTTTGCTTGAAGTTCACCGATAATTCTCGCCTTATCTTGAGGTAAAGCTTCCCCATAGACTTCATCGATTCCGAGCTCAGATGCTATCTTTTGGGCAGTGCGTTTATTATCACCGCTGATCATTAAGGTACGGATTCCCATTTGGCGCAAAGCCTTAAGCACTCGATTGGACTCGGGTCTGACAGTATCGGCAACACCTATGACCGATATCAACTTCCCGTTTACCGCTAAAAGTAAAGGTGTGCGAGCAAGAGAGCTCATCCTCGAAAGGGCATCTTTTGCCAAACCGATATCAACGGATTCATGAACCATCAGTGAGGCGTTTCCTAAAGCCACTTTTTGGCCGTCAACCACACCGACGAGACCCAAACCGGGCAGAACGGTGGGCTGAGTGGCAAAGACTTCCTCTTTATTGGCAGCAAGAATAGCCTTAGCAATGGGATGCTCAGAGCGCGCTTCAAGACTTGCAGCCAGTCTCAAAGCCGCCTCTTTCGAATAATCAGAAAAAGTCACCGTATCGACAACTTTCGGTTGCCCAAGAGTCAATGTGCCGGTTTTATCAAAAGCAATCACATCGACTTTGCCTGCCATTTCCAGAGCAACGGCATTTTTAATGAGTACACCCAACTGAGCGCCGCGAGCAGTGGCCACCATAATGGAGGTCGGTGTTGCCAAACCCATTGCACAGGGACAAGCAATCACCAAGACTGAAATCATGGCTTTAACCGCCAAAGAGATTGGTTCGTCGCTAAAAAGTGCCCACGCACAGAAAGTTAAAACAGAGAGCACCATCACAATCGGTACAAAGTAAAAACTCACACGGTCAGCCAGGGCGGCTACCGGTGCTTTAGAACTTTGAGCACTGCGCACCAAGCGAATGATTTGCGCCAATGTCGTGTCGTTGCCTAAATGAGTAATTTTCACAATGAGCGGGTGTGTGCCGTTGAGGCTCCCTGCAATGACACTTCCCCCTTCCTTTACAGCGACAGGAATGGACTCACCGGTTAAGAGTGACTGATCGACTTCGCTTGCCCCTTCAAGCACCGTACCATCAACCGGAATTCGTTCTCCGGGCTGCACTAAAACAGCATCTCCTAACATTAATTCCGACAATTTCACGACTTCAGAGCTGCCCTTTTCATAACGTCTGGCCGTTTGTGGCACCAGACGCATTAAAGAGCCGATCGCATCGCTTGCTTTACGCTTGGATTTCGCTTCCATGTATTGCCCGATTGAAATCATGGCAATGAGCACGCCGCACGATTCAAAATACAGATTCATTGCAAAGGAAGCGTCACCCGTAAAAATCATCAGCGTGGAATAAATCGAATACAGGAAAGCAGCCCCGGTTCCGACCGCCACCAGGCTATCCATGTTGGGTGCACCTTGGATTAAGTTAGAGAGGCCGTCACGGTAAAAATGCAGGCCCAAATACATAATCGGCAGCACCAAAAGCAATTGAATCAGTGCAAATACCGATGGAGAAACTTCAGGCGTAATCAGTGTCGGTAGAGGCAGTCCGACCATATGACCCATGGATATGTAAAGCAGCACGACCGCCAAAGCAATCATCGGAGGTAAAGATTTAAACTGAAGGCTTAACGCTTTGGCTGACTCCTCATTTTCCTTTTGCCACTCTTTGACAAGATCAGCCCCTTCGGACAATTTCGCTCCGAAATTTAATTTTTCGATTCGCTCGATTACGGCTTTAACGCCATCCGTTTTACTGATGCCATCTTTCAGTAATACCTGTGCACGATTGGTCGGCAAACTGACACTGACTTTTTCAACTTCAGCCATTTTGGAGACTACGCGCTCAATTCTTGATGAGCAGGCCGCACAATGCATTCCTTTAATCGCTAACTCAAATTTGATCTGTGACATAAAGACTCCGTTTTCTGACAGAGACACTCTATACCCTGAAGTGGCTACAAGGTGCAATATATGAAACAGTCATGATAGTTATCAACAAAGAAGGAGTTCCAAATGAAAAAATTGAAAGTCGACGGTATGCATTGCCAAAACTGCGTTAAGGCGGTCACGGAAGCCGTAAGTGCCTTGCCCGGCGCTAAAGGCGTAGTGGTGAGCCTTGAAAAAGGCGAAGTCACCTGGGAAGAAATGGGCGTCGGCATTGAAGAAGTCAAAGCGGCGATTGAAGACATCGGCTTTGACGCAAGCGAGCCCAAGTGCTGCTGTTGCAAGAAATAGTATCGGTAATGAAAAACCCGCCCGGATCGAATCCCTTGGCGGGTTTTTTCTACTGAATCAGTCCGAAGAAGAGATTAGTAGTTTTCAGCCTTGCGTTGGAAATAAGCCTTGGCATGAGAGCAGACCGGGCAGATTTCGGGAGCTTGCTTACCGATCACAATGTGACCGCAGTTGGAGCATTGCCAAATCGTATCGCCTTCGCTGGAGAAGACCATACCGCCCTTGACACGTTCAAGAAGCTTCAGATAGCGGGCTTCATGTTCTTTTTCAATGGCAGCCACACCTTCAAACAAGAAAGCGATGTCTTCAAAGCCTTCTTCACGAGCTTCGCGGGCCATACGATCATACATATCGGTCCATTCGAAGTTTTCACCGTTGGCCGCATCCTGAAGATTGACTTCCGTGGTGGGCACAGCGCCGCCGTGCAAGAGCTTAAACCAAAGCTTGGCGTGTTCTTGTTCGTTCTTGGCGGTTTCTTCAAAAATCGCAGCAATCTGAACGTAGCCGTCTTTCTTGGCTTGGCTGGCGTAGTACGTGTACTTATTGCGGGCTTGAGATTCGCCGGCAAAAGCTTCCATCAAATTCTTTTCGGTCTTGGTGCCTTTCAGATCCATTTCTTTCTCCTTAATGAAAATGGGACTATTTGATCCATTAATCATAGTAATGACTTTCCGATTATTTTGCTTTGTTAAAAAACAAAAGACTATTGCTTTGATAGAAAGGAAGCTATTCGGGTGTAGAAAAAGAAAAAGGAACTTAAGCGTTCCTCGAAAGAATTTGGTGCGCCGGGTAGGATTCGAACCCGCGACCCCCTGGTTCGTAGCCAGGTACTCTATCCAACTGAGCTACCGGCGCACTGTGAATTTAGTATTTTATTCATTAATAACGTTAAAATCAATATAGGGTTAATACTCTTTTAGCCATTTTTTCTCAAAATAATCAAGCAGTTAGACAGAGCATTGTTCAAACTTCGGATTTTTATTATAAAAATCAATGCGTTAGAAGAACAAATTAAAAAAAGTCACTAAATGTTGTGAAATGGCAAAGAGCCATCAAAAAATATGCTACTGACTAATTGATTTCACCTATGATAAACGGCTGAGAGCAAATGCTCCCTCGGTGCGGTTGTGTCCGTTGCGATTAGCCGTGCCGCTCTGTTTATATTGAGGAGTTGTATATGCAATTGAAACATACTTTGTTGGCCACTGCCTTAGTGGCTGCCAGCGCTACCGCCATGGCTTTGCCGAACGTTGAAGTTTTGGCTACGGGCGGTACGATCGCCGGTGCCGGCCAATCTGCCACGGGTACGGCCTATACCGCTGGTAAGGTCTCCGTGAATCACTTGGTCGCCGCAGTCCCCGCTTTGGCTGAAGTGGCTAACGTTATTCCGAAGCAAGTCGTTCAAATCGGTTCTCAAGACATGACCGATGACGTTTGGCTCAAGCTCGTGAAGACGATCAATGAAGACTGCAACAAGGTTGACGGTTTCGTTGTCACGCACGGCACGGACACGATGGAAGAAACGTCCTACTTCGTTCACTTGACCGCCAAGTGCAACAAGCCGATCGTTTTCGTCGGCGCTATGTTGCCCTCCACCGGTTTGTCCGCTGACGGTCCGAAGAACCTCTACAACGCTGTTGTTGTTGCCGCTTCTAAGGAAGCTGCCAACCGCGGTGTGATGGTTGCCATGGACGACAAGATCATCGGCGCTCGTGACGTGATCAAGACCAACACGACCGCTGTGGAAACCTTCCAAGGTGCTAACTTCGGTACGATGGGTTACGTGTTCAACTCTAAGGTGCATTTCGGCAATACTCCCGCTACACCGCACACCACGCAAACCCCGTTCGACGTTTCCAAGCTGACGTCTTTGCCGAAGGTCGGTATTGTTTACAACTACTCCAACGTTCCTGCTGAACCGCTCCAAGCTTTGTTGAAGGCCGGTTACAAGGGTATCGTTACCGCCGGTGTCGGCAATGGTAACATCCACAAGAACTTGTTCCCGATCCTCGAAAAGGCTGCTAAGGACGGCGTAGCTGTTGTTCGTTCTTCTCGTGTCCCGACGGGCTCTGCCACCAAGGATGCTGAAATCGACGACGCTAAGTACGGTTTCGTTGCCGGTCAATACCTGAACCCGCAAAAGGCTCGTGTGTTGCTGCAATTGGCCTTGACGAAGACCAGCGATCCGAAGAAGATCCAGGAATATTTTGACAAATACTAGTCAAATCGCTGAAACTGTTTAACAGTTTCACCTGGTTTCGATTCAGCCCCGGTCAGCAATGATCGGGGTTTTTGCGTCTTTGCGCTACAATCTCCGGCATCATGACAGAACAATACATCGGACGCTTTGCCCCTTCCCCTACGGGACTTTTACATGCAGGCAGCCTCGTGGCCGCCCTGGCTAGTTTCATCGACGCCAAAGCTCATAACGGCCTCTGGCTCATCCGCATTGAAGACGTAGATACCACCCGCTGCAAAACTGAGTTCTCTCAAGGGATTCTCTCGGTTCTGGATGAACTTCAAATGAAAAGCGACGAACCGATTATTTTTCAAAGCGAACGCCAAGACCGTTACACGGAAGTTCTCAATCAGTTGATCGCCTCGCACCGCGTCTACGGTTGTTCGTGCTCGAGGCATAGCATTGAAGAAGCTAACCGCCAAAGCGGTGCTCCCCTGCACCGCTACCCCGGTAACTGTCGAGGCGGCACCGCCAAACCCATACGCTCATGGCGTTTTTTAACCGACTCCAACCCGATCAGTTTTGTCGATCGGTGGTGCGGACCGTATTCGCAAAATGTGGAAGAGGCCGTGGGAGATTTTGTGCTTAAACGCAGTGACGGACTCTTTGCCTATCAACTGGCCGTTATTGTGGATGATCACGATAGCGGCATCACCGATATTGTCCGAGGGGCAGATTTAATTGATAACACTCCGAGACAGATTGCCGTTTATCGTGCACTGGGCTGGAAAGAGCCTCGTTACATGCACATTCCACTCGTATTGAACGATCGTCATGAAAAACTCAGCAAACAAGGCGGTGCTCGACCGCTAAGCTCTGATTTGTTGCTCGAACTTCAACACGCCTGGATGCATTTAGGTTTTCCGGCTATCAACGCAAAAAATTTCGAAGATTTTTACGGCAAGGCCGTTGTGATGTGGAGAAACCGTTTTGTGTCCTCAACTTTTCAAAAACAAGTTCATAAATATCCAAGTTAAAGTAAAGCTTTAGTAAATAGTTGTCTTTATTGAATTATTTTTCAATTCCCTATTGATTTTTATATTAAACATAGATTATAATATAGACAATCTATGGAGATTGTCATGCCCTCTCTCGAACCGATCCACCCCGTCATGATCGTTAACCAAACCGGGACCGATTACATTGTTCGCTATAAAAACCAGTGGATTAACGGGAAGTCTCGCTGCATCAGCCGCAAAACCGTCGGTAAACTCGTGGGTAATAAGGTCGTTTTCGGCC
>NZ_JACJKX010000025.1 GCF_016901835.1 Parasutterella secunda | reverse complement strand
TAGAAAACGACCCCCGGTTTTTTAGGGTGACGGTTTTTAATTTCGGTTATGTATCCCTTTCGTTTGCCCAAACACAAGATGCTCCCGTCGGCCAAGGACTCGTAAACGGTGGAATAGGGTTGCAGAACAGGAATTTTGAATCTCTATAGAAACCTCATTAAATCGAGTTCAGAAGCTGAACGTAGTACTCATTGGGCGATTTCATCCCCAATTTTGAATGAGGCCGACGTCCATTATAGTAGTAAAGCCAGTCCTGTACATGTCTTTTGGCCTCCTCACGTGAATTAAAGCATCCGTTTAAAGGCAATGTTTCTCGTTTTAAAGTGGCCCAAAAAGCTTCTGCAGGAGCGTTATCCCAACATTGAGCACGTCGACTCATTGAGCTTCGTAATTGGTATTCTTGCAGTGTTTCTTGAAAAGCTTGGCTATAGTATTGAGAGCCTTGATCGCTATGAAAAATACAACCTGCATCGGGTTGTTCATTCTCATAAGCCTTTTTTAAAGCATTGATAACCAGTTGTTTGGTCATGCGCTTATCAAAGCAATAGCCAACCAATCTGCGCGTGCCCAGATCAATCACACTGGCTAAATACAGCCAACCTTCAGCCGTTGGAATATAAGTAATATCACCGCACCAAGCTTGATTAATTCCAAACTCATCAAAGCGCCTATCCAGCAAATTGGGCGCTTTGGGCAAATCGTGTTCACTGTCAGTGGTACAAACATACTTTCGATGAAAACGATGGAATAATCCCTCCGCTCTCATCAATCGACGTAGGCGTTTTATATCAATACTGATGCCCTTTTGCCTAAGCAATCGATAGCAAACAAGTACGCCGGGGACATAGCTTTTTGTCACGGTTTTAATTTCTGCTTTGAGCGTTTCAAGAATAAAAGCGTCGGTATGAACCACTCCAAACCGATGCTCTTTATCACTATTTCTCCAGGCATAAAAACCGCTGACGCTGACGCCCAACAAATGACAAGCACGGGTGACTGGCAAAGCAGCATGCCGAGCAACTTCTGCACAACGAATGCAGTGTTCAAGGAAGGTGTACCTCGTTACGGCATCTTTGCGAAGTACGCCGCTGCTAATGACATGGAACCCTCCTCTTTTTCCCGATAAAGAGGAAAATAAAAGTGCAAACCAAACGGAGGACACCATGTCAAATTCAAGGATACAATCGAAAGCATTAAATGCCAAATTATCGTGGGAAATAATCGGACTGGATTTGGCAAAAAATGATCTCAGTTTTGTCGGAATCACCTTAGAGGGAGAGATCATTCGCATAGATCGTCTTAGCTACGAGCAATTAGTTGAATTCTCCAGAGACACCGATCCAACGACTTTTGCCATGGAACCGTGTTGTGAGTCACATTATTTAACCAACCAACTTGAACTCTATGGTCACCAATGCCGAATTATTCCCGGCAAAGCCGTTCAAAATTACATCGATACTTATTTTTCCGGTCAAAAGAATGATCTCAACGATGCGGAGGCCTTAGCCTTCTTGGGACAACAGAAGCGTTTGAAATTTGTTCGAGCAAAAAATAGGGATGAAATGCAATTACAAACGTTGTTGACTGTCAGGGAACATTACATCGATGAGTACCGTAAAACCTTAACCTCACTGAAAGGGGTGGCGCAATATTGGGGGCTTCGTTTAGCAAAAAGTTTATCCAGCGAAATGCGTTTGATTGCCTTGATTGAGGATGCAGACTTGCCGGAGGATGTGAAGGGTATTTTTAAAGAAATGGTGAAAACGTATAAGGATCTTCAAAAGAAAGCTCGCGAACTAACGAAAAAATTGAGGCATTCACTCAGGGGGATGAATTTTGTCAGAAAATAAGAAAGATACCGGGCTTGGGCCCCATAAGTAGCGCCGGTCTAAAGGTTGCAATAGGAGATATTGCACGATTTCCTAGTCCTCGGACGTTGCCGGCGTATTTTGGTTTAGTACCGAGGAATATCACTACCGGACATAGTCTGAAAATGGGCAAAATTACTAAACGAGGTGATAAGCTGGTTCGTACTTATCTTGTCCAAGCGGCCAGTTCGTTGTTGATGCTCGATGGTAAAGGTAAGTTTCGAGATTGTCAGCTCCGGCGTTGGATACAGCGAAAACGTCAAACCCTCAATCATGGGAAACTTGTAGTAGCCTTAGCGGCCAAACTGCTGCGAATTGTTTGGGCCATTTTGTCCAAGAATGAGGCATTTGACTACAGAAAGGCCGGAGTCGCCAAATGTTCGTTGCCGAAGACATAAACAATCGTTAAAGAAAATTAACCTGAGGAGTCAATCGAAGTCAATAAAACATGAGAAGCCGAAGGCAATGCTGAACAGTCTGGTAAAAAAAGTTGTTTTCTAAACAAACATTGCCGCTTTTTAGACACCAGCATTCTTTCTTGAAGTTCATGGTGAGCAAATAGTACAGAATATTGCGCTTACAACAGCTCGGAGAGATTGATAGATAAGGCCCCTCACATGATCTAATTGATTTTGATAAGATGCTCAGGATTAAAAGCTATTCATAGCTAAAGTTGGCTTGGCTACTCCATTTAAAAATGGAGTAATCGGGAAATATTGTTGTCCACCCCTTGACAAAGAGTCGGGTTCCAGAGATGCTTTTTTTAGAAAAGCAATTTCTGCTTCTCGTTCTTTCAGAGCCTTGCGTCACCGAGCATTTTCTTCAGATAAGGAACATTCTCTGAAGGCATTTGCCCTTTGGCTTGAATGATCCAACGATTGTGTGTTTTGTAACTGATCCCAAGACTATTGGCAACGCTCAGTTGAGATTCTCCGTTTTGGACACGGATGATGGCTGATTTTTTAAATTCTTCAGAAAAGCGTTTGTGCATTTTGATCCTCATTTCTGTCAAGTATTTTAAAAAAGTGAGAATCAAAATTCCGAAACTACGACCTTATTTCAAACCCTCTTTTTGTGATCATGATCACAAGAGTGAATAGACCCATCGTTCTCCTTTAATCATGAGGTCAGTCAACCGGGACTCTGTTCAATTTCGAGTTCAATGGGCACGGTATCGTAGTCAGTTGAAAGCGGCATACCGGCTGTTCGAGGCTGGGCGGGGAACGGCTGATGTGGCTCGAATAACGGGGGTCAGTTATGATCGGGCCAAAAGTTGGCACGAGGAATTTCGGACGGGGAAACTCATCTGTCGGATTGCCAAAGGAGCGGCGACTGCTCGCATGCTCAATGATCCGATGATTCGCAGTTATCGTCTATACCGTGAAGGTTTTGCTGTAGAAGTGATTTCAGGACTCTGCGGTTACCCGGTCAGTGAAATCAAACGATTCATTACTAATGTGGAAGAGATGATTGAGCGGGCATTTAATGACGAGTTTTAAAGTGGAAAAGCCATATGTTGCCTCTGGCGAAGTCTGTCAAAGTAGACAGGTGCTGATATTAGTCATAACTAAGATATCTTTAGTGCTTTAAAGTAATTTCTTGATGCAGGTGGTTTCCCCTTTGGAGGCAGTAGTATGGAGTATCTTCTATTCTTTGGGGCTATCTATTTCATTTGGTATTTGGGTAAATCAAAATCTGGTGACAACGAAACAACATCACAGACAGAAAAATCTGAGAATCAAACAATAGGAAAAAGTGTAAAACAAAATTTGAAGTACTTTGTTGAGGGTGCCATTGACACTCCGGCAACAATATCGAAAGGTTTTGAAAAAACTATTGATGGTCTTGAAGAATTAAATAATCAAATAGCTTTAGCGAAGAAGGCGCTTGAAATAGAGAACTCTTTGTATGAACGTTTCGGCTATCCATTTATATTAGAAAACAGTTTTTTGCGCTTATTGGGATGTTATGAAAGGGCATGTAAGTTAAAACTTCCTACCAAAATACCAAAGGTATTAGGTCCAGAATTGCGGCAAGAACTTGTAGAACGTTCAAAACGATCCAAAGAAATTTATGAACCTGATGGAAAGGATGAGTGTGCAATTAATTTTCTAACCAGTTACCAACCATGGCCCTTTGATCTATCTCCAGAAAACTTAGAGTGTTACCGCCGGGCCATTTATGACTTTGGTCGGAGAAGACAGGAGTATGACTTTAGAAAAAAGTACCCCAGTGAAATTTGTCAGTCATATTTTAAAAAAGACCTTCGTCTTGCCAAGTTATTTTCTGAGGATAAGAACGATTATTTTGGAACCTTCTTGCGTTATGCTGATGAGATGGGCAAAGGAGAAGAGGCCGCTATTAAATATGATATTCAGGTAAGACTATTGCGTTATGTTACATCAGGAAAAAATAGCTTAGATTCTAAGGATATCTTATGCCACTATAAAGCGGCTGGTTTGACCAAAAAACTACAAGTAGTAGATGAGTGGTTCATAAAAAGAATAATAGATAATGTCCCCAAGTTAGAGAAATGGAGTTTTAAATATTTGTGTTTGCTTTTAGAAATAGGAAGTTATGTTGATGTTGAGAGTTTAAATCTAAGGATCAGGAAAGAAGTAGAGTGGATAGAACTTGTAGAAAAAGCTGAATTGATATCACTTAAGAGAATAAAAAACAAAGAAAATGTTTCCCAGTCATCTGAGAGTTTGAGTCAACGTATAGAACAGCCGAGTTTTAAGCTAATAAAAGAGTTTATAGAACAGAACCAAATAAAAGCACTCTATCATTTTACCGCAAGAGAAAACTTAGACTCCATCGTAAAGTCAGGCGGTTTGTTTTCATGGAAATACCTTGAAAATCATGGGATTTTCTATCATGGTGGAGGTAATAATGACTCGAAGGCTTTAGATAAGAGAAAACATTTAGAAAACTACGTTCGGCTATCATTTTGTAAAGATCATCCGATGAGATATCACGTCCAAAAACGTCTACAAAGTGACACGGTGTTGTTGGAGATTGATCCAGCAATTCTTTTTGAAGAGGGTGTTTTGGTCAGTGATATTAATGCAGCCGATAGTGGTGCACAAATACAAAATGCTCTCAAGGGACTGAAGACGATAAAATATTCCGCGACTCAAAGGTCTTATGTCAAAAGAGAAGATCCTGATTTTAAGCAACATCAGGCAGAAATCTTGATTCCCGAAGTTGTTCCCTTAAAATTTATTAAAAATCTTAATAACTATGGCTAAGCGTCCTTATTTTGTTGTTGGAAACGAAAAAAGCATAATTCTGGAGAAAGAAGCGGAATTTGTGTACTTGCCGGGATTTGCTCCGTCACAGAAAAGAAAAAATGTTCTCGCCTTGCATGAAGCGATTTCAAAAATTTCACCTGAAGCAAAAATATTGGAAATTTCAACGAAATCGGAACTTGAGTTGGGTCGGCAGTTGAGCGCTTTTAATTTGACATGGAAGATAGGGGATCACCATTATCCGGTGGAATGCATCTTTCAAGGTTGTAAAGTCTTCCAAAAGGGGGGGCCATACAAAGATCTCATAAAAGGAAAACCACTACAAGCTAAACGCGACGTTCGATTGAAGGAATCCGGTGAACTTAAAGAGTTCCAATTTCGTGGAGAATCTTGGCCTTTGATTCCTTATAGTCTTTTTTATGATTATGTGTATATCAATGCCTTGATGACTCACCCAGAGTTATGTGAGCAAGTTGTCCATTACGATACTTTCACCGACATTGAGTTTAATCCCAATAAATCGATTAATTGCCAAGCTCGCAGTGTAGCAATATTCGTTACTCTGAATAGGCTTAATCAATTGGATAAGGTTAGTTCTCAATCACTTTTTTCAACTCTTTATTCAAAACAAAGCGTCAATAACCAGGAACCTTTGCCATTTTCCTAGGGTTCAACGACAGAAGTGTTTTAATTTAACTAAGAAATCCCTATTTTCTAAGATCTTTTCTTTTTGAAAATCTCAAGGATGGGCATGTTAAAATGCCATCGAGCCGATTGGCGAGACGTTGCTTATCGTCGCCTCAACCCTGAAACTTTCCGCCGAATTCTTCAATATTTTTCGCGCGAAAAGAATTTCGGCGAAAGCCGAAAGGGTCCCCGCAAGGGGTGTGAATATGACAAAGCCCAGTGCTACCAACACCGGGCTTAGTCTTTTGACATGAGGTGACGTCATGACACACGTTTTCTCCTCGTGCTCGTTGATTATCGCACATATTAATGTGAGTGTCACGGGTGATATCAGGGTCGACCTGATGCTCGCGAGCTTCATCATTTGGGTGATGATCCGCACGAAACCGTAACAGGTGGGGCCAAGTTCCGCAAGGGCTTGGCCCTTGTGCGTTAAGGATTCAATTTGCACAAACGTTGTTGTACCTTCCACTTAAAAAACTTCATTTAAGTAACTAGGAAGGTAATCCCCAATTTTTAAATTTTTTTTTGGAAACAAACCTTGTAAGACAAACATCGGTTCTGAACGATCATCCTCACTCAAAAGATCCCAGGCATTGATCTCTTCCTCGCTACCTTCGTAACGTTTGCCGTAATAAATGTACAAGCCTCGGATCGTCGCATTTTTTACTGTAGGCCGAATAGTCAATAAATAACGGAATGCCAATTCTTTTGCGTATCGTTCTCTAACAGTGCATAAAGCAGAGTACTTAGAATCACCGATGATATATGATTCCTGACCCTCACTTTCAATCTTGATGACGATATCGGGAACATACACTCCTGTTTTGCTGTTCTGGCTCTTTAAGCTCATACGTGTGATGCGTTTTAGATGGATGCCATTTTCATGACCACCGTTCCTTCCGTAAATAATAGGTTGGTAGTACAAGGTATAGGTTGTTTCCCCGCGTGCAAAGACGAACGTGTTAGCAAATTCGGCGTTAGAGTAATACTGAATCGAGTCAGCCAAGGGATACTTAAAGTGGTAAGCCTGTTTCAGGGAGAAGCCGTCCTGTAGCATTCCTTCATAAAGTTTTGCCAGAGTAAAGTATTCGTAGAGTTGACTGTTGACCAGCATTAACAACAAGCCTTGGTCATGTTTTAAAACCAGCGGTTTCATATTAAAACCTTCGGCCATCAATTCGTACAATAGCCGATAGTGTGGCTCGGTTTTGAAGGTCGATGTAGCCTCCGGAAGGTTAAGAATTGGTTCATTAACCGGCAATAAAATATGCTCGTAGGCTCTCTGGATTTTCTCTAGTCGTTGAGCGAACTGTTGTAGTTCCTTTAAAACCTCAATCCAATCCGCGCGCAGATTGTCAAAGATGGCATCGGTACTACTGATATAACCATCCGGGAGATTATTAGAAAATCCGTAAGTTCTGGCTGCGGAGTCTAATTCTTTCTTGAATTGAATCGACGAATTTTCCAACGTTTTTAAAAATGCCATGATGGCTCTGTTTTCCGGGGTGTCTTTGGTAATCGTTCTGTGTGCTACAAGTGTGTGCCTAGGGGCGTAGAAATGACCACCCAAGGCGATGCCGGAATTAGAGCGAACTTCCATTAACTCCTCAGGGTGGCTGAGAACGTAGGTCAATGTCCTTGCATCGAACTGACGAAGCTTTTCAAAGCCATCGCGTTTATAAATATCTTTCGTACGTGTTTTAGCGTGGGAGCTAAAAAAGACAAACTGACTTTCATAGGTTTGGATGGCTTTTTCGAAATAGTGTAACCGAGCCCGCACCTCTTCCAATTCACCTCTTTGCAAAAGATGCTGGCCATGATACCCTTCTGCACCAGCAAACCATTCGCTTTTTTCAAGAACGTACTCCGACATGGCTTTTAAGTCTTGTGCGGCCTCAGACTCCCGAAGCGCGACCTGAAGGTAGTCGGAATAATATGTTTGGTCAATATTCGGACCGGTTGCAGTGATTTTGAGTTGAACAAATCCGAAGGTTTGAAAGAACGGAAGAACTCGGCCGTAGCGGTCAGCTCTCTCATCTAAGTAATAAGGCTCCAGGAAGAGCCGGCTATCGTGACGTTGGATGGCAAGGCCCAGTTCATCACCGTTAATATCGAGTGAGAAGGAGGCTTGGCTCAACCTCGCCAACTCGAATTCAGTGCCGCTGATTTCAAAAAGGTATTCGTCATCAGTCGCAACAAAAGGGATGTCCAAGGACTGAAAATCAAAGGCCAGCTGGAAGGGCTTATCGTGAAGCCCGGCCTCAATAGCCGGTAGTCTCCTTGCCTTAATAACGACTTTCATAACGCCCTCATTTAGAAGAAGCTGTATAAATTCATGGATTCATTCCCACGGTCAATTATGTTTTGCAACATCTTCGCACTACGTGTTAAGTCGTTTGCTTCAAGAATATTGTGGAGTTCAACTAAACGGTCAGCGTACTTTTGACCCACTAAGCTAATAGAGGGAAGCAGTTTCTGAGAAACGGCATAGTCGATTGCGGTATTAAAGGTAAAGGCTTGATCCGCTTCTTTTTCGAACCATTTTGTGCCGGCCGCGACATAAGCGAGAATCGACTTTTGAGTGCGAGGCGAGGGGTTAAGGCCCAATTGGCTCATGCACTTATAGACACTGGCGAGGATCCCGGTAATTTTCTCTTCGTATTTTTCAATTTCTTTGGAGCATGCGTTAAAGGAGAATACATCCTGAAGCGATTTCCAATCAACGATTTGCAAGTTTTCATCGTCCACTTGGGGGATTTCCGTGTTTTGTGTGAAGGATTCCCAAGAAGTATCGGGAAGAGTGATTACCCAAGCGCGGTCGATCAAACGTGGAGACAGGTTTTCTGTGGTCTGGTCATTATTGATTGTGGCTAAGAAGCGTAAAGTAGACGGGATCTCGTAGAGAGAGCCGTCGCCCAAGGAGAGTGTGTTCATGCTGCCGACATCTTGGCCCATGTTCATGAAATCTGCCCAATAGTATTCCATGGGGCTTAAGTTTGACTCGTCAAGCAAAACGACATAGGGAAACTTGTTACGTCCCGCCTTGTTTTCAGCATCAAGCATTTGCACAGCTAGGTATCGACGAGGATCGGGGCTCTCAAAATGCTTGGTGAGTGGATTGAAGTAGCCTAAAAAGTCGCGTTTACTTGTCCAGCCACGTTCAACAGCAACAGGAAGGAAGCGGTTGACATGTTCAACGCCAGTCTTCGTTTCAAAGGTCAGTGTGCCAAGGACGTGTGCCATGATGTGACAAATAGAAGTTTTTCCGCAACCGGGACGACCTGAGAAAACGGTCAAAAGGTTTTGAGCCAAACAAATATAGAGGTTCAAAATGGTGTTACGGTCATAGGCCCGAAAACGCTTGGTTTGACTGTACAGATAAGAGACTAATCGCGTACCTTGGATATCTTCCTTCTCATTAAATTTATAGCCTTCTAATGAATTAACGGCGATTATCTTTTCTTTAAGTTTATTGGCTTCATCAGCTTTGAGCCATTGAGCTGCTGCTTCATTGAACTTGTGAGCTAAGGCAGGATTAAAGGCAAGTTCCTTTACCTTGCGGTTGTTAACAGCATTCATTAAATAGCTGTCAAGTCTCTCGGCATCTTCTTCAAGAATTGAGTTACTACGCTCAAGACTGTGTCGGTGTGTATTAAGACGTTCAACCTCTTTTTTTACGGCATCCAGAGTGTTGATCTGGTCCATGGCCTGAAGAATCTCTTTGAGTTTAACTTGCTGTTTCTCAATTTCTTCTTTGATTTTAGCTAACTCGCCTTCGAGCTTTTGCTTTTGCAGTTTGTCTTTATCGTTGTTGAATTTTTCGAAACTCGCCCTGACCTTCTCGAGTTCTTTTTCTTCGTGTTCACGTTGTTGCTGAAGTACTTCGATTTGGTCATGAATCAACTTGTATTCTTTAATATGATCCAGAGCATCTGGGATGCGTACAATACGTTTGACCAATTCATCAAAGAACCCGCTCTTATCGTTTTTTGCCATGGCCATGCAGTTGGTGACAACGGTGGCAAATGTCTCGATATTTTCTTCGTTTAATTGAAGATTAGTAAGATAGCGAGCAAGACGCTCTTTGCGCTCTTCTTGGATTTGCTCGTTGGGTCCCAATAAATTCACATTAAGCGTGCTCTTGGCGATAAATTCTCTAAATTGCGACAGGTTTTTCTTATCGACTAACTTGGTCTGCTCAGCCATGCGTTGTAGCAACGTTGCATCGTCTAAGAGGTCGTAAAAGGCCTTAGAGACTTGAGGGTGAGTTGTGTCTAGAATGTCTCGAGCGCAATACTCGCTTTCTTCATGAGCGTAAATGGAATAAGAGTAAATCGCATCATTAATACGATTCCCTTTGAAGCAATTAACCACGCCATCGTTGGTTCCGGATCTGAAATTAACATAGACTTGACCGTTGCCGTCTTGAAGCAATGGAGTCGGTCCTAAGTATTGTCCGTTCAAAGCTAAAACAACAGGAATGCGAGGGTACGAAGCGATAGGATCTGTGTCACCATCACGGTTGAAGCTAACGTAAATTGAGCTCTGTAAATTGGGTTTGTTTGAATTGGGATAGACAATTAAGTAGGACTGCTCCGCATCAATGGTTTTGATGCGTTGGCTACGCACTAGTTCGTGGAAATCCACTAGGCGATACTTATAGTCTTCTCGAACTGTGCCATCGAGATTGGTATATTCTTGCAAATCGCCGGGTTCTAGGTCTACACAGTAAAAATAATTGTCGATCAAATTTCGGGTGGCGTTGTCTTTGAAGTAATCTCTCACTAAAGAGAAGGCTCCGTACTTAGGGAAATCGTCAACGGTATTCAATAAGCGGTTAATTTGGCCGTGACTGATTTCTGCTACAGGGTAGAAATTAAAGAAATTCTTTTGCAGACGAATAAAGCCAAGGTATTTTGTAGTATTTTTAATTGTCATGGTGTTCTCTTCAATCGGTTCTTCGAAATCTTCTTTAGTAACGTCAAACTCTTCAACATCCTCATTTTTATAGGATGGATCGGCTTGATTGGTTGGAGACTTTTCTTGCAATTGTTTTTGTAGATCCTCGAGAGGCTTTTTTAGATCTTCTGGGAATGCCGAATGATCTTTGAAACTCTGCAAGAATTGAAGCCCTTCGCCTTGCATTTGTTCTAATGTCAGTGCCGTTATAGGGAGATCAACATGATGTTCTTTTAGAACCTGATCAATTTTTTGAATGATAGAAAGATAGTTTTCAAGAAAATTAGGAAATGACGTTTCCTTATACTCGACGAAGGAGGGTAAAACGGCTACGTTGTATATGACAGCTTCCGGTGCTTTATAAGCATTTTTAATAATGATCTCAAAGTTATCAACATTATTGGGATTAAATTTACTGCCTCGAATTTCGCTTAACACATTGACCATTACCATGTTAAAGGTAGTAGTACAGAACAGTAAACGAGTTACAAAATCCTTATCTGTTCTCCAATCAAATGTATCCGGGTGACTTCGAGAACCTAGTTTAACCTGACCAAAAATAGGTCTCCTAGTTAATTTATGGACGGTCTTGTTTATGTGGACAACATCTTCTTTTGAAAGTGAATCAAGGATATTTTGTATTAGAGTGACACGCTTAATAAAGAAATAAACATAATCATTTGGCGTACTAAATTTTTCTACTGCTATTGCTTTCATCATTAACACTCGGCGTGAAAATCCCCTGTGTTAAACAAGGGAGAAAGTGCCGCCTCCTATGTATAAAAATTAAATTGGCGCTAGCCTTTGGCCCGCACTAGATTATTTGATCAGTTGTAATGGACATATCTTAATTCAAACTCAGGGGCAGAGTATTTCGCAAACTAAAAAGGGTCATGTTTGAGTTGTAAAAGAGGTGAGCACAAACAAACTATAAAAATTCACTGCTGTCCGAATTAAAAATGTGCATAGGCTAGTTGGGAAAGCCTCTTCTCAATAAACATGAGCTTTCCCAAAGAGCCCTTTAAAAGTGGGCCCTCATGATCATTTTCAATCGAAATTAAGCTCCATTTGCCTCTGTGTTTTGGGTGGAGATTGCTTCTGAATTCGAAAATCCGACCGATTAATCCACACATCCAATTTTTTGTACGTCAAAAGATTTAATCTCACAAATTTCAGTAACCTGGAAAAACTCCAGCGATACCGTGCAATGCGCCGTAATATCTCAATTAACAGCGTAGCCACGGCTGCTGTCCAGATCTGAGTCATCACGGCATTTTCAGAGGTTCCGATA
>NZ_JACJKX010000024.1 GCF_016901835.1 Parasutterella secunda | reverse complement strand
AGGCCTTTTTCCAATCACTGTCCTGACGAAGCTGTTGCAGTTGACCTAAGGCGCTACCAAGAGTGGCATTATGAAGTTGACGGGCGAATTCAAGCTTTCTGAGTATCGTCTGAGACTCAGAGTCACTGACTCGAATGGGAAGCTCAATAATAAATGTTGGGCCGGGCATGAATGCTCATTCTACTCAACGACTGACGTCGTTGCACGGATTCCTCCCTCTGTTGAAACAGAGGGCTTCCTCCGTGATTATTCTGTGAAAAGGCATACTCCAGCTATTTCAGCGAAGATACCTACAAAGCGCTTAAGGGAGATAACAAAGAACTGCTGATTATTCCGGGAGCCAACCACACGGATCTTTACGACAAAAAGATTCCTTTCGATAAGATTGAGTCTTTCTTCAAAACGTATTTGAAATAGTCCTTTCAACTGAAAAACAAACTCAGAACTCCGCACCATAAAAGACAATCTATGGTGCGGAGTTTTTTATAAAAGTTCTAAGCACAGTCGCCTATTTTGAGTATTTTGAAAAAATCCTACAATGAAATGAAGATTTGAAGGAGTCATTATGCGTTATTCGAAGGAATTGCTCTACGAAGTTGCTTATGCGTTCTTGGTGGCTAACGGCAGCGATGCCTATGAGGCTAACCTCGTTGCTGATCATATGGTTAAAGCCAATCTTCGTGGACACGACAGTCATGGAATCGGCATGATCGGCATGTACACCCAATACTTGAAAAAAGGACAAATCCATCCGAACACCCCGCCGGAACTGGTTAAAGACCGTGGTGCTATTTTGCAGTTTCAGGGACATTTGGGCTATGGTCAACGAGCCGGTTTCGAAGCTACGAAAATGGCCATTGAACGGGCAAAGCAGACCGGAATTTGCCTATATACAATCGCCAATTGTTGCCATTTGGGGCGTATCGGTACATATGGAGAACAGGCTGCCGAGGCCGGTATGGTGAGTGTGCACTTTGTGAACGTTAACCAATTTCATCCGCTTGTGGCACCATACTGTGGTTCCGAAGCTCGTTTTGGTACCAATCCTTTCTGTGTGGCGATGCCTGGAACTGACAAATACGGTGCATTTGTACTTGATTTCGCAACTTCCATTGTTGCTCTTGGCAAAACCCGAGTCGCAATGCTTGCCGGAAAAACATTTGATGAACCGGTAATTGTTGATCCGCAGGGGCGTTTAACGAACGACCCGAATGTCATGTGGCAAGAACATCCTGGTGCTTTGTTGGCATTTGCAAAACACAAAGGTTCCGGTCTGTGCTTTGCCTGCGAATTAATGGCTGGAATTTTAAGCGGTGGTCAAACGATTCAACCAGAACATGAAAGAAACGGTTCCATTGTCAACAACATGACTGCGTTTGTTATTGATCCGGCGGCGTTGTGCGATATTGAGTTCATGCGAAAGGAAATGGACGCCATGGTCGATTATGTCAAATCCGCTCCGATGGCCGATCCTATCAATCATCCGATCTTAATGCCGGGGGAACCTGAAAGAATTCGTACTGAAGAGCGTAGCCGCTTGGGAGTGGAAATCGCTGACGGTGAATGGCAAGTCATTAAAAAGACGTGTTTGGATGCTGGAGTGAGCGAAGAGATTTTTGAAGGATTTTAACGGCACTTTCCACTATGAGTCTTTCCAAATTGTGCAGATTTGCGTTCAGGAAAAATCTGCACAATTTTGCTTTAGGAAGATAGTGGACAGTCAAGATACAAAAAAAGCACGATCAAACGTGCTCTATCTTTGGTGCCCGGGGAGAGACTCGAACTCTCACGGCTCATCACCGGTGGATTTTGAATCCACTGCGTCTACCATTCCGCCACCCGGGCATTCTAAATTGTCATCGCATCTTACTGGTGCGCGATACAGGGTTCGAACCTGTGACCCCTGCCGTGTGAAGGCAGTGCTCTACCGCTGAGCTAACCGCGCGCTTTCGCAAGCGAGGATTGGAATTATACCGAACTTCTTACTCTTGTCAAATGAAAAAAGAAGAAATTTTCGACTTTTTCCAATTTTCTTTCAAAAGCCGTTAACTCATCGGAAAGAGCGGCTATTTTAACCTATTTTTTCGATTTTTTGATCCTTCACTGCAGATAAAAATTCCTTGGCAAGACCTTTACCCGGAATATGAACTTCTGCATCTATTTCACAAAGCGGAACTAAAACAAAAGCCCGCTCATGCATTCTGGGGTGAGGAAGCGTTAAAAAGTCCGTATGGCTGGTTTGGTTCCCGTAAAGCAGTAAATCCAGATCCATTGTACGAGGAGCGTTATGAATACCGACGGGTCTTTCCCGCCCGAATTCTTTTTCGATCGTCAACAATGTCTGCAAAAGCTCTTCAGGGCTCAATTTCGTCTGAACCTTGATGACAGCATTTACATAGTCGGGGCCACTGGAATCAATCGGTTCCGTTTTGTAAAAAGAAGAGCGATTCAGAACGCAGATTCCCTCTTGCGAATCGATTCGCTGAATTGCGTCACTCAAAGCCTTTTTGGCTTCGCCCAAATTTGCGCCCAATGCGATAAACGCTATGCTTTCCATTGATCAGTCCTCGATTTTGATTCTTTTGCGGCGAATCGGCGCACGGCGACGACGTTTAGGTTTCGGTTTTTCTTCACTAACCGGCATATCTTCCGGTTCGTCATCAATCAAATCAATACTCGGATCACTTCCGGCCGTCCCGCTCAAATCGCGTACCAACTGCCAACTGTCGGCTTCGAGCAGCAACTGCTTTTTAATCTGTGCTTTAGACGGTTTGCGAGGCTCACCCTTTTTGGGTTTTCTTGCCTGAGCATTAAGTGCGGCTTGCTGCCGGATCATTTCCAGACGTGTTTCTTCATCCACCTCCTGGAATTTCGTCCACCAGTTCACGATTTCCGGATCGATAAATTCCAGCTGACTTCTCAGAAGCATGAAATCGTACCCGGCCCGGAATTTCGGGATGTTCATGTAGCCCATCGCCGCTTTTGTGCCACGACGCAAAAGCTTGATCTGCAACACCCAAATCGTCAGGATGTCTTCTACAAAACGCTTTTGAATTGCCAGACGCTCGCACTGTTTATCAAGCACATAACGCCCCGCCTCAATCATCGCCTGAATCTGGCTTTCACCTCGGGCAATCCGTTCTTCAAAATGACGATACGTTAAAGGCCAAAGCAATGTGGCAAACAAAAAAGACGGAGAAACCTTTTTACCGATGGCGATACGCTCATCGGTGCGCTTCATAGCAAGCATCAGGAAGCGCTCGCCTTTTGACTCTTTAAGTGCCACCTCCAAAAGCGGAATCACGTTGCGATAAAGCCCCAATTGTCTGAGCTGCTCCATGCAGGCGATAGCCCGTCCACAGGTCAAAAGCTTCACCGCTTCATCAAACAATCGGGCTTCGGGAACATTACCCAAAAGCGGAGCCAACCGGGCAATGGGTTCAAAGGTAGCCTCATCAATTTTAAATTGCAGCTTGGAAGCGATTCGAACCGCACGCAGCATCCGAACAGGATCCTCGCGATAGCGCTCTTCCGGATCCCCGATCATTCTCACCACACCGTCCAGAATATCCTGCATGCCGTTGTGGTAATCAATGAGTTCATCTGTCGTGGGATTGTAGTAAAGCGCATTGATAGTAAAGTCGCGTCTGGCAGCGTCTTCCCACATTTCGCCGAAGACGTTGTCGGAAATCACCCGACCGAACTTATCCTTTCTGACGCCCGCCCCTTCTAATGCGCGGAAGGTTGAACATTCGATTTTTTCACGACCGAACATCACGTGAACAAGACGAAAGCGCTTACCGATAATGATGGCACGCTTCTGACAGCGTTTGACTTGCTCGGGCGTCGCGTCCGTCACGACATCAAAGTCTTTGGGCGTCACCCCCAGTAGAAGGTCGCGGACAGCGCCGCCCACCACATACGCTTCATAACCCGCACGCTGCAGGTTTCTCACCGTACGGATAGCCTCAAGGCTGACTAAACGCTTATCGATTCCGTGTTCGTCACGACCGATAATGCGAGGAGTTTTTACGTAACGTTCAGGGGTTACGTTTTTTTTGGAATTTGAAAAAAGTTCTTTTGTATAGGCAATAATGCTCTTAAACATCATCCTTCCTTGAAGGTCGACCGCTGCCGAAATCAAAGGACTTATGCTCTATTAAAGAGCGTCAAAACAGTCCAACCGCTTTTTTGCGCTTGTTCTTTTAGTTGGGGATCCGGATTGGTCGCGACCACATGACCATGAAATGATTCGACGAATTGTAGCAAGGGCAAGTCGGTAATGGAGTCTGTATAGGTAACGCTTTCAGACAATTGCTCAAGAGGCATTCCCAAACTCAAGCAAAACTCTTTGAGTCGATCAATCTTGTGCACACCGTAACAAAAGCCTCCGGTAAATTCCCCCGTAAACTCTCCTCGGGCATCTTCAACCGGTCTTGTTGCCAATAGGTGCTCTATTCCAAACACTTTCGCCACTGGCGATGAAATAAAAGCCTGAGTCCCCGTGGCCATCACCGGTGTGTAACCATCCTCACGCATGGCCTCAACCAGACTTTTCGCTGCTGCAGTCACATTGGGCAAAACTTCTTCCTCAACGAAACGTTGTCTCAGACGTTCAATATTCTGACGGGAAAATCGAGCCAGAAGCTGCATGTGAAAACGCATGAAGGGCTCAACCTGAAAACGTCCGCAACGGTAGTCTTCGAGATACCGTTTTGATAAAGCGAGTTCAGCCGACAAGTCTGCACCGCTTTTTTGGGCCAAAAAATCAACCCAAACCACGCCCACATCAATGGGCATAAGGGTCCCGTCCATGTCAAAAATTGCGAGCTTCAAATATTTTCTCCGTGTTTGGCGAGCCACGCTTTCAAAGCAGGTACCGTTACCGTTGCCTTTTTCTTCGCTAAAAGCTCGCGGTCCATTTCACTTAAAAGATGAGACAGTATCTTGATATTGCGGGGAAGATAATTTTTCATCCAGTTTTCAGCCTCAGGCGTCACTTCCAGCCCACGCTCTTTGGCTTGAGCAGCGAGCGCTTGCCACATCTCGCCTTGCAGTGCTTGTATATGAAAAACTGCCCCCCAAGTCAGACGGGTACAAACATCGGGGCGAACGAATTTCTCCGCAGGCGACTTCTTTCCCGTCATCACAAGCGTAGCACCGGGATGCACCCGTACTTCATTAATCAGGGCAAAAAGTTTATCCAGTCCTTCTTCGCTGAGCGTGTCGATATCATCGACTGCATAGCGCAAGCGATCCGATGAAAAATTCGGCACATCGCTTTCTTTTAACCCCATGGCAATGGCCAGATGAGTTTTGCCTACCCCTGACTCTCCCCAGAGATAAACGAGCTGAGGCTGTGCTGTTTCAGACATTTGTCTCAGACACGTCAAGGCGGCACCGTTTGCTCCGACGACAAAATTGTCGAGCGTGGCAGCGGGCTCCATGGCGATATCTAACGGCAACTGTTCAAACAACATAAGTATCTTGACGTAAAGGTTTTTAACCCTTGCTAAAATGAATAAATTGACGCGGATACGCAAGTGTACCGCCACCTTCACCTTTTTTGGGCAAAAAACATGACTCAACTTTCTTACGCTGCCGCCGGTGTCGATATTGACGCCGGTGATGAACTCGTTGAACGAATCAAGCCGCTTGCCAAGCGCACGATGATCCCCGGTGTCTTGGCCAGTGTCGGCGGTTTCGGCGCAATGTTTGAAATTTCCAAAGAATACAAAAACCCGGTCTTGGTTACCGGCACCGATGGCGTGGGCACCAAGTTAAAACTCGCCTTCACGCTCGGCCGTCATGACACGGTGGGCCAGGATCTGGTCGGCATGAGTGTCAATGATATCCTCGTGCAAGGCGCCAAGAGCCTTTTCTTCCTTGACTACTATGCCTGCGGCAAATTGGATGTGGACGTTGCCGAACGCGTGGTAGCAGGCGTTGCCAAAGGCTGTGAATTGGCAGGCTGTGCCTTAATCGGCGGAGAAACCGCAGAAATGCCCGGCATGTACCCTGAAGGTGAATACGACCTGGCCGGTTTTGCCGTCGGTATCGTAGAAAAGGATCAAGCCATAGACGGCAAGAGCATCAAAGCGGGCGATGTCATTTTGGGATTGGCCTCCAGCGGCCCGCACTCCAACGGCTTTTCTTTAATCCGCAAAGTGGTTGAAGTGACGAACACCCCCTGGGACATGCCCCTTGACGGCCGCACATTGGCCGATTGCGTGATGGAACCGACCCGCATCTATGTCAAGCAGGTCTTAAACGTCATGAAGACTGTCACGATCAAAGGCATGGCGCACATCACAGGCGGTGGTTTGATCGAAAATGTGCCCCGTGTGTTGCCTGAAAACACTCAGGCTGTGATTCACGCTGACAGCTGGACCCGTCCTGCCGTCTTTGATTGGTTGCAACAGGCCGGTAACATTGACTCCCATGAAATGCACCGTGTATTCAATAACGGCATCGGCATGGTGGTCATTGTGGATGCGGCCGACGCTGATCGCGCCATGGCTGCTTTTGAAGCCGAAGGTGAAAAGGTTTTCCGTTTAGGCGAAATCGTCGAGCGCGAAACCGGTGCTGCCGGTTGCGTCGTTATCTAGTCTAAGACCTTTATAATGCAGGAGGCGATGGAGAAAAACCGTCGCCTCTTTTGCTATTTTTCGGAGAATGATTCATGCGTAAAGATAATCCGGCTTTTGTTCCTGATTCACCGTTTGCCCGGCCGATGACCGCCGAACATATGGAGTTTTTCAGAGCCATCCCCAAAACAGAATTGCATTGCCACTTGTTGGGTACAACACAAAAATCGACCTTTGAGGACCTCGTAAAAGAGTCCGGAGCTCCGGTTACGCAAGAAGAAATCGACGCCTTCTTCACCCGAGGCGACAAACCTGTCGGTGTGCTTCGTATTTTCCGCGCACTCGAAGAGCATATTTTGATTAAACCGTCCATGCTCAAGCGCATCACTTATGAGTACCTTGCCGACTGCAAAAAGCATGGTATCCGCTACACGGAATTTTTCTGGAACTACACGGGACTTGCCCGCCATTACAGTTATGCCGAAGCACAGGCAGCCATCATCGAAGGCATTCATGAAGGCGAACGCGATTTCGGCGTTATCGGCCGTTTAATTCCTTCTATCGACCGTGAAGATTCTCCGGAAGCAGCGGTGGAATTGGCCCGTCAAATGATTGCTCACCGTGCTCCTGAAACGATCGGTATCGGCATTGACTATCGCGAAAATGACCATGAACCTGAAAATTTCTGGAAAGCTTTCTTCATGGCTAAAGAAGCCGGTTTTAAAGTCACGATCCACGCCGGAGAATTCGGCTGCCACTGGCGCAATATTGAAACGGCGATGAAACTTCTTAAAGCCGATCGCCTCGATCACTGCTATACCATTATCGACAATCCGGAGCTTGTTGAAGAGGTGAAAAAGGCAGGCCTTATTATCACGGTCGTACCTACCAATTCCTACTACCTGCGCACCTTCAGTGATGAAGAATGGGCCTTAAAGCAACCCATCCGCAAGATGGTTCCGATGGGCCTGCGCGTGCATCCGAACACCGATGACCCGACGATGCACCATGTCAACGCCACTCAGACCTGGATGCTCATGTATAACTTCCTTAATTTCACCGTTGCTGATCTCAAAAACTTCATGATCAACGGCATTGACGGCGCTTGGATCGACGAAGCAACTAAGGAAAAATGGAAGAAAGAATGGAGTGAAGAATTTGACCGTTTGGCTGAAAAGTTCCCCGGTTAAAAGCTACTCGATTTAATTTCTGAGCCTTCTGCCAAACAGGAGGCTCTTTTTTGTCTAAGTTAAACGAACTAGGCAATCACAAAATAAACTCATCAACTTCTCATGACTCTGCTACAGTGATTAAAAGTTCTAAAAGAAAAAACTGAATTTTCCTTTTTGAACGCTGTTTTAGGAGAGTCATCATGCTGGTTCGCATAGACCGATATCACGCTATACGTCATTGTTATAAACCTTTGCGTCGCTTCGTACGCAACGTGACCTCCTCCACATCTTCTTCTACCTCCTCCACATCAACGGGCTCATCACTTTAATTGCCCGTCTGATTAAGGCTTCGTGATAGCCCACTCCACCGAGTCAAAAATCACAAATTCCAACTTCTGACAATTTGAATTTTTCAAAACTTTGCGCTTTTTGCGGCTCTTTGTATCAACTGGCCTCATAAGCGACTTATCCATTATTCGAAAAGGATTTTTCAGGTAATGCGGTTTTGAAAAACTAAAACGCAAAGACTTTTTCTATCGGTTAAGGGCCTTTGCATAAAAGAAAAAGGAAACGTCATGCAAAAGATCGCTAACTTTAAATTACATATCCTGGCCCTTATCGTCGTGGTGATTGCCGAGGCAATCGGAACGCAAAAATTCGGACTGGTCGTCATGCTGCCGCTGCTTTTTGCTCTGGTCATCGGCGGCATCATCAGTTTGCCTCGTCTACGTATTCTCAATAAATCACAAATGGATCGTGCTGCTAAATTCATGCCCATTGCGATGCTACTTTTAATTGCCAAAATCGGCCTTGATATCGGGCCTAATCTTGAAATTTTGCTCAATTCCGGTCTGGCCCTCATCATGCAGGAATTCGGTCACTTTTTCGGCACGCTCATTTTCGGTCTGCCGGTTGCGCTATTACTCAAGATGCGCCGCGAAGCGATCGGCGCCTGCTACTCGATTGACCGGGAAGCCAATGTAGCCATTATCGGTGAAAAATATGGGCTTGACAGTGCCGAAGGCCGAGGCGTAATGGGTATGTACATTTGCGGAACGGTATTCGGTGCTTTATGGATTTCGCTTTTAGCTGGCGTTATTGCTCAGCTTGATATCTTTCATCCGCACGCACTGGCCATGGGTGCCGGCATCGGTTCGGCAAGCATGATGGCCGCAGGCGTGGGTTCCATCGTTGCCTCTTATCCCCATGAAGCTCAACTCATTCAAGCCTATGCAGCTGCTGCCAATCTGATGACTTCGATTCTGGGTATTTATTTTGCGCTTTTTGTCTCGTTACCTGTCACGGTCAAAATTTATGAATTCTTCACCGGCGATAAAAGAGCGCCTGAATCGATTGAGGACAACATTGCTCAGTTGCATCCGAACCTTTAAGAAAACTGTCAAAACGAATTTAGAAGGAAAAATATCATGTTGGGTTACATTGAAAAGATGAAAGACATCCTCTTTATTCTGGTTGTCACGGCCATTTATTCGGTTATTGCCCATTGCGTAGGCAGTAACGGAGAGTTGGCGGCGGGTTCTATCGGCGCACTCGTTTTAGTAGCGATCACAGTTATCGGCGTCGTGATCAGTTGGCTGCCCGGCTTTAAACGCTTA
Organism: Parasutterella secunda; assembly: GCF_016901835.1. Classification (GTDB taxonomy): domain Bacteria; phylum Pseudomonadota; class Gammaproteobacteria; order Burkholderiales; family Burkholderiaceae_F; genus Aphodousia; species Aphodousia faecavium. The sequence continues at coordinate 5,165 of NZ_JACJKX010000024.1, read as the reverse complement.
CCCATGGTTTTTTGGGTTTCGATTATTGCCGTTGTCGCCTCGATGCCTCAATTCCCATTGAGCGACTGGATTTTGGCACAAACCAAAAATGTGGGCTTTCTTTCGATTACCACTCCCATTCTGGCCTACGGTGGTTTATGTTTAGGGAAAGACTTGGCAGCTTTCAAACAATTGTCCTGGCGCATCGTTCCGGTTGCGCTGGCTGTTGCAGCAGGGAGCTTCATCTGTGCCACGGCATTGGCTGAACTGATGCTGCACTGGGAAGGCATTTTCTAACTGTTTGTTTTAACTGTATACAAAGGATTTAAAAATGAATAAAGCACAATTAAAAGAAGCGGTCTGTCAGGCTATTGAATCGCGTTTTGATGATATCAACAGGCTCTCAGAGGACATTTTCGCTGAACCTGAACTGGGCTTTAAAGAGCAGAAAACCTCAGCCAAAGTGAAAGCTGCGTTTGAAAAACTTGGCCTGAGCTACACCGACGGTTGGGGCATTACCGGTGTTAAAGCTCGCGTCAAAGGACGTAAATCTCAAAAAACGGTCGCACTTTTGGGCGAACTCGATGCCATTGTTTGCCGCGACCATCCTAACAGTGACCCGGTCACGGGAGCAGCGCACTGCTGCGGGCACAATGTGCAGATTGCCAACTTGTTGGCTGTTGCCATGGCCTTTAAAGATGCAGACATCATGAAGTACCTTGACGGTGATGTGGTCTTTTTTGCCGTTCCTGCCGAAGAATACGTCGAAATCGATTACCGCAATCAACTCAGGGAACAAGGCAAGCTTCGTTACCTGGGCGGTAAGGCCGAAATCATTGCCGAAGGCGGCTTTGACGATGTCGACATGGCACTTCAGATGCACGTTCATCCCACGGACAACCCAAACGGATTATTCGAAGTGGGCGGAACGTGTAACGGTTTTATCGGTAAGCTCATCGAATACCGGGGCCGCGCAGCCCATGCCGCCGGCGCTCCGGACAAGGGTATCAATGCATTAAACGCCGCCATGATGGGGGTGATGGGCGTCAACGCCATTCGCGAAACGTTCCGAGACGAGGACTGTGTACGATTCCACCCGATTATTAACGCAGGCGGCGACTTGGTTAACGTCATTCCGGACTTTGTGAAAATGGAAAGCTATGTCCGTGCTGCCCGTCTGGATGCGCTTACCCGCTACAACAGCGCCATTAACCGAGCGCTCAAAGCCGGCGCTGATGCAATCGGTGCTCAATGTGAAATCAAAGATTTGCCGGGTTATCTGCCGCTTAAGCCCGATCAAAACTTCCGTGATGTACTTCGAGCCAATGCTCAAACTATTTTCGGAGCGGAAAATGTCGAAGAAGGCGCTCACAATGCAGGCTCGACCGACATGGGCGATGTCTCGCACTTAATGCCTGTTGTCCACCCCTGGGTGGGCTGCGCCAAGGGAATTTTGCACAGCGCCAACTTCACCTTGGACAATAAGGATGCTGCCTTTAAAAAGACCGCAAAAGTACTGGCGATGACTATTATTGATTTGCTTGCCGATGATGCCTCTGAGGCTCAACGCATTTGCGATAACTTCAAGCCCGTGTTGACTCGGCAAACCTATTGCGAATACATGGACTCCATCTCAAAGGCAAACAACTAAAAAGTAACCTGTACCCTGGCCGGCAACTGTCAAAATGCCGGCCGTTTTTTTTTTTTGGCTTTTTTTTTAAATACAAGAGGAGAAAAAATCAGACATTCACCCAAGATAAGCATAAATGCTTAAAAGTTAGGGTAATTAATCATTTCAGGTGAAGAAATTTTGAGTCAAGATTTATTATGTTTGAACGTGTTTTCATAGCGTTCTCTCAATTTTCCCTGCTTTAGTTCTTGGAGTTAAGAATGACTGGTATTATCATCGTTCTTGTTTCTGTCATTGCAGCGGCATACCTCATCGTTAAAAAATACTATGCTCCGGGTGCCCTGCTTTTTGTGGGTCTCATCACTCTTGCTGTGGTGGCCCTTATTTCGCCTGATCCGATTCTCACGGGTAAAAAAGCCACTCATTTAGAGGGCTTGGACGTGATTCAGATCGTCACGAACCTCTTACAGAGCCGCGCTGCCGGCCTTGGCATGAACATCATGATCATCGGCGGCTTTGCCTCTTACATGGACCGTATCGGTGCCGCGGGCGCCTTGGTTCGTTTAAGTGTGAAGCCTCTGTCGTACATGCGTTCACCCTACATCATCATGGTGTTGGGCACGATGATCAGTATTGTGTTGAACATCTTCATTCCCTCTGCTGCGGGCTTGGCTCTGTTGCTCATGGTTTCGATGTATCCGATTCTTTTGGCCGGCGGCGTCTCCCGTCAATCGGCTGCTGCCAGTATCGTTATGAGCGGCTGCGTTTGCTTGGGCCCGTCTGGTGCCAATAACCTCTTGGGTTCTGAATTAACCAACATGCACGTGATGGACTTCTTCCTGAATGTGCAATGGGTTATCGCCTGGCCTGCTTTGATCGTGCTTTTCATTTCGCACTACTTCATTCAACAGTGGTTCGATAAGCGTGACCTCGCAAGCGGCAAGATCACCAAGGAAGACTTCCTGGCAACGGCTACTCAAGCCGAAAACAAGCAACCCGACGCTCCCGCTTTCTATGCTTTCTTCCCGTTGATCCCCGTGATCATGCTCTTTGTCTTCTCTCCGTTGATGTACAAGGGCATTCGTATGGAAGTGGTGACCGCGTTGCTTTGCTCCACGCTCTTTGCTTTGGTGATCCACGGCATCCGCACCCGCAGCCTTAAAGAATGCTTGGCTTCTTTGAAGGCATTTGCTCAAGGCATGGGTAAAGTCTTTACCTCCACCGTGTTCCTGATCGTGTGCGCCGAAGTGTTCGCACAGGGCCTCACGAAGTCCGGCGGTATCGATACGATCATTCAATCGGTCTCCAGCATGGACGCTGGCGCCGTTGCCCTCTACACGGCAATGGTCGTGATCGTTGCCTTGGCTTCATTCGTTACGGGTTCCGGTAACGCTTCGTTCTTCAGTTTCGCTCCGATGATTCCGGATGCTGCCTTGACGGTCGGCGCCAACGCCGCCTTCATGATTTCGCCTCTGCAATTGATCAGCGGCATCATGCGTTCGTCAAGCCCCGTGGCAGGCGTTACCATCGCTGTCTCCGGTTTAAGCGGTTTGGATCCGTTCGTTGTCGTCCGCCGTTCAATTCCTGTCATGTTCCTGACCGGTATTGCGGTTTACTTCAGCGCTATGATCCATATCTAATTGATGGATAATTTATGAAAAAACACACCACCCGATAGAAAAATCAATCTCGGGTGGTGTTTTTGTTTAAAGATACAAAAAGGATAGAAAATGGACAAACAAATCTTTGACGAAATGATCGCGACTCGTCGTCATTTGCATACCATTCCGGAAGAAGGTTGGACAGAATTTCAAACCACGTACATTGTTGCCCAACGCCTTCAGCAACTCGGCTACACAGACATCCGTCTGGGCACACAAGTCATTAATCCCAAGTGTGTCTTAGGTCGCCATGAAAAAACCGTTCAAGCCGCTATTGAACGGGCAGAAGACAGCGGTGTCCCTCATGAATTTATTGAAAAAATTGAAGGCTACACGGGCTGTGTTGCTGTATTGAATACGGGTCGTCCGGGTCCTGTCACCGCTTTCCGCTTTGATATGGACTGCAATCCGGTAGAGGAAACAGACGATCCTGATCATGCTCCCAATCGTTTGGGATTCCGCTCCACTCATCACGGTCTTATGCATGCCTGCGGTCACGATGCTCACACAGCTTTAGGCCTTGCCGTTGCCCGCTGGATCATGGAAAACAAGGACCAATTGAAAGGTACCTTTAAGCTCGTGTTCCAGCCCGCAGAAGAAGGCGTACGCGGTGCCGTTGCTATCGTCGGCTCCGGCATTTTGGATGACGTAGACATCATCATCGGCTCTCACTGCGGCGGCAAAGTCAAACTCAGCGAAGTAGGATTGGTTCACAAGGGAGTGTTGGCCAGCACTAAGTTTGATATCTACTACAAGGGCACACCGTCTCACGCCGGTAACAACCCCCATAAAGGCCACAGCGCCCTTTTGGCTGCCAGTGCCACCGCTATGATGATTGTGGGTATTCCTCGTCACGGCGACGGAGCTTCACGTGTGGCCGTCGGCCGCCTGGTGGCCGGTGAAGGCCGCAACGTCACCCCGGTCAATGCTTACATGCAAACCGAAGTTCGTGGTGAAACGGCTGAAATCAATGAATACCTCTGCGAAAAGATTGAACACATTGTCAAAGGTAACGCCGAAGCCTACGAAGTGGAAGGTCGTATCGAGAAAGTCGGTGAAGCCACGACAATCATCGAGTGTCCTGATGTGTTAAATGACCTCAAAGAAATCGCCCAAAGCCTTCCTGAAGTCACGAAGGTGGTTGACCTTTGCTCTCCCGCAGGCAGCGAAGACTTCACCATGATGCTGCGTCACGTCGTTCAACGCGGAGGTGTGGGCGGTATGTTCCGCTGGGGCTGCAACCATCACGGTCATCACCGTGCTGACTTTGATCTGCAGGATACACAATCCATGCCGATCGGCTTTGAAGTATTCACCCGCTACGCTCAAAAGGTCAACGGTATTTAATTGAATTGCTCACTCAAGGCACATCATTGTGTCATTTGAGCGCATCAAACAGACAAGGCATCGATTGAAATCACAACCGGTGCCTTGTTTTATGACTTTCAGAGAAAAAGTTACTTTTTAGCGTCTTTGTCTTCCAAGTGGCACTTGCTTTCAACAAAGCACTTGCGTTCATAGAACTCACCCTTTTTTCCGGTATTGAAAGAGGACACCGGACGGTGGTAACCCATCACACGGGTCCACACTTCGCAGGGTTGGCGTTCACTGTCTTTCAATTGAATTTGTTCACTCATGGTCGTCTCCATACTTAATCTCTTCAGGTCAGTTCACTATAACACAATAGATGGTGTCCTGTTCAATACTTTTTATCAAAGGTTTCGTAAGACCTCGTCATTAATGGCGGGGATATAAGAAACTGAATGCATCTAAAAGTGAAGTTTGGTTTGATAACATACCAAATTATGCAAATTACTTGTAGCTTTCGATTTGAACTCCAACCTGACAAAGACCAGCGGTCGCTCATGAGTCGTACCGCCGGTTGCTGTCGCTTG
>NZ_JACJKX010000023.1 GCF_016901835.1 Parasutterella secunda | reverse complement strand
ACGGTTCAATTGATCAGCCCGATCGCCATGAACGAAGGCTTGCGTTTCGCTGTTCGTGAAGGTGGTCGTACGGTTGGCGCCGGTGTGGTGGCCAAGATCATCGAATAATCTCGGATTCGACGGGGTCGTCGATGACGGCTCCTTAGAAGGGTTAGGGGTATAGCTCAATTGGCAGAGCGACGGTCTCCAAAACCGTAGGTTGAGGGTTCGATTCCTTCTGCCCCTGCCACCCAAGATATAGTGCTAGCAAGCCGCGGTCTGGTGATCGCGGCTTGGTGCTGTTAGAAACGCTCTTTATTTTGATAAATGAATGACCGGGTTGAACATATCGTTCTCGTCCGGAAAAAAAGATTATGAGTACACAAAACGCAAAACCTGAAGAAAAAAAATCCGGCTCGGATATGGCTTTGGTGTCTTTAGCGGTTGTTTTGGCTTTAGCCGGTGTCTGTGGCTTTAGCTTTTTAAGCGACCAAACATTGCTCGTGCGCTTAGGCGTATTGATCGGTGGCTTGGTCTTGGCAGTTTTAGTGGCTTGGTTTAGCCCGTCTGGCAAGCGTTTTATTGTTTATGGCCGCGAATCTTACGATGAATTGCGCCGTGTGGTTTGGCCTACCCGTAAGGAAACTTTAAATTCGACCGGTATGGTCATTGCGTTTGTGGTCGTCGTTGCTGTGTTTTTGTTCCTGGTCGACATGATCGTTGAATGGGGCTTGTACGACGTTTTGTTAAAGCTCAGCCTTTAATAGGAGAGTCTCAGTATGACTGAAATGCAAGAGCAACAACAAGCCGCTGCGCCGAAGATGCGTTGGTATGTTGTACACGTTTATTCCGGTATGGAAAAGAGTGTACAAAGAGCTCTGACGGATCGTATTGGTCGTTGTGCTTTTCCGGAACAATTCGGAGAAGTGTTGGTTCCGACTGAAGAAGTGGTTGAGACTCGAAATAACCGCCGCTATGTAACTGAGCGACGCATGTATGCCGGCTATGTGCTTGTTCACATGGTTATGAATGATGATACGTGGCATTTGGTGAAGAACACGCCGCGTGTGACGGGTTTCTTGGGTGGTAATCGTCCTGCTCCTTTAGCGGACCATGAAATCGCAGCAATTTTGCGTACTCAAGAGGCAACTGCTGAAAAACCGCGTCCCAAGATTAGTTTTGAAGTTGGCGAAACTGTTCGTTTGAAGGAAGGTGCTTTTGCCGATTTCAATGGACGTATCGAAGAAGTGGACTATGACCGTAGCCGTTTGCGTGTAACGGTCGAAATCTTCGGACGTGAAACACCTGTTGATATTTCATTCAGCGGTGTGGAAAAAATTTAGTTAAAAATACGCGATTAGGTGACTGGATTTGCATTTTTAAAAATTCGGTGGCATAATCGCGCTCTTTCTGTTAAACACAATTACTAGGGAGCCGGAGCAAGAGATCTTGCGAAGGCGCTAGAACCTAAAAGGAAACCTCAAATGGCTAAGAAGATTGTCGGCTATATTAAGCTGCAAGTTCCCGCCGGCAAGGCTAACCCCTCGCCCCCAATCGGTCCCGCTCTCGGTCAGCGCGGTCTTAACATCATGGAATTCTGCAAGGCTTTCAATGCCCGTACTCAAGGCGTTGAACCGGGCTTGCCCATTCCGGTTGTGATCACTGCTTACGCTGATAAGAGCTTTACCTTCATTATGAAGACCCCTCCGGCCACGATTTTGATCAAGAAGGCCGCCAAGATTCAGAAGGGTTCTTCTCGTCCGCATACGGACAAGGTGGGTAAGATTACTCGCGCTCAAGCCGAAGAAATCGCCAAGACGAAGATGCCCGATCTGACGGCTGCCGACATGGATGCGGCTGTTCGTACGATCGCTGGTAGCGCTCGTTCCATGGGCATTACTGTGGAGGGTCTGTAATATGGCTAAGTTAACAAAGCGTATGAAGGCCGCTCAGTCCAAGGTTGAAGCGCAGAAGTTTTATGCCGTGGCCGACGCTCTGACGTTGGTTAAGGAAACGGCTAGCGCCAAATTCGACGAATCTGTCGATGTCGCTATCCAATTAGGTATTGATCCGCGTAAGTCCGATCAAGCTGTTCGTGGTGCTGCTGTTTTGCCGGAAGGTACCGGTAAGACGGTTCGTGTTGCCGTGTTTGCTCAAGGCGCTAAGGCTGAAGAAGCTAAGGCTGCCGGTGCTGACATCGTCGGCTTTGACGACTTGGCTGCTACGGTTAAGGCCGGTCAACTCGACTTTGATGTCGTGATCGCTTCTCCGGATGCCATGCGCGTTGTGGGTCAATTGGGTAAGATTTTAGGCCCGCGCGGTTTGATGCCGAACCCGAAGGTGGGTACGGTTACGCCGAACGTGGCTGAAGCGGTTAAGAACGCCAAGGCCGGCCAAGTGCAATTCCGTGCTGACAAGGCCGGTATCATTCACGCCTCCATCGGTCGCGCTTCCTTTGAAGCTGCTCGCTTGGAAACGAACCTGAAGGCGTTGATCGATGCATTGATCAAGGCTAAGCCCGCCTCTGCCAAGGGACAGTACCTCCGCAAGGTTTCTGTGTCCTCGACGATGGGCGTGGGTGTTCGCGTTGACGTTTCAACCGTTGTCGCTTAATAAGAATTACCCGTGAGTTCGGCATGGGCCGAACTCACAAAAGAGGTCGTGAGGCCTCGAGGGCTTTGGGTGGGAAGCTTGCTTCCCGCTGTCAAAGACCGCTGGAAACAGCATTGCCGATGTTTGGACGGCAGAGATGTTAAGAACTTGTCAGTGCTGTTTTAATTGTCTTGAAGAAGATTTGATAACGTCAAAAGCAATTCTTTGAATTCAAGATGTCCAGCGCAGACGGCTACCGAAGAGAGAAAATTTCGTTTGATCGTGCAAATCTGCATGGCAGGCGAGACTCTCGGAGAGTTGCCGGTTATTTGTAAACCGGTGCCGAAAATATTTTCGGTACCTCTGAGTGGAGCCAGACCGTGGGTCTTAATCGTCAAGATAAAGCGGCAGTTATCGAAGAAGTGAGTGGCATTGTTGCCAACGCTGGTTCGATCGTTATTGCCGAATACCGTGGGCTGAGCGTTCAAGCGGTTACCCAATTGCGTGCCAATGCTCGCAAGGAAGGTGTCCAATTGCGCGTGCTTAAAAACACTCTGGTGCGTCGTGCCGTTGCCGGTACCCCGTTCGAAGGTTTGTCCGACCAATTCGTCGGCCCCCTCGTGTACGGTTTCTCGGCTGACCCGGTCGCCGCTGCTAAGGTGTTAGTCTCCTTTGCCAAGAAGAACGATAAGCTGGTTGTTAAGGGCGGTGCTATGCCGAACAACGTTTTGGACGTTGCCGGTGTTGAACAACTCGCCACGATGCCGAGCCGCGAAGAATTGTTGGCTAAGTTGATGGCTACGATGAACGAACCGATTGCTAAGTTCGTCCGCACGCTCAATGAAGTGCCTGCGCGCATGGTGCGCACAGTTGCCGCTGTTCGCGATGCTAAGGAAAAGGCTGCTGCCTAACCTATTTTTTATTTAACAAACGAAATTTTTTATTGGAGTCATAAAATGGCCCTTACGAAAGAAGAAATCCTCGACGCAATTGCGTCCATGACCGTTCTCGAAGTTTCCGAACTCATCAAGATGATGGAAGAAAAGTTCGGTGTTTCCGCTGCTGCTGCCGCTGTTGCTGTGGCTGCTCCCGCTGCTGGCGCTGCTGCTGCCGCTGCTGAAGAAAAGACGGAATTCGACGTTGTCCTCGCTGAAGTTGGTTCTAACAAGATCGCCGTTATTAAGGCCGTTCGCGAATTGACCGGTTTGGGCTTGAAGGAAGCCAAGGACATGGTCGAAGGCGCTCCGAAGGCTGTTAAGGAAGGCTTGGCCAAGGCTGACGCTGAAGAAGCCAAGAAGAAGTTGGAAGCCGCTGGCGCCAAGGTCGAACTCAAGTAATTCTTGCTGTTCTGGCAAAAATCGGGCAATATTCGATGGGATGTTGCCCGAGAAGTCCTCTTCTGGAGGACTTTGAACTGAATTGCTTCAATGAGTTCAGTTCTAAGTCTTCTGAGTGAGCAGCAAAAAATTCGATTGACAGAAAGTTTACCTACCGATTTGCCGCTCAGGTATTGAGAGATACCTGGGGCGGCTTTTGGCGTCTTTCTTTTTTTTCTCTTGCTTAGGCTGAAATCGTTTTTTTCATCAATCTCACGTCGAACGGAGTGTCCATGTCGTACTCGTTCACTGAAAAGAAGCGCATTCGAAAGAGTTTTGCTACTCGTCCGAGCGTTCTCGCAGTGCCTTCCTTATTGGAAATGCAACTTCGGTCTTATTCCGAATTTTTACAGGCTGATGTTGCCTCCGCTGATCGCAATCCCAATTTCGGTTTGCAATCGGCCTTTACGTCTATTTTCCCGATCTCCAGCCACAATGGTCTGGCTCGTTTGGTGTTTGAGAGCTATTCGCTCGATGAGCCGATTTTCGATGTGGCCGAATGTCAATTGCGCGGCTTGACCTACTCGAGCCGTTTGCGTGCTCGCATTCGTTTGGAAATCATCGATCGTGACGATCCCGCCAAGAGCCGGATCAAAGAAATCCGCGAAAACGATGTTTACATGGGCGAAATTCCGCTCATGACGGAAAAGGCTTCCTTTATTATCAACGGTTCTGAACGTGTTATCGTCAGTCAGTTGCACCGTTCTCCGGGCCTGTTCTTCGAACACGATAAGGGTAAGACTCACAGCTCCGGTAAGTTGTTGTTCTCTGCCCGAATGATTCCGTACCGTGGATCTTGGCTTGACTTTGAATTTGATGCCAAGGACCTGGTCTATTTCCGTGTGGACCGTCGCCGCAAGATGCCTGTGACGATTTTGCTCAAGGCTTTGGGCATGAATGCGGAACAGATTCTGGAAACATTCTTCCAGTTTGATACTTTTAAGCTCGGTGCTCGTAGCGCCTCCATGACGCTTGTGCCGGAACGCTTAAAGGGTGAAGTTGCGCGTTTCGACATCGTCGGTCGCGATGGTGAAGTGATTGTCCCCAAAGACAAGCGCATTACGGCTCGCCATATTCGTCAGATGGCGGATATGAAGACTGTGTCTGTCAACGATGAATTCCTCATCGGCCGTGTGCTCGCAAAGGATATTGTCGACGGGGAAACCGGTGAAGTGTTGGCTGCTGCTAACGATGAAATTACCGAAGAATTGTTGGCCAAGTTGCGCGAAGCGAAGGTTAAGGGCTTCCAGACGATTTACACCAATGAGCTTGACCAAGGTAGCTTCATTTCCGATACCTTGCGTATCGATGAAACGCCCGATGAAATGTCTGCTCGCGTAGCCATTTACCGCATGATGCGCCCGGGTGAGCCGCCTACAGAAGAAGCTGTGGAAATGTTGATGAATCGTTTGTTCTTCTCTGAAGAAACGTACGATTTATCTCGTGTCGGTCGCATGAAGGTCAATGCGCGTTTGGCTCGTCCTACCTCTGAAGGTCCGGGCACGCTCACTCATGAAGACATTGTTGATACGGTCAAGGTTTTGGTTGAATTGCGTAACGGTCGTGGTGAAGTCGACGATATCGACCACTTGGGTAACCGTCGCGTGCGTTGCGTAGGCGAATTGGCTGAAAATCAGTTCCGCTCCGGTTTAGTGCGCGTTGAACGTGCCGTTCGTGAACGTTTGGCTCAGGCAGAGTCCGATAACCTCACGCCGCAAGACTTGATTAACAGCAAGCCCATTTCTGCTGCTATTCGTGAATTCTTTGGTTCCAGCCAGTTGAGCCAATTCATGGATCAGACGAACCCGTTGTCTGAAATTACGCACAAGCGCCGTATTTCTGCTTTGGGTCCGGGTGGCTTGACGCGTGAACGCGCCGGCTTTGAAGTCCGCGACGTGCATCCGACTCACTACGGTCGTTTGTGCCCGATTGAAACGCCTGAAGGTCCGAATATCGGTTTGATCAACTCGCTCGCTTTGTATGCTCGCTTAAATGAATACGGTTTCTTGGAAACGCCGTACCGTAAGGTGATTGATTGCAAGGTGACCGATCAAATTGATTACCTCTCGGCCATTGAAGAAGGTAAATACGTTATCTGTCAGGCTAACTCTGAATTGGATGACGACGGTCGTCTGACTCAAGAATTGGTCAGCGCTCGTGAAAACGGGGAAACCGTGATGGTGAGCCCGGAACGCGTTCAATACATGGACGTCTCGCCGTTGCAGGTGGTTTCTGCTGCTGCTTCCTTGATTCCGTTCTTGGAACACGATGACGCTAACCGCGCATTGATGGGTTCAAACATGCAACGTCAGGGTGTGCCTTGCTTGCGTCCGGAAAAACCTGTTGTGGGTACCGGTGTGGAACGCACGGTGGCAGTGGACTCCAAGACCGCGGTTCAAGCCAAGCGTGGCGGTGTGGTTGACTACGTCGACGCTAATCGTGTGGTGATTCGCGTCAATGACGACGAAAATGTGGCCGGTGAAGTCGGTGTAGATATCTACAACCTGCAAAAGTTCACCCGTTCCAACCAAAGCACCAACATTAACCAGCGTCCGATTGTGGCCCCGGGAGATGTGGTTGCTCGTGGTGATGTGCTTGCCGACGGTGCTTCGACCGACATGGGTGAATTGGCCCTCGGTCAAAACCTTTTGGTGGCCTTCATGCCGTGGAACGGCTACAACTACGAAGACTCGGTGTTGATCAGTGAACGCGTGGTGGCCGATGACCGCTATACGTCTATTCACATCGAAGAGCTCTCCGTGGTTGCTCGTGACACGAAGTTGGGTGCCGAAGAAATTACTCGCGATATTTCCAACTTGTCTGAAAATCAATTGGCTCGTTTGGACGAATGCGGCATCGTGCAAATCGGTGCTGAAGTTAAAGCCGGTGACGTGTTGGTCGGTAAGGTAACGCCGAAGGGTGAAACCCAGCTGACACCGGAAGAAAAGCTCTTGCGCGTGATCTTCGGTGAAAAGGCCAGCGACGTGAAGGATACGTCTTTGCGTGTTCCGTCCGGCATGACCGGTACGGTTATCGACGTTCAAGTCTTTACGCGTGAAGGCGTGGAGCGTGACGCTCGTGCCAATTCCATCATTGACGAATCGTTGAAGCGTTATCGTCAGGACTTGGATGAGAAACTTCGTATTGTCGAAACCGACGGTTTTGCTCGTTTGGCTCGCCAGTTGGAAGGAAAGAAAGCCGAAGGTGGTCCGAAGGGTCTCAAGAAGGCTGTCTTGACGAAGGAATATCTTGACAGTCTTAAAGGCTTTGAAATCTTTGATCTTCGCATGGTTGAAGAAGCCGATCAGAAGTTGCTCGAAGACATGCGTGCACAGCTCGATGACAAGCGCCATGAATTTGATCGTGCCTTCGATATCAAGCGTAAGAAGCTTACCCAGGGTGATGAATTGCCCCCGGGCGTGCTCAAGATGGTGAAGGTTTACATCGCTGAAAAACGTCGTTTGCAACCCGGCGATAAGATGGCCGGCCGCCACGGTAACAAGGGTGTGGTCTCCAAGATCTGCCCGGTAGAAGATATGCCGTACATGGCCGACGGTCGTCCCGCAGACGTGGCTCTTAACCCGCTCGGTGTGCCGTCTCGTATGAACATCGGTCAGGTGCTTGAAGTGCACTTGGGTTGGGCCGCCAAGGGTTTGGGTTGGCGAATCGGTGAAATGTTAAAGAGCTGCCAAGTGGCTCAAATGCGTGCTTTCTTGGACAAGATCTATAACGAAACCGGTAAGAAGGAAGATTTGGATAGCCTCACTGACGATGAAATCATGCGTTTGGCTGAAAATCTTCAAAATGGTGTGCCGTTTGCTACCCCGGTGTTTGACGGTGCAAGTGAAGAGCAAATCCGCAAGATGCTTGATTTGGCCTTCCCGGAAGATGTGGCTAAGCGTTTGCAATTGACTCCGTCGAAGACTCAATGCACGCTCTATGACGGTCGTACCGGTGAAGCGTTTGATCGTCCGGTCACGGTGGGTTACATGCACTATCTGAAGTTGCACCACTTGGTTGACGACAAGATGCATGCTCGTTCCACGGGTCCGTACTCGTTGGTGACACAACAGCCGTTGGGCGGTAAAGCTCAATTCGGCGGCCAACGCTTCGGTGAAATGGAAGTGTGGGCTTTGGAAGCTTACGGTGCTTCTTATGTGTTGCAAGAAATGCTTACGGTGAAATCTGACGATGTCAACGGTCGTACGAAGGTTTACGAAAACATTGTCAAGGGCGAACACGTGCTCGAAGCCGGTATGCCGGAATCGTTCAACGTGTTGGTGAAGGAAATCCGGTCGTTGGGTATCGACATCGACCTCGAACGTAATTAAGGACAGAACAGATATGAATCCGCTTATCGATCTGTTTAAACAATTTAATCAGGACGATCACTTCGACGCGATCAAGATTGGTCTTGCTTCGCCTGAGAAGATCCGTTCTTGGTCTTACGGTGAAGTGAAGAAACCGGAGACCATCAACTACCGTACTTTTAAGCCGGAGCGCGACGGTCTGTTCTGTGCCAAGATCTTCGGGCCGGTAAAGGACTATGAATGCTTGTGCGGTAAATACAAGCGTTTGAAGCACCGCGGTGTCGTGTGTGAAAAGTGCGGCGTAGAAGTGACCTTGTCTAAGGTGCGTCGTGAACGCATGGGCCACATTGAATTGGCCAGCCCTGTTGCGCACATTTGGTTTTTAAAGAGCCTGCCGTCCCGTATGGGTATGGTGTTGGATATCCCCTTGCGTGATATCGAACGCGTGCTTTATTTTGAAGCCTATTGCGTGGTGGATCCGGGCATGACCGATTTGAAGCGCGGCCAATTGCTCACCGAAGACGAATATCTTGAAAAGGTTGAGCAATTCGGTTCCGACTTCAAGGCGATGATGGGTGCTGAAGCCATTCGTGAAATGCTTCGTACTATCGATGTGGACCACGAAGTTGAAACGTTGCGCAAGGAACTTGAAGACACCTCTTCTGATGCAAAGATCAAGAAGTTCTCCAAGCGTCTGAAAGTCCTTGAAGGCTTCCAACGCTCTGGCGTCAAGCCCGAATGGATGGTGATGGAAGTGCTGCCGGTGTTGCCGCCGGATTTGCGTCCGTTGGTGCCGTTGGACGGCGGTCGCTTTGCAACGTCTGATTTGAACGATTTGTATCGTCGGGTGATTAACCGCAACAATCGTCTCAAGCGCCTGCTTGAACTTAAGGCTCCGGACATCATCATCCGCAACGAAAAGCGTATGTTGCAGGAAGCTGTGGACAGCTTGCTCGATAACGGTCGTCGCGGTAAGGCGATGACGGGTCCGTCTAAGCGCCCGTTGAAATCCCTGGCTGACATGATCAAGGGTAAGAGCGGTCGCTTCCGTCAGAACCTTTTGGGTAAACGTGTTGACTACTCCGGTCGTTCCGTGATTACGGTCGGTCCGTACCTGCGTTTACATCAATGCGGTTTGCCGAAGTTGATGGCCTTGGAATTGTTCAAGCCCTTCATCTTCAATAAGCTTGAACGCCGTGGCTTGGCTATGACGATCAAAGCAGCCAAGAAGATGGTCGATAACCAAGAGCCGGTCGTTTGGGATATCCTCGAAGAAGTTATTTATGAACACCCGGTGATGCTTAACCGTGCCCCGACGTTGCACCGTTTGGGTATTCAAGCATTCGAACCGAAGTTGATTGAAGGTAAGGCCATTCAATTGCACCCGCTCGTTTGCGCAGCCTTTAACGCTGACTTCGACGGTGACCAAATGGCTGTGCACGTGCCGCTTTCTCTGGAAGCTCAGTTGGAAGCCCGCACCTTGATGCTTGCCTCCAACAACGTGCTCTTCCCGGCTAACGGTAATCCGTCCATCGTTCCGTCTCAGGACATGGTGCTCGGTCTTTATTACTCCACGCGTGAGCGTATCAACGCCATGGGTGAAGGGATGTTCTTCGCTGACGTAGCAGAAGTTCGTCGTGCGTTGGACAACAAGAAGATTGAGTTGCAAACCCGTTGTACGGTTCGTATTAAAGAGTACGAAGTCAACAAGAAGACCGGTGAAAAGACCGAAAAGATTGTCCGTTATGAAACAACGGCCGGTCGCGCTTTGTTGTCGGAAATTTTGCCTGAGGGTATGAGCTTTGCGGAATTGAACCGCACCCTCAAGAAGAAGGAAATCGCTCGCCTCATCAACACCTGTTTCCGCAAGTGCGGTTTGCGTGCGACGGTGCTCTTTGCTGACCGCTTGAAAGACCGCGGCTATGCATTGTCCACTTTGGGTGGTTTGTCGATCTGCATCGGCGACATGACGGTTCCGGCTAAGAAGTCTGAGCTTATCGCCGCGGCTGAAAAGGAAGTGAAGGAAATCGAAGCTCAATACGCTTCCGGTTTGGTGACACAAGGCGAACGCTACAACAAGGTGGTGGATATTTGGGGTCGCACGGCTGATCAAGTCGGTAAGGTCATGATGGAAGAGCTTTCCACGGAACCGGTCATTGACCGCCATGGCAAGCTTACCAAGCAGGAATCCTTTAACTCCATCTACATGATGGCTGACTCCGGCGCTCGTGGTTCTGCAGCTCAGATCCGTCAGTTGGCCGGTATGCGTGGTTTGATGGCTAAGCCTGACGGCTCCATTATTGAAACGCCTATTACCGCTAACTTCCGTGAAGGTTTGAACGTACTGCAGTACTTTATTTCTACTCACGGTGCCCGTAAGGGTTTGGCTGATACGGCCTTGAAGACGGCTAACTCCGGTTACCTTACCCGGCGTCTGGTTGATGTGACGCAGGATTTGGTGGTCACGGAAGAAGATTGCCACACCACGCAAGGCGTGAGCATGAAGGCCTTGGTCGAAGGCGGTGATGTGATCCAGTCGTTGCGTGACCGTGTGTTGGGTCGCGTAACGAGCGCTGACATTGTCAATCCGGAAACGGGTGAAGTGGTTATCACTGCCGGTACCTTGTTGGCAGAAGATGAATGCGATCTCATCGAAAAATTGGGTATCGACGAAGTGATGGTCCGCACGCCGTTGACCTGCCAAACGCGTTACGGCTTGTGCGCTAAGTGCTACGGTCGTGACTTGGGTCGTGGTTCCTTGGTTAATGTTGGTGAGGCCGTCGGTGTTATCGCTGCACAGTCCATTGGTGAACCGGGTACGCAGTTGACGATGCGTACGTTCCACATCGGTGGTGCCGCCAGTCGTGCTGCAGTGGCAAGCTCGGTTGAAGCCAAGGTCAGCGGTCAGGTGAGCTACTCCTCTGCGATGCGCTATGTGACGAGTGCCAAGGGTGATCTCGTTGTGATTTCCCGCTCCGGTGAAATCATCATCAGCGACAACGGTCGTGAACGTGAACGCCATAAGGTACCTTACGGTGCCACGTTATTGGCCAAACCTGATCAACAGATCAAGGCCGGTACGCAATTGGCAACCTGGGATCCGATGACTCGCCCGATTATTTCTGAATACGGCGGCACGGTTCAGTTTGAAGGTGTGGTCGATAACGTCACGGTGATGAGTCAAACCGATGAAGTGACCGGTTTGTCCAGCCTCGTGGTTATTGACCCGAAGCGTTCTACTGCAGCTGCTTCCAAGGGTAAGAAGGGCACCGCTCAAGTCTTGCGTCCTGCCGTTCGCCTTTTGGATGAAAACGGCAACGAAGTGAAGATTCCGGGAACCGATCACCGAGTAACCATTCAGTTGCCGGTCGGTGCTTTGATCGTTGTTCGCGATGGTCAAAAGATCGGCCGCGGTGAAGTGTTGGCTCGTATTCCGGTTGAATCGCAAAAGACGCGTGATATTACCGGTGGTTTGCCCCGTGTGGCCGAATTGTTTGAAGCCCGTTCTCCGAAGGATGCCGGCGTGCTGGCTGAAGTGACGGGTACGGTGACCTTCGGTAAGGAAACGAAGGGTAAACAACGCCTGGTGATTACCGACAACGAAGGAACCGATCATGAATTCTTGATCAGTAAGGACAAGAGCATCCTTGTTCACGACGGTCAAGTGGTTCAAAAGGGTGAAGAAATTGTCGAAGGTCCTGCTGATCCGCACGACATCTTGCGCTTGCTCGGTATTGAAGCCCTGTCCCGTTACATTGTTGACGAAGTTCAAGATGTGTACCGTCTGCAAGGTGTGGCCATTAACGACAAGCACATTGAAGTGATTGTTCGTCAGATGTTGCGTCGTGTGAAGATCACGGATCCGGGTGACACGAAGTTTATTCGTGACGAACAGGTGGAACGTTCAGAAATGTTGGATGAAAACGATAAGGCAATCGCTGCCGGTAAGCGTCCTGCATTGTACGAAAACGTGCTCCTCGGTATCACGAAGGCCAGTTTGTCGACCGACTCCTTCATCTCGGCCGCTTCCTTCCAGGAAACGACGAGAGTGCTCACCGAAGCAGCTATTATGGGCAAGAAGGACGAGTTGCGCGGTTTGAAGGAAAATGTGATTGTGGGTCGTTTGATCCCTGCCGGTACTGGCTTGGCCTACCACAAAGCTGTCAAGGCTAATGAAATGGCTGAAGCACAAGAATCGGCCGGCTTCACCTCTTCTTTCACTTCTCAGGAAGCCGTTGATGAAGCGGTTGTAACTGAAACAGTGACCAAAGAAGAGTAATCCGCAGGTGCGCTTCTCAAGGCTCCGGAGAAAAGCCGGAGCCGAATAAAGACTCGGGTAAGAACCTTTTTAAGGTTAAATTCCCGGGTCTTTTCTTTTGTTTGTTTGGTTTGAAACTGAATATTGATATCCAAAACTCAAAAGGCTACGAAATATAGTTGATGAGTCTGCCTGAGTGGAAAAAGATTTTCTAAACAAGAAAGAGCAATCGCCGGAAAAAACGATAACAATGTGTTATTAATGGGGCAAAAAACGTTTAAGCCCTTGACAATAAGGAAAAAAAAGACGATACTCTCGGTCTCCCAGGACTTTAGTTCTGAAGTAACCTTTCATTGATATGGGGAAACTGTATCGATGAAGGGTCTTTTGTGCTTACTGTCTTGGTATTTTAAAACCAGCAATTCTGCCTTCCATGCGAGAGCCTGGTCGGAGAATTTTTAATACGGATATTTATGCCTACCATTAACCAATTAGTGCGTAAGCCCCGTGTGCTCACGCATGATAAAAGCAAGAGCCCCGCGCTCAAGAACTGCCCGCAAAAGCGTGGCGTTTGCACGCGCGTGTACACCACAACCCCGAAGAAGCCGAACTCCGCTTTGCGTAAGGTTGCTAAGGTGCGTTTGACCAACGGCTTTGAGGTCATTTCTTACATCGGTGGTGAAGGCCACAACTTGCAAGAACACAGCGTCGTGTTGATCCGCGGCGGTCGTGTTAAGGACTTGCCTGGTGTGCGTTACCACATCATCCGCGGTTCTTTGGACACCCAAGGTGTGAAGGATCGTAAGCAAGCTCGCTCCAAGTACGGCGCCAAGCGCCCGAAGGCAGCTTAATTCGCGGCGCATTGTAGCCGTGAACGGTCTGATTCTTCCGATTAAGTTTGATGAAAAGACCGAGTAAGTCGCGATCCTATTTGAGTGATCGCATTGTTTAGACTGAAGACTACGAAAGAGGAAAAAAATGCCCCGTCGTCGCGAAGTACCGAAACGTGAAATTTTGCCGGATCCGAAGTTCGGCAGTGTAGAAATCGCCAAGTTTGTTAACGTGATCATGCTCGATGGCAAGAAGGCCGTCGCTGAACGCATCGTTTATGGCGCTTTAAGTGAAATTGAAGCTAAGACCGGTAAGGACGCTTTGGAAGTGTTTAAGACCGCTCTCGACAATGTTCGTCCGCTCGTGGAAGTCAAGAGCCGTCGTGTTGGTGGTGCTAACTACCAAGTTCCGGTTGAAGTTCGCCCTGTCCGTCGTATGGCTTTGGCCATGCGCTGGTTGCGCGAAGCCGCTAAGAAGCGCGCTGAAAAGTCGATGCCCCAACGCTTAGCTGGTGAGTTGTTGGATGCGGCCGAAGGCCGTGGTGGTGCCATGAAGAAGCGTGATGAAGTTCACCGCATGGCTGAAGCTAACAAGGCTTTCTCTCACTTCCGTTTCTAATTTGATTAACCTGATGCGCTTGTAGGTTAAAAGCCAAGCGCATCATCTCCAACTAGGGGAAACATAATGGCTCGTACTACTCCGATCTCGCGTTATCGCAATATCGGGATTTCTGCCCACATTGATGCGGGTAAGACCACGACCACTGAACGTATTCTGTTCTACACGGGTGTTACCCATAAGCTCGGTGAAGTGCATGATGGCGCCGCCACCATGGACTGGATGGAACAGGAACAAGAAAAGGGAATTACGATTACGTCTGCTGCAACGACGACGTTCTGGCGCGGCATGGACGGTAAGTTCCCTGAACACCGCCTGAACATCATTGATACCCCGGGGCACGTTGACTTCACCGTTGAAGTGGAACGTTCCATGCGCGTCTTGGACGGCGCTTGCATGGTTTACTGCGCTGTGGGTGGCGTTCAGCCGCAATCTGAAACCGTGTGGCGTCAAGCCAACAAGTATCACGTGCCTCGTTTGGCCTTCGTGAATAAGATGGACCGTACCGGTGCCAACTTCTTCAAGGTCTACGATCAAATGCGCGTGCGCTTGAAGGCTAACCCGGTGCCTATCGTGATTCCTATCGGTGCTGAAGATACTTTTGAAGGTGTTGTGGACCTTCTGAAGATGCGTTCCATCATTTGGGACGAAGCCAGCCAAGGTATGAAGTTCGAATACGGTGAGATTCCTGCTGAATTGCAAGCCGATGCTGAAAAGTGGCGTGAAAACATGATTGAAGCCGCCGCCGAAGCCAACGAAGACTTGATGAACAAGTACTTGGAAAACGGCGAATTGAGTGAAGAAGAAATCATTCAAGGCTTGCGTCAACGCACGATCGCTTGCGAAATTCAACCGATGCTCTGCGGTACCGCCTTTAAGAACAAGGGTGTTCAACGTATGTTGGATGCCGTGGTTCAGTTCTTGCCCTCTCCTGTGGATATTCCGCCGGTTAAGGGCGTCGACTTGGATGACAATGAAGTCAGCCGTGAAGCCGATGACAAGGCCCCGTTCTCTGCTTTGGCCTTTAAGATCATGACTGACCCGTATGTCGGTCAGTTGACCTTCTTGCGTGTTTATTCCGGTGTTCTCGTGTCCGGTGAAACGGTTTTGAACTCCGTGAAGAACAAGAAGGAACGTATCGGCCGCTTGCTCCAAATGCACGCTAACGAACGTAAGGAAATTAAGGAAGCTGAAGCCGGTGATATCGCTGCTGCTGTGGGTTTGAAGGAAGTGACCTCCGGTGATACGCTCTGCGACGTCGCCAACCCGATCATCCTCGAACGCATGGAATTCCCGGAACCGGTGATTTCTCAAGCTGTGGAACCGAAGACCAAGGCTGACCAAGAAAAGATGGGTATCGCCTTGAATCGCTTGGCTCAAGAAGACCCGTCCTTCCGTGTGCGTACCGATGAAGAATCCGGTCAGACGATTATTTCCGGTATGGGTGAATTGCACTTGGAAATTTTGGTTGACCGCATGCGCCGCGAATTTAACGTGGAAGCCACGGTTGGTAAACCCCAAGTGGCCTATCGTGAAACGATTCGTTCGACGGTTGAAAACGCTGAATTCAAGTTTGTTAAGCAATCCGGCGGCCGTGGTCAATACGGTCACGTTGTGCTCAAGCTTGAACCGCAAGAACCCGGCAAGGGCTTCGAATTCGTCGATGCCATTAAGGGTGGTGTGGTGCCGCGTGAATACATCCCGGCCGTTCAAAAGGGTGTGGAAGACACCTTGAAGGCTGGTGTGTTGGCCGGTTACCCGGTTGTGGACGTTAAGGTTACGTTGCATTTCGGTTCCTACCACGAAGTGGACTCCAACGAAAACGCCTTTAAGATGGCCGCTTCTATGGCCTTCAAGGAAGGTATGCGCCGTGCCAATCCGGTTCTGCTTGAACCGATCATGGCCGTTGAAGTCGAAACGCCTGAAGAAAAGATGGGCGACGTGATGGGTGACTTGTCCTCTCGCCGCGGTGTGATCCAAGGTATGGATGATATCGCCGGTGGTGGTAAGGCTATTCGCGCTGAAGTGCCGTTGGCCGAAATGTTCGGTTACGCCACAACATTGCGCTCTTTGACGCAAGGCCGCGCAACCTACACGATGGAATTTAAGCATTACGCTGAAGCCCCGCGTAACGTGGCCGAAGCAGTTATCGCTGAAAAGACCAAATAAGAGTAGACTTTAAAAGTTGTAACTAATTTCACAAATTACCATTAAAAGGATCCATAGAAATGGCTAAAGGTAAATTTGAACGCACCAAGCCCCACGTGAACGTGGGCACGATCGGTCACGTCGACCATGGTAAGACGACGTTGACGGCTGCAATTACGACGGTATTGGCCGCCAAGTTCGGTG
>NZ_JACJKX010000022.1 GCF_016901835.1 Parasutterella secunda | reverse complement strand
GGCTGTGAGCAAAGGTCTTCTACGCTGCGCTTCGAAGTCCTTTACTCACACCTCAGAATTTGCCTTAGACCTACGCCCCATCAATTGCACTTCGTTTTTGAATCTGTGATGGTAAACAACAAATAGCATCCAGAAAGTCGACCTCCCAGGTTACATTAATCAAAAGATCACTGGCGGTCGCGTTTGATTTCTTCCAACCATCCTTCTCCTGTGGTCGGCACTGTACGTTGATGTTGGAATGCGAAAAAGAGCTTGACTGCAAGCACCAGTCCCACCAATCCGAGAACGATTATTTCTAAATCGACGTTTTCCATCACAAGACCTTTTCAAGAAAGAGTTTTTTGAGTGTATCGATCCAATATGACAAATCAACGACCTGTCTTAATTAAGAGACAAAACTAACCGACCGCCAGCAATTCAGAAAACCGTGTGGTATAGGAGGGGCTGCGGCACTCACGCTTCATTTTCCAATCCTCCCCTTCCCGTTTAACCGTTGACCGACAAACGGTTCCTTTCCCATACCGGTTATTCAGCTCATCAATCACAGCTGATAGCCTGTTTGAGCGTTCATTTTCAAAGGCAAAGAGATCGTCTTCGATATCGTCTTCACATTGAATGTTCTCTAACGACACTCCGGCCTTCTTATAAGCAATCCCCGCTCGATAAAGCTTATTGAGCAATTTATCGACAGCGTCCATGAAACTTTGTGTGTCGTTTACCGGAATGCCGAGATCCTGAGTATCAAAACCGTAATAACTCGGGGCATCCAACCGGAAACGGTTTGAAAGAATGAATACACCGATTCGACTGGCCTTCAGCTTTTCCTCCCGAAGCACTTGGGCTGCCTCTTCAGTGTGCATGGTCAGAGCACTCAAAAGATCTTCTTGACTATAAACATCTTTCGCAAAGCTTCGACTGCGAACCAGGCGCTGCCGGGTGGGTGCTACCGGTTCAAAATCAATACAGGATAGTCCCCGCAATTCCCTTGCTGTCTGAAGAACGGTAACCGGGAAAAACTGCTTAATAAGAGATTCAGAGGCTTGAGCAAGGTCCAAAGGCGTCTCGATCCCTAACTTAACCATGCGTTTACTGAGTTGAGATCCGATCCCCCATACTTCATCAATCGGTTCATAAGCCAGTGCTTTCTTTCGGCGTTCAGAAGTAAGATCGTTCCAATTCAATACCCCATGGAATCCCGGGATATGTTTGGCCAGATGATTGCAGTATTTAGCCAACGTCTTCGTTGGGGCAATCCCCACACAGGCCGGAATCCCGACCCAGCGCCACACTCGCTGCCGGATTTTTTGACCTAATTCCGTCAGGTCACCCGGCAAACCGGTTAAATTAGCAAAGCACTCGTCGATGGAATACACCTCAATCTCAGGCACCAACGACGCAATGCTTCTCATCATGCGTGAGGACATATCACCGTACAACTCGTAATTGCTGGAAAAAACCGCCACATTGTGTTTTTCCACAGTAGCTTTGACCTTAAATAGTGGCGTTCCCCGCTTTAATCCCAAAGCTTTCGCTTCTCGAGTGAGCGTAACGATGCAGCCGTCGTTATTACTCAAAACGACCACAGGTCGTTTTAATAAATCCGGCCGAAAAACACGCTCGCAGGATGCGTAAAACGAATTGCCATCGATCAGTGCATACATGATTAGGCGATTCTCGTTGTCGTCATCGGTTTGATAACGTAGTTCACCACCCCAAAGAGCATCCACTGCTCCCCTTCTTTCGGGTAGATATCGGGATACTGACCGGAAGCATTCTCTGCCTTCAGGTAAAACCCGTCCGCTGTCTTGATAAAGCGTTTGACCGTGTAGTCATCATCAATTTGCATGACAACGATGTCATTATTTTTCGGTGTCCTTGAGCGATCCACCACCATAAGGTCACCGTCAAAGATTCCGGCGTCAATCATGGATTGACCGGCTACCCTCAGGACAAACGTGGCTGGTGCGTTATCAATCAGTAAGTCATTAAAGTCCAACGTTTCCTTGTAGCTTTCTGCCGGCGACGGGAATCCTGCCTGAACGGAATATTCATACAAAGGAACAGAGACTTTGCTCACCGGCATCACCGCTTTCGCCCATGAGGGAACCGTAAGGTTGTCTTCTTTTAAATTAGTAAGCGCCATGCGCAGCCATTGACCACCGCCCTTAGCTTTAAACGTCTCTTTTTGCTCAGGCGTCACGCGAGCAATGATAGTCGCAGCCAAGGCCTCATCCCCTAAAGGCTTGCGTCCAGCGTTATCTCTTTTTCCACCGCGTCCATTACTCATTTCTATATTCCTTCAGGTTAGCTTTCGGAATTTCGTTTTCATTGGCATAGCCCATAAAGGGAATCCGTATCTGCACTTCGTGCACTTTACCCAAAAAGATCAACCCCTCAAGACTCTTTATTTGTTTCGGTTTGGTCACGTCAGAAATATACGTAAAACTCCCATCCCCATTACGAATCAATTTAGCGATGTCCTTTGGTTTGTCAGTCCCCTGCTCAAAAACATAAAAGTCATCCCCGTCATAAGATTTGATCGCCGTATTGACCAAAAGGCGCATCCCTTTTTCGATATCGGGTGCCAGAGCGTCATCAGCGGCATAAATTATTACCCCTGAAACATGATCCTCTTCTATTTCAAAAGCATTGCCGGGACCATAAATGTATGTCCGCACCGGTTCATCCGGATCAATCAAACAACGAGATACGATTTTTACACGCTTACACGCTTATCTTTACTTCTCTTATCAGTTGAATCCATAGCCCGTGTTTCCATAGTTATTGTCCTTTTTCACTTTAAAGAGCACCTGCGGGTACCGACTTTGTAGTTTGTTTTTAACTTCTTCAGCACTCGTTTCCGTATCAAAGAAACTCGTCCAAGCTTTGTTTCTTTGCAGACGATAGTCAGGTCTCAACCCTCGTGCTCCATAAACCGAGATTCCTGAGAACCTACGCATACCGTGTAATTTCGCTTGCAAATAAAATTTCACCCCTGTCATGATCTATCCTCTAGCGAAATACCGAATTAACTCATTTATTTGATATTGTAATACAATACCAGAAAGAAATAAAAGGCCTAAAACTTCCTTCTTCAGAAAATAATTTTTTCCGTTAAACTGACCCGCATCATGCAGTACATCACAGGATTTCACGCTTTAAATTGTCATTCTTCTCTCAGGGCGCCGGACACGTTACCGGTGGCCGTGGACTGGACGTACCCGGAAATCGCTGATACTGAAACCGCATTTTTCAAGGACTTCAGTATTGAAACGAATAAAGAAATTCCCTACTTGACGGGCACTCATAACGTGGCCAACCCGATCCGAGCTGTTTTAGATTTAGTTATCCAAGGAAAAGAAAAAGAGCTGACCGGACTTAAGCACAAGATTCTGGCTAATGACCTATTAACCGAAGAGCTATTTAATAAGGTTATTGAACTTCAAGCTCAAAGTCTTTGGAATGATGTCAGTTGGTCTATCGGCTGCGAGTACGGCATCGAATGGCTTGATTTTCTGACATCGAAGAATATCGCTTGGCCGACAAACCCTAATCCGAGTTTTGAACCGGTAGCACCGGCCGATAATAGTCTGTTGTCGTTCGTCCAAGCTCGTATCAGTGAATTTAAGCAATTTCAGAAAATTTCGACGCTCGCCGGCCTTTTTCATTCCGTATTATTTCGGGAGGCGGAAGTCAATCGGATGGTCAAAATCGAGCTGAGGGTGTTTCTCAGCAAGCTTCAGTCTGAAGAATTGCAATTTCTAATGGCGATTGAACATTACCCTGAAAGTAATCACGTATTTCAGACAGACTTTATGAAGTTACGAACAATGTTAAAAATGGACTGATCAACAGAAGTTTTCTCAATTGCTTTCAATATGGAAATACGTGAAATCAAAAAGAACAAAAAACAATTTATCTCGTTGCTCCTTTTAGCAGACGAACAAGAAAACATGATTGATCGTTACCTCGATCGCGGTGCAATGTTTGTGCTTGATGATGGGGGCGTTCGAAGCGAGTGCGTAGTGACAGATGAAGGTGAAGGAGTACTAGAAATCAAAAACATCGCAACCTATCCTGTCGACCAAAGAAAAGGTTACGCCAGTTCGTTAATTCAATATGTTGCAGAGAAATATCGGGATCAATTTTCTGTTCTACGCGTAGGTACTGGGGACAGTCCGGCGACAGTCCCCTTTTACGAAAAGCTTGGCTTTGTTCGTGTTGGTTGCATCAAGAATTTTTTCAGAGATAACTACAACCACCCGATCATTGAAAATGGCGTCCAACTTGTTGACATGATTATTCTTCAGCGCCGACTCTGACCATGACTATGTTACCGTTCGTACATCAGCAAGACAATTTTTGAAGACAATCTTCAAAATTTGAGCTTCCATCTAAAAAATTGTTAAATTCTTGCGAAAAGTACTCTCATTAAGTCAATCTAAAGTGCACAAAAAACTTTGAATAAACAATTGATTACAGGAATCAGACCAAATAGATTTCTATTCGTTCCTTATTGTGGCCTTGTCTACTTCGTTTAAGCTTTAAAGCACCGATTTCACTAGTTCGCCTAATGTGAGTTCCTCCACAGGGGACTTTGCCGAACCCTTCAATTCCCCAGTAACGTACTTCATCTGCTTCATTACTAAATGCGCTGATAATCGGTAAGTCGGCTGCAATCAGTTCTTTAGCCTTTTGCTCTAAAAATGGGAAAATTTCGGAAATGTTATTTTCCCAAATAAAATCAATCCGAGCTTTTTCTGAAGTAATGTTGGCACCTATTTTCTGCGGTTGATTGAAGTTTTGATTCACGAGTTCCAGAATGATCTCCGCCGCAAAATGTAATCGCATGATTTTGTAGCGCTTCGCCCAATCAATTTTCAACACAACCGTATCACCAACGTTTAAGTGGTGGTTTTCCTCTATGGTGTAGAAAATTTGTTTGCCGAGTTTTTTCGCTTCGAGTATAGGGAAATTATTGATAGTGCCGACATCCGACTGTTGTCCGCCTGAAAAAGCGTAGACGATTGTTTCCTTGAGGGTGATGACATTATCAGCGACAGAGGTGACGGTTGTCACTAATTCGGTTCGATAAGGATCTTCCCAAAAGACTTTTTTTACAGGATCCATGATTGGCAAACAAAATGTAGAATACTCAGTCACAGTCTACACAGATTTCGAATCTGGTTGATTTAAATCATTTTGGGGTACAGTTTAATTTCTCCCATAGCGATTAAAAAATCAGGAAAAAAAGCCCACTGCAACGGTCAAGCTACAGTGGGCGATAAAATCGGAAAGGTAGCTAGGCTCATTGCCTGCGCTTTCCTGAACGAAACCGATCTCCCTCAAACGATTCCGTTCACCTGATGAAACCGATGCGATCACCGCATCCCCCTCGTTTCATCCGGCACGAGCACCCGTAAGCGAAGAACCGAGCACCCGGCAGACCACGAAACCACAATACCGTTTCATTGTCCACGCTTTTATTGTCAGCTTTTTTGACAGAAAAGAATAGTAGGACTTTCCTTACCCCTTAAGAGGGATTTTCTAAGGAAATCGATAGTAATAATCTGTTTTGAGAAGGAAAATTAACGCCAGGGAATCTCACCCGGGAAAAGTCGATCGACGAGTTCACGCAATTCCACTGAGGCATCGTTGACAGAATCCAATAAGGTCGGTTTGTCGGTTCGTTCATCCCATTGAACCGTATAGACATTATTGTGGCGACCCTGTTCAGTCAGTTCCAACTTAGCATAACGAAGCGTCGAGTAGGTCCAGGAAGAGCCGTATACGGCATCATAGCGAAGCGTCATGGGACAGGAATTGATGATGGTCTTTGTATCATCGGCTTCGACTCGCATCACTTTGAGGCCCTTATCCATTAAAGCCCGACGCAAAGTGAGGAAGACCTGCGGACGTACAGAAGGATTATCGACAAGGCAGAGATTTTTCTGGCCTGCAGCATGCCAATCGTTATTGGGGGTGACTGTTGAGCAGCCCGCCAGCACAACGGGTAAAGCAAGAGCAGATACCAGTAAAAACGAAGATAAACGCATGATAATCCTTAAAAGATATGGGCTGATTGTATACGTTCCGTCTGAAATTACAATAGAAAAATCTCTCTATTCATAAAAAGATAATTCTCATTTAATGTTTTCGAAATACAATGCCGCAATTGATTTGATTGGTACTAAAGATATGTCTGAAAGAAATACTCCCGCGCTCTGGAATCCGATGTGGGCGATTTTACTGAGCTTTATCTTCACCCCTGTCTTCGGCGGCATTGTCTGCGGGCTCAACTGGCGCGCCATGGGTAAAGAAGAATTAAGCGTACGCTCCTTCAGCTTCATGCGCTCCACGCTTTTTATCATGGTGCTGTATATCTTTGCAGAGCCCATGCTTCGCGGCATCCCCTACACTCAATATGTGCTTCTGGCCATCATCGTGGGGTTGTGGCTTGTCTGGACCTTCATGGACGGTATCAAGCAACTTCGCTATGTGAACGACACCTACGGTGAAGATTACGAACACAAATTCTGGGGCAAGTGCATCTCCTGGGGTGTGGGCGGCTGGGTTGCCTACTATGGCTTAGCCATCACCTATGTGATCGGCCTTCACCTTTTGGGATTGGATATCTAACCGATCAGGCAAATCATGGCAGGACGCTCAAGCAGTAAAAAAGCCGCCGAATCGCGAAATGCCCGAGCAAACTACGTGCTGGGGCTCTTGGGCGGCGTTGCTGTCTCGCCTCCGCAAGCGTCTAAAGAAGCCATGCAATACTATGCCCGGGCTGCTGCCGAGGGCAATCCCGATGCCCAGTATCAATTAGCCAAATTGCTCGTTGAGGGACAAACCCTTTCAACCAATAATCGGGCGGCGCTCAAGTGGCTTAAAAAAGCTGTGGAAAAAGACCATGCAGCGAGCCAACATCTTCTGGGCCGCATGTACTTAAAAGGACAAGGCGTCACCCGAGATGAGCACCGTGCATTAGAACTCTTACGACAGGCAGCCATTTCCGGCAACGCGGATGCTGAGTACGATCTGGGATGTGCTCTTTTAGAAGGAATTGCCGGTGAAACGGATGCCTATCAGGCTCTTCGCTGGTTTCGTCTGGCAGGAGCCCAAGGGCACGTACAGAGTCAATATCGCGTAGGCTACGCCCTGGCCCACGGCGCAGGCTGCCAGATTGATTTACAGCAGGCGGCCACGTGGCTCAGAAAAGCAGCCATCAACGGTGATCCCAAGGGCCAATACGAATTCGGACTTCTTTTTATTCACCCCGACTACACCAAGCGCAACGAAGAGGAAGCTTTCCGCTGGATTCGTTTGTCTGCTTTGGCCGGATTTGCTCCGGCACAATACCAACTCGCTCTTTTTTATCAGGCAGGCGAAGGCACTCTCGCCTCCTATGAAGAGGCTTTTATCTGGGCCAGACGCGCTGCCGCCCAGGGCGAAGCAAAGGCACTGATTTTATTGGCTAACCTCTACCGGTTCGGTGCCGGTACCGCTGTCAATATCACCGCGGCTTACGCCATTGCTTCTTACTTGTCGGCTACCGATAACCCGACAGCGGCAGCACTCCTTCAAACACTAGAGCCGCAAATTACCTCCTCGCATCGCAGTGAAGTGCAAAAATTGCTCTCGGGAGTAAAAAGTGCGGTCGAGCTCATCGCCGTCATTTCCGCTCAACAATAAAAAAAGCAAGGCCGTCAACCGAAACCTTGCTCTTTTTTAGCTACGTCGATTGCCTATTTTTTCTGATAGCGTTGACGCACGCTTTCAAATAAGCAAATGCCGGTTGCAACCGAAACGTTCAGACTTTCAACGGAACCCGTCAAAGGAATCTTCGCCAAATCATCGCAGCGCTTACGTGTTAACTGTCTTAAACCCGGTCCCTCGGCTCCCATCACCCAAGCAAAAGCGCCGGTCTGATCAAAGTCGTAAATGGTTTTGGTCGCTTCCCCTGCTGCACCCACAACGACCACTCCCGCTTCACGCAATTCGACAATAGCGCTGGCCAAATTGGTCACCGTTACAACAGGAACCGTCTCCGCAGCTCCTGCTGCAGCTTTGGCTGCCGCAGGCGTTACCGTTGCCGATCGGTCTTTCGGAATAATCACTGCCTGAACGCCCGCTGCATCGGCCGAGCGCAGACAGGCACCGAAATTTCTGGGGTCCGTAATACCGTCCAAAATCAAGAACAAGGAATCGGGACGGATTTGATCCATGAGCTCATCAAATGTGAGACTGACCTCAAGGGGCTTGGCCATCGCCACAATTCCCTGGTGGGGAATGTCGCCTGAGACCATGCCGCTTAAGCGGTCGTGGCCGGCTTGCATCACACGCACGCCGAAGCTTTCCAATTCAGCCCGCATCTGACTCATGCGTTTGTCGCGACGCTGCGGATCGACATAAACACAAACGATGGAGTCCGGATCCTTTCTCAAACGGGCACCCACTGCGTGAAAGCCCGCCAAAATAATGTTTTTAGCCATAATTTATTTTCTAATTAGTTAAACGCCACCATTGTATCAGCGACGCGACCGACTGATGCGGAAATCAATGCGCCGGCGGTCCTCATCAACATCAATGAGACTTACGGTGACCACATCCCCCACCGCGAACTCCTCACCGAACGTTTCTCCGACAAGCTTTCCTTCGATGGTGTAACCGTAGTAATCAAAACCGATATTGGAAATATGAACAAAGCCGTCTACAAAAATGTCCTGCAGCTGCACATAAAGACCGTAAGAAGTCACGGCCGTAATGGTCGCCGTGAACTTTTGCTTGTCGCTTGCAATTGACTTCATGTATCGGCACTTAAGCCACGCCGTTACATCGCGGCTTGCGTCATCGGCCCTGCGTTCACAGGCACTTGTGATTTTGCCCAATTCAACCCAGGCGCCTCTTGAGGGGTCAGTAGCCTGTTCTTTTTCAGGTTGCGGCATCGCCAAAAGCGTGCGTTTGAGTGTCATGCCGCTTAAGCTGTTTAATACCGAACAGCTCGCCGCATAAACCGTCGGTCGATAAGTCCTGCGCGACAAAATCCCTCGGATCGTGCGGTGTACAAGCAAATCGGGATAACGTCTGATGGGTGACGTGAAATGCGTATACGCTTCGTAACCCAAGCCGTAGTGGCCAATGTTGTCAGGCGAATAAACGGCACGTTGCATGGAGCGCAAAAGCGCTGTCTGAATCACATCGCTGTAGGGCTTGTCGCTCACGGCCTCGACAACGGCCTCGTAGTCTGCCGCCGTGGGCTTATTGCCGCCCGAGAGCGACAATCCGAATCCGGAGAGTGTGCGACGAAGCTCGAGCAACTTATCAACCGAGGGGCTGTCGTGGACACGATACAGGCTCAACTTCTTATGTCTGCCGATAAAGTCTGCCGCACAAGTGTTGGCTGCGAGCATACACTCTTCAATCAATCGGTGTGCGTCATTGGACTCACGGGCAACGATTGCCACAATATCACCTTTTTCATCGGTCTTCACCAACGTTTCCCGAGTGGCAAAATCAATCGCGCCTCGCGTCTTGCGAGCCTGTCTCAACACTTTATAGAGCGCATAAAGATTATCCAGGCTACCTCTGACCGTAGCCGGAACATCGGTTTCTTCAACGGCTTCTCCGCTCAGATACTTCCAGGCATTGGTGTAGGTTAATCTCGCGTGCGAGTGAATGACACCGGGATAAAACTGATAGGCCTTTACCATACCGAGCGAATCAATCACCATGTCACAGACCATCGTCAGGCGATCGACGTTCGGGTTAAGTGAACAAAGGCCGTTACAGAGTTTCTCTGGCAGCATCGGGATAACGCGTCTGGGGAAATACACGGATGTACTTCTCATCTGCGCATCATGATCGATATCGCTTCCCGGTTTGACGTAGTAGCTCACATCAGCAATAGCGACCAAAAGTCTGAAGGCGCCGTCTTTTAAAGGCTCGGCATAAACTGCGTCATCGAAGTCTCGGGCGTCCTCCCCGTCAATCGTACAAAACGGGACATCTCGCAAATCGACGCGTCGGGCGCGGTCTTTAGCGAGAACTTTTTCGGGTAGTTTCTCTGCCTCCTGCATCGTACCGGGGCTGAATTCATAAGGTAAATTAAATTGACGGACCGCCAATTCGATTTCCAAGTCTGCGTCGTTATTGACTTCAAGAACCCGATCAATCCGCACATAAACTCTGGGGTCGTCCTTACTCGGGTAGCGTTCAATCGCAGCGACTGCTTTTTGATCGACCCAAGCCTCCAGAACCGAGTCGGGCTCCGTGAATTTCACACTTAAATTGCAAAGCCTCGGATCAAACTTTTTAAAGTGATAAGTGACTTTCCCGTTTTTCGACTTATTCTTTTTGACTTCGCCCACAATCTCCGCCACGGCATGGTCGATCACTTCCGTGACATTGGCAAAAAGATACACGTCATCCCAGGGCTCAGAGGAATGCCCCGCACGGAAACGCACGGCATCGCCCGGTAAATAGAGTTTTGCTGCATCCTGAGTGAGCGAAAAACGCTCTCCCGTATCGTCTTCGATAACATAGGGAAGGTTTTGTGCAGGGGTAACCACAATACCCGTGTGTTCTTTTTTAGCCTTATGCGTGAAACATTTTCTCTGGGAATCGAACCGTACACGACTGTCACCCATCAGGCGATCCAGAACCAACGCAAAAAGGCTTTCGTTGAGTTTACGGTAGTGTTGGGAGAGCAAAACGTACAATTCCGACGTGTCCAGATCAGTCGCTGACTGACTGAGGATCTCCACGGCTTTTTGCACGAGCTCCGTGACGACATAATTTTTAACCCGCCCTTGAGTAGATTTCGTTTTTTTAGCAGCGGATCGTTTTTCTTTAACAATTTTCGGTCTGGGTGTTTTCTTTAAATTTGGCAACTTCTTTTCTCTTTCGTATATAATTGCGACTTCTGTGACAAACCTTCGGTTTGCACAATAAGCCCGGGTGGCGAAATTGGTAGACGCACCAGCTTCAGGTGCTGGCGCTGCGAGGCGTATCGGTTCGAGTCCGATCCCGGGCACCAACTTTTATTCAGTTATATTCGGTTTTATTCAGTTTTATTCGGCTTTTCAAAGACTTCTCAATAAAAACTATTCAGTTTTATTTAGTCTTATTCGGTTTTATTCAATTCTTGTTGTACAATTTTTCGTACAATTTTTCGTACAAAAAAACTTCGATTATTATGCCTGCCAAACAAAAGCTAAAAGCGAAACAACTGAACACCTTGCCAGACGGATTTTACCCCGATGGCGATGGGCTTTACCTGCATGTTAAAGGAAATGCCCGATCTTGGGTACTAAGATATCAATTTAATAAAAAAACTCACAAAACAGGACTGGGATCTTTACGCTTTGTGAGTTTGGCTGAGGCCAGAGAAAAAGTATTCAAAATCAAAAAGGAATTGGCTAACGGTATAACCCCTATTGAGTTAAAGCACCAAGAAAAGCAAAAAATTGATATTGAAATTTCTGTCAGACGCTTTGTTGATCACTATGCAGAAGCCATAGAGAACGCTAAACGAGTCAGAAAGTGGACTAGCTTCAGGCAATCAATGCGTTGGTATAAAACCATTGAACGGTACGCCCTCCCTGTCATTGGTAATATCGAAATTTCCAAAATCAATCGAGATCATATCCTAAAAATTTTAAATCCAATCTGGGATACTAAAACCGAAACCGCAGCAAAACTTCAAAGAATGCTTTCCGGCGTCTTTGATTATTTCATTTCAAAGGGTTGGATTGGAGAAAATCCCGCCCGTTGGAAGACAGGCCTTGACCAATTTCTCCCTTCACCCAGTAAGGTTCAAACGGTCACCAATCACCCAGCTTTGCAATGGGAAAAAATCCCCGAAGTAATAAAAAATTTATTGTCTAGTAACTTAACTCAATATGACGATTTAACAATGCGGTACGCAACTGTTTTTGGAATTGTCACTGCCAGCCGAATTCAAGAATTTGTGGAAGCAAAATGGGATGAGATTGACTTCGACTCAAACACGTGGATCATGCCCATTGAGCGCAGAAAAGACCGAAAGCTTTACCCTCACAGAGTTCCCTTACCTCGGCAAATGATCTGGCTGCTTAAGGAGCTAAAGAAAAACCTCAAAGGCGAATACATATTCTGCCCTCCAGATAAGCTTGGACATATCTCCAAAGAATCCCCTATCCGATATTTACGACTGGCGGCTGATGATCAAATTGTCACGATGCACGGCTGCAGAAGTACTTTTAGAGATTGGTGTGCGGAACACAAGATAGATAAGGTACTTGCAGAGAAAGCATTGAGTCATGCTACAGGCAATGAAGTTGAACAGGCATATCAGAGATCTGATCTTCTAGAGTTAAGGCGCCCTGTAATGCAGGAATGGTCAGATTATTGCTTCTCAAAAATAAAACAATAAAGAAAGCCAGGGCGATGCCCTGGCGATTCTACCTATTTTCGGAGCGCTTTAAGATAGCTGTCAGCTCGGTTGAGTAGCTCTTCACCTCTAACTGCCAGTCTCGCAAGCTCGCCTCGTTCACGGCGGCAGGTTTCCAAACTTGTTCGGGCGTGACTGAACTCATTGAGTTCGCGCAACCGCTGAGCATTGTCATTACGTACGCGCTCAAGAGAAGCAGCAAGCTCTTCCACACGCTTTTCATAGTTCTTTTTCACCTCTTTTTGGGCAATTTCTACAGCAGACGCTTGACGTGCAGCTGCTTCAGCAGTACCGTGATCAAACCCCAAGTCGTAGCAAAAGTGAGCAGCAAAAGCTGCGACAAAGAGTCCGATCACGAAACCAATGCTTCCAATTTTCAATGTTTCTGTCATGATCAGATAATGTTCGGAAGAGTTGCCTCAATCGGTCTCGCAACATCTGCATAAGCTTCAAGCGCGAAGATCTGGTCTCGTGCTTTCGAGAAAGAAAGACGTTTTGCAAGATCCTCGTCAAAGTTCCTGGGATCTTTGCACGACGCGGAATCGACAACAGTAAAGCCTGACTTTAAGACAATGCTGCAGATCATCGTTGCAGTGCCTGGAACACGATAAAACTCCGCACGGTCAATCAAGAGGTCAACTCGTGACGGTTCAACAAACGGAAACTTTGCTTGTTTCCTAGCTTCGTCTCTTATTTCAGATGTACTCATTTTCAATCCTTTAAAAAGAGGTCATGTTCAGCTTTACGACGGCGAGTTAAACCCGCCACTTTCTTTCCACCGGCTAAGTCAAAATCTAAAAATTCATCTGCAGCGCCTTCCCGGTCGCCGCTATTGAGCTTCCTCAGAAGTTTCGACTTCATCAGAGCTCCGACACCGACATTAAATGCAAGCGACACTAGAGCAATGAATTCGTTTTGTGTAACTGGAACATTGACATAGTGAGCAAGCAGTAACTGTGTCTCTCGAATATCATCGACTAGCCACGCTTTCGCCAAATCTTGCATACAAGTGTCGCCTTCTCGGACGCCTTGTGTGTGCCCGTATCCGATTGTCCAGACACCAGCTGCACATTTGTAAGCGGTCAACTTACAGCCTTCGAAAGACGAAATAAAACCCGCAGCCATGCCGGGGTCATAAGTTCCGATGTTTTTCATTTTCACGTTTGGCCTCCATTGCCAAATGTTTATCGACCTGTCGGTCAAGGTAAAGATTGACTCCGTCGAGTATGTGTTTAAAAACTGGTGGAACGACGTGCCCAAGTCCCGCCTTCTCAAGATTTTCGATGATTGATCCGAATTCCCCTGCTATGTAAGCGACTATGATGATGGACTGCACAAAGTCCACGTGAATCAGATCGTGCAAAGCGACATCTAGACCATGTGCCAGTGCGACCATTACAAAAATGATGATTTTTCGGATCGTCCCGTAAAACAGCTCTCGGCTTTTCCACTGTCGGTTACGTACTGCTGAAAGGATCCCGGTAACGTAGTCCAGAACAACAAAGCTCGCAAGCCAAACAATCAGTGGCCCAATATCACCGAAAGCAAAAGAGAACATCGCCCCAACAGTACCGCCAAGAGCCATCATCACTCTGTCTGCCGAATGTGGCAATAAGTTTGAAACTGCGTTTATCACAACGCCTCCGAACAGTTACAAAAATAAATAACCGACGGCGACGCCGATTACAAAAGTGCAAACGGAAACAACAACCCAAAATACACGTGTCTTACGCCGGGTGTTTGTGTCCATCGTTTCTTTTTCCGATTCGAGCTTTTTATAGAGCTCATCGGCGATTTCTTTACCTTTGCTTCCAAAATCCTTTAATGCATTTTTCAATTCTTCTTTTGTCATGATCGTAACTCGGGAGGTAAGTGAGAACGTTCAAGTTCGCTCTCGTATGATGATTTGCAATGTTCTTCTTGCCAGAAGAAGATGTGGTCAATTAACCAAGCAGGCCACAATCGTGATCCATCTTTTTTGTGACGAAAAGCGCGACTGCTTAAAGTCTCATCGGCATAACCACCAAGCAAGGTATTAAAAAACTGGTCGATTGCAATCAAGACCTGTAATCCGTCGGGATGGTTCATTTACTAAAGTCCTCAGCTATAAACTTAATTTCAATTGCTTCAAGTTCTTCTTTACTCTGAGCAACCTGAATCGCAGATCGAAGAGCCCATTTCTGTTGATAAGCTGACTGACCGTTTTGAATGATTTCAACTTGAACTACCTTTAATTGAGCAAGATTCAATGAATGTGGCTGATTTTCAGCATCCATGAATTCAACTGTATTTCGAGATTTCTCTGGTTGTGCCTCAAGAGTTGTCACCAAACCGTTTACGTCCATCATTGCGCGAGAATCTGAATCAACAGTAAAACCAAGGCTTGTCGTCACCGTTGCTCTGTCCTGATACCAAGATTTAAAAGCAGAATCGAGCTCCGACAGTTTCTGTGTTCTTAGTTCTTCAACAGTCTGCTCGGGAATCTTTTCCACAGACCACCACAAACCCTCTTCTTCCGAACCGCGAATTACCCGATAGTGCTCAGAATCTTTTGACACGAGTTCCTGCAAAATCTGACGAAGCATCTGATTATGGAGAGTTTGGCTCTTATGAGAGACATAAACTCCTAAAAACTCCTCGGCTGTAGTCGGGATTTTTTCCAAATCCCAACCTTCACCATTAAAACGACCAAACCACCCATCTGGGATATTCGGCTTGATTTGAGTTGAGTTCACAGGAATCAGAAATTTCTCCTTATTCTTGGGACTTCTTTGGGCAATTCGGCTGCATACAAAATAGCCGTCTTCATCAAAGCAATAGACTAAAGGAGCTTCAGTCATGGCAAACCTCACAAATAAAAAAATAGCGGCATTAAAGCCGCGGGAAAAAAGATACTCGATAGCAATTGAAAAAGGTCTCACGGTTCGAGTTCATCCGTCAGGCCAAAAATCGTTTTTAGTTCGAATTCCTCAAAACGGTCGAACAATTGACATAACACTTGGTCAATTCCCAGAAATGTCTTTAATGCAAGCACATCAAGCCGCTCGTAAACAATTGCAAGCCTATTCGTTAGATCCTGTGGCTGGATACACTTTGCGTGATGCTTTTGTATTGTGGTGCAATCTGAAACGCGGTCGCATCGTCAGCTATGCCGATGAGAAGCGACGAATTGAGTTTTACCTGATGCGTCACATCGGAAATCGACAGCTCGATGAGATCACAGCGCCACTTGTTATAAAAATAGTCAAACCAATTGAAAACTCCGGTAAACGATCTACGTTGAAAAGAATCCTCATGCGTCTGCGTGAGATCCTCGATATAGCTGTTTGTGCAGGATATATCGAACACAACCCGATCAATCGAGTTTCAAAAGTATTTGCGCCACCAGTTACAAAACCAATGGCATCTGTCGACTGGCGAGAGCTTGAGCGCGTGATGCGCATCTTTCTTAAAGCGGATCTGCGGATGCAGAACTTCTTTTTGTTTTCTCTCTGTTCAATGCTTAGGCCAGGAGAAGTCGCAAAGCTCGAAAAGTCATGGATCGAAGCGGATACTCTTACGATTCCTTCTTCTCAAATGAAAAAAGGGAGAGAACATAGAGTGCCGCTCACGCCTTTCATGCTACGTCTTCTTGAGCGTGAGAAGATGTTTTCTCCTCATCCACGTAACAAGTATGTTTTTGCCGGCCGAAAGTCAGACAGACACATTTCTAAACAAGCACTTGCGAAATGGCTACATGCCTCAGATTTACGAGGACAATTAGTTGCACATGGACTCCGATCAATTGCGAGGTGCTGGCTCGCAGACAACGGCATCCAATTTGAAGTTGCAGAAGCTTGCCTGTCTCACGCTGTCGGTGACAAAGTTTATCGAGCCTACCAACGCTCAGACTTTTTTGAGTCCAGAAAGTCTGTCATGCTACGCTGGAGCTCATTCGTTAGTGAATGTGCTAAATGTGCTGGACTTTTGGATGATTCTTTTGGATCATCAAATAATTACACCCAACCAAACACGAATGCTGCTCTGTGCTGAGCACACAGATAGAAACCATATTTAACGGGATTTCTACTGAAAGTTGAAATCCCAAACATGAGTGGTGAATTGTCTCAGCTTTCGTCTGACCTGTTGCTTGTAAACGGTGTTTTCTCAAATACCTCCGTTTCAGTACCGAAACACACTTCTTCTCTCGGTACAGATCAAGACGAAGTAATTTTGAGATTTAATGCAAACAACAGCAATGCAATCTATAACGGAACGAAGGTTCAACAACCTGCATTATCGGTGTTGCCCTGTATCCGCTTTTAGTACCGAATGCAGGGCAAGGTTTGCAGAGCCAATGGCTGTAGCTTGTTTCCCGAATAGGTTGAAGAAGCCCTCGATGCGTCAATGGAGATTGTTCGAGCGTATCCGTATGATCCTGCTTCATTAGCACCGAGTCTAATTGTTGCGGGGGAGTCTAAAAACACTCCGATTGCATCATTTTCGGCTCCAATCACACCTGCTGAGTTGTAAATTGTCCCCGTCATGTTTGGTGGCCAAACATTA
>NZ_JACJKX010000021.1 GCF_016901835.1 Parasutterella secunda | reverse complement strand
GATCGGTTGTTGTGGTCAGGACACCGTTTTGTGCCATAACCAAACCGCCATTTCCGGTCAGGCTAAGTGCTGTTGCATTAACCTTACCGTTTACCGTCAAAGTACCGGATGTCAATCGGATATCGGCATTAAAGTTGCCTGCACCGGACAGAGTCAGACCTTGGGCGGCTTCAGTATCCGTTACGGTAATCGCAACATTGGAACCATTGAGAGCTTCCAATTCATCGATGGCTTCGTAAGGTGTGTCAAATGTCCCGTTGAAGTCAGAGCCGAAAGCAATCTTGGCAATACCTTCTACTTCACTGTTAAAGGCGGCTCCGTAAATATGACCAATACGTGTGTTATTACCATCAATGAGCAATGTGGAATTGCCTTTTACATTAGACCCGACTCCAGAACCAGCAAGATAGACACTGTCTACTTCCGAATTCCCCGACACGGTAATAAGTACGTCGCCACCAACTGATACATCTCCGTATTCACCGTCAATCGGTCTCCAGTGCTCGTCATCACCCCAAATTGCTCCATCAGTAGTACCGCCGCCCAATAACATTTTGACCTTTGAGTCCGTCAGATAGATTGAAACATTGCCGTGTACTTGTGCAGATTTTCCATAGGGATTTTCAAAGGAGCCTTCAACGTCATTGAGCGTTTCTCCGCCACCAGCAACAATATCAACAGAACTACGTACCAAGCGAATACTGACATCTCCCAAAACATCAGCTGTCCCGTATGTGTATGAGGTACCTCCACCAAAAATTGCACTAATTGGCTCTTCAGCGGTTTCTGAATCGAAAGTAACATCGCTTACAACCACTGAAACTCCGCCTACATTAGCGGTAATACCTTCTCCTTCAGCGTCCCCTCCGGCAAAAATACCACCACCTTGGCCAAAGTCTGAATTTGAAACATTGATTGCAACCGTTCCAGAAACATCAGCCTTTCCGGTTGGGTAATTCTCGAATCCTTCAGGTGCAACACCGTTAACACGCCCACCTCCAATAATTTCAACCTCTTGACCATAGACATTCTGGATATTAATGGCTACGTTGCCTTCTACACTGGCATCACCAGTGAATGTTTCAACCCCTCCAGCCCCAAAAATATTGATTTCTGTATCTACCGGAGCGGATCGACTACCAACATCACGGACTTCTAAGGTAACATCACCATCTACTGTCGCTGAATTATGACCGTAAAGTCCAACAGAACCGTAAACTACACCAGCCCCATAAATTGTCACATATTCAATTTGAGGAGACACATTCAGCAAGGTTTGACCTGTTACTGTATAAGCGACATCCGAGTATGTATTCGCATCGAAATCTTCAACTGAATGATCACCGTAATCATCAATAATGGGAAAAGATATTTGTGTTTCTCCCTCTACTTCTTGTATTACTCCTGGACCGTTATTGTCATAATTAGCTCCAATAAATTTCCAATTGAAAAGTCTATCAGAGTCAATCTCATGGATACCATCTACCTGCGTATCCATACCAGTGCTTTCGTGTACATAAGCATGTGCCTGAAGTGCGCCCAAAGTCGCTAGCACTGCAATGGTTATTTTTGTGAGTGATTGTATCTTCATAAGATTCTCCCAGTAAAAGAATGAGTTATAGGATCAGGATACCTATTTTTACAACACAAAAGCAAGTTTGATATGCCTATTGATCGCTAGCATAAGTAGATTATTTATTGTTTAAAGCGTTTTCAATTTTTTATTTAATTTTTTTGTTCTATCCAATGTTTCTCTAGTATTTCTGATCCTTTATCCCAAAATATAAAAATAACGCACAACCAAGTTTACGCCATAGGTACGAACACTCGAATCGTATATGTTGAATACTTTGATCTTGTCATAAGTAAATGAACGCTTTTGTTCTGAAAAACTTATTGAATGTCCTAGAAATTATGTTAACCAAATGAGTTTAGTGAATTTTATGACTGTGATTGTTTAAAGAAGAACCTCCAAGCTAATACTTCAAAATACAAATATTTTTTAAAAGCAAAATGAGCTCAGATTATTTAGTCTTTATAGCTCAAATATTGATCCAATTGATTCGTCAAATTCTCTGAAATGCTACTTTTAGTTGACTCGTTTTGAAAATTGTTAACAGAACCTCAATGGATTTCACTCTTTCCATTTCCAACAGCGCATCCCTAGAGCGCATCAGCATTCCAAAGCACTCATTGTAAGGTCGCCCAATCCTTATCAATTAAGAGGTTTGTTTGTACAAACGAGGACTCGGCAGTGATCAAGTTCTCATTAGAACAGTGAGATGCTCAATCAGCTTGATCGGAAAGACTCAAGCGATTATTTCGCAGCGTTCTTTTCACGGCATTCTTTACAAATGCCGTACAAACACAAGGTGTGATGATCGAGCGTGAAGCCAAAGCGCGAAGCAATTTCCTGTTGTCTGCGTTCAATGTCTACGTCCACAAACTCTTCGATTTTGCCGCACTGCAAACACACCAAATGGTCATGGTGTTCGGGTTCACCCAATTCATAAGAAGCACTTTCCGTGTCGAAGTGGTGGCGACGCAAAAGACCGGCCACTTCAAACTGTGTCAGAACACGGTAAACGGTTGCCAAACCGACATCTTCACCTTCTTCCCGCAGTTGAGAAAAAACTTCATCGGCCGTCAGATGGCGCTTTTCCGTTAAAGCCGCTTTTTGAAACAGTGCCAATATACGAAGGCGAGGAGCCGTTGCCTTCAGCCCTAAACTTTTTAAATCACTCTGATCGTATTTCAATTAATTAACCTCGGATTGCTGATGAGCGGGGTAATCTTTCCCACCGACATTATTTGACTAATCATAACACGGGCAATTACTCTGTTGAGACGTCAATAATCGGATTAAACACACTATTTTTGAATTTCCTATAGGCGCAAGCGCACGCATTAGTTTATTATTCAGGGATCAGAGATTAACGCACTGAAGTAACGTGTCTGCTATGTACAAAAAATGTTTCTTGACGGGCGCCTTGGCGAGCACGCTCGTTCTGAGCGGTTGCGCCCAAGTTGAGTCGCAGTGGAATGCTTTCAATGAATGGTTCCAACCGACTGAAGCCATCACCTCCGTCATCAATCCCTATCGTCCGGATACTCACCAAGGTAACTTGGTCACCAAAGAAATGGTTGACCAACTGCATTTGGGCATGACACAGCTTCAAGTGCAATTTCTGTTAGGTGTGCCGCTGTTGCGTGACATGTTCCACCAAAACCGTTGGGATTACCTCTACTACATCAATCCCCGCTTCGGTGATCCCGAAATGCGTCGCCTGACGGTGTACTTTGACGACTCCGGCCGTCTGACACGTTACGAATTCACCCCGATGCCTGAAGAAACCCAAGCCGACCAAATGATTTTGGGCGACAAGGAAGCTTTCAAGGCTGACAATTCCAATTTGACCGTTGTCGACCAAGCACAAAAAGCTGAGGAAGACGTTGAGCAAAACGCTCTGTAATAACAATAGCCATAGGACAAAAATAAAATGCAGGAAAAGCTTGAACTTTTAGCCGACCGTGTTCGGGCTCTCATTCAAGAAGTCAACGATTTGCGCGCTCAAAATGAACAATTGCAGGCGCTTTTGACGCAAAAAGAAAACGAAGCCGGTTTGACCAAAGCCGAAACGCAGGAAGCCATTGAACGACTCGATGCCTTGATCCGTTCAATTGAAAAAGCCCAACAAACGGTCAGCAACGACCAACCGATGAATTTCTAATAGAGTTCCATGATGACTGCGCGTAAAACCTTGACATTGACCATCATGGGACGGGATTACCGCCTCGCGGTGGCCCCGGAAGAGGAAGCGAATTTGCGCGCCTGCGCTGAGCTCGTGCAAAATAAAATGCAGGAAATCCATCAGCCGGGCAAGGTCTTCTCGCCCGACTCGGTTGCAGTGCTTGCCGCACTTCGCATTGCCTATGAAAATTTACTTCAACGCCAAGCCGTTGAGGAAATGAATAAGGCCGTTGAAGACATGAATCGCTCCAAGGGTCAAATTGATTCCTTGATTGCATTGTGTGATAACACATTGGCTGACAAAGCTAACGAAAACGGCGCTCAATAAGCCATGACCTCACGAAGGTTCTTAAGCGCCGCTACTAATGCGGCGTTTTTTAATGGAAAAAACTATGACTGAAAATTTTCGCCCCTTAACCGATGAAGACATCAACCGCCTCGATGAGTTGCTCGCAACCAGCAACAGCGGAGACGATACCTTTGATGTGAGCATGCTCGATGGCTTTTTATCGGCGATCGCGCTGTTAAATCCTCCCTTAAAAGAAGAGTCTGAGTGGTACCCGTATATCTTCAACGAAGAGGGAAGCGATTGCGAAGTCGATGAACCGGAAACAGTCAAGCGTCTTGTCACTCAAAGACTGCAGGAGATCCGCGCATTTCAGGCACAGCGTCAATTTTATAACCCCATCATCTTCCCTCTTGAAGATGAAAACGGAGAGCCCGTCACGGGTGCTGACGGTATTGCTGCGCTGGAGCCGTGGGCCATGGGCTTTTATAACGCTTTGGCCCAATACAGCGACCGTGTTGACGTGACCGAAGCTATTGAGGCTCAACTTTGCCGAATCCACCGCTTCCTTGAACTCGACGAAAGCGACCCGGATTACGAACAAAATATGGCTATCCGTGCTGCCGTGGAAAAAGAGCACCCCGTACGTAATCTTGAAGAAGGGATGCTTGAGATGATGAAGGGTGTTATTGAAATTGCCCGACTTAATCTGCCCAATAAGCCTGTGAGCCGCACCACACCGAAGGTAGGACGCAACGATCCCTGCCCTTGCGGTTCAGGGAAAAAATATAAAAACTGCTGTGGTAAAAACGCTTAGTTTTTAGAGAATTTGCTCATTTTTCCATTGGCGCCTGAGATGCCTCGAAGGCGCCAATGTTTTAAGTAAGCGAGGTTCGGTGGGCATCGGCACACCCAACATCAGGCCGGCTAATACTTCAGAACAAAGAGCAGCCATGGATAATCCCCTCGACCCCAGACCGGATAACACCCAAAGACCTGCCTGCTCGGCCAAATTCAACTGTTCGATCAAATGAGGATCTTTTCGAAGAGCCTCTAAAAATGCTCCTTCATCGACCGCATGCCCCACAACCGGCAGGCGACCGGGGCCTGCTGCTCGGACGCCGCAATACGCTCCCGTTACAACAACTTCGGCAGACTGATTGAGCAAAGAGTCTAACTTTTCCAAATTAGCACAATGAGCCTTTTCTTCTGTCCATGGGCCGTTTCGCTTTAGTTCATAAGTAGCGCCCACCCCACAGTAACCATCGGGCAAGTGCGCCATGTATCCTTCACCGCTTACCGGGCACTTCAATTGAGTTAAGTCCGTATCGCGCAGAAGGGTTATCCGCCCGGGCAATGCTTCAAGACCCAGATAGTCGGCTCGTAAAAGTCTTGCCGAATCGATAGCCGTACAGACAACAACGTCAGAAGCTTCATCCATGACCTCGGCAAATGAACCGATGATTTGCCAGCAATCACCCTTTTTCACTAAAGATGAAACCGTCGTATTGCTACGATAACTTGCGCCGCTTGCCTCGATCAACGTCCGACAGAATGCTCCCGCTCGGGCCATACCGGCCTGAGGGAAAAACCACCCGCCCCGCCTCAAGTCCAGACCGCTCACTTCGGAGGCTTCACGCTGAGTTAAAAGACTGCCGTAATCGGTCGGGAGGCTAAACGGCAAGCGATGAGTACGGGCATCGAGCCACTGCTCATAGATTTCGTCGCTATGCGCCATTTGCAGGCAACCCGACTGATTAAAAAGAGCGATACCGGTTTGCTCTTGCAATTCCCTCAAACGGTTGCGTGTCAGAAGAAAACCTTCTCGTGATAAAACCGCGAGTGGGCTGTCGTCTCGTGTGAAATGAGGATGCAAAATACCCCAGGCCAGGGCGCTTGCGGCAGAGCCCGGAACCGGCCCTTCATCAATAACCCGAACATCGATTCCACGCTTTGCAAGGCTGTAGGCGACATTGGCGCCGGCCAACCCCGCTCCGATCACCACCACGTCGCGAACCGGGGAAATCAAGTGTTTGGAGCGACGAGCCCTCATCTGACCGAAAAGGCGCTCTCGCTTCTTGCCGAACCCCTCTTTTTTCTGCAATTCAAATCCGGCTGCTTCAAGCGTTCTTCTGACCGTGCCGCTCGTGCACCATGTCGTCACCGTCGCAC
Source organism: Parasutterella secunda (assembly GCF_016901835.1). Lineage (GTDB taxonomy): Bacteria > Pseudomonadota > Gammaproteobacteria > Burkholderiales > Burkholderiaceae_F > Aphodousia > Aphodousia faecavium. Next base: position 12,494 of record NZ_JACJKX010000021.1, on the reverse strand, counting down.
CTTCATTGGCGTAACGGGAAAGATTTCTCAGTAATTCCGGCTCCCACATCCGAGGATTTTTACTCGGTGCAAATCCGTCCAGATAAAGAGCGTCATAACTCAATGCCAGTTTTTTTGAAAGACTCAGTGAGTCGCCGAAAATCAGGATTAAACGCACACGCCCGTCGTCAAAGTAAAGAGTGTGATAACCCGGAATACAAACGGGCCATTTTTGAGCCAATTCACTGGCCTCTAAGCATAATTGCGGTGCACAATAATTTTGAATTTCCTCAGAACTGACCGGAAAGCATTCCAGGCTCACGTAATCCAAGTGCTCACTTCGATTGGGATCCTCGCGCCAAGCCTTTAACGTAGCCAAAAAGTTGGTCCCCAAACCGAATCCGTTTTCCAATATCGTAAAAGTGTTTTTAGAGGCCCAACGACTTGGGATATCACGACCGGATAAAAACACCGAGCAAGCCTGACCGTAAGCACCGCTTCGGGTTGCGTAAATATCCCCGAACTCAGGCGAATACGGTTTCCCATCGTTGAGTTCGACTCTGGCAGGTTTGACAGTGACGATATCCATAGATACGGGATTTAAAAGAAGAAGGAACCGGTCCTAAAACAAAAGTTTTGGGGAAATTTTAACGCTTGAACAATGAGAGGTTGGTGTTTGAACCACCAACCTCCGAGTTAAAAAGCAACCGGGCTGTCCTTTTGATACCTGCCTTAGTGCTTCAAAGGTTTAAAGCGTAAGCGGTGCGGTCTTGCGGCTTCTTCGCCCAGGCGCTTGCGTTTATCGGCTTCATATTCCGTGTAGTTTCCGTCAAAGAAAACCACTTTGGAATCCCCTTCAAAAGCAAGGATGTGCGTCGCAATACGGTCTAAGAACCAACGGTCGTGAGACGTCACCATTGCGCAACCGGCAAATTCAAGCAAGGCATCTTCCAGTGCACGAAGCGTTTCAACGTCCAAGTCATTGGAGGGTTCGTCCAAAAGCAATACATTGCCGCCGGCAAGCAGGGTCTTTGCTAAGTGCAAACGGCCTCGTTCACCACCTGAGAGGGTACCAACCAATTTTTGCTGGTCTCCGCCCTTAAAGTTAAACCGACCCAAGTAGGCACGAGAAGGCATCTGGAACTTTCCGACCTGCAAAATATCCTGCCCGTCGCTTACGGCCTCCCAAGCCGTTTTGTCATTCGGTAACGAGTCACGCATTTGATCGACTGCACTGATTTTGACCGTTTGGCCGATTTCAATTTCACCGGCATCGGGTTTTTCTTTACCCAAAATCATCTTAAAGAGCGTGGATTTACCGGCACCGTTAGGACCGATCACGCCGACAATGGCTCCGGGCGGAATCTTAAAGCTCAGATCATCGATTAAGAGTCTGTCTCCGAACCCTTTGGTGACGTGCTTGAATTCAATCACGTTATTGCCCAAGCGCTCGGCCACGGGGATAAAGATTTCATTGGTTTCGTTGCGAGCCTGATACTCGTAGCTGCTCATTTCTTCAAAACGAGCTAAACGCGCTTTGCTCTTAGCCTGGCGACCTTTGGCATTTTGTCGCACCCATTCCAATTCGTGCTTAATCGCCTTCATACGAGCGTCTTCCTGACGCTTTTCAATTTCAAGGCGCTTTTCTTTTTGATCCAGCCAGGATGAATAATTACCCTTCCAAGGAATCCCCTCGCCGCGGTCCAATTCCAAAATCCATTCGGCTGCGTTATCCAAGAAGTAGCGATCGTGCGTCACAGCAACAACGGTACCCGGGAAACGATGCAGGAACTGCTCGAGCCACTCCACGCTTTCGGCATCCAAGTGGTTCGTCGGTTCGTCAAGCAACAGCATATCGGGCTGCGACAGGAGCAAACGGCAAAGGGCGACACGACGCTTTTCACCACCCGAGAGATGTTCAATTTTGGCTTCCCAAGGCGGCAGGCGCAAAGCATCCGCTGCAATTTCCATTTGGGTTTCAGCGTTGGTGCCGGCTGCATTGATGATGGCCTCAAGCTTGGCTTGTTCGGCAGCCAGGGCATCAAAGTCTGCATCGGGCTCAGCGTAGGCCGCATAAACTTCTTCAAGCCGCTTTTGAGCATTGAGCACTTCGCCCAACCCTTCTTCCACAGCTTCACGAACCGTGTGGTTGGGATCGAGCTGCGGCTCCTGCGGCAGATACCCGATTTTGATACCGGGCATCGGCAAAGCTTCGCCCTCAATATCGGTATCAACGCCTGCCATAATCTTCAGAAGGGTTGATTTACCCGCTCCGTTTAATCCCAAAACACCGATTTTGGCGCCTGGGAAAAAGGACAAAGAGATGTCTTTTAAAATTTGCCGCTTCGGCGGAACAATTTTGCCGACGCGGTTCATCGTAAATACGTACTGTGCCATAACGGTACCGATACCTTTAAAAAAGTTGAAAATAGGCAGCCGAAAAAGGGTTGCCTATGGAAAAATTAATAGGAACGTTTCTTTCTGGCGCGGCGGCGCTTTCTTTTACCGAAGTAGCCCTCAAAGACCCATTTGCGCCGCCAGTGCTGAGCCTCTTGAAAAAGCGCCTCACGCTCTGCGCCCATGGTCTCAGGATGCCACTCTTTCCACTTTTTATAGACGCCACTCATGTCCACCAATTCAATGATGCGACGCCACGAAGCGGGCATCCAGCCGGTGGTCAGTGCTGCCTGAAAATCAATAAGAAGCGGTTTGCCTTCAGGCGAAACCAACCAGTTGCCGGTCCCTCGCGTATCCAGATGAACGATGCCTCGCTCATGGACTCGATTCATGAGCGCTTCCATCTGAGCTAAAAATTCGGAATCAATTTCGGCGGGATCTTTTTTACCCAAGGGCTTACCCGGCAAAAATTCAATGGCGATCGCATGCCGATCGATCACGAAGGAGTCGCTAGCCACCCCCTCAACACCGATTAAGTGCTGCAGGATCTTAAATTCATGGCCTAAAAGAAAAGGAGCCAAAAATGTTCTCACCCACCAATTTCTGGGAGAAAAATCTTTAACCGTCCACTCTCTGCCCTGCCACGTGACACAAGTCACACGAGCATTGGCGGCACGCCCGTCGCGAAGCAGGCGCGAGGGCAGATTTGCCATTTCTTTTCTGTCAAAACCTTTGATGGTCATGGGTCTTTAATAATGCTTTAGGGCATTTGAATTTTGCTCGCTGCTGCCGCAAAACCAGCATCACCCGGAGTCACAATTTTGCTTGCGGCCTCGCGGCGCATTTCTTCGAGTTTAGCAATCGTTTCCTGAACACCGGCCTTAGCTGCTTCACCGTAACCCTTGACGGCTTCAGCTAAGCTCGTTGCCTTGATTTGGAAAGAAATGGGTAACGGTCCCATTTGCGTCATGATTTGAGTTTCACCCAAATAAACCACTTCACGCGTCATGTCGCGCACACCTTCAAGCGTCACGGGCGTAAGCACACGAATGGTTCCGATTTTGCGATCGGTAATGACTTCTTCACGCACGAGAGCGTTTACATCCATTTCAGCATTCATTTGGTCGAGATCGGCCATTTTTAATAATCCTTTTTAACAAACAAACCTCGTGCCGCCTGTCTTTTACAAGCCATGCACGAGGTTATTTCCAATCGAAAATAACAGTACTCTATTGTACCGATTTTGTCTGATTTGTCCGTTTATCGGTAAACCATCACGGGCACTTTGGAGTGAGTGAGAACTTTTTGCGTTTCACTACCCAAAAGCACTGCGGCTAAGCCCTTACGACCGTGGCTTGCCATGAAGATTAAGTCACAACCCAATTCTTCGCACACATCCATGATGGCCTCAGAGGGCGAGAAACTCTTCTTTGAGCAAATCGTTGCCTTCACGCCCACCTTATCAAAATATTCACGGGCCTTTTCCAAGCGCTCCTTAGCCTGATCCTTCACCCGTTGGTCATACTGCTCGATACTTTCGGGGCGGTATTCGCTCAAATTCGTATAGGAATACGGTTCAATCACCGTCAATACGTAAACTTCAGCACCAAGATGTTTGGCAAAGGAGGCGGCTCCTGCCACAGCCATATAGGACAGCTCACTGCCGTCAATCGGAACAAGAATCTTCTTATACATATAGTCTCCAAGTACGGTACGTACTCTACTCACTCTCAGTGTAGGCGTTTTTTTCAGAAAAAAGTTTGCGCTTTGTCAGCTTGCCCGTCATTGAATGATCGTTCAGTTTTCTTTTCTGTTTTGTGCTCTCAACAGATACTGAACACAGGCTTGCGCGAGTCTCATGGCAAAAGTGGTCGTCACGCCCATGAAAACTCCGAAACCGGCCTCGCCGTCCTGACTGGGACAGACCGGTTCATCACTGTAGACCGCTCCGATCCCGAAAGGTTTGGATTTTTCTCCGTCTTTGCCTTTCGGAAAGCCGTAATCTTTACGAAGTCTTGTGCGCATGGCAGCAATAAGCGAATCCCCTTTAACATGCGCAATATCGGTGAAGGCGACTCTCGAGGCGTCAACTTTTCCGCCCGCTCCGCCGCTTGTTAAAACATATGAGGCTTTCTCTTTTGCCCGAGCCACAAGCATCGTCTTGGCCGATAACGAATCAATGCAATCGATGATCACATCGCAGCAAGGAATCGTTTCATCGAAATTTGTCCCATCCACAAATGTCTCGACTGGGGTGATTTCTGCCAGAGGATTAATCGCCTGAAGTCTGCGGGCTAAAACCTGTACTTTCTTCTCACCGTAATGACCCTGCAAAGCGGGCAATTGCCGATTCGTGTTACTTTCTTCGACGGTATCACCGTCAATGATCGTGATATGACCGACTGCCGTGCGAGCCAGAGCTTCGGCAACCCAGCTGCCGACCCCTCCGACACCCACCACGGTAACATGAGAGCGGTTTAAACACTCCAAACCTTCTTGTCCGAACAGACGGCTGATACCACCAAAACGTCTTTTATCTGCAGTATTCATGAATTTTTAATTGACAAAAAGCACAATACAAGCTCTTAAGGCTAGCGCTCCCCCCAAAATGGCGCTAAAGTGATTGTAAGGAGATTAATGGAAATTTTCGTTTTTCAACGCTTGTGAATTGATCTTCTTTTTGGATTGCTCGCGGACCCGCAAAGGGCTTGGGCAGAAGTGTTCGGTTTCACACTTCTCTTCGTATGAAATTGAACGACTGTTTTACTATTCTTACAAAAGGATGCTTTATGAAAATCCTTATTCCCGTTGATGGCAGTGTTTACAGTGACAACGCGGTAGCTTTCGTGGCTAGCCGTACGACGTTGATCGGCCATGAACCGCATATTGTGTTGCTCAATGTGCAGGCCCCTCTGCCCGCCCGTGCGAGCCGTCTTGTGAGCCGTGAAGCCTTGGACGATTACTACAAGGACGAAAGCGAAAAGGCCTTTAAGCCCGCCCGTAAGATTTTGAAGAAAGCCAAGATGGCTGCCGAAGAAATCGCCAGAGTGGGTGTACCGGCTGAAATCATTGCCGAGGTCGCCGAAGAAATGAAAGTGGACCTCCTGATCATGGGCTCTCATGGCCGCTCTGCTTTGAAGGGCTTGCTCTTTGGTTCTGTCACCAACGCCGTGTTGGCTTTGACCAAAGTGCCGCTTTTGATGTTGCGCGATAAGGCCGCTCCGGAAACGGATGCATTGAACGTGGGTATTGCCGTGGACGGTTCCAAGTACGGTACCGCCGCTGTGAAGTACGCAATCAAGCAAATGGACCTCTTCGGTGGTCCGGCCGCCAAGATTCATCTCATTAACACGGTGAGCGACTACGCCGGCGCCGTCATGCCCGATATGACCGGTATGGCTTTGCCCGCCTTGTCTGAAGATGAAGTGGTTGAACTGCAAAAGAGCGAATTTGCCGAAGCGATCGACCCGGTATTGCCGCTTTTCGAAAAAGCGGGTGTCAAACCCAAAGAAGTTTGCTTGGTCGGTAACCCCGGTGACGAAATCGCCGCTTACTGCAAGAAACGTCACCTCGATATCCTGGTGATGGGTTCTCACGGTTACGGTCGCTTTAAGGCTGCGGTCATGGGTTCTACCGCCACGCGTATTGCCTCTATCGCTGATGTGCCGCTGTTGATTATCCGTAAGTAATTCTGAACAGTTTCTCATCACGCGAACTAAAGCCACAGTGGCCGTCAACCGCTGTGGCTTTGTTTTTTTACGGTAAAAAACATGTCACCCACTATTCTCAAAGTGATTCTGCTCACGGTCGTAGTTCAGATCGGCTGTGTGGCCAATCGTGTCACGTGTTCCCTTAACGGCCTGTATGAGCACGGCACTGCGTTGGAAGTGGGTATCATGATGGCGCTTTTTGCTTTCGTGCCTGCCCTTTTTGCCATTCGAGCCGGTCAGTGGATTGACTCAGTCGGTCCCAAAAAACCTGTTCTGTACGGCATTCTCATCATGACGGTCGCTGCCGTCCTGCCGATTTTCTTTGAAGTGAAAACATTCGGCCTATGGCCTTTATTTGCTGCCTGCATGATTAACGGCCTGGGCTTCATGTTGGTTTCGATGACCAATCAGCAACTTGTCGGCCACCTCTCAAGCGTTGCCGGTCGAACCAACAACTTTGCCTTTTTAGCGATGGGTTACTCGACCGCGAACCTTAGCGCCCCGATTGCAAGCGGCTACCTGATCGATCACATCGGTTTTCAGAGCTCCTTTATCATGGCGCTTTCGTCCGTGGTATTGGGACTGCTCACTTTTGTGGTACTGATTCGCCCGAAATTGCCTGCCACGTGGAATCGACCGAAGGTCGTCAAACGCAAGGGCAGCTTTGAATTGATGACGATCCCGCACGTGAGAAACGTTCTGATTGCAAGCTCCTTCATGTCCATGGCTTGGGACTTACAAAGCTTCATGATTCCGGTTTACGGCACGGAGATCGGACTAAGCGCCAGTCAGGTCGGTTGGATTTTGGGTGTCTTTGCTGCCGCAACGTTCTTTGTGCGTCTTTTCATGCCGATCATCTCGCGGCACCTATCCGAGTGGCAAACGATCACCTGTGCTTTTGCACTCGGTGCAATCTCTTATGCACTGTTTCCGATTTTCGAAAATTTCTATCTGCTCGCTTGCGTAGCATTCCTTCTCGGCATGGCGTTGGGCTCTTCTCAACCTAACGTGATGAGCCTGATTCACACCGAGTCACCTCCGGGTCGCACGGGCGAAGCTCTTGGCTTGCGCACCATGCTGATTAATTTATGTCATACGACCTTACCGATTATTTTCGGTGGTGCAGGCAGCGTAATCGGTGCCGGAGCGGTCTTTTACATCGTGGCCGGCCTCATGGGCGGGGTCTCGGCCTTTACGTCCCGGTGCCGGAAACAGTCCTTAAGTAGCGCCGTTGAGCGAGTGGTTCAGGAACGAAACGACGAACGCCCTACAAAAGAGAATTGAAAATTGTCCGCAACGGACAAAGCCGTCGGCAGAGTTTGCTGCTCTTCCGACTTTGTATTAAATAGAAACGATCTCAATTTCCCGATCATGCAGGTGAAAGCGAACATCAATGGCTTCACCCAACACCCGCTTTGTGTGCTTGCGGATTTTCTCGACAGAGGATTCCTCCAGAGGAGCCGGCACCCCCAATGTGACATCCAAAGATAAGGCCCTGTCTTTTTTCACCAGTTTGACATTTTGGACAACAGAACGGTGTGTACGATCGAGGTTTTCCCCTATGAAAAGCGAAAGGGCTGCCCATTTTTCTGCCTCGGTTGCCACCGGTCCTGATAAAAAGGCCGGCAACTCACCGCTCGGACGGGAGTGCCAAAACACCAACCGAGCCATCGTCAACACTTCCTGCTCGGTAAAGCCCAGCAACGGGCAGTGGCGCACCAGATACGCGCCGTGCATGTAGTGTTTGTCATACGAAATGGCAATACCGATATCGTGCAAGCGGGCGCTGTAACCCAACAGTTCTTCCAGTCCCGGTTGCTCGGCATAGAGTTTGAGTTTTCCGGCCTGTTCAAAAATGCTCAGAGCCAGTGTCTCGAGATGCTCGGCATGGGCCTTTTCACAGTGATAGTGTTTGGCCAGAGTCTTCACACTCTTGCGGCGCCAGTAATTTTCCTTCTTACCGTCACGTTTAAAGTGACGTTCCAGATAGTCCACTACTTGACCGTCCTGAAGGTTATTGGGCGTGATGTATACGCAGGGCAAATCGAGTGCTTGTAAAATCGTCAGCAAAATGGCCGCGCCACCCACAATAACCTGAGCACGAGAGGGACTCAGGCCCGGCAGACGCTCACGCTGAGCCGCTGTCATTTGAGACAGAGACTTGGCTAAAGCGGCAATTTGGGCACGCTTTAATTCAATGCCTTGAGGTTTTAGTTCAAAACCACCGTTTTCACCGAATTTAGCTTGAGCAAGTGTGAGCAGTGCCTGAGCGGTACCGGAACTGGCAATGGCGGCGCTGTAAGAAGTGTGCTTGATTCCTTTTAGCGCATGTTGGATCTTTTCCATCGCCTTTTGCTGCATCTTATTGAAGACACCGCTACTGATTTTGCCTTGTGCATTGCCTCTGAAGGCATCGGTCATCATCACGCAACCGATATTGAGCGACTCAAGAAACGATATTTTTTCTCTCGAGGAGACAGAGACTTCCGTGCTGCCGCCGCCGATATCGATAAAGAGAAAAGCGTCTTTGGTTTTGGGCAGTGAATCCCAAATCCCCACGCGAATCAGACGCGCTTCTTCGTCGCCCGAAATCACCTGCAGATCAATCCCCGTTTTTTCTTTCACGAGGCGCACAAAGTCAAGGCTGTTTTTGGCAACACGCAACGCAGCGGTACCGACCGCTACCACTTCCGTGACGCCGTATGAGCGACAGACTTGAGCGAAATCCTTCAAACACGACAAAGCCCGCTGCATAGCCTCGGGTTGGAGCTCTTTGGTTTCAAAAGCTCTTTCGCCCAAACGCACCATACTTTTGACACGGTTTAAAACCGTGACTCGACCTCGACGGTCGAACTCCACTACGGTCAGTCTTGACGAGTTACTGCCCAAATCCACAAAACCCACACGGGTTACGGTGGGGTTGGGCCGAACAAAAGACGTTGACTGTGACTTGGCCGAGTCCTCGGCCAAGTTCACATACTGATGATTGAGCTTAGGCATTTCAGTACAAACTCTTTAAATGATTCTGAGCGTTTTGTGCATCAACCTTTTTAACACCCTTGGCACGAACGTAGCGCTTGTAGGCACCCGTGGGTTCCATGATCCAGGACTGTTCGGTATCGGACAGCTGCAGACGCAGGATGTTGTTCATAATATTGCGACGAATCTTTTCGTTGTCAATCGGCGTGAGCACTTCGATACGACCGTTTAGGTTTCGGTTCATCATGTCGGCACTGCCGATGTACATGCGCTCATCACCATTGTGGTTGAACCAATAAACACGGGCGTGTTCCAGATAACGACCGACGATGGATTTGACCGTGATATTGTCGGATAACCCGGCAATGCCCGGACGCAGGCAACAGATACCGCGGACCACGCACTCCACTTTCACACCGGCAATGCTCGCTTTGTAGAGTTCCGCAATGATGTCACCGTCAACCAACTGGTTACACTTGATGATGATGTGACCGTTACCATGTTCCCGATGCAGAGCCACTTCTTCCTGAATCAGTTTGGTGATGGACGGGCGCAGGCTCTTCGGTGAAACAAAGAGTTTACGGTAATTGGTAATTTCACCGCACCCGGTCATGACGTTAAACAGATCAGTGACGTCTGCGCAAATGGATTCATCGGCCGTAATCAATCCCAAATCGGTATAAATCTTGGCCGAGGAGGCATTGTAGTTACCGGTCCCGATGTGCACATAGCGCTTGACACCACCTTCCTCACGGCGCACAACCAAGCAAAGTTTGGCGTGAATTTTCAGGCCCACAAAACCGTAGACGACATTGACACCTGCGCGTTCGAGCTCTTCGGCCCAGTTGATATTGCGCTCTTCGTCAAACCGAGCCTTTAATTCCACAACTGCCGTGACCTGTTTGCCGCGACGGCGGGCCTCCAAAAGGCTACGGATCACGGGTGAATTGCTCCCGCACCGATAAAGCGTTTGCTTGATAGCCACAACCTTCGGATCGCGAGCAGCCTGATCGATGAAATTGAGTACCGCTTGGAAGCGATCGTAAGGATGGTAGAGCACCACATCGCGTTTTTTGAGTGCCTCAAAGCAATCTGTTTCTCCGTCAAGCTCTTTGGCAAGCTTTGTGGGATCTGGCTTGTACTGCAGCTTCGGGCGATCAATGCAACCCAAAGACATAAAGTCCGAGAAAGCAAGAGGAATCTTTTGCTTATAAATCTGGTGAGGCTTGACTTCCAGGTGTTCAATCAAAATATCGGCCAGACGCACGGGCATGCCGCGCCCCATCTCCAAGCGAACGATGTCGCCGAACCGTCTTTGATCAACGTAATCACGAACCGCCGCCAACAGATCATCGGCCTCGTCTTCTTCGATCTCACCGTCGGTGTTGCGGGTAATACGGAATTGTCCCGAGGCGTTTACTTTGTAGCCCGGGAAAAGCTTACCCATGCAGCCGTCGATCAAGTCTTCAACCAACACGACATTGACTTCGCTATAGGAGGAATCAAAACCCAACTTGGGGTCAATGTCTTCCTTACCCTTGGGCAAATAGAGGAATCGAGGAACATTATTCGGGCACTTCACACGGGCGTAGCGAATGTCACTTTTATCCTTCTCGCTTACCAATTCGATAATGAAATTGATGCTCGTATTTGAAACGAGCGGGAAGGGGTGACCTGAGTCAATGGCTTGCGGCGTCAAAATCGGGAAGATTTCGTTATCGAAATACTTACTCAATATTTCCCGCTTCTTCTGGGGTAAACCTGCGTAATCAACGATACGGATCGACTGCTTTTCCAATTCCGGCAAAAGACCTTTTTTCCAAAGTTCTTCGGCTTCATCGGTCAAGTCCCGCACACGTCGGCCGATTTCAGACAATTGGCGTCTGGGAGGAAGTTTGTCGGCACCGGTGGCCTCGGCTCCGCTTTGGACCTGTTTCCAAACGTTAGCCACACGCACCATGAAGAATTCATCAAGGTTATTAAAGAAGATGGAAAGAAATTTCACCCGTTCCAGTAACGGCACCGACTTGTCTTCGGCTTGCTCAAGAACCTTGCGGTCAAAATCAATCCAATTGATCTCACGATTGAGATAAAACTCTGGATTGGTGACATCCACCGGTTTGCCGGCCTTGACCACCGGAACAATGGCCTCTTTTTTAGGGGTACTGCGACTTCTTGTACGCTTCGTCGTTGCAACCGTCTTCTTGGCAGGCACCGAACGGACGGCCGGTTTATTGGCTTCGGTTTTGTTTTCCACCTTATCACCCATTGAAGTTGTGGCAGCCGGATTCTCATGATCTGCTACCGAATTCTTATTTGTTTCGTTCATTTTGTCCATAAAGCTCAACAAAATCATGCGATTGGATTAAATTTAATTTTGCAGAATCAATATGACAAAATTGTGAACATATCTTTTTAATGTACCACTAAAACGAGTGATCCAAAACTTTTTTTACTTCCCCAAAAAACAAAACCCGCACGAGGCTTTCAAAAAGTACTCGTGCGGGCTAAAGATAGGGCTTAAAAACAGTTATTTGATCATAATTTGTTTTTGAACCGGTACTTCAGGAGCCTTCTTCGGCACAGTCACTTGCAGAATACCATTTTCAAATTTGGCTTCGATGTCCTCTTCGGTGATGTTTTCACCCACGTAGAAGCTTCTTGAGCAAGAGCCGCTGTAGCGTTCACGACGAATATAGCGACCGCTCTTTTGATCCTGTTCATTGTGTTCGACACCCTTGTTAGCCGTAATAGTCAAATAACCGTCCTTTAATTGGGCCTGAATGTCTTCTTTCTTAAAGCCGGGCAGATCAACGTCCAATTCATAAGTCTTTTCAGTCTCACGAATATCGGTCTTCATGATGCGCGATGCGTTCTTGCCGAAAAGAGGATCGTGTCTGCGCTGACCTTCATAAGAGGTCAAACCGAACATATCGTCTAAATCATCAAAAAGGTTTTCACCGTACACTGTAGGAAATAACATCTCAAACTCCTCAAAACTCATCATCGGGGGCAAGGCTCTTAATGGCTTTTCTGAGGGCCTCGGTCCCGAGTAACCTTTTGATTTACATGACCTTAACGGTCAATGCTCATCACTTTCTACTGACTATGTGAGAGCAATTTTTCTGATTTAAAGAGGCACAGTGTTTCAATGTGTAACAGCTTTACAAAAAATATCGTTTTGGCCGATACACATGCCGTAATTTTGATACGAAGACTTGTATCATTTTGGGTCGAAAATATTTATCAAAGGTTTCGTAAGACCTCGTCATTAATGGCGGGGATATAAGAAACTGAATGCATCTAAAAGTGAAGTTTGATTTGATAACATACCAAATTATGCAAATTACTTGTAGCTTTCGATTTGAACTCCAACCTGACAAAGACCAGCGGTCGCTCATGAGTCGTACCGCCGGTTGCTGTCGCTTG
>NZ_JACJKX010000003.1 GCF_016901835.1 Parasutterella secunda | reverse complement strand
TGTTGTCCTTGGCCATGTTCTTAATCCTGCAGCCTCATTCTTCTGTCTGCAGTTTCGAGAGTTTTGCTCAACGCACCTATTTGCCCACAGAGCAAACTCTTAATCCAACCGCTATTACCAGACTGTTTCAATCCATCAGCGACGAGCAACGCTTCTCTTATCTCAAACGTCGGGCCGCTCATAGTCAAACTCTGGTCGATGGAGGTTACTGGGCTTTCGATACCACTTCAATTTCTTCTTTTTCCAAGACTATCCGTAAGGTCAAATACGGTAAAAACAAGGAAGAGGACTCACTGCCGCAATTTAACATCGCCTTATTGCTCGATGAGATTAGTGGAGAACCGGTTTTCTACAAGGTTTTAGACGGGTCTTTAAATGACTGCAGTTTATTGAGAAATCTGTTTTTGGATTTAACTCAATTGGATTTAGATCCCATTCAGTTAATCCTCGACAGAGGTTTTTTCTCGTTGAACAATTTAACCTCCATGCTTAAACAGGATATCGGTTTTGTCATTGGCGCTAAACGCAACTCGAGCTTTATACAAGCAACGATGAAACGAGCGCTGCCTGCATTGCGGTTATGCCATCCCAGAGCCTACCGAGAAGAGGTTGAAGCCTTCTGCTATACCGAAGCGATGCCGTGGGTGATCAATACACGAACAAGTGGTCGTAGCGATCAGACGGTTTATATCCACGTGTACTTCAGTAAACAAAAAGAAACAGACGATATTGAAAATATTTTGCAAGCTTTAGCTCGATTAAAGCAAAAGGCTGAGGAAAGTGGCCAAGCACCGGATGATCCGCTTTTTAGGCGCTTCTACAAGAAAGACTCATTGGGTCATTGGGAACTCGATGAGATGCAGTGGGCGCAGTTTAGAGAAACAGCCGGTTTGATTGTGTTGATGAGCAACACGGTTAAGGATGCGGCCGCGGCTTTATTAATTTATCGAAATCGGGATACGGTGGAAAAAGCTTTCTGTAACTACAAAGATCGATGTTCGGGACGGAGAATGAAGTGTGAAGAGAAAGCCCTGGAAGGTAAGGTGTTTGTTACCTACTTGGCTCTGAGCTTACTTTTGATGCTTAAAAAGCGCCTCAGTGATAAAAAGTTGCCCTCAGACAGTACACCTAAGTACTTGGATACGCTGAGTGGAATCAAGCTTTGGCGACTCGATGGCACACTGAAACGCTATTGGGATGAAATCTCCAAATCCAACCGTGAATTGATATTGAGTGCCGGAGTGGATCTACCCAAAAATATCATCTAGTTGATGAAAAGTTCAGGGTTAAACGGCCGGAAACGAAAATAGCCCGGAAAAACCGAGCTATTTTTCAGAATTTGGAGCGGGAAACGAGTCTCGAACTCGCGACCTCAACCTTGGCAAGGTTGCGCTCTACCAACTGAGCTATTCCCGCGACAGGTTTGTTATTTTACAGACTCTAAAATAAAAAGCAAGACCTTTTTGAAACTTTTTTTCAAAAACCTTCAAAATTGTCCCGTTTTATTAAATAAACTCCTTCAAATAAGCCAAAGAACGCTTATAGAGCGCTGATTGAACCATTGTCTCCCAATCCGGCGCTTCACCTTTAGGCAACAACCGTTTGACCCGATCAGCTCTCTCGGGGCTATCGGCAAATGTCAGAGTCTGCAAAAGCGTGTCTGAAGCAGCAAAGTCATTACAGAGAATTAGCATGTCGCAACCGGCTTGAAGAGCTGCCTGTGCCCGCTCTGTCACATTGCCCGCAGCGACAGCACCTTTCATCGAGAGGTCATCGGAGAAAACAACACCGGTAAAGTGCAGTTTGTCACGCAAAACGGTCTTTAACCAATATTCGGAGAAACCGGCCGGCTTCGAATCTATCTGAGAATACAGCACATGAGCGGCCATCACGGAATCCAAGGCCTGTCCCATCCACATATATGGTTTAAGGTCTTTTTCGGAGAGAAATTCCAAAGGGCGATCATCGACCGGCAATTCCAGATGACTGTCAGCGATGACCCAACCGTGACCCGGAAAATGCTTGCCGCAATTACTCATTCCGGCTAAACGCATTCCCTGAATCAGCGCTAAAGCCAGTTGAGTGATCACGTTGGGTTGACTTGAAAAGGCACGTTCACCTATGATTTGAGAGCGGTTGAAATTCACATCCAGACACGGAGCAAAAGACATGTCTACGCCACAGGCTCTCAATTCTGCTGCCAACACGTACCCGCAGGCCATAGCCGCAAGCGTCGCCTTTTCAGAACTCTTTTCCCAGCACTCGCCCAATTTGGACATCGCCGGAATTTGAGTAAAGCCTTCACGAAAGCGCTGTACCCTTCCGCCTTCATGATCAACTGCAATGAGCAGGCCGGGCTTAATCGCATGAATGTCCCGACAAAGCTCGGTGAGTTGCTTGCGATTTTCATAATTGCGGGTAAACAAAATCACCATGCCCACCAAGGGGTGTGAAATTCGACGAATATCATCTGAGGTCAGTCGCGTTGACTCAATATCCAGTACAAGCGGTCCCATCAGTGAGCTCCTTCTAAACGTTGTTCAGCCACGGCAAATGCGGCCACCACACTTTTTTCATCCGTAATCGACACATGTACAAAAAGACCTTCCTGCATGAGACGCTCTCTTAACGGATCTTTAAAGAGCATCAGCGGAGCCCCTTTGGCATTGTGCATCACTTCCATCGAGTGAAACGTGACATCTTCAGCAATGCCCGTGCCGAGCGCCTTGGATACCGCCTCTTTAACGGCCCACCGTGAGGCGACAAAAGCCAAAGCATGGTCTTTACTAAGCGAAAGGCGCTTTTGATACAAAGGCCACTCATTTTCGGTTAAAAGTTTGCGAATAAAGCGCTCGCCGTGCGTCTCAAGTACGTCTCGTACTCGTTTGACTTCGACCACGTCACATCCGATGCCTCTGATCACATTTGTCCTCTGTTTTAAAGTCTTTTCAGTTCTTCCACAATCCGACGCGTATTAAGCGGCTTATCACCCACATAATGAGCAATCATCCGACGCATCAGCAATTTGGCAAAAGCCAATGTTTCTTTGCTTCTGAAGTCCCGATTGTGAAGTTTTTGAATCATCTCGGGCGATATCACCAAATATCGCTCGCTTTCAATGGTATCAGGAGTCCAGGGTTTGAGCTCCTCTCCGTTCCAATACCAAGGCTCACCGGTAACAGGCAACCCGTAACCTAAATACTCCATCAGCTCTAGTTCGAAAGTCCGAAGGGCGACTTCATGGTTGTTATCCGAGTCTGCGAGCTTTTCCAATACGTGAACATAAGCGGTGAAAAGATCCTGCATCTCATCTTCTCGTGCCAAAAGCCTTACTAAAAGTTCATTGACATAAAAGGCCGAGAAGAGCGCATCACCCTCAATCGGGAAGTAGCCGCCCAACCACTGGGTTTTAAGAAGATTCTTCACTTCATTTTGCCCTGAAAAAGCGATTTTCAAGGCAGAAAATGGGGTGAGAAGCCCTCTGAAATGACTGCCCGGTCGCTTGGCACCACGCGCAACCGCAAGCACTTTTCCGTGTTTTAAAGTGAAAAATTCGACGAGCAGACTCGTTTCTTTCCAGTTCCAGCTCTGAAGCACAAAAGCCGCGTCATCCTCACTGACGCGGCGTTCTTTGGCTCTTACACTGACTTCTGCCATTACTCGTAGCCCAAGGTTTTCAGAGCACGGGCATCATCATTCCAACCTTTTCTCACCCGAACCCAAACTTCAAGGTAGACGTTTTTGCCAAGCATTTCACCGATATCGGCACGAGCCAAGCGGGAAATTTCTCGAAGCTTTTCGCCCTGAGCGCCGATCACGATGCCTTTATGGGCCTCACGCTCAACAATGAGCGTGGCGATAATCTCTGCCCGTTTGTCATCTTCTGACCACTTATCGATCGTCACCGCAATGCCGTAGGGCAATTCATCCCCCAACAAACGGAAGGCTTTTTCACGAATAATTTCGGCTGCCAGAAAACGAGGGGACTTGTCAGTGTAGATATCCGGATCGAAAAAGGGCGGATTTTCAGGCAATAGCTTTTCAATTTCTGCCATCAAGTCGGATACCTGCTTACCTTTTTCAGCGCACACAGGCACAATGGCCGCAAAGGGGAACTTTGCCATCGACTGAGCCATCAAAGGAAGCAGCGCATCGCGATCCTTCATCAAATCGACTTTGTTAATGGCCAAAATAACGTTCTTGGCTTGAGGGCTGATGAGCTCGAGTACCTTTTCATCGGCACTCTTCCAGCCACTGCTTTCAATCACAAGAACCACTGCATCTGTTTCACCCAAAGTGCTTCGCACAGAGCGGTTCATGCCGCGAATAAGCGCATTACCGTACTTGGTTTGAAAGCCCGGAGTATCCACGAAAATAAATTGAGCCTTGTCGTTGGTGACCACTCCCAAGACACGATTGCGGGTCGTTTGCGGTTTTTTGGACGTAATGCTGACCTTCTCACCGATAATGGTATTGATCAAAGTACTTTTACCGACATTGGGACGGCCGACCACCGCAATATAACCGCAGCGAAAATCTTCAGGATATTCAGTCATATCAGTGGCTCCCCTTTTTCTTACCGTGAAAATGTTGTTCAGCTAACTCGTAGGCAATCTTAGCAGCAGCCTGTTCGGCTGAACGTCGACTCTTGCCGGTACCTTTGACAGATATATCGAGTTTTTTCACATCGCACTGACAATCGAATGTCTGATCGTGCGCAGCGCCCCGAATATCAACAACCGTGTACTCCGGCAATCCTAAATGGTGAGCTTGCAAAAATTCCTGCAAAAGCGTCTTTGCATCCTTGCCCATACGTTCAGGGGTTAGTTTGCTTAAAATCGGCTCATAGAGTTTCAGAATAACACCCTTGGCCGTATCAAAACCACTTTCGGTCATGATTGCGCCGAAGATGGCCTCCATGGCATCGGACTGAATGGAGGGACGATGAGCACCCCCCGTTTTCATTTCTCCTTCACCCAAACGCAGGTAATCGGATAAAACCAAACGATTGGCAATTTCGGCTAAAGCATCCTGACAAACAAGGTTGGCACGAACACGCGACAGTGATCCTTCATTGAAATGAGAGTCACGTAAAAAGAGGGCCTGACCGATTACACAATTTAAAACGGAATCGCCCAAAAATTCGAGTCGCTCGTTATTTTCCGCACCGAAAGAGCGATGCGTCACAGCCCGCTGCAACAACTTACGGTTTGTAAAGCGATAACCGATTTTCTCTTCTAGACTTTCCAATGGAAGCATCTTCGCTCTCCTAGTGAATTGAACCGATTCGGCTCATGTCACTGATATTGAGCCAGATATAGAAAGCATGACCGACAATTTTGTCTCGAGCCACAAAACCCCAGTAGCGGCTGTCGGCAGAATTGTCTCGGTTGTCGCCCATCACAAAGAAATGATCTTTGGGTACACGGCAAACCACATCACCCATGTTGTAGAGGCACTGATTCAAGCCGTTATGGCCCTGAACCGGTCGGGCCATTGAAGGCACCTTGTCGTTTTCAACAATTTTATGAACAACTCCGTCAAGGTTTTCATCAAATTGCTTCAGATCCGTGTAGGTTTCCTTATCAAAAAACGTTCCGTCGACCGTTGTTTCCTGCAACTTACCGTTCACATAAAGCTTTTTGTCCACGTAACGGATTTCGTCTCCGGGCACACCGATTACGCGCTTAATGAAATCCACGTTTTCATCAAGCGGATATTTAAAA
Source organism: Parasutterella secunda (assembly GCF_016901835.1). Taxonomy (GTDB): domain Bacteria; phylum Pseudomonadota; class Gammaproteobacteria; order Burkholderiales; family Burkholderiaceae_F; genus Aphodousia; species Aphodousia faecavium. The sequence continues at coordinate 192,390 of NZ_JACJKX010000003.1, read as the reverse complement.
ACAATCACATCGCCGCGTTTGGGAGCCGAGCCTTCGGTGATCGCAAAATTGAAAACCGGAAAGCGCAGGCCGTACTCGTATTTATTGACCAGGATGAAGTCACCTGAGTGCAGCGTGGGCAACATTGAGCCGGACGGAATGCGGAAAGGTTCAGCTAAGAAAGAACGAATCACGAATACAAAAAGGATGACCGGGAAAAAGCCACCCGTGTATTCAATCCATTTGGGTTGCGCGCTTAACTTTTGATAAATGCTCTGAGCTTCACCGATTACACTCATCTCGCCGCTGTCGATTGCGCTGCGGTTTAACTCCGTAAAACGATCAGCTTCCTCTTTGGCACGAGCCAAACGTTTGGGACGCCACAGGAATCGGTCCAAACACCAGATGATGCCGGTGGCCACCGTCAACAACATCAAGACCAAGGAAAAATTCATGATGACCCCCGACTACTTTTCATCGACTTGCAAAATGGCAAGGAAGGCTTCCTGCGGAATTTCCACAGTACCGACCTGTTTCATACGTTTTTTACCCGCTTTTTGCTTTTCAAGGAGCTTTCTCTTACGGGTTATATCACCGCCGTAACACTTGGCCAACACGTTTTTACGTAAGGCTTTGACGTTTTCACGGGCAATAATGTTGGCACCGATCGCCGCCTGAATCGCTACGTCGTACATCTGACGTGGAATAAGAGAGCGAAGACGGGTTACGATTTCGCGTCCACGGGCAACAGAATTCGAACGGTGAATAATCGATGAGAGCGCATCGACTCGATCCCCGTTGATAAGCATATCCACCTTCACAACATCGGCAGCACGGTACTCCTTAAATTCGTAGTCCATGGATGCATAACCGCGAGTGAGCGACTTCAATCGGTCAAAGAAATCCAAGACGATTTCTGCAAGCGGCAAATCATAGGTTAAGTGCACCTGACGACCGTGGTAGGCAAGGTTTGTTTGCACACCGCGCTTTTCGTTACAGAGTTTCATCACCGTACCTACATAGTCACTTGGGACAAAAATCGTTACGGTATCAATCGGCTCGCGAATCTCTGCAATTTTGTCCGGACTGGGAAGCTTCGAGGGATTTTCCACCTGAATCACTTCTCCGTCGGTTTTAAGCACTTCGTAAACAACCGAAGGAGCGGTTGTGATGAGATCCATATCAAACTCACGCTCGAGGCGCTCCTGCACAATATCCATGTGCAAGAGGCCCAGAAAACCGGCTCGGAAACCGAACCCTAAGGCTTGAGAGACTTCGGGTTCAAATTGAAGCGCCGCATCATTGAGCTGCAGTTTTGTCAAGGCGTCACGAAGAGCTTCGTACTGATTGGATTCCACCGGATAAAGACCGGCAAAGACCTGAGGTTTAACTTGTTTGAAACCGGGCAAGGGAGCCTGAGCCATCTTGTTGGCAAGCGTAATCGTGTCACCAACCTTGGCATCACGCAATTCTTTTACACCTGCTACCACGAAACCCACTTCGCCCGCAGCCAACTTTTCACACTGAGTAGATTTCGGCGTGAATTTACCGACTTGCTCAACCAAATGCGTAGCACCGGTTGCCATCAGATAAATCTTATCTTTAGGCTTAATGACACCGTTGACCACTCGCACAAGCATCACCACGCCGACGTAGTTATCAAACCAACTGTCGATGATCAAAGCTTGCAAGGGTTCCGTGTCACTGCCTTTAGGAGGCGGGACATCGCGCACAATTCTTTCAAGTATGTCATCGACTCCCATACCGGTCTTGGCGGAACAGGGAATAGCATCCGTGGCATCAATACCGATCACATCCTCAATCTCTTCCTTGGCCTCATCGGGATTGGCCGAATTAAGGTCCATCTTATTGAGAACAGGAATGACTTCGACGCCGAGATCAATTGCGGTGTAGCAATTGGCAACGGTCTGAGCTTCGACGCCTTGTGTGGCATCAACCACCAAAAGTGCGCCCTCACAGGCACTGAGCGAACGCGACACTTCATAGGAGAAGTCCACGTGCCCCGGGGTATCAATCAGATTGAGTTCGTAAGTTTGACCGTCTTGGGCCTTGTACTTCAATGCCGCAGTCTGCGCTTTAATCGTAATGCCGCGCTCTTTTTCCAGATCCATGGAGTCCAAAACCTGCGATTGCATTTCGCGATCGGACAATCCCCCGCAGCGCTGAATCAGACGATCGGCTAAGGTCGATTTTCCATGGTCAATGTGAGCGATAATTGAGAAATTTCGAATATTGTTCATTAGGTCTATTTCGTTATCGTTGAAACGTTTTCGGACCAATGGGAAAACCGGCTAGAAAAAACTGCCTTTCCCTTTATTCCGAAGCGAGGCTCATTGTAACACGCAAGCCACTGTAGCAAAAACAAAAAAGCCTGCAAATATGTGTCCAATTGCAGGCCTTTGGGAGAGAATTTTTCCTTAAAGCTGCTCGACGACGATCCCGGCACTTTTCAAAAATTTAATACCGGCATCGTCTCGATACATCTCGTGGTAGTAGACGTGTGAAATACCGCACTTTTGAATCAACAACGAGCAGTGAATGCAGGGGCTGTGCGTGATGAAAATCGCGGCGTCTTTACTGCAATAACCGTTATAGGCAAGCTTAGCAATAGCGTTAAGCTCAGCGTGCTGCACTTCAGGACGCGTCACGAGTTTGCCGTCGACTTCCATTTCACAACAATTGTCATAACCGGTGGGCATACCGTTCCAACCGATCGATATGATGGAGTTGTTTTTTACAATCACGCAGCCCACTTTAAGGCGTTTGGCGTAGCTTCTTTTAGCCGCAAGCATGGCCACTTGCATATACATTTGATTGTCTTTTTGTATATCCATCATTGCTCCTAAAAAAGGCAAAGCCCGAAGAACTCTTTCTGAGCTTTCGGGCCGTCGGATCATAATCCCGTCGGAATTATTCTTCCCAACGCTTGAAAATCAAGGTACCGTTCGTACCGCCGAAACCGAAGGAATTCTTCATGGCGTAACGAATCGTCATCGGACGAGCCTTGTTTGCGCAGTAATCCAAATCACATTCCGGATCCTGCTCAACGATATTGATCGTCGGAGGCGACACTTGATTCTTAACAGCCAGAATCGTAAAGATGGATTCTACGCCACCGGCGCCGCCCAACAAGTGACCGGTCATGGACTTCGTGGAGTTGACCACCAATTTCTTAGCTGCCTCGCCGAACGCTTCCTTAATGGCCTTCGTTTCATTGGCATCGCCTACGTGTGTCGAGGTGCCGTGAGCATTGAGGTAGTCAATGTCTTCGGGCTTGATGCCAGCGCGTGCCATAGCCATTTCCATACAACGCTTCGGACCGTCAGTATTGGGCGTGGTGATGTGATTGGCATCGCTCGATAAACCATAACCCACGATTTCGGCATAAATCTTCGCACCGCGAGCCAGAGCGTGTTCGAGCTCTTCAATGACAACCACGCCCGAGCCTTCGCCCATCACGAAACCGTCACGGTCTTTATCAAAGGGGCGAGATGCGTGAGCCGGATCGTCATTGCGGCGGCTCAAAGCGTGCATATTGTCAAAGCCAGCTACACCCACAGGGCAAATACAGGCATCGGCGCCTCCCGCTACCATCACATCAGCGTCTCCGCGACGAATAATCCAACTGGCTTCACCGATTCCGTGCAGGCCGGTCGTACAGGCGGTCACGTGTGCAATATTGGGCCCCTTGAGCCCAAACATAATCGAAAGTTGGCCGGAGATCATGTTGATGATCGTTCCGGGAATCATAAAGGGAGAAACACGACGGGCACCGCGTTCATGAAGTGCCAGATAGTTGTCGCAGATCATGCCCAAGCCGCCGATACCGGAACCGACAGAGCAGCCGATGCGGGTGAGGTCTTCTTTTTCAAGATCAAGACCGGAATCACGGATGGCTTGAACGCCGGCAGCCACCCCGTAGTGAACATAGCGGTCGTAACGGCGGGCTTCCTTGGCGGGAAGGTAGTCTTCGACATTGAAGTCTTTGACTTCGCCGGCGATCTGGCAACCCATACCACTCGCATCAAAATGTGTAATCGGGCCGATACCGTTTTGGCCGGCCAAAGCATTCTCCCAACTGGTCTTCACATCGTTACCGATCGGGCAAACCATACCTAATCCGGTTACCACAACACGACGCATGGAGATTCTCCCTTTGCAGAATTTATTCATTAACAAAACCCCGCCTGAAAGCGACCAATTTCTTGGTGTTTAAGGCGGGGCATCCATCTCAGAGATGGCAAAAATTACTTAGCGTTGGCTTGGATGTAGTCAATCGCTTGTTGAACCGTACGCAACTTTTCTTGTTGGTCGTCCGGGATTTCAATCTTGAAAGCGTCTTCCAAAGCCATAACCAATTCGACCGTATCCAAAGAGTCGGCGCCGAGGTCTTCGATGAAAGCAGATTCGTTCTTGATGTCTGCTTCATTAATGCTCAATTGTTCGGCGATAACCTTCTTGACACGTTGTTCGATGTCGTTCATTTGATATGTCTCCTTGCTGAGAATTCGAAACGACGCAGCCAGATGGTTGCGCCGAAAAATTAACTTCTTAGTATTTTATCAGAGCGAAAGAAAAGATGAGGGTAAAAACCCTCATCCGTTCGGACTACACCATATACATGCCACCGTTGACGTGAAGGGTCACGCCGGTGATATAAGAGGCAGCGGGTGAAGCCAAAAAGACAACCGCGTTGGCAATATCATCCGTGTGTCCCAGGCGGGCAAGCGGAATTTGTGCAAGCAATGCCGCACGGTGATCTTCGGGCAGGGCCTTCGTCATATCCGTTTCAATAAAGCCGGGCGCCACGGCATTGACAGTAATATTTCGGGAAGCGAGCTCACGAGCCAATGCACGCGTGAGACCCGCAACACCTGCCTTAGCAGCTGCGTAATTAGCCTGACCGGCATTACCCATGGAACCCACCACACTCACAATATTGATGATGCGACCGCAACGGGCTTTCATCATGCCGCGCATAACCAGACGGCTCAAGCGAAAAGCCGGAGTCAAGTTTGTGTCGATCACTTCCTGCCACTGATCGTCTTTCATACGCATGGCCAATCCGTCACGCGTGATACCGGCATTGTTAACCAAAACCGTCACCGCTCCGAATTTTGCAGCCGCATCGGCTAACACTTTTTCGCTTTGTTCGGCATCGGTAACATTTAAAACGACGCCTTCACCCTTGCCGCCTGCTTGAGCAATTTTTTCAGTAATACGAGCAGCCCCCGATTCACTCGTAGCTGTCCCGATAACCGTAGCGCCGGCAGCCAGGCACGCATCCAAAATTCCGGCTCCGATACCACGAGAGGCACCGGTAATAAAAACAACCTGATCCTTTAAAGCATCAGCGGTAAAAACAGTACTCATTTCTCTATCCTTTTTAAGCCATTATTCGGCAGCGTTAATCTCTTCTAAAACGGAATCAAGAGACTCTTGAGAGTTGATGTTCTTCACAACAATCGAAGAGTCAATTCGTTTAATTAGACCGGCTAACACTCGACCCGGACCACATTCGACAATGTGGGTGACGCCCATTTGCTTGAACGCTTCAATGGTCTTGACCCATTGCACGGCACCGGCTGCTTGCAAGGCGAGTGCTTCGATAATGGCTTCTTTGTCCGTGTGAATCTTCACGTCAACATTGGCGACGACGTCAATTTCAGGCGCCTTCATCGGTGTTTGTTCAAGTTTTTCCTTAAGAGCAGCGCTTGCAGGCTTCATCAATGAAGAGTGAAACGGAGCAGAAACCGGCAGAACCAATGCGCGCTTTGCACCTTTAGACTTAGCCACTTCGCAAGCCTTTTCTACTGCAGCCTTCTCTCCGGCAATGACCACTTGACCGGGTGAGTTGAAATTAACCGCTTCAACAACGCCCGCCGCTGCGGCCTCTTCACACACCTGCTGCACAGCTTCATCGGTCAACCCGATAATGGCTGCCATGCCGCCTTGACCGGCAGGAACGGCTTCCTGCATGACTTTGGCACGGAATCGAACCAAACGCACGGCATCGGCCAATTCAAAAACGCCGGCAGCCGTCAAAGCAGAATATTCGCCTAAGCTGTGACCGGCCATGATTTCAGGCTTTTTACCGCCCATGGCAAGCCAGGCCTGATACAAGGCTACGCTCGCAGTCAACATGGCCGGTTGCGTATTGACCGTCATATTGAGACTTTCAGCGGGGCCCGTGTGAATCAACTCTTCGAGATTCTCACCTAACGCATCATTAGCAGTCTTCAAAGCACTCTGCACATGAGGGTTCTCGGCGAAACTATCCAACATGCCGACACTTTGACTGCCCTGACCGGGGAAGACAAATGCTAATTTCATTGATTATTCTCCTTGGTCCATTTAACCAAAACGCTGCCCCAAGCCATGCCTGCCCCGACAGCTTGCATTAAAACAATATCGTTCTTTTTAATATCATTGTGACGAGCCGCATTATCGAGTGCCAACGGCACCGAGGCGGCCGACGTATTACCGTGACGGTTAACAGTCACAACCATTTTATTTTCATCGATTCCGATTTTTTGAGCGACCTTTTGCATGATACGAAGGTTCGCCTGATGAGGCACGTAGCAATCAATGTCCTCAACACTTAAGCCGGCATCGGACAAAACAGCCTTGGCGCTCTCGCTCATGGAGCTCACGGCCATACGAAAAACGTGCTGCCCGTCCATTCGTACGTAGGGGTCTCCGTGGACCTCTCCGCCGTTGATAAAAGCTTTGCAGCCCAAAACATTTTCATCGAGCGTACCATCAACGGATAAACGTGCAGCCAAAATACCGGGTTCATTTGAAGCTTCTAAAATTACCGCACCGGCTCCGTCTCCAAAAAGTACACACGTTGAGCGATCATCCCAGTCAACGATGCGACTCATGATATCGACACCGACCACAATAGCTTTTTTATAAACACCGGTTCGAATCAACGCATCAGCGTTAGTCAGCGCATAAATAAAACCTGCACAGACAGCCTGTAAATCAAAGGCTGCGCCTTTGGAACAACCCAACAGTTTTTGTAACTGGCAGGCAGTGCTCGGGAAAATCATGTCGGGCGTCGTCGTCGCCACAATGATCAGGTCGATTTCTGACGGATCAACCCCGGCATCCCAAAGAGCGGACTTAGCGGCGCGTTCGGCCAACTGTGTTGTCGTTAAACCGCGCTCGGCAAGGTAGCGCTTTTCAATTCCTGTTCTTGTGCGAATCCACTCATCGCTTGTTTGAATTCCACGTAGCCCGAGCTCATCGGCAAGGGCCTGATTGTCGGTTGCCCGTTGCGGCAAGGCCGAACCGGTACCGATAATTTTTGAATAGATCTGAGGCATAAACTAAAGCCTTTCTCGAAAAAACTTCCCTAATTGTAAAGCCTACTCTTTGCCTATTAAGAATAAAAAATTTCGGTTTTTGTAACAAAATTTCAAAGATTTTCAAATCAATACATGATAACTTACTTGAACTAAAAAACTTCCTAGGATTTTTTCGATGATCAGACCTTTTCTGTTTACTATTCCCCTTCTTTTAGTGGGTGCTTCGAACTCGTTTGCCAATGAGCTCGATATAACGGATGCAACTTGCAGTGTCAGCTACATTAATGAAGTCGCTCAAAAAGAAGGCCTTGAAAAAGCCCAAACGTTGGCAGAAAACTGTATCGCTGAAGGTTATACAGACTTGAAATCGCAATTTTCAAAGGCCGGCGATTCTCTGATGGATCATTACGAATCAGCCAAAAATTTCATCAATGATAAGACCGATGAATACAGCGAAAAGGCTGAAAATATCAAAAAAGAGCTGATGCGCTGAGATCGGATTTGAAAATGGAGACGCCATGGAGAGCGATAAATTAATCGGAATCGGACCATCAGATTTTATTGCGGGATTCAATCTTTTTAATGCGAAGCTTGCAACCGGAATCAAGATGCGTTTTGCCATAGGCGGCTCAGGCTCTCCGATTCTTCTGGTCCATGGTCATCCGCACACGCATATCATTTGGCGAAAAATCGCACCGAAACTTGCCGAAACTCATACGGTCATCCTGCCTGACTTAAGAGGTTACGGCGATACAGAAAAGCCTGAAAGTCAACCGGATCATCGCCCCTACAGCAAACGCGAAATGGCAAAAGACCTCATGTCGTTGATGCATTTGCTCGGTTTCGAAAAATTTGCGTTCATCGGTCATGACCGAGGGGCTCGGGTCGGACACCGTCTGGCCTTGGACTATCCCGAGGCAGTAACCAAAACCGTTTTTGTCGATATTGCTCCTACCGCAACGATGTATGCGTTGACGAACAAAGAATTCGCAACGAAATACTTTTGGTGGTTCTTTCTGATTCAACCTGAACCGTTTCCGGAAAAACTGATCGGATTTGAGCCGGAATATTTCCTACATCATCACATCAACGGCCAGATCAAAATCAAAGGCGTCGTCGAAGAACGTGCTTTCAAAGAATACCTCCGCTGCTACAGAAACCCCGGCACTATCCATGCCATTTGCGAGGACTATCGAGCCGCGGCAACGATTGATTTGGAAGATGACAAAGCCGATTCTGATCGACGTATTGAGTGCCCGCTTTATCTTCTTTGGGGAGCGCGAGGCACAGTCGGCAAGCTCTACGATGTTGTAGGCACCTGGAAAGACAAAGCAATTGATGTGTCAGGCGAAGCGCTTGACTGCGGTCACTCTCCTGAGGAGGAGTGTCCGGAGATCTTTTTAGAAAAAGTGCTTCATTTCCTTGGAAGCCATTAGAGACAAAAGCGTCGGCTCTGGATGCAAAAAAGGGAACCCAACACGGATTCCCCTTTTTTAATCGACTCTGAAAATCTGTCTTTCAACGTTTCCCGTTTTGTCTCCCACCGCAACGTTTTGCACATTGGCTGTGGGGTTTTCGGCGTTGCCGGCGAAGGCTAAAGTCGAGAATCAACCCTGAAAGCGATTTTCTTAATCAAGTGAATTATTCACCCTTGACGTCGATCACCTTCTTACCACGATAGAAGCCGTTCGGGCTGATGTGGTGACGGAGGTGAACTTCACCGGTCTTCGGTTCAACAGCCGTAGCCGGGTTCGTCAAGAAATCATGAGCACGGTGATTGCCGCGCTTGTTGGTCGATTTTTTATTTTGTTGGACTGCCATAGCAATACCCCACTTTAAGAAAACACGCGATTATACCCTAGATATGCGCATTTTGCCAATGCCATTACCTAAAGCTTGGAAAAAAGTTTTGCGATTATATCAGTTTTTCTTCAATAAGTCTCGTAAGTTAGCAAAAGGTTTCGGTCTTTGTGTTATTTCTTCTTCACTTTGACCACTCGATGTGTGGTTTTCTGGTGCATGACAATCGTCATGACGCGGAAATGTGGGCAAGGACAAAATAATTTCTTCCTGAACCCACTCGGCCACATTCATGTGTTCCGAGCCCACAACCACTTCCCAATCTTCATCCTCTTCAATCGGAATACGATTAGCTTCTGCCTCACTGCGAACAAAAAGGAAAGGAACCTCTCGGTCAATTTCAATATCGATCGGTTGAGTGCAACGCGTACAACGCATTTGAACGCGGCCCGTAATAGTCAAGATTGCTCCCGGCAAGCCCCTTACCCCTTCGGTGCCTTCAATTTGCACTTCAAAAGGTAAGACCTTTTCGCTATTAATAATTAGGCCGGATAATTCGGGCATCTCCGAAATCGTCACCGTTGTGTTAATCTTCTGACGGTTTGATGCGACCGCGAAAATGTCGACGGTAGAAAAATTTTGATTGCCTCTCGACATTGTTTACTCCCAAAAAGGTTACGAGCGTATGTTACAGAAGAAATTGGTTTTGGGGTCAAGTTCCCCGTACAGAAAAGAATTATTGCAACGGTTGGGAATTGATTTCGAGTGTGTCTCGGCCGATATTGATGAAAGCCGACTCGAAGGCGAAACGCCGGAGAAACTCTGTGTGAGACTCGCCTGTGAAAAAGCTCTGAAGGTCAAAGAGCAGGTCGGTGAGGCTATTGTCATCGGCAGCGACCAAGTCGCAGTCCTCGGAGACCGAATTCTCGGTAAACCCCACACCCGTGAACGGGCCCTTGAACAATTGTTCTCCATGCAGGGTCAGACCGTTTATTTTCTCACGGCTCTTTGCGTCATCTCCGAAAAGGGAGAAATTTTTGAAACCATGGTGCCCACGGTTGTAACCATGAAGTCGCTTTCGAAAAAAACAATTGAGCATTACCTCGATCGTGAGCAACCCTTTAACTGTGCGGGTTCGGCAAAAATTGAAAAACTTGGCATTGCGCTGATGAAAGAAGTTCGTTCAACGGACCCCACGGCTCTTATCGGATTGCCTCTGATCGAAACCGTGAATTTATTAGCGAAGGCGGGATTAGAAGTCATTGAAGGAATCGGAGAGGAAGAGTAATGGCCGGTATTCTTTATCTGTTGCCCAACCGAATCGCAGATCGTGCTGTGGAAGAAACACTGCCCGCAGGTACCCTGGCAGTATTGAGACAAACTCAATATTTTTTAGCAGAAAACGCTAAAAGTGCCCGCTCGTACTTAAAAGCCGCCTCTCACCCCACACCCATCAATGAACTTCATATTGAAGAAATCGGACATCAACCCGATGAGTCAAAAATTGACGAATGGTTATCTCCCCTTTCCGACGGTCATAACATCGCAATCGTCAGTGAATCGGGTTGCCCGGGCGTAGCAGACCCCGGCGCCAGCATCGTCTCACGTGCTCAGCAATTAAACATTACGGTTAAGCCTTTGGTCGGTCCCAGCTCTATCCTTCTGGCATTGATGGGAAGTGGCTTAGACGGACAGCATTTCCGTTTCCTAGGCTACTTACCGATTAAAGAACCGAGCCGCACACAGGCTTTGAAAGAGGCTGAGCGTCACAGCGTCCACGGCGAAACCCAGATATTTATTGAGACACCGTATCGCAATCAAGCGTTTTTAAAATTTCTCGCTCAAAGCCTTCATCCCTTAACCCGCATTACCGTTGCGTGCGATATTACGGGCGAGAGTGAGTTCATCAAAACGAAAAATGCAGCCGAGTGGTTAAAAGAAGAGGTGTATTTGCCGAAACTGCCGACTATTTTTGCCATTCTTGCGCAAAAGATGCCTGTGAAGAAGATGCCGATAAAAAAGCAAAATCAAGGCGGATTTCACAAAAAGACCGGAAGTTTTTGGCGTCAGGCGTAAAAGAAAGCGGGCCGTTTGGCCCGCCGATTTGCTTAATGATTAAGCAGTTCATCCACACCCAGTGCCGTAGCCAACTGGGGCACGTCGTCCACAACCGGGACTTTCCACTTCAATAATTCACTCTTAGGGAATGCTCCGTAGCTCACCGCAACTGAGGCACATCCTGCATTCTTCGCCAACCAAAGATCATGCTCGGTATCACCGATCATCACCATCTGGCTGATATCGACTCCGGTTTCTTCAGACAGCATCTGAAGCATCAAAGGATTGGGTTTTCCTGCACTTTCATCGGCTGTAACCGTTGCTTCAAATAAATCACCGACACCCGTCTGAGCAAACACCCGATCCAACCCTCTGCGACTTTTCCCGGTGGCCACAGCCAAACGTAAGCCCGCCGCCTTCATCTTTCTGAGCAAATCTTCAAGCCCCGGAAAGATGCCGATTCCCTTTTCCTTAACTAAATAAAATTCCCGGTAAGCCGCTTCAAACTGATCGTAATGATCAAATCGAAAATCCGGTTCAATCGACAAAATAGCCGAGCGCCAATCCAAACCGATCACGTTTCTGGCTGCCTGCATACCCGGGTCCTTGTAACCCAAAGCCACAAATGCATGACAAATGCCTGCTGCAATGGGCTCGGTCGTATCCATTACCGTTCCGTCCCAATCAAACACAAACAGATCAAATTTCGGCACGAACATTGTTTAACTTTCCTTTCCTTGTTTCAAGCAAGCTATTAAATCTGCACATTCTTTTGGCAACTGAGCCGTTACACTCATGGACTCTCCGGTCACGGGATGCTTAAATTCCAAACGGTAAGCATGAAGAAACATTCGCTTAAAAGGAATCCCGAGACTGCCTTTTGCAATTTTTTTGTTTTCCTCAAAGTCTCCGTATTTATCATCACCTACGAGCGGATGACCTGCCCATTGAGCATGAACACGAATCTGGTGCGTGCGACCGGTTTTTAAATCAACATTTAAATAGGATACGGAACCGAAACGCTCGATCAACTGAAAAATACTGTGGCTCGGCAACCCCTTTTCTTCATCCACACAAACCCTACGCTCCCCGTTGGCAGTCACAAATTTATATAACGGCGCTTTAATGTGCTGACGGTCATTGACCCAATCACCCAAAACGAGTGTTCTATACGATTTATGTAATTGACCCTCACGAATCATTTCATGAAGTCTCACAAGAGCCTTACGGGTTTTGGCAAGCATCATGACACCGCTTGTATCACGATCCAAGCGATGCACCAATTCCAAATAAGGTTGATTCGGACGAGCCGAACGAAGCCGTTCGATGAGACCGAAACTCACGCCTGAACCTCCGTGTGCTGCAAGGCCCGCGGGCTTATCGACCACTAAAATGTGCTCATCTTCGTACAAAATCGGCAATTCTACGTCATCGATCGGACGGGCCACCTCTTTTTTTGGAGTATTGGAGACTCTAATCGGCGGCACCCGAAGTTCATCCCCATCATAAAGACGCGTATCCACCGTGACCCTTTTTTTATTAACCCGGACTTCTCCGCCACGGACAATCCGATAAATGTGACTTTTAGGAACACCTTTGGCGATTCGAAAGAGGTAATTATCGAGACGCTGACCGTCAGCATCGGCTCCGATTCGAATCCAAACCACGGCATCGGGTTTGGCAACCGCTTGAGACGATGAAATAAAGAGCGGTGTTTTTCCTACTAAATTTGCCATAACTCTATATAATGGGGACGAGTTGAATACAGACAACAAATGTAGTTTTGTCTGTTCAACAATCATTGAAAATCAACATGTGCATTGTAGCCGTGTTTTGATTAAAAATTTCCTTTATTGGAGGACTTCTTCAATAAAGTTTTTTGTGTGCCTGAAAAGAGCTGCCTTTTCATGGACGACAGGCTGAGCCGCAAAGACAATATTTTGCGGACTGTGAAGCCCGCGTTTTTACGCGATGTGTGCAGCAAACGGTATATGTTTAGCGTTTTCTGTCGGAAACCGGTCATGCGGACCGAAGAAAACGGTTATTATTGCCGTACAGAAAAATCTGTGGTCGGACAAGTCCCACCGGGATTGCCGTCATTAGACGGCGGCAAATCAGACTTGTTGATGTGAAGAAGTGAAAAGTATTTATTAGACCCCATGTGAGGGATTGAGCTCATAGATGCAAAATAGGCTCACTATTTTGAATTCGTTCGTTTCGGTGCTCTCCCTACCGCCCCTGAATTTATTGTGGCGACACAAGTCTAACAATTTGTTTTCTCAACGTTTTCCTGAAAGTTTAGGCTCTCGGGAGATTTTAGGTTTTGAGAAAAGATAAATAATGGGAGTGCTCTTTTTGAGAGAGCCGAATCCCCCATAACGACACAGATTTTGTTTCTGATACGGCACGCCAGACTTTGACGACCTGCGACAGTGGTTGTCAGCCCGGAGTGTTCAATGAAACGCATGTTATTTAACGCCACGCACGCCGAAGAGACGCGCGTCGGCATCGTAGACGGCCAAAAGCTGATCGACATTGATATCGAGACCGCCGGCCGTGAACAACGCAAATCCAATATCTATAAAGGCATTATCACCCGTATTGAACCGAGCCTTGAAGCTTGTTTTGTCAATTACGGTGAAGATCGCCACGGTTTTCTCCCGTTTAAAGAAGTTTCCCGCCAATACTTTAAAGAAGGTGTTGATGTCCGTACGGCCACCATTCGTGATGCGCTCGTAGAAGGACAGGAACTGATCGTTCAGGTTGAAAAAGAAGAACGCGGCAACAAAGGCGCTGCTTTGACAACCTTCATTTCGCTTGCCGGCCGTTACCTCGTTTTGATGCCGAATAACCCCCGCGGAGGCGGTGTATCGCGTCGTATCGAAGGTGAAGAACGCCAGGAACTTCGCGAAACGATGGATCGATTGAAATTGCCTGCCGGCATGAGCATTATTGCCCGTACGGCCGGTATCGGTCGCACGGTCGACGAATTTCAATGGGACTTGAACTACCTGCTCAAACTCTGGGAAGCCATCTGTGAGGCCGCTCAGCCCCAATATGAATTGCCCGTACGTGAAGGCAATCGCACGATCACGAAATACGTGACGGATTCCACCGGTCCCAAGGGCGAAGCCCTCAAACGTGCCAATCCGGCTCCGTTTTTGATTGTTGAAGAAAGTAACCTCGTCATTCGTGCCATCCGCGACTATTTCCAACCCGAAATCGGTGAAATTCTCGTCGATACGGATGAAATTTACGATCAGGCCCGTCAGTTCATGGCGCACGTCATGCCGGACATGGTGGGCAGAGTCAAACGTTACCGCGAAGAAACGCCTCTTTTCTCTCGCTTTCAAATCGAGCACCAGATTGAGTCGGCTTACTCGCGAACCGTCCCCCTTCCCTCGGGCGGTGCCATCGTTATCGACCACACCGAAGCTTTGGTAGCCGTAGACGTGAACTCCGCGCGAGCCACCCGCGGCTCTGACATTGAAGAGACCGCTTTCCGCACGAACTGTGAAGCTGCCGATGAAGTGGCCCGTCAAATGCGTCTGCGTGACTTGGGCGGTCTGATTGTGATCGACTTCATCGACATGAACGATCCGAAAAATCAACGCGCCGTTGAACAACGTCTCAAAGACGCTTTGAAGTACGACCGTGCTCGCGTGCAAATGGCAAAGATCAGCCGCTTTGGCCTCATGGAATTGTCCCGTCAGCGTCTGCGTCCGGCATTGGCTGAAGGCAACCACATCACCTGCCCGCGCTGCAACGGTGTGGGCGTGATCCGTGATACCGAAAGCTGCGCATTGCAGATTTTGCGAATCCTTGAAGAAGAAGCCATGAAGGAAGGAACCGGAGCTGTTCACGCTCAGGTACCGGTTGATGTGGCAAGCTTCCTTTTGAACGAAAAGCGTCGTGATATCGCAAAGATCGAACAACGTCATCGCTTGCCGATCGTTTTGATTCCGAACAAGTTCCTTGAAACGCCGCACTATCATATCGAGCGCCTGCGCTACGACGATGAACGCTTGGACGATGAAGTGGCTAGCTACAAGCGCGCCGAAGAAATCCAACCCGATGATGAAACGCTGGATCCCTACCGCGTGAAGAAGCCGGAAGAAAAACCGGCCGCAAAACGTCAGGAACCGGTGCTGCGCAACTTCATGCCTGAAGTCGCTCCGGAACATAACGAAGCCGATCGTCTGTTCAATAAGAAGGCCGAGCAACGTGCTGCCCGTCAGGAAGCTGCTAAGCGAGCTCAGGCCGCTCAGGAACCAGGCCTCCTCCGCCGCTTGATTAATTTCCTCTTCGGTTCTAAGACTGAAACTGAAGATAAGAAAGAAGACGAGAAAAAAGCTCGAGGCGAACGCCGCACCCGTCGCAATCCTCGCGACAGACGCGAAAAGGACCTCAACGCCCGTCGTCCGCGCCGTGAACGCGTCCGCGCGGAAAAAGATGACGATAAGACGGTCAGTGAGCAAAAGACGGAAAGCGTTGAAAAGAGCAAAGCTACCGATAAGGACAGCGTGAAAGAAACGCAAACGCGTCGTCGTCCGCGTCGTCGCGTCAAAGCTGAGGATACTCCCGAACTGCTTCCCGCTCCTGAAACGAAGGTTGCACTGCCCAAACCGCAAGTCCAACCTCAACCTGAAGTTGAACCGCAACCTGCTGCAGAAGTAAAGTCTGACGAAGACTTTAATTTCGCAACAGACGATATGCCTGAAACAGCACCTGTGGTGCAACCGGTGGCACAGGAAGAACAAACTGAACGCAGCGTTTCTGAACGTCGCCCGCGTCGCCGTCGTCGTTTTAACGACGAGACATCCGCTCGTCGTGACCGTATTCCGCCTGAAGTCGAAGCCGAAGAAATGAATCGTGCTCCGATTGTGCCGCCTGAAGAATATATGCAGGAAGCACAGGTTCGCACGGCTCCGATTGATCAATCTGAGCTACCTTCTGCTGAACCCGTTCAGACGATTGAACCGCGCCACGTCAATGTGGAAAGCAACATTGCCAATATGAAGCGCGAGCCCGTGACAGAACGTCCGCGCGCTGAAGAAGTAGCCGTTGCTACGGAACAGTCTTCTGTCACTGAAACGGTTACGGAATCTGAGGTTACGAACAATACGGTCGAAGAAACAAAGGAAACGATCGAGGTCGTTGAGGCTGAAAACACGCAGCCCGTTGAAGAGCCTCAGGAAGAAACCGATGCACTCAAACGCTTAACGGCAGGTCTTGATGAAGCATTGGCTCAAAAGGGTCTCACGGTTGTTCATACTCGAGCTGAACTCGTTCACCCGGTTGATTACTCTCCGGTCATCTATCCGGGACGTCCGAGAAAGGTTTTACCGCCCTTGGATGACACGCCTCTGATTCAGGTGCACACTAAAACACTCTGATTTCATTAGTTGAATGAAAATGAGGGCAAAGCTTAAAGACTTGCCCTCTTCCTTTCTCCTCAATACAAAATACAAAGTGACTGACAGCAACTTTTTCAATAAAACAGTCGATGAGTTGGTCAAACTGATCAAAAAGGCCGACTCGGCCAAATCCATCGACAAGAAGTACCCCCTCTACACAAAGTTGCAGGTAGCAACAACCAAGGCCTATTCTCAGCTCGAAGGTGATTTCATCACGCCTGTCATTCAAAAGCTCGAGGCGGATGATTATGAATTTGCCAACTTGATGCGATGGACTTTCTTTTTTGAATGCGTGGCCTGCAATACTGCAGACGATAAATACACACATTCGCTCCTGGTGATTCCCTTTATGACCTCGAGTGCATACGGGTTACCGTTCGGTGAAGTGCCGCAAGAAGCTTTGGAAAAAATTCATCATTTCCTCAAAGGTCTTTTCACACCGGACTTTCAAATCCGAGTCAATCGCGATATGGTTAATACCGACACGTTTGCGATGCGCCCCTTTGAAATGCAACGCTACCTCAAACAGTGGGTCGCTAAGAGTAAACCGGGTATCTGCCGGTTCCTGGATTCGGATGAAACGCGGGAAGAGATGACCGAACTTGTTGCCGATATCCGACTGATTCCGATTATCGTGAGCACGCCGATCAAACTGTTGCCGTTGAGCACTTTTGTTCCCGAGGTGAGTCTGAAGAAAATGCAAAAAAATCTGGTCTTCAGTTTAAAGCGCATTTTCTCCGAACATTATCCGGTCACACACATGGAATTCTTGATGAGTCCGTCGGCTGAATTTACCAAGTATCTCCAAAAAGTCGATAACCCGAGCGACTACAATTCGAGTTTCATGCTCCCCTGCACGGGTTCTATGATGGAAGCCGGCCGCCTGTTTCGCCAATTTTCTCTCAAGGAAGCGTTGGAAAAACTCAAACAAACGGACAATTTTGCCATTAAAGACTTACAAGTTACGGTTGCGCCCTTTTATGAACCGGCCGGACCCGGTGAAGCGAGAATGGCTGAATTTCGAATCGGGATCAGCCTTAAAGGAGAAAACTCCAAGGTCTATCAAGGACTCGGTTGGCCTGTCTTTTTTGACGACCCTGAAGCCGTTCTGGACTGTCTTGAGGCCGCTTTGATGTATCACAAATTCGATTTAGATCAAGTGCGCCTTTTGAGTAATCCCACTTTTATGCTCGAAGATGAGGATGAGGAAGTGCGCTACCCGGCCTTCGATGGAAAGCTCTACGAACCCTTTATTCGAGAGGACGTTTCTTACGTCACGCCAAGTCTTTACCAGCTCAACTGACAGCAAAAGCGCCCGATTCGGGCGCTTTTACGACGAAAGCTTTTTCGGTTATTGAGCTTCAGAGGCAAAATCCTTGTCGCTCACCGGTTCCAACCACTCACTCTTGTTGTTGGGAACATTGGTTTCGACTGAAATGTGCGTCATCCAGGTATTGATTCCGGCACCGTGCCAATGTTCAACATTAGGAGCAATTCTCACCACATCACCTTTCTTAATGATGCGAACCTTTTGACCTCGTTCCTGGTAGCGGCCTTCACCGGAAATCACCAAAAGGATCTGACCGCCAGTATGTTTGTGCCAGAAAGTTCTCGATTTCGGTTCAAACGTGACGTTCCCGATGGGGGCGTTAAAGGTTGAGTCATTTTCCGACAACATTGTCAGATAGGACTGACCGGTGAAATATTTGCCGTAAGGATTAGGTTCGCCTTGAGCAAAGACCGTATCAATCGGTGCTTTGGTTTGAGCAAATGCAGAACCTGCAGCCACAGACAAAATTGCCAAAACAGCAATAAGAGACTTTTTAGCCAACATGATACATCCTCCAAGTGATTGAATTTCTTATATTTATTTTGACTGAAAGAACATGAGGCAGCTCCCTTAAAATTCGCATATTCTTGCAAAAAAATCCCAGACTCGGATTACAATCGCCAGAATAATCACTGTTTGCATCAATGATCTGATGCCTTTCAATAGTCCTGTATTGACTTCTAACACGTCGATATTGTTTCAGTCGCTATACGGAGCTTTACACCTAATAATGAAAAGAGCCCGCCGGTGCAGCGAGCTCTTTTCTCCTTTAAAGTTTTTCGATGACTTTAGTGGCGTTGATAGACAAATTGTCCGTTAACCATCGTAGCATCGACCTTGATCTTAAGAATATCATCTGAAGGTACTTCGAAGATATTGTCACTGAGCACCACCAAATCGGCTAAATACCCCTTCATCAGACGTCCCTTCACTTTTTCATCAAAGGACGCATAGGCGCTTTCAATCGTGTAGGCATCAACCGCTTCGTAGATATCCATGCATTCTTCGGGATGAAAGCCCCCTGCGGGCTCTCCGCGCAGGTTCTTACGCGTGACTGCACAGTAGAGATTGGGAATCGGATCCATATCTTCGACAGGACTATCCGTTCCGAAACTCGTATGAACACCCAAATCGTGCAAAGTCTTAAACGCGTAGCTCGTCGCAGCCAACTCTTTACCCACGCGATCTTCGACAATACCCGTGTCGTAATGCAGGAAAATCGGCTGCACCAAGGCCAAAATGTCATTCTTGGTAAAGCGCTCAAGCAACGGGCGATCGGTTATCTGCACGTGCACAATTCCCAAACGGAGAGGATTAGTACCGTCACAGACCTTATCGTAAGCATTGAGTACGTTTTCCACGGCAGCATCACCGATTGCATGGATAGCTACGCCGCAGTTATTCTTCACAGCCATGCCCACAAGGGTGTCCAACTCTTCTTCGGTGAGTGTGGCAATACCACGCGTTGACGGATCATCGGCGTAAGGTTGACGCATATAAGCCGTACGGGCGCCAAGACTGCCGTCAACAAAGAGCTTTAAAGGACCAATGCGGTTAAAGTCATTGCCGGTACCCGTGCGATAGCCCTTATCCAAGAAAGCTTGGAAGCCCTTCGGTTCCATGAAACTGAATTGATGATAGGCACGAAGGGTCGGTGTTTCGGCCAGTACTTCGTTATAGGCCTGCAAGGTCGACTCCCAGTCTCCTAGACGAACGTCACAGGTTTGAACTGAGGTAACCCCCGTTTCATTGGCGTGCTTGATTGCAGTGCGGAGCAGACGCTTTTTGGTCTCGAGAGAACGCTCACTCATCAGGCAGCGCACTTGAGAGCGTGCATTTTCACGAACAACACCGGTTAATTCACCGTTTTCCTGGTCAATGGCGCCCCCCGCATTGGGCACTGTCTCAGTCGTAATACCGGCCATTTCCAAGGCTTTCGTGTTGCAGGTCAGGATGTGACCACAGGCACGATCGAAAATGATCGGGTATTCGGTGGAAATCTTATCCAAGTCATGACGTGTGAGCAGACGATGCTCATCGGTGAAATAGTCCTGATTCCACCCCATGCCATGGATCACTTCACCGGGTTGAGGATGATTTTCCTCAATGTAGCGGCGGGAGCGTTCAATGACTTCGGCAATCGAAGTCACTCCTTGAAGACGCACGGCCGCAAGAGCAATACCCGTATTAAATAAGTGTTGATGTGAATCGTTAAAACCCGGGACAATAGTTTTACCTTGAGCATCGAATTGAGTTTCTTGACCGTTACTGGCCGCACGAACTTCCTCTTCGGTACCCACTGCCGCAATCTTGCCGTCATCACCGATTAAAAGTGCTTGAGCAAAGACGCCGCGTTCAACATAAATATTGGCGTTATAAATCAAAGTTGACATGCTTATTCTCCATCTTCACGAGCTTGAGCAGCGACTTGAGCGTCATGTTGCTTACGGAACATAACTTCATAGATGGCTAAGCCCAACAACGGCACCACGAAACCCAATACCACCGTGATCGGATCATTACCGATCGTGTTAATGATTAAGCCGATCATCACAGCGCAAATAATCAAAATCGGCAGCGGGTAGAACCACACACGGTACGGACGTTCCAAGTCCGGATACTTGCGACGCAACACAATCACAGCAAAGAAGGTCATGCCGTGGAAAATCATGCCGCACAAGGCCACAAGGCTGGTTAACTCACCCAAAGTACGCGAAAGAATCAAGACAATAGCCAATGCAGCAGAGGCAAGCTGAGCGTTCATCGGCGTGCGATACGTCGGGTGAAGCTTGGCAAAGGGCTTAAAGAACGCACCGTCACGGGCCATAGCGTAAGTCATGCGCGGGAAAGCCAATACACAGCCGTTAAGAGAGCTGAAGATTGCCAAAATCATGGCCGCACCGACGATATATAAGCCTGCGCTACCAAAGAGCATATTGGCCGCTTCGGTACCAAGATAATAGTTACCAGAATTGACCATTTCAACGATCTTACCGTAAGGCACAACACGGAAAATAGCGTAATTGAAAAGGACATACAAAAGAGCTACGCCTACAATGGCCAAGATCAATGCCAAGGGGATGTTTCTCTTCGGATTCTTGATTTCTTCGGCAATGTTATTGAGGTTGGTCCAGCCCTCATAAGCCCACAAGGTCGCAATCACCGCAAAACCGATCATCGACAGGATCGTTGAGATCGAGGGCAGCTCACCCGGATACATAAAGAGGTCAGGCGACTCTTCACCCAAAAGCAAACCGGCAAAGAGGATAAGAAGGATCGGCAACATCTTCAGCACCATGAAGACATTGCCCAAACGGCTACCGATGCCCACCCCGCGGATGTTGATCAATGTGAGCAACAGCACAGTCGAAATAGCAATGACCTTTTGAGTAATCGGGTCAATAGCCCAAATGGAATTTAAAGCCGCAGCAAAGGCAACGGCCAAGGCCGCAATGGATCCGGGGTTAGACAAACAAAAATTGCCGAAACCGCACATAAAGGCGATACGCTCGCCATAGGCCTCGCGCAGATAAACGTAATAGCCACCCGCCTTCGGGATCATGGCTCCCAATTCAGCAAAACAGATACCGCTCAAAAGTGTGACTAAACCGCCAATTAACCAAACGAGAAGGGACAAGCCCGGGCTCATGCCCGCGCGCTGCAAGACAATGGCGCCGATGTAGAAAATACCGGAGCCGATCATGATACCTGCCAAAACCGAAATACCACCGAAAAGCGTGACATCACGACGCATTTCGGTCTTCTCACTTTGCAGGTGACTGGCCACTGAACGTGTCGTCATCTTTTTATTCCTTATAAAAAATCAATTGAAAAAGCTATAAAAAAAAGTTGCATCCATCGATGCAACCTTGCTTTTGTCAATCAAAAAGATAACGGCCGTTTGCGATCGATAGCTCCTCCACTCCTTTAGGGAGCGGGAGTCATGGAAATGTTCTTCCCATGCCCAACTGATGATTCCTACCGAAATCACCGTTTCGGCGACTTGACCTTTCTCGAGCTCTCATTGGGTGTCCCCTCATGCCCGATACTCTTTCGCGTCGCGCCTCTATCAACTTTGAAATGAATTTAACCTCAAAAAGTGACAGTTGTAAATAGTTACAGAAATGAAAAAAGGCCCGAATTTTTATTTTCGGGCCTTTTTTTAAGTACTTTAGAGTATCTCAGTGCAAATTAAGCTTGCGTTGCACTCACATCGAACGTGAATTCATCGCCCTTGGCACTCACGGTTACCGTATCGCCTGGCTTGACGTTTCCGGCAAGAAGCAGACGCGACAAAGCGTTTTCAATGTGATCCTGGATCGCACGCTTTAAGGGTCTTGCACCATAGAGCGGATCAAAGCCCACTTTGGCGACTTCCGTTAAAGCCTCATCGGTCACCAACATCGTGATACCTTGAGCAGACACACGATCGGCGAGTTTCTTCAACTGGATCTTAGCAATATCCTTAATCACCGATTCACCCAAAGCGTTAAAGACCACGATTTCATCAATACGGTTGACGAACTCAGGACGGAAATGTTCCCGCACCTGGCCCATCACAGCCTGACGAATCGTATCTTTATCGGACCCGACCAAAGACTGAATCTCGTGCGAGCCGAGGTTACTCGTCATGATGATCACCGTGTTCTTAAAGTCCACCGTACGTCCCTGACCGTCGGTCATACGACCGTCATCGAGCACTTGCAAAAGGACATTGAACACATCAGGGTGTGCCTTTTCCACCTCATCGAGCAAAATGACGCTGTAGGGTTTACGGCGAACGGCCTCTGTCAAGTAGCCGCCTTCCTCATAGCCCACATATCCCGGAGGTGCACCGATCAAACGAGCCACCGAGTGCTTTTCCATGAACTCACTCATATCAATACGGATCATGGCATCTTCCGTATCAAAGAGGAATTCAGCCAAGGCTTTGGTCAATTCAGTCTTACCGACACCCGTAGGTCCTAAAAAGAGGAAGGAACCGTAGGGACGATTCGGATCCGATAGACCTGCTCTGGAGCGCAAAATGGTTTCAACCACCGCTTTAACCGCTTCGGGTTGACCGACCACTCGACGCTCAAGCGCTTCACCCATGTGTAAAAGCTTCTGACGCTCCCCTTCCATCATCTTGGAAACAGGAATGCCGGTTGCACGAGAGACGACTTCGGCAATTTCCTCAGCACCGACGCTTGTACGCAAGAGTTTCGGCTTAGCTTCTTCTTTCTTGGATTCTTCCTTACGAAGTTTCTCCTCAAGCTTGGGCAACACGCCGTATTGGAGCTCAGCCAACTTTTCAAACTGCCCCTGACGACGATACTCTTCCATCTGGTGGCGAGTCTTATCGATATCGTCACGAGCCCTCTTGGCTTCCAATGCTTCAACCTTTTCCTTCTTCCAGATCTCTTCTAAGTCTGCATATTGCTTTGTGAGATCGGAAATTTCATCTTCAATGGCAGCCAGGCGTTTTTTACTCGCCTCATCGGTTTCTTTCTTCATCGCCTCGCGTTCAATCTTTAATTGAATAATTCGGCGATCAAGCTTATCCAACTCTTCGGGCTTGGAATCAATTTCCATCTTCACACGGGCGGCTGCTTCATCAATAAGGTCAATAGCCTTATCGGGCAAGAACCGGTCCGTAATGTAGCGGTGCGACAATTCTGCTGCCGTCACAATGGCCGGGTCAGTAATTTCAACGCCATGGTGGGCTTCGTACTTTTCCTGCAATCCACGCAAAATAGCGATGGTGTCTTCAACGCTCGGTTCATCGACCATCACTTTTTGGAAACGACGTTCAAGAGCGGCGTCTTTTTCAACGTATTTGCGGTACTCATCCAAAGTCGTTGCGCCGATGACATGCAACTCACCACGGGCCAAAGCCGGTTTTAGCATGTTGCCTGCATCCATGGAGCCTTCGGTTTTACCGGCGCCGACTACGGTATGCAGTTCATCAATAAAGAGAATAATCTGGCCGTTTGCACGAGTGACTTCTTTTAAAAGCTTCTTCAGACGCTCTTCAAACTCACCGCGATACTTGGCGCCGGCAATGAGGCCAGCCATATCCAAGCTCAAAATACGTTTGTTTTTAAGCGTATCAGGCACTTCCCCGTTGACGATACGCTGAGCGAGGCCTTCCACCACAGCCGTCTTACCGACACCCGGTTCACCGATCAGCACAGGATTATTCTTCGTTCTGCGCTGCAGAATCTGCATTGCACGACGAATTTCATCGTCACGGCCGATCACAGGGTCGAGTTTGCCTTCACGAGCCTTAGCGGTTAAATCAATCGTGTATTTCTTTAAAGCTTCACGTTGATTTTCGGCATCGGGGTTATCTGCCGAGTCACCGCCTCGCACTTCAGCGATACAGGCTTCGAGTGCCTTGCGGGTCAGACCGCAGCGCTTGGCAATCCGGGCAGCCTCGCCTTGCGCCTGCGTTAAGGCTAACATCGCCATGTCCACGGAGATGTACTCGTCACCATGCGCCATCGCTTCTTTTTCAGTGAGGTTCAGCCAATTAATCAGGTCACGTCCGGGTTGGATGTCACCGGCAGAACCGCTTACTTTCGGCAAACGGCGAATCGTATCTTCAACTTCCTGAGTGAGCTTTTGTACCGAAACGCCTGCTCTTTGCAACAACGACTTGGTCGACCCGTCTTCATCGCGCAAAAAGGCGCTCAGCAAATGGATGTCTTCCATGATTTGGTTGTCGTTAGCCAGTGCAATGGATTGGGCGTCAGCCAAAGCCTGTTGGAATTTTGTCGTTAACTTATCTTGTCTCATTACTTCATATCCTTTTGTTTCACCTATGTTATGAACGGGTGAAACACATCGTTCTAAGTCCTATATGGGGTAGGAAATGAAATTTTCAAGAGTCAAGTAGATCTTTTATTTTTCTTTGTTTTCAATGAGATAACATATTGGAAAAAGAAAATTACATTTGTAATTCAAGTATTTTGATTCGATTTTGAATCAACGATTTTGAATTGCAATATGACCGATGTCAGTAACCAATTTCGAAATATTTGAAGTTTTTGTCTATGCGCTGATTCTGGTGTGACTAAATATGGTGCTTCTTATTTTGCTATTGCATTCTGATTGAGACTAATTGAAAATTTCTTTGATTGAGCAGATTTTTATGAGTGTTGTCATAACCGTTCAATTGCCGGATTTCACCGCACAGTGACTCGAAGAGTTGACCCAAGATAGCGGGCTATCTAAAACAGATCTAATTGTCCAAGGATTGGAATCGATTTTCGCTTCACGACTCGATCAAAAATTTATGTACTTAGGTGATAAACAATTGGATGAAGTTCTCAACTTTTCAGACAAACAATCTTCTGATACCACAAAGCATCGTTTAACCAAGACGATGCAGACATACTATCCTTGGAGTAAACCAGATTCTGGTCAATTCTAAAATAATTGAGGGGACAACTACTCCGTCATCCCCTCGTTTGGTTTCAAACGTTAGAACATATATTTCACGCCGATGCTCGCTTCAAACTCTTTGGTATAGCCTGAACCGCTTTCGCGGTCAACATGACCGTACACTTTGAAGTTTTCGGTTGGCAACCACTCGCCACCAAAACCGTAATACACACGAGAACCGATCAAATCATCACTGAAACGAATGTCATTGACTTTGATTGTTTGATCGCCTAAAAATTCATGATTCACGCCTAAGCGAGCGTACATTTGTCCCTTGTGATTACCGAGTGCATCTTTAATATCTTTACCGGCGGCGACCCCGAGGCGTCCCGTTAAGCTGTCGAAGTTATCTTGCTTAACACTCATTCCATTACTCATCGAGAAATCGTCACCACGCAACCAATAGTAAGAAAGTTGCATTTGCGGTTCGATAAACCAAGACTCATCGTGACCTAACGAGAATTTCCTTCCTCCTTCAACAGAAGCACCGATTCCTAAATTATGATAGTCGCCCTTAACAGCCGTTCCATCAAGCATTCGAGTATCGATATCTTGGTGATAACGATCCACACTTAATACGAAGTCTGCGTAACACCCAATGTCATTGCTCCAGGTAGCGTAGAGATTTAAACCCTCAGAATGCGCGTCACCGTCGGCTTTATAGTTCCCATCCTTAGTTTTTTGATTAGCCGTTACCGCTTTGATATTGGCACCGATTAACCATTGACCGACAGTTCTGTCAAAGCCGAAATTAAACCGGTACGCTTCCTGATCAAAAGAGGTTGAACTAAAGCCCGAGATTCTGTCTTTTTGTCCGGCAACAGAAACCCAAACACCGTCTCGCACACCGTTGCGAACTTCACCTAAACGTTTGCGAACATCTGAAAGTTGATTTAAATACATCGCATTTTGAGAACCCATACCGGCCATAGCCACTACTGCTTCAGCGGTTGGAGTTAATTCCGGTTCAGGATCCGGAGTTGGATCTACCCCCGGATCAGGGTCAGGGTCAGGGTCAGGGTCAGGATCCGGGTCCGGGTCTGGACCAGGATCCGGGTCAGGATCGGGATCGGGATCCGGGTCTGGGTCAGGACCTGGGTCGGGATCTGGGTCGGGATCTGGGTCGGGATCTGGATCGGGAATATTCTCAATGGCTAAATACCATTCTTTTTCATTATTTTCATTAGTGCGATCTTTGATGGAATAGTCTTTGAAGTAAACACCATATTCCAGGCGATTATTGTCAGCAACAAACTCAACTCCTTCGTCGTTGATAGCACGAATCAAATATCCTTCTTGTTCTACTTTCGTCGGTTCTGCTCCCGATGCCGCATTAACATGTACGGTATGGGTTCCGACCTTGGCATTTTGAATTTCCAAGTGATTATTGGCTTCAGCGTTTTCAGATAATTCTGCATTGAATAAAATCAATCCGTCAGTACCTGAAAATGTTCCGACATTCAAAGTCTTATAGCTTGAACCATCTTCTTCATAGCGAAGGTTCAAAATACCTTCATTTAAAGTAAGACTCGTCACAGAATTATTCCCGTTATCTAAAGCTTCAACTTCCCATGACGAACCGTTATTCAGGTAAACATTAATAGCATTCTCATTAACAGCAGAACGACTCAAACTATCGGTTTGCACAATTTGAGACGTTCCAACAAAACTATTATTGGATCCGGATAAAGTCATATTGATTGTGCTATCGCCTAAATTCGAATCGCCACCTTCTACGATTAATGCGCCTCTCACACCAAAGCCTGGTCTACTTTCAGCTGAATTATCAGTCAGATTAAGATCAATTTGAGCATTCTTGGCATATACAGATTCAGAGCTAATCAGAGTACTTCCTGAAGAAGTAACTTGAACAGTAGCTCCAGATAAAGCCTCAAGATTGGGGGCACTCACAGTAGTCAAACCATTAGTGTTCGAAATATTCACATTTGAGCCTTCACCGGAGGCCAATATTGAGCCTGTTGAATACATTGATGAGCCTTCCGCGGCATCAATGGTCAAATTGGAATCTGCAACCTGAATATCTCCGACAATCAGTGCGTTTTCAAAAGACCCTATTGTCAATTCGGAGCCATTTGACAATGCAAAAGATTTCCCTTCCTCTTTTGCAGAAATAACGACTTGTTTAGCTCCCATCTCAAGGTCGCTGGAATGAAGACTGATTCCTGTAGAAAATTGTTCAACATTAATTGATTCACTGGCAACAATCGATAAGTTTGCGTCTCTATCTCCGTTAATACCTACACCATCAACAGAGGCTTCGTTTGCCAATAAAGCTAATTCACTGACAGAAATATCCACACTTGAATCAGTTGCACTGATTCCGTTATTGATATTTGTCATCAATACCTGCCCTGTCTCATAGAGCTTAACGTACGGTCTTGAGTATGGTTTTTCCGGATCATAGGGCCTTGATGCCATTAACCCTGTTTCGTAGCCGTCAATAACAATGAGATCCGAATTGATATTGGTATATGATTTTTGTACTGATATCCCTTCTGAACCATTGCCTTTTTGATTTTGAAGAACTAAATTTTTAGCCGTTAAGTTCAATTGTGACCAACCATTGTTATCCACAAATATTCCGTGGGTTGCATTCTTTATAAACAAATTAGAAGAATTAACTCTTAATTTATTAGAGTTAGACTCTACTAAATAAATTCCAAAAGACTCTCCAAATTGGTTCGTTGCAGAGCTGCTATCAATGTAAATTCCATCCTCAGCATTAATGGTCACAAGATCATTAGAGTCAATACGTATACCCGTATGTGCACCGGAAACATAGAACTGACCTACATTGATATTGGAAGCTCGCTGTAAGTTGATGCCAAATCCTGCTTGCGAACCTCCAGCCGAATGCTCACTATCGAGTTCCAGAATCAATTGATTTGCGAATAGTTCAAGTTCTGAATCTGAAAAAATACCGGATTGAGTTCCACTAATGT
Source organism: Parasutterella secunda (assembly GCF_016901835.1). Classification (GTDB taxonomy): domain Bacteria; phylum Pseudomonadota; class Gammaproteobacteria; order Burkholderiales; family Burkholderiaceae_F; genus Aphodousia; species Aphodousia faecavium. Next base: position 164,081 of record NZ_JACJKX010000003.1, on the reverse strand, counting down.
AAAAAGTATCTATTGGTGAATCTTTTCTACCGAATTGAGATTTATCGCCGTATGAATAAAAAGCCACAGAGCCTATTTTTTGATTAACCTTATTATCGACATGAACAAACACATTCTTAGCTTGTAGGTCTAAAGTATTTGATTTAATCAAGTACATCGGCGAATCAATTTCTACGTCACCGATATCAAGCCATGCAACGAAATTCTCTTTGACCTCAAAAGTAGTTTTGGATTTTAGAGGTGTTTCTATAATCCAATAATCCGAATTGGTTCGTGAACCAGTCGATGGTGTGGTATTTTGCAACCAAACATTGTTGGCTCTGATGGTTAACGAAGAGTTCTCTTTTTGGGAAAATAACGTAGCGCTGTCTTTAGAAAAAATTTGAAAATTATCCAGATTATCCAACGTTAAGCCTGAATTTGGGCTTAACTGTACAGTAATGGAACTATTAATGTCGCAATCAGTGTAAAAACGTAAATTTCTCCCCTGAAAATCAGCTAATACATCAGAACTATCAACAATTAACATCTGTTGCGTCGGTCGACTTCCTACAGTCTCAAAATACGAAAAATTGAGATCTTCATCAGTACTTTGAACTATTCTTAAAAAGTCTGTTTCAGACCACGAATCGGTTTCTCCCCAACCGCTAGTATCAATGGGTTGTTTAAAAATTTGAAATCCGGTGTTATCTGTAAAATCCGGTGCTTTAGGTAATTCAACTGTGAAATCAGGAAAAACAGGCAATATCGTTTCAATTTCTGGCGGGATCGAAGCCATTGAAAGATTAGTGAAACTCAGAGCTGAAACAACCGCAATAGTCAAAAGACTTATCTTATGGGGGGGGGCAACACGGATACTCATACAGACCTCCTAAGAGAAGATAGGACATCCTTCAATGAAACAGAATGATGATGGAGGACAAAGTTACTATATCTTTGATCTTACAACACCAAAGAGGCGCAGAGTATTACCTAACCTGTCAAATTTCTACTTTTTACACTTTTTTTGCTGTTTAGGTTTTAACTTAGCTATCAAATAGATGCAAATAAATAGCTCCGATTATTCCGACAATTCAAAACGACTTTTTCCAAACCAAAAATATTCTGTTAATCGACCCGGCTACCTTACAAGTCCATCAAAACCAGAGTGATATAAAAAGCACAATCAGAGATGCCCGCGAATCGTCAACACCCCTAAAAGCAACGCAATGAAAGAACCGACAATATGCATGACAAAATGCTCAAAAGCAGCCAACCACTGACCGTTTAACATAAAGTGAAGATTTTCACCCAACACAGCCGTAAGAGTTGAGAAAGCTCCAAGAAATCCCGTAATAATAAAAAGACGTACTGCCGGACTGATTTCCGGACGAGTGGATAACCACGCCAAGGCCATTCCCATCAGATAGGCCGCACAAAGGTTTGATAAAAGCGTACCCAAAGGAGAAGAGAGAAACCACGAAGTGCCGTTAAATGCGTAAGTAAGGCCCCAGCGAAGCATGGCACCCAACGTTGCTCCTGTTGCCACACTCAATACCACAAGCCAAAGCGGTCCGTCTTTTGTCATGATTAATTCACAAAGAGATCAAAAAAATGTGCGACGATTGTACGCTGAAAGCTCTTAGCTTTGTTAAGCTACGAAAAGTAGACAACCAAACGAGAAAAAAGATGAGCATTACTTTAAATCAACCGATTCCTGTTTTTACTGCCCAAGCCACTTGTGGCGAGATTCAATCCGATTCATTTAAAGGCCGATTCACGGTCCTTTACTTTTACCCCAAAGACAATACGAGCGGTTGCACGATGGAAGGACGCGACTTTGCTGCTCACTACGAAGAATTTAAAGCTCTCGGCTGTGAAGTGATCGGCGTCTCTCGCGATTCAGTTAAAAGTCACACAAACTTTTGCGCTAAACAAGGTTTCCCCTTTGCCTTAATCAGTGACTCCGATGAATCGCTTTGCAAAGCCTTTGATGTGATGAAACTGAAAAAGCTTTACGGCCGTGAATACATGGGAATTGAAAGAAGTACCTTCCTCATCAATCCCGAGGGCGTCGTGTGCGCCGAATGGCGAAAAGTGAAAGTCGCCGGTCACGTAGAGGCTGTTTTAGATCACTTGAAATCTCTCGCTTAAAAAAGGAGAAATTCGTATGCCCCTGCCCGCCTTACCCCAAAAGATGGGAAGTCTTTTAAGCGAACAATCGATTGCTAAAACGACTGAAAGTGCAAAAGAGAACAAACAGAAAAGCACTCCCGTAAAAAAGAAGAAAACCGAAACTAAACCTGTTGAAGCAGATCCCCAACCTAAACCCGTTAAAGAGTCTGCCTCTGAACCTACCACAAAGAGTATTACAGAACCCAAACGCAACAAAGGGTACCGGGCCAAAACGCACGGGAAAAAACTCTTCGTGCTCGATACCAATGTGCTCATGCACGACCCGATTTCGCTTTTTCAATTCCAAGAACATGATGTGTTCTTACCCATGATGACTCTGGAGGAATTGGACGGCCATAAAAAAGGAATGAGTGACGTCGCCCGCAATGCCCGCCAGGTTTCGCGCTACCTTGACCAGCTTTTAAGCCACAGTCAAGGTAACATTACCGACGGAATTGAATTGTCTGCTCTGGGCAATATCGAAGCCAAAGGAAAACTCTTTTTCCAAACCCATACGCTCGATGCCCAACTGCCTCAAGGTCTTCCCCAAGGTAAAGCAGACAATCAGATCCTCGCGGTAGTGCAGGCGCTTCAAAATCGTGAAAAAGACCGCTCCGTTGTACTGGTCTCCAAAGACATCAACATGCGTATCAAAGCGACCGCGATGGGACTGGCCGCCGAAGACTATTTCTCGGATAAGACGCTCGATGATACCGACATGCTGTATTCGGGGCGCACGGAATTGCCGGCAGACTTTTGGGAGACGCACGGCAAAAAGATGCAAAGTTGGAAAGAAGACGGTCGTACCTGGTACAAAATCACGGGGCCCCTAGTACGTGAGTGGTTCACCAATCTTTTTGTCTACCTGCCGGACAACTCCTTTATGGCTCAGGTTAAAAAGATTGAAGGGAAAACCGCCACACTTTGCGTTGTGCGTGACTATATGCAAAGCAAACACTCCGTGTGGGGCATCACGGCTCGCAACCGTGAACAGTGCTTTGCTTTAGATCTTTTAATGAATCCGGATATTGATTTTGTCACCCTTTTGGGCCAAGCCGGAACCGGAAAGACCTTAATTACGCTTGCGGCAGCGCTTACACAAACGCTTGATATGCGGCGCTTTTCGGAAATTATCTTTACCCGAGCTACAGTGAGCGTCGGAGAAGAAATCGGCTTTTTACCCGGCACAGAAGAAGAGAAAATGTTGCCTTGGATGGGAGCGCTTGAAGACAACCTCGAGGTTCTCAATAGCGTCGACTCAGGCAGCGAATGGAGCCGTCATGCAGCCAATGACATCATTCGCAGCCGCATTAAAGTCAAAAGCATGAGCTTTATGCGCGGGCGCACATTCTTAAATAAATTTGTGATCATCGATGAGGCACAGAACCTCTCTCCCAAACAGATGAAAACGCTCATCACCCGTGCGGGCCCCGGCTCAAAAATTGTCTGCTTAGGCAACATTGCCCAAATCGATACCCCGTACCTCACGGAGGGCTCTTCAGGTCTGACGTACGTCGTAGATCGATTTAAGGGCTGGGAGCACTCCGGTCACGTCACATTGCAGCGCGGAGAAAGAAGCCGTCTGGCTGACTTTGCGAGCGAATCGCTCTAAAAATTTTCGGCCCTTCGGGGCCGAATTTTTTAGCCTAATGCGCAGTCAAGCGTCATCATCAGAACAAATCCTGCCATCACGCTTAATGTGCCGATGTTGGAGTGTTCACCCAGATGCGCTTCCGGAATCAGCTCTTCGACCACTACATACATCATGGCACCGGCACTGAAAGCCAAAAGCCAAGGCATAAAGGGGCTGATCCAGGAGGCACAAAGCACAACGAGCAAACCGAAGACAGGTTCTGCCAAACCAGACAATGCCCCGAAAGCAAAGGCTTTTTTCGCACTGTAGCCTTCCTGGCGCAGGGGCAAAGCAACCGCAGCCCCTTCAGGAATATTTTGTATACCCATACCCAGTGCAAGAGCAAATGCGGCTGAAAGCGCAACAGGATCGCCTGTTTGACCGGCCACAACAAACAACAGGCCCACACTCATGCCTTCAGGGATGTTATGAAGAGTGACGGCAAAAAATAAAAGCGAAGCACGAGAAAGATGCGATTTCGGACCTTCGGGGTCATTAGAGCCCGGGTGCAAGTGTGGTAAGAGCTCATCGAGCAGTAGGAGAAAACCCACGCCCAAGAGAAATCCTCCTGCTGCAGGCAACCAACCCATGCCACCCGCTTCTTCGGCAGCTTCCATTGCAGGAATGAGAAGACTCCAGACCGAGGCTGCGATCATGATGCCGGCAGCTAACCCCAGAGCCAAACGATGGACTTTTTCCGAGATGGTTTTGCGAAAGAAAAAAACGCTCGCCGCCCCGACAGTGGTCATCGCAAACGTAAATCCTGTTCCTGCTGCAACCCATCCGGTCATGGTAATTAAGTCTGAAATCTGCATCTCTTTAACTCTTTCTTTCCATTCATGAGTCTCAAGCCTAAATTCAAAAACCTGAGAGGTCAATAGCCATAAGCTTTTAAATCGTACATATTGTGTTTGTATCCTTCTTAAATTGATAGAATGAGTGCAACACTGATAACGGAGTAACAATCAAATGGCCAGACAAATGAACGCTATCAACCAAGCCATGCTTTATCTGGAAGTGATCAAACGCATTCCGCGTCATCGTTTCATTTCCACCGTTGAAATTCAAAACAGTCTCCGTGCATCGGGTATTGAGGTACAGACGCTTACCTTGCAGCGCTATCTCAAACAACTCTATGAAAGCGGCAATCTGCCCTTGGAGCGTGATGACCGTACGAAACCATACAGCTATCGCATGGGAACGGACACCTCCCCCTTCCCCTTTAATAAACTCTCGCCTCAAGAGGCGATGATGTTAAGGCTCATCGAGGCCAACTTACGCTATCAGCTCCCGGGCAAACTCAATAAAGCCATGGAGCCCTTTTTCGATGCTGCGCGCCAGACGCTTTCAGATGTTCAAGGACGTATAAGCCATGAAAACGAGTGGCTCAATAAAGTGGCTGTAGTATCGAACAACCTGCCGCAGATTCCGCCCGATATCAAACCGAGAATTTTCGAGGCGGTCTCCAATGCGCTTTTTGAAAATAAAAAGCTTCGCCTCACCTACCATAACACTGCCCGCGAAGAGAAAACCAAAAATGTCTCTCCCATCGGGCTCGTGCAGCAGGATATTCGTCTGTACCTTGTCTGCCGCTTTGACGGTTATACCGATATCCGGCATCTTGCTTTACACCGAATCACTGAGGCGGAGCTTCTCAATGAACCCGCTCAACGGGAAAAGAATTTCAATATCAAGAAGTACGTGAAGGATCACCACTTCAACTACTCCGACGAACATTCACACATCGTTCGGTTAACCCTTGAATTTACGAATGAAGCCACGGCACTTAACTTAACCGAAGCACCCTTTAACCGCTCTCAAAAAATTGAGAAAAATGCCGACGGTCACTATGTATTAACGGTTGAAATTGAAGACAGCTTGCTATTGGACGGTTGGATCAACACCTGGAGAGGCCCCGCGGGCATCATCCGGGTTGACAAAACAGTGCTTTCTTAAGCAGGAGCATCGATGTTAAAAACCGTCTACAGCAACGCTTACGAAATTCTTGAAGCTTATTTGAGCACCGAGATCTCTCTTGATAAAAATAAGGCTCAGGATCCGTTTGAACGCGTTCGGGTTATTTCCTCTTCGGGCGCAATCAATAATCGGCTGCGCCAACATCTGGCCAAAACAAACGGAATCTGCTCGGGTATTGATTTTTGGACGACTCAATCCTGGTTTCATAACTATGCCGGTATCGGCGTAGGTGATCCCGATGAAGCGCAGGATTTTCTCTGGGTTATTTGGTCGGTTTTAGACAATGAATTTATTTCTCGCTTTGAGAGACTTCAAACTTTTTTCAGTCATTACACCACGGATGCGGAAAGAGCGCTTGCTCGCTATGAGCTTGCCGGAAAAGTAGCCACTGTCTTTGATAAGTACGTCAATTATCGGTTTGACTGGGTTGCTCATTGGATGGGATTGGATCAAATCAACCCTGTGGGCATTTATGAAGACGTAGACGACGAAAAAATCCGAAAAGAGAAAGCTGCTCTTGAAGCGCATCCAGACTACGCCTGGCAAAAGGCTATTTGGGAAAAGCTCTCTGAGACAACCGTCTGGGCCGGCCGAGATACCCTGCGACTTTACGCCAGTCCTGAATCATTAGCGATCAAGTTTGCAAACGAGCCAGAAGCACTGCATTTTTTTGCTCCGAGCGGTATTTCTCCTCTGATGTTACCAGTGATCAAAATGCTCTCGGAAAGCGGTCACCGTGTATACGTTTATCTCTTAAACCCCTGCGTAGAGTATTGGTTTGAGTCTTTTGCCGATACGAGTAATGAAAAGGCACTGCATTATCTGCGAAAGAATGCAGCCTCAACCCGAGCCCTAATCAATCGCTTCTGGACCTTTACACCGGAAGGCGAAGAAAACGTTGATCATAAGCCTGCCAAACTCGGTGATCTGACACACGTTTCATTGCAAAAAATAAATATCTGGACGCAGTCGGAAACCGAACGGCTTGATCTCATTGCCACAGACAATACGCTCCTGCATCAGGCTCAAAAGGCCATTTTGCAAAATTGCTCAGATCTGTTGCCTCAAAAACTTGATCCCGATGATCAATCCATACGCTTTATTGAGGCTCCAACCTTGACCCGTGAAGTGCAGAATGCCATCAATATGATTCAGGCATTCTTTGCCGACAAGTCCTTAGGGTTAAAACCTGAAGACGTATTGATCATTACACCCGAAATTGAGAAAACTGCACCGGTTTTTGAAGCCTGTATGCAAGCCCTGCCGCCCGAGTACCGAATGGACTATCAAATTATGGGTAACTCTTCCGCGGGCTCTGATCTCACGGCTAAAAGTCTTGTGGATTTGGGTAAGTTACTCATTGAGGGATTAACGCTGCCTAAACTCAATGCCTGGCTTGAATTACCGATGGTTTGCGAAAGTCTGGGACTGAGCCTTGATGACTTGAATGTGCTTCATGACTGGCTGGTGAGCGCCGGCTTTCGAGATGGAATCAATAGCGATCATTTCCGCTTTACCCATCCGGGAATGGATTCGACCGGTTTAAATGAAGCCGAAGACGGAACACTCGAGCGAGCAATAGAAAGGCTCTCCTGGGGGTATGTTTATGCAGAAAACCAAAACGCATGTCCGGCTGACATTTTGCCCGTGCAATGCGGATTGACGCGCTATGCTGACATTGCTGAAAACAAGGCTTTATTTTTAAAACTTTGCAAGCTGAGCGAAAAGTTGCGTCTGGCTTTTGAAAGCATGACAGCTTTGGGTAAAGAGGCACTTCCTGCGGATCTTTCGCTTTGGGCACATCGTTTAATTGATGACTTTTTTGCAAAAAATACCAACAGAATTTCGCTCATGAATTTGCGCTCCTGCCTGCGTGTTCAGGAGTTTGCTCTCACGACCGTTCCTGAACCCATCACCATGCCCCTTACGGTTTACTGGCGTGCACTCGAAGATCGTATTGCCACACCCGATGAACGCTATCCTGCAGTGGGTCGCATTACTTTGGCAGGAATGCAAACATTTCGAGGGTTACCCTTTAAGGTCATTATTGCAATCGGCATGGATGAGAATTCGGGCTTTCCCGGCAATCAGCGCTTTGAAGAGTTCGATCTCATGGGCTCTGAATCACTCAAGCGTCAAAATGACCGTGACAGTCGTTCTGACAACAGAAACGTGTTTCTCGATGCTTTCTTATCGGCAAGAGATCGATTCGTGTGTTCCTACTGCGTCGGTAGCGACAAAAAAGCGCCGCTTAATCCGTCTCCCGTTGTTGTGGATTTGATGGATTTACTCACGACGAACGCACTCAATGAAACTGATGAAACTCTTTTACAAGCTAAAGCTCGGATGGGTGAGGCGTTGACTGCATCGATTACGCTGACAGACACGGCAGTTGAGAACTTTACAAGTAACACTGTCCGGTTTTGGAAAAGTTTTCAAACTCACACATTAAATGCCCTCGAAAAAGCGAGAAAAGAAGGCTATCAAAACGTTGAACCCGTGATGTTGACCGGGCCGATTGCCGCCAATCGTATTTCCGATACGCTTTACCTGGAAGATCTTCTTGCTTTTTATAGCGACCCTGTCAAATGGGTTCAAAAGCGTCTTGACTTTCAGGTCTTTGAGGCTGAAATTCCGGAATCTGTTCCGGTTATTACCGAAAAAAATTCTCTGCAAAACACACTGATCAGACTTGATTTGATGAATGCGTTGCAAGAGGGTTTGTCCGTTAAAGAAATTGAAAAACGCTTTGCCCGTGACCCGTTAAAGGGAACGCCTGCCGTGCGGGTTTTATCCTTTGCAGATGAAATTTCAAAAGCACGCCAAACCTTTGAGCTCAAAAACGAAATCATGTCGCTGGCTAGGGCCGAAGTCATCAATAAAGAAATCAACCTCAAATCATGTGAGCCCGTTAAGAGATTTTTGCTTGAAGACGTAACGCTTTTTCATTTTGACTCCAACGTATCGTCTGAGAGCCTACCCTTTTTAGCAAACATCAAGTCTGATGTCGGTTATTTAATCGAGGCTTGCGCATCGGACTCAGCTCAAAAGCGCGCTTTTGTGAAAATGGCTGCATTGGCAGCAGCCGACTGCCCCGTCGGTCTCATCACATTAGATCTGAAAGGCGATTCGATATTTAACCTTTATGAGGCCCCTGACACTTCATGCGCCCGAACCTTTATCGATTCTTTTGCCAAACTCATTGCACTTCAAATTGAAAAAGGCTGTGCGATGACTTCGAGCAGCGACTATAACAACATGGAACCGATTTTGTGGCGCGGACGTGACTATGAAAAAGTCAAAGCATTAAGTAAGGCGTTTTTTGGGGCTGCCGACAAACTGATCGCCCCTGTATCGATTAATCCGGAGAAAAAAGCTAAAAGCACAAAAGGTAAGAGCGGATCAAAGCCTTCAAGCCGGGACAACTCAGAGAAGAAGTTAAATGACTTCGGTACAAAATTCGATAACTTAGTAAGCGGAGAGAGTTATGAGCAGAATATTTGATGTCGTCAACACTCCGCTTCATGGCCGTCACCTTATTGAAGCCAGTGCGGGTACGGGCAAAACCTATTCCCTTATTCATATCGTTTTAAGGCTCATTGTTGAGGAAGGGCTCAGTATCGACAGGCTTTTACTCGTGACATTTACCAAAGCCGCTACTGCCGAATTAAGGCAACGAGTGCGGGAATTGCTCATTACAGCTCGGGAAGCCTTTTTGAGTGCCAAAGACGATGATGAACAATACGACAAAACACTTTTGTTGCTCGTACAAAAATGGCGTGAAGCAGATATTTCAGAGGAAATTTTCCGACAGGCCATTGACCGCATGGATGACGCTTCCATCTGTACGATCCACAGTTTCTGTCAAAAGATGCTCGAAGAAAATAAGTTTTCGAGTTCCGAAGGCTTTGATTTTGAAATCGGCACTGATGACGATTTGCGCCGAGAGGTTATTGATCAGTTCCTCAGAAAGGAATTAAGCGCAACGGATAACGTAGCGTTAAAGAGTGCACTCATTGAGTACTCTCCATGGAAAGATCTTCTTAAAGCACTCACAGCAGCGCCTGAAGACCGCACAGTTGAACTTTTCGATCAAGTGCTTTTTATTGATCCCAAAACCGGAAAAATCAACGAAAAGATCACCGATGCGGAAAAAGCACTCGATAATGAAGTCAAAGCGGTCATGAAACGCTTCATTGACTGGGCTCCGCAGGAACTAAAACGCAAGAAACGTCAAAGCGGTATTCGCTCTTTTGATGACTTGCTGCTTGATATGTACAGCGAATTGGATAATCCCGCTTTCGCCGATCGCGTTCGTTCCCGCTACGATGGCATACTCATTGACGAATTCCAAGACACGGATCCGATTCAATACACGATATTTAAGCGCCTGTTTTTAAGTGATAAAAGCCCTGCGCGCTCTGTCTTTTTCGTAGGCGACCCCAAACAATCGATCTATCGATTCAGAAACGCTGATCTCAATACTTATTTGGCCGCCAGAGAAGATATCGGGGATATCTTCGAGCTTAATGTCAACTATCGCTCCAATCCCTTACTGCTTGAAGCGTTCAATGCTTTTTACACTCATGCGGACACACCGTTTCTGGATTCCGGCGTAAGCTACAGCACGCTTGAAGCCGGTGCCGATAAAACACCCTTGATGCTCAATACAAGCGATGGCTTTAAACCGCTGCCCGTTTTTGAAATCTGGAGAAAGAACCCGGATACGGTTTTAAATCCGGAGGCGAACCGCAAACAGCAATCTGAACTGATTGCCTCGGAAATCAGTGCTCTTTTATCGGGTAATGTCTATAAAACGGCTGAGCGCAAACTGCAACCGGGCGACATTGCTATTCTGGTTCGACGAAAAAAAGACGCCGAACCTTTAATTCAAAATTTAAATAAGCGTGGTATTCGAGTTCTTTTTCAGGATGAAAACAATATTTTTATGACTGAAGAGGCTCGAGAAATTCTCTGGATCCTTCTCGCACTTGAGGCACCGGACGATATTCGGGCTTTAAGACTTGCCCGAGCCACCCGATTGATGGGCGAAAGTATCAATGCCATTGTGCCTGAGGGTTTTGAAAATGAATCGGGAAACGTTATTGATGATAAAAATGCCTTGCTGGCGAGAGAGTTGATCGAAGAGGCTCGAGAGATCTGGACTAAACGAGGCGTCTCGGCTGCGCTAGCGCGTCTGATGCTTCAGTCTAAAACCCAGGAGCGGTTGCTACCTGTACAAAACGGTGAGAGAAGACTTGCCAACTACCAACAGCTCATCGAAGTTCTCCAGGAAGCCTCTTTATCTTTGAAAGGCATTTCCGGACTTGCACGGTGGCTCAAGCAGCAAATTACCAATCCGCCCGATGAGGAAAAGTATCGCTTGAGAATCGACAGCGATGCCGATCTGGTCAACATTATGACCATTCACAAGAGTAAGGGGCTTGAATACCCGGTTGTCTTTTTGCTCTACGCCAATGAACTCAGTGCCTTTAAAGGTAATCGCTATAAAAAGAATGTATTTAAAGAGGTCATCGACGGGAAAATTCACCTGCGTATCAGTTTCATTCCCCTGTACCCGGAAGTCATCGACTCCATCGACCGTGAGGACGATTGGGAAATTCTTCGATTGGGCTATGTCGGCATGACCCGAGCCTCTCAGCGCCTGGTGTTGCCCCTGAACTATTTCAAAAGCGGCAAACAATTAAAAGGAGTGGATAACGGTTACACACGGTCGCTGACGGGTTCGGCTGCGCCCCATACAGATCAATATGAAAAAGCTTTAGATGACTTACAAAACGGCCATGAAAAAAGCGCCTTGATCGTCAGAACGATCGAAGATGACACGACTCGGATTGATTGGCACGACAATCTGTCGGATAACCGTCAGGTAATCATTAATAACGATGATCTGACTGCTGCACCCGGCAGAATGATTGCCACATCATGGTTTCCTACTAGCTATACGGCGATTGCTCGGGGTGCTACGGAAACAACGGAAAATCTAACCCTCATTGAAGAAAAAGAAGACAGTATTGATGAAGAGTCAGATGAGTCCGGCTTTATCAATGAAGTACAAAAAAGAAAAGACTCTTCAGAACTAAATATTCTGGAATTTGAAAGAGGTCTTGAAAGCGGGACTTTCTTACACAGTCTTTTTGAAAAGACGGACTTTACGATAGTCAAAAATGCCGAAAGGGGAATCGTCGAAGCAGAGACCACTCTCAACAGAGGCCTTGTGCGACAATTGACAGCTTTTAAATACCATTTGGAGCCCTACAGCGTTGAAGAGTGGTTGCCCGTTTTTAATCAACTCCTGAAAGACGTCCTTTGTTGCACCCTTGTGGATAAGAGCACTTTCGCTACAGAGAGTGATCTCAGATTGTGCGACTTAGACAGTCATCGGAAAACTCCGGAAATGAGCTTTACCATCGCTATCGGGGACGCTAAAGAAGGAAGAGCTCCTGTGACGACTAAAAATCTGAGCAGACTGCTTTCGCATTTTGATCCGATCTATCACATCAATATTGAAAACGACAAAGAGCTCAAGGGGTATCTGACCGGTGCAATCGACCTTTGTTTCGAGTTTGAGGGACGCTACTTTGTTTTGGACTGGAAGGGCACCAAGCTTGCCGAAAAACCTGAAGATTTCACTTCAGAACGGATGCTTGCCGAAATTAATCGACACCACTACAGTCTTCAATACCTGATTTACCTCGTTGCGCTAAGACGTCACCTGATGTTTTGCGGGATTAATTCACCGGAAGAAAAAATCGGTGGCGCCATTTATGCATTCATTCGCGGTATCCGCCGAAGCGATGAGTCTCCCTACGGAGTGTTCGTCACTCGCCCTCCCCTGGCATTGATCACCTGCCTGGATGACTTTTTTGAAAACGGTTACCACGAAGGAGTGGTGGTCGCACACGCCGCAGCCGCGCAAACGGAAAAGGAAGAAAAATGATCCGACACAAACCTCAAGCGATTATCTTTGATTTGGACGGCACGCTTTGCGATTGCGAACATCGTGTACATTTCATGCGCGAACGACCCAAGCGCCGGGAAGAATTTCATGCAGCCTGTGTTTTCGATACAGTGATTGTTCCGAGCAAAGCACTGATCGATATGGCTGAAGAAAAAGGCATTAAAGTGATTTTATTATCGGCTCGCCCAAGCCGCTTTAAAGCGCAGACTGTCGAGTGGCTTGAAAAAAACGATATTCATTACGATCAACTGATTCTGAGCGGCTATCCCGAATTAACCGATCCTCAATTCAAACTGAAAATGTATCGGGAGCTCATTGAACCCTTTTATGAAGTTCTTTTTGCAGTCGATGACCGTGACAGCGTTGTTAGTATGTGGCGGGATAACGGACTGACTTGTTTTGATATTGCGGGCAATCACTTCTCTTAAGGTTTTTCAGTTATGCATGAATCGGAAACTGTTTTAACAGACTCTCAAGCCGCTTGGCGAGTAATCGGACAGGCTCTTTGGAGAACGATTTGTCGGGCAAACGGTGTCAACGAGGCGATGCCTGAGTGTTTGACGAAATTGATGGACGCTTACGCGCTCACGGAAGAAGAGGGCAGTGTCTGCATTCAATACAAAGCGGATTCCGAAGAGATTTTAAGTAAGGCGGACGTTGCTTTTCTGTGCGAAAAGAAATTACTCACCCGAAAGCCCTTATCACTTGAGCAAGCACCCGATCCCCTAGTGCCGTTCGTCTTGGATGATACGGATGGCCTCAGACGACTTTACATGCAGCGCCACTTCATGCAGGAAAGAGCTGTTGCTCTCAAAATTCTTGCATTGATTCAGGACACCCCGCAAACTCTGAGCCCCGCAGTTCAAAAGGCGTTAACGACATTTAACGGGATGCAGTATGGCAAACCCTCCCCTACCGATGAGACGAGTCGCCTTGAGCAACAAGGGGCCGTGGCAAGAGCCTTGGAGCGGCAATTTTTCATTATTACGGGCGGACCCGGTACCGGTAAAACAACCGTCGTCGCCAAACTTTTAGAGTGTCTGCTGATTGACCGACCGAATCTCAAAATTGCGCTGGCAGCCCCCACGGGTAAAGCCGCCGCGCGAATCATGCAATCACTGGTCGGTTCCTGTGAGCAGTTCTCCTCCTTCTTTCCGAATCTTGTCCATCTCATCCGGGATGAATCATTACCGGCACAGACCATCCATAAATGGCTTTTGACGCGAAACAAAAAAGGCAAAATTTCCGATCAGGATAACCCGCTCGATATCGATGTCATGATTGTGGACGAAGCGTCAATGATTGACCTTCATTTAGCCGATCGGCTTTTGAGCGTGATCGATGCCCGTCGCACCCGACTGATTCTGCTCGGGGATAAGTATCAGCTCTCAGCGGTGGGACCGGGATCGGTACTGGCGGACATGACAAGTGAAAACGGTGCATTATCGAGTAATCTTGCTGAGCTCACAATCAGCCATCGCTTTACGCACGACTCCAATGTCGGCGTTTTGGCTCAGGCGATCAAAACGGCCGAAGCCGACTTTGACTGCAAAGCCTTTATCAAGCGATTTAAAAATGCTTCAGAAGGCAAAGACAAGGTCAGCATTCACCTCTACAAGAGTAAAAACCCCGTTGATCCCGCTCTGGTTAAATGGTTGAGTCCTCATTTAAATGCTTACCTAAAAGCCCTGCAGGACTATCTTGACGATCGTCACTCCTTGATTGAAGACGATTCAAAATTAATCGAGCTATGGAAATGTGCTGAAAGTTTCCGAGTACTGGCTGCACAACGGGTGGGCCACAACGGTGTGAATGCCGTCAACGACTTTATTGAAAATCGGATTCGAGAACAAACTCACATTGCATCGAATTCACTGTTTTATCCCGGTCGATTAGTGATTATTCGCCAGAACACGCCATCGCTCGATGTCTATAACGGTGACGTCGGCATTGTTTTGCCGCTTGAAAATGATCCCGAACGCTACGAACTTTACATCGGCGATCGAAACAAACGCATTCCGGTCGGACTTTTACCTCAACATGACACGGCTTTTACGATGACCATTCACCAATCTCAAGGTTCACAATTTGCTCACGTGGCGGTTCTCCTACCCATGGCAGAAGACAGTCCCCTTGCTTGTCGCGAACTCTTTTATACAGCAGTGACCCGAGCGCAAGACGAAGCAGCAATTTTTGGCACCGCAAAGAGCATTGAGCGCTCCGTTTTGGTGAAGACTCAAAGAGCCAGCGGCTTGGCTGATCGCCTTGCCGAAAAATAGACGAAAATCAAAACCGATTGACTTTTTCTTTGGATGTCATTTTTTAGGGCTATACCGATATTATCGTTAACCCTTAAGAGAAAGGATTGCCATGCAGTCGTTATGGATGGTGGTCGCGGCGTTTTTTTTCGCCCTTTATGCCATATGCGTTAAATTTTCCAGTGTGGAAGGAATCGGATCTTTCGAGGTCCTTTTTTACCGCTCCTTTTTCGGATTAGTGATCTTTTATGCCATGATGCGCTACAGGCACATCACCGTGCATACCGTCCACCCGGCCGATCACCTCATCCGCTCCTTTATGGGAGCCGGTGCCGTCATGGCAGGCATTTACTCCATCGCCCATCTCAATGTCGGTTTGGCGATGACATTGAATTACACCTCTCCGCTTTTTATCGGTTGCTTTACGATCGGCATTTTGCTCTCAAAGCACAAGGGTATTAACTGGAAACTGCTCTCAACCTTGCTTTTAGGCTTTGTTGGTGTAACGGTGATGCTCTCGCCCACCATCACGCCCGATGAATATTTCGCTGCCGTAGTGGGTTTGGGATCAGGCTTTTGCACGGCTGTGGCCACCACCTATGTCAAACGCTTGGGACTGATGAAAGAGCCCGAATTACGTATTCTTTTCTATCTGGTACTAGTGGGGTCTTTATGCGGGCTGATCGGAACGCTCTTCACGGGTGGCTTTACCATGCCCACGGCCACTGCTGCGATTGCCATTGCCGGTTTTGCCATCTGCTCGACTTGCGGACAATTCTTCTTAACCCGAGCATTCAGTCGCGGTAATTTGGTTTTAAGCGGTGCACTTCAGTACACCGTGATTCTTTTTTCAACGATCATGGGCGTGTTTGTTTTCGGAGACAGCGTCAATCTGACGATTGTGGCCGGTATGGTGATGATTGTGGTCTCGGGGATTTTAGCGAGCTACTTCACCCGTCTTGAAAAACAAAAGCAGCTTGAAGAAGCCAAACATACTGAAGAGGGGCTGCAAAGCCACCTGCGACACAAAGCCGCTCGAGACCATTGATACGAAAAAATGGGGAGGTTATTGAAGCCTCCCCAAAATCTATGCGGTGTGATTAAACAAACCGCATTACACACATAATACCGATCATAATAAAGGCTATTGCCAATTTCGCGGCAATGCCCGCAATCATCCCGATCCAAGTCGCCCAACTGACTTTGCCCGCCTTACGCATATCACGGTGCCCGATCATTTCGCCCACAAAGGCACCGATCACCGGGAAAAGGAAAATACCGAGAAGACCGAACGGAATACCGACAATGGTTCCGACTAAAGCCCCGGTTAAACCCAGTTTTGTCGCACCGGCTTTCTGTGCACCTAGCGTTTGACTCACCCAATCGATGATGATTGAGATGACTGTCAGGACACCCAAAGCAATCAGGGTTCCCCAACCGAAATACTGATAATCCTCCATGTAGGCAATGAGCCAACCACCCGCAAAAATCATCGGTATACCCGGAAGCGCCGGGACTATGGTTCCGGCCAAACCGACCAAAATCAATAAAAAGGCAACCGCGTATAAACCGTAAGTGATCAAAACGTCCATAGCATCAGACCCTTGCTCTATTCTTAAATTGTGTGTACTCACCGAAGAACGTTAATTCAACCGTACCGGTCGGACCGTTACGCTGCTTACGAATAATGGCTTCGGCATCGCGCTCCTGATCCGTGTCTTTTAACTCCTGGTTATAGACCACGTCACGGTAGAGGAAAATAATCACATCGGCGTCCTGTTCGATGGAACCGGATTCTCTCAAGTCACTCATCATCGGGCGCTTATCGGGACGCTGTTCAAGCGAGCGGTTAAGCTGTGACAAAGCGATGATGGGGCAATTGAGCTCTTTGGCAAGAAGTTTCAGGCCGCGCGACATTTCGGAAATTTCCTGAGCGCGGTTTTCCCCACGGCCGTCGCCTGACATCAACTGAATGTAGTCGACCACAATCAAGCCTAATCGCTTGACTTCGCGTGACAGGCGTCTGGCCCGCGAGCGCAGATCCGAAATCGTGAGACCCGAAGAGTCATCGATAAAGATGTTTCTCGAATTGGAAATATCTGTGACCGCCGCGCTCATCTTCTGGAATTCATCGCCTTCAAGGCGTCCGTTTCTCAAGTGCTCGAGACGAATACGTTGGTAGGAGCTGATCAAACGCATCGCCAACTGCTCGGCCGGCATTTCCATCGAAAATATGGCCACAGGCATCTCGGCTCGCATAGCCACATATTCGGCAATATTCATGGCGAAGGTCGTTTTACCCATAGCCGGACGACCGGCCACAATGATCAATTCACCGGGGTGCATGCCCTTCGTTAAACGGTCCAGATCAATAAAACCGGTGGGGACGCCGGTGACCGGATTCTGGCTCTTGGAGTTATAGAGTTTTGTGATTTGATCGCTCACTTCAGCCAATGCGCCGGTAATCGACTTTAAGCCGGCACCGGCCACCTGTGCATCTTCACTGATTTTGAATATGGAACTCTCTGCCCTATCCAAAATATCTTTGGTTTCCACCCCCTTGGTATCCAGGGCAGAATCGACGATTTGCGAGCCGACGTTTACCAAACTGCGCAGAATACTTCGGTCACGAACAATTTCAGCGTAACGACGGGCATTGGCCGAGTTAGGCGTATTCATCGCCAGGGAGTTCAAAAAGCTCTTTGTCCCCTCTTGAGCCAAACCGACACGGGTCATAGAATCGTGCACGGTCAAAACGTCGGCAGGCTGCCCGTTATTGATCAACTGCGAGATGTGTTCATAAATACGACGATGATCCCCCCGATAGAAATCTTCGGAGGTAATCACGTCGTTGACCATGTCAAAGACACGGTTATCGATCAATAAGCTTCCTAAAAGTCCCTGCTCTGCTTCGGTTGAGTGCGGAGGCAGGCGAACGCTGTCATTAGATTTTTCTTCAGGCATTTTCAATCAAAATCTGCAATTTTTCTGCTCGGTATTGTACCAGAGCACCTTTTCAGGCTTGAAAGAAATTGTATGAAAATTTAATATTTCAAAAAAGAGTATTTTCTTTTAAAAATCAATAAGTAAGACTGATTATTCAAAGAATATCCTACTGTCGGCCGGTTCTCATCCATCAGACTGGGGACCGGAGGCGATTTGGAAAACAATTGTAGGTCAAAAAGACAACCCGATTCGTTTCGGGTCTCAGATAAAACAAAGGTTCGACTCCTTTAGGGAGACGAACCTCTGTCATCGGGTCAGGATACTGAATTAAGCTTCAGCCACGACACGCACGGTGATTTCGGCGGTGATGTCCGTCATCAAACCGATCACGATCGGGGTTTCACCCAAAGCCTTGATCGGGCCGTTGGGCAAACGAATCTGAGCCTTCTTAATATCGAAACCTTGAGCTTGGAGGGCTTCAGCAATATCGGCGTTCGTGACGGAACCGAAGAGGCGACCGTCAACACCGGCCTTGCTGGCCACTTCAACCACGTCACCGTTCAACTTGGCAGCGATCGCTTCAGCAGCAGCGATACGTTCGGCCTGAGCCTTTTCAAGTTCAGCACGACGTTGTTCGAATTCGGCAATAGCGGCCTGCGTAGCACGCTTGGCACGCTTGGTGGGGATCAAGTAGTTACGAGCGTAACCATCCTTAACCTTAACGATGTCACCCAATTCACCGAGGTGGGTAATCTTTTCAAGAAGAATAACTTGCATTTGATTAACTCCTCACTCGATTATTGATTGTCCGTGTACGGCAACAAAGCCAAGAAACGAGCGCGCTTGATGGCCGTGTCGAGTTGACGTTGATAGTGAGCCTTCGTGCCCGTCAAACGAGCCGGCATGATCTTGCCGTTTTCTTGGATGAAGTCACGGAGCGTTTCCACATCCTTGTAGTCGATCATTTCGACGTGTTCAGCCGTAAAGCGGCAGAACTTCTTGCGCTTAAAAAGCGCGTTTTGTTGGTTGCCACGGCGCGGCTTACCCTTGCCCTTTGCACCAAAAGCCATTTTTAAACTCCTTGTGAGTATTGCGTAATATGAACGATCATTTGTCGGGAACGTTGTGAGCGCGGGGCCAAAAATCCGGAGATCTCAAAAACCGATCCGAGCGGCTCTTTGTCCAAGGCTTCAGCGATATCACCACAGGCCTTACAGGCAAAATCGAAAACCAACTTTCGGTCTTCACCTGCCTCTTTAACCACACTCATGTGGTGAAACACCACTTCCAAAACCGCCAGGCCTGCGGGTGTGTACCGCATCTGGGCTTTTTGCGTGAACTCGCCCGTTAATCTGATCGTGTTCACCGGTTTCTCTTTTTCTTTCCGACAAAATACAAATTAATTAAGCAGCGGCAGCTTCTTGAGCTTCAGCAGCTTGGGCTTGAGCCTGAGCAGCTTCGCTGGCGGCCTTCTTCTGTTCTTCTCTTTCGACAATCTTCATCATCGGAGAGGGAGCAGTTTCAGCCTTCTTCATCTTGACCGTCAAATGACGCAACACGGCGTCGTTGAAGCGGAAGCCGTTTTCGATCTCAGCGAGCGTTTCGTGAGAGCATTCCACGTTCATGAGAACGTAGTGAGCCTTGACCAACTTTTGAATCGGGTAGGCCAAGGGACGACGACCCCAGTCTTCCACACGATGCATCTTGCCGCCTTGTTCAGCGACGAGAGCTTTGTAGCGTTCGATCATAGCGGGCACTTGCTCGCTTTGATCCGGGTGCACAATAAAGCAAATTTCATAATGACGCATTGGTATTGTCTCCTTACGGGAAAAGCCACCCGGAGCGTCTGTTTCCGGTGTGGCAAGGACAGAAAAAACGGGATTGTAATAAATAATTCCGACCTTTGCAAGCAAAATCTGTACATTTTCGCTGACGAATTAATAAGTTAGCGTCTGAGTCTGTCCTGATTGCAAAAGCGGCGCTATATTAGCACTATCGTCACCGATTTGGGAAAGAAATCGTATGCAAATTAC
This sequence comes from Parasutterella secunda, assembly GCF_016901835.1. Taxonomy (GTDB): domain Bacteria; phylum Pseudomonadota; class Gammaproteobacteria; order Burkholderiales; family Burkholderiaceae_F; genus Aphodousia; species Aphodousia faecavium. The sequence goes on along the minus strand of NZ_JACJKX010000003.1, from coordinate 144,098 downwards.
TGTCGTTGTTGAAAATTTTTGCACAAACCGCCTTTTAAGAGCTGAATGGGGATACAGTGTTTATCTCGAGAGCCCGACCACGCGAGCGCTCTTGGATACCGGTTCTGAAGCTCACGGCTTTGTCCACAACCTCAAAGTCCTCAAGATTGATCCAAAAATGATTGAACATATTATTCTTTCGCATGCTCATTTTGATCATACGGGCGGATTGGTTGACGCAATTATGCTGGCACCGCAGGCCAAACGCTGGGGAGCCCGCACCATCACCCGACAACGGTGGGGCGATGCCGATCACAAGCGAAACGGCGGGGGCGGCCCGCTTTTTGAGAATCTCCTCACCGACCCGATTGACACCTGGGCTCAAATTTCAAACGAACTCATTGCCTTCACTGTCCCTGAAAACGCACGTGATCCCCGCTTTGTCAACTCAAAAAATATGTGGGAAGAAACCGAAGGCGGAGAAATTATTCCCGATACCTTTGCTGATGACCTTTCTCTGTTAGTCAAAGGACAAAACGGATTCAGCGTGATCTTGGGCTGCGCCCATGCCGGATTGCCGAACATTCTGCGTTACGCTCAGGAAACCTTTTCGGTTGACTCTTTTGATACAGTTTTGGGCGGTACGCATTTAAGTGCCGCAACCGATAAAGAACTCCCCGTATGGATCGATGCGCTCAAGGCATTTCGAGTCAGACGCTGGCGGCCCAATCACTGCACGGGTTTCAAAGCCGCCGCGGCCATGGCCCGAGCATTTGAAGATGTGGATTGGGCCGGGTGCGGCACCCGCCTGACTCTTTAAACTACTCTCGCCTTAATTCAAAATTCGGGAAAAGCTTTTTTAGCGTCTCAATGGTTTCAGGCTCGGGGTATTCGTGTCCGACGTTTTCAAAGGGAAGATCAAGCTCTTTGGGTTTGCGGTAAATCTGAAGGGCAAAATTTTCCACTCCCCGATCTTTAAGCTCTCGGGCGAGTTTCAAAATTATTTCATCAGGCAAATAGTCCGGGTGGGCTGTTGTGCGGCATTCGTAAGCCACCTGCGCCTTTTGAATAATTTCCAATGTTTCCGATACATGCCGGGCAGGATCGGATATTTCCAGTCCCACGATCCAACGATAGGCCTCACTATCCGTTAAAGAAGCCTTCACATCCAATCCCACCCAATCGACTGAATCAATCACACGCTTAACATGCTCAGGGTTACAACCCGAAGTATGAAGCCCGATCTTAAAACCCATTGCCTTGACCTGTTGCATAGCATCTCGGAGCGCCGGATCAAGCGTAGGCTCGCCGCCCGAGAACACCACGGCATCCAACAGGCCCTGACGCCTCTTTAAAAGATTGACCAGTTCTTGCCAACTGCTGTGCAGGTACTCCGGATGAAATTCACGCGACTGCATATGGGGATTATGGCAATACCGGCATCGCCACGGACAGCCCTGAACAAAAACCACGGCTGAAAAATAACCCGGATAATCGATACTGGTGTAAGGCGTAATGGCCGAAATTTTAAGGTGCTCCGCACTCAATGATTCACCGCTTAACGACATCATTCAATCCCCGAAGACAAATAGGCGCCGAAAAGATTAATCCTTCCGACGCCACCGACGACAGGCTTATTTACCTAAACCGCACTTGCTTTCCACAAAGCATTTGCGTTCGTAGAATTCGCCCTTTTTCCCTGTATTAAAGGAAGACACCGGACGATGGTAGCCCATCACACGCGTCCACACTTCACAGGGTTGGCGTTCAATGTCTTTGAGTTCAATTTTCTCTTCTTTTTTGTCCATTTTCAGCACTCCTTAATATCTAGCAATCCTGGCCGCAGGCCTGAGCCTTTGCCTTCTTCTCACGAATCAACTCAGCATCGCAAATCGGGCAGAAATCATGCCGTCCCGAGATGTAGCCGTGTTTAGGACAAATCGAGAACGTGGGCGTAATCGTCAGATACGGTAAGCGGAACTTAGTCAAAGCGCGGCGCACCAGTTCCTTACAAGCCTTAGAAGAGCTGATGGCATCGGCCATATACAAGTGCAGCACCGTGCCGCCCGTGTACTTGCGCTGCAGGTCATCTTGCATTTCAAGCGCCAGGAACGGATCATCGGTAAAGCCCACCGGCAGCTGAGAGCTGTTGGTGTAGTAAGGATTGGACTCGGTTCCGGCCTGGATGATATCGGGGAAACGCTTACGGTCTTCCTTGGCAAAGCGATACGTCGTGCCTTCCGCAGGCGTTGCTTCCAAGTTATACATATGACCGGTTTCTTCCTGGAACTGCACCATGCGGCCGCGGACATGATCCAAAAGCTTCAGGGCAAATTCATGTCCCCATTCATCGGTAATGTCATGAGCATCGTTCGTGAAATTGCGGATGCATTCATTGATCCCATTGACACCAATCGTGGAGAAGTGATTGCGAAGCGTACCCAAGTAACGCTTGGTGTACGGGAAAAGTCCCTGGTCAATGTGCCGTTGAATGACTTTACGCTTGATTTCAAGGCTCGTTTTAGCCATTTCCAACAGATGGTCAAGGCGATCAAAAAGGCCCTGTTCATTGCCTTTAAAGAGATAGCCCAAGCGAGCGCAGTTGATCGTCACCACACCAAGTGAGCCCGTTTGTTCAGCCGATCCGAAAAGGCCGTTGCCGCGCTTGAGAAGCTCGCGAAGATCGAGCTGCAGACGGCAACACATCGAGCGGATCATGTTGGGTTTGAGTTCGGAATTGATGAAATTTTGGAAGTACGGCAAACCGTACTTAGCCGTCATGGCAAAAAGCCTGTCGGCATTTTCACTATCCCAGTCAAAGTCCGGCGTAATGTTATAAGTCGGAATCGGGAACGTGAACACACGTCCCTTGGCATCGCCTTGCGTCATCACTTCAATATAGGCACGGTTAATCATGTCCATTTCACGCTTGCAGTCACCGTACGTGAAAGGCATTTCTACGCCGCCGATAAGCGGATGCTGATCCTTTAAATCGTCCGGACACGTCCAGTCAAAGGTGAGATTGGTAAAGGGCGTCTGCGTACCCCAGCGCGAAGGCACGTTGAGGTTATAGATGAGCTCCTGGATACTTTGAAGCACTTCCTCGTAAGGCACATTATCCTTTTTAATAAAAGGCGCGAGATAGGTATCGAAAGAGGAAAAGGCTTGAGCCCCTGCCCATTCGTTTTGCATGGTGCCGAGGAAATTAACAATCTGACCCGTGGCTGAAGACAGGTGTTTAGGGGCGCCCGCTTCGACCTTACCCGGAACACCGTTGAGGCCCTCATTTAAAAGCGTACGCAAAGACCAGCCTGCGCAATAGCCCGAAAGCATGTCCAAGTCATGAATATGAAAATCGGCCTCGCGGTGAGCACGACCGATTTCGGCCGGATAAATGTAATTGAGCCAGTAGTTGGCTACGACTTTACCGGAGACATTCAGAATCAAGCCGCCCAAAGAGTAGCCTTGGTTCGCATTGGCGTTGACGCGCCAGTCGAGCTGCTGCAGATACTCGTTGATGGAAGATTCCACATTAACCCAGCTTTGACGGGCATCACGTGCTTTCTGACGCTGTTCACGATAGACGATATAGGCGCGAAGCGTTTTGAAGTAGCCCTCGTCAAAGAGCGCATGCTCGACCGCATCCTGAACCTGTTCAATGTGCGGTGTCACTAAATTCAAAGACACAAGCTTCGGCAACACTCGCTCTTCGGTAATACGAGCAGCGCATGCCTCATCGAATTCACCCGTCGCTTTACCGGCTTTGGCAATGGCAGCAACGATTTTATTGGCGTCAAAATCTTTCACACTGCCGTCACGCTTAATCAGGTGCGACAACTTTTTTTCGTACATCAGGGATCTCCCAAAAAGGAATTCGCTCAAAAACAGCCGAGCGATTTGCTTGGGTTACTCTACCAAGTTCACCTGATTTAATTGCCTAAAAATTCATCACTTTTATGACTCACACTATATTTAGGAAACAGGTTTATCCACACTTTAAAAAAGACTTGATTTTCAAATAAAAAAGAGGTTTTTCAAAAGCTAAGGGATTTCCCTAAAACACAAGATATAGTATATATGATGAGTTTTTATAACAATTGATAGGTAATTCTTTGATTTAACTGATAATCTGATTATCAATGACCTAAAATTGGGACAGAGCTGTTGTCAAAGGATTTCGACCATGTCAGGAAAAGTCTTTCTGTTGGCCACCTGCCTGTTGGCTGCCGGCTGCGCTTCAAATAATGTCACCCAGACCGGTGTCGTCACGGATGCGACGATGAACACCGTCACGATTTTAACCGGCAGCAATCAAACAATGAGTTTCAGCACTTTGAATGCTGACCGCTCGGAATTAAAAGGCTTACGGTTAGGTGATCGGGTAAACGTCCGTTTCTCAGGCCCTTATGAACCGGGCCTGGAAATTCAAAAAATTTCCACCGCTCCCATTTTTCCTCTCTTATTTGAAAAAGCCATTCGTCTGCAATCGGTAAGAGACACCTCTGCTGTGTATGTCCTTTTTACCGATGAAGATCGTCTGGCGCTTATTTTTGATACTGAGGGACGCGTGATTCGTACCCTTGAGCATAGAAAACTTCCGAACGGACTCTTCGCCTGGAATGTAGCCGATGACGACACGTGGAATCTGAGAAAAATGCCCTCCGGTCTTTGGACGATCACTCAACGAACCAAAACGCTTTTCACTCAGTCAACTTCAGCTACAGATGAAAGCCTTGGGCAATTCACTACCCTGCACTATGAAGGATTATTGCCGGCTGCCGACTGCCCCGGTATTCGTTACGAACTATTCATCCGACACAGAACTCATAGCGGTGACGGCACATTTTTGCTTAACCTCACCTACCTTGAAGCCGAAAACGGAAAGGATATGACTTTTTCGTATCTGGGGCGACGCTACACGCTCAAAGGCAGTGCCGATAATGAGAACGCCATCGTCTGGCAGTGCCGATCGGATAACGGCCAGGAGCTTTTTAATTTCTTGGTTGAGAATCAGAGCAGGCGACTGACGCTTTTGACAGACGACTTCAAGCGAATTGATTCGCCGTTTAACTACAGTTTGGAAAAAAAGAAGTGACTGAAAAGCGCCGGATAGGAAAATGGGTTACCGAAATTCGTTGTCTGACTTCGATAACCCATTTTTTAAGCATGGTAAGAGAGTGTTTCATTGCTGACCAGGCTATGAATCGCTCTTACATTGAGGAGCTTACATGCTTGAAATTTGTCCTTAATTCTATCTTAAGCTTGAGTTTTTGCAATAACATCTATTTGTTTTTTCAGAGAAATTTTTTCAAAAATTAGGCCTTTTCACCTATTTTTCATGTCAATCACTAATACATTGTGCTTAGAAAAAGCCAAATTTCCTCTTTTCGAAGAACAGGATTGAAAGATTCTTTTATGGTAATCCGTTCGGATGAGTCCCTTAACAATAAGGGAAAATACCAGTATGCTTAACCCGACATCAATGAGCCGTATAGACGAAGCTAGCGCTATGGAAACAACACAAACCCGTTATGAAGACTTTCTGAAAATTCGAGTTTTACCCGAAGTTCTTACCCATCATTTGGGTCGTCATGATGATTTACCCGCTCTCACTCAGTATGTGACTGCAGAAAAAACTTGGAAAACCTTGACGTACCGCGAACTCTATGAGCGTGTTCAGCGTTGGCGCCGGTCTTTTACAAAGTTTAATTTGGACAAGGGCTCGCGAGTGGCTATGCTTTTGCCTAACTGTATCGACGCCATTTGTTTTGACCAGGCTGCCCTGGCCTGTGGTCTGGTGCCTGTTCCCCTTCATGCAGTCGACACCCCGGGGTCAAGCGCTTTTATTTTGAATGACAGTGAAGCCCGAATTTTAGTCACGGCCAAATACCTCAAGTGGAAAGGTATCCGTCAGGCCGATACGCTGCCGAATCTCAAAGCGGTCATCATCACCGATGACACGGTGCCGGAAGACGATCAGGTCAATAATACCGGCATCAATGTCTGCACCTTAGCCGACTGGCTCGATGCAGCCGATAACATTGCCCTGCCGGAAGTCAAACTTGAACCGACGGATCTCGCCGCTTTGGTTTATACCTCCGGCACCACCGGGCGCCCCAAGGGCGTGATGCTCACGCACGAAAACATTTTGGAAAATGCCAAAGGCGTGATGGGTAACATTCGCCCGGATCCTGACGACAAGTGGTTCTCATTCCTTCCCTTGTCTCATACTTTTGAGCGTACGACAACGTACTATCTTGCCATGGGCATGGGTAACGAAGTTTTCTTTAACCGCAACATCCTGCAAATCGTCGATGACCTGCAGCATGTGCGTCCGACCATTCTGATGTCCGTGCCGCGCATCTACGAGCGCATCTACGCCCGACTGCACGATCAACTTGCCAAAAAGGGCATGGTGACCCGCTACGTTTTCAATTGGGCGGTTGAAGTGGGTTGGCGACGTTTCTGCAAAGAAAACGGTTTGCCGGTGGAACATTCCTGGCGTGAATGCCTGGACGGCCTTATGGGCGATTGGCTCGACGCCAAGGTGGGCTCCACCCTTCGCAAAGTATTTGGCGGCGTCAAGCCCCATGCTTTCATTTCGGGCGGCGCTGCACTGAACCAGTCTGTGGCCAAAACCTTTATCGGTTTAGGGATTCCTATTTATCAGGGCTACGGAATGACTGAAACGAGCCCTATTCTTGCCGTCAATAAAGAGCATCACAACGATCCCTCAACCGTCGGGATGGCTTTGCCCAACATGCAGCTGCGCTTAGGCGACAATGACGAATTGCAAGTCAAAGGCCCCTGCGTGATGCAGGGTTACTGGAACCGACCGGAAGCTACGGCTGATGTCTTTACCGAAGACGGTTGGCTTAAAACGGGCGACCAAGCCGATATTCTCCCCTCCGGCCACGTTCGTATTAAGGGCCGTATCAAGGAAATTATCGTCACGAGCTCCGGTGAGAAGATTCCGCCGGCTGACTTGGAAATGGCCATTGAAACCGATCCCTTATTTGCTCAGGTGATGGCCGTGGGTGAAGGCTTACCGTACGTCAGCATTGTGGCTGTTTTGGAGACGGAACACTGGAAAGCGCTCGCTAAAGAACTCAATCTTGATGCCAATGACCCGAAGTCATTAAATGCCAAGGTTGTTCAGCAAACGCTTGTGCGCCGGGTGAAAAAACTCACCAAGGGCTTCCCGCAATACGGTGTGCCCCGTGCCGTGATCCCGACACTGAATGCCTGGACCATCGAAAACGGTATGCTTACACCGACTTTGAAATTAAAGCGGCACATCATTAAGGCCCGCTTCCAGGACGACATTACAAAGCTCTACGAAACGCACGCCGGATAATTCTTTAAACGGTGTTTCTCAATCAGGCAAGGACAATCGTTCCTTGCCTTTTCTTTGTCCTTTCTCGCACAAAAAGACACAAAAAGAGGTGATTTTTTAGAGCATTGTTTCTGTAGAATAAGTTGTTTAGAAAAAACTTCTGTAAAGACACATCAAAATGGCTGATCATACCTACATTGATGATTTCAAAACACTCCCGGAGATGCTCACCCACACCCTCGCCACTCAACCTGATAAAGAGGGTTATCGCTATTTTGATTATGAACATGAAAAGTGGACGAGTGTCACCTGGCGCGAATTCGGTGAACGGGTCATGCGCTGGCGAAAAGCTTTTGCCGCAATGGGCTTTAAGCGCGGTGATCGAGTCGCGATGTTGCTGATCAATTCGCTCGATGCGCTCACTTTTGACCAGGCTGCCTTAGCAAATGCCCTGATTCCGGTTCCGCTTCACGCGATTGACACACCCGAGTCAGCCGCTTATATCATGAGTGACAGCGGCTGCCGCTTTTTGGTAACGACGACCAAGGCGCGTTGGAATGCAATTTTCAATTCCGACACACCGGTGCCGACTCTTGAACAAGTTGTCTTTACCACCGAGGAAGAGGAAGGTCAAAGTAACGCCACTCACTACTGCGGTGTTAAAAAGTGGCTTCAACAGGGCGAGTCCTTTAATGAGGCTGATTTGCCGGCAGGTCCCGAAGAAGAGGATCTTGCGGCCATTGTCTACACTTCCGGCACCACCGGTCGCCCCAAGGGGGTCATGCTCACACACCGTGCGGTTTTATCCAACGTACAGGATATTGCCAAACAGATGCCTCTCACGGACGAAGATCTCTTCTTATCGTACCTGCCTCTGTCACACACTTTTGAGCGAACGGCAACGTACTACAACTGCGTGGCGCACGGGGCAACGCTTGTCTTTAGCCGCGGCCCGATGCAACTTGCCGAAGACTTCAAGGACATCCATCCCACGGTCATGTGTTCGGTACCCCGCATCCTTGAGCAGTTTTACGCCAAAATTCAAGCTCAATATGTCAAAAAAGGCGCCTCTTTTCAGGAGATGGCCGACCGCGTGGTTGCAGCCGGTTGGCGTGATTTTTGCCGCGCCAATGACCTTCCGTTAGAAGATGACGGATTGCCCGCAATGGACGATCTCATCAAGTCGCTCTACTTCAATGAAGTAGCCGAACCCGTCCGAGCGCTCTTCGGTCCCCGCTTTAAATACATTGTGAGCGGCGGAGCAGCCTTAAACGGGATGGTGGCGAAATTCTTCTGTGCCTTGGGACTCAATATCCGCCAAGCCTACGGTCTCACCGAATACAGCCCTGTGATTTCCATGAACGGCATGACAGGTAACCACCCCAACACCGTCGGTATACCGTTAGCTCGCTGCCAAGTGCGAGCCGGCGCCAATGATGAACTTCAGGTTTTCGGCCCCAGTATGATGAAGGGCTACTGGAATTTGCCCAAAGAAACGGCCGAAACATTTACCGAAGACGGTTGGCTCAGGACGGGCGATCAGGTTGATTTAAGTGACGGCGGACGTGTCCGTATTAAAGGTCGTATCAAAGAAATTATTGTCACGAGTACCGGTGAAAAGATCTGTCCGGTCGACGTTGAATTTGCCATCCAGGAAGATCATCTGTTTGAACAGGTGATGGTGGTCGGTGAAGGTCGTCCTTATATCACTGCACTTGTAGTCGTCAATGAGATGCTCTTTAGGCTCGTGTGCGAAGAAGTGGGCATTACGCCCGACAGTCCCGCCCTTAACCGTTGCCGAGACCTCAGGGCAAAAATCGTCAAACGTGTGCGTCAGGCTGCCAAGCATTTCCCACAGTACGGCGTGCCGCGCAACGTTTATATTCTGCGCAAACATTGGACGGCTGAAGACGGGCTTCTGACTCCGACGATGAAATTGCGTCGCAGACAGATTGCCGAGCGTTTTGCCCAAGAGATTGAAGAACTCTACGAGTCTCCCCGCAAGCACTGATTGCCACTGTCTTTTTGAAGGGGCCTCGGGCCCCTTCGTTATTAACGGAATGAACAATAATGTTTTTTGATACCCACTGCCACATCCACATGCCTCAGTTTGACAATGATCGAACCGATGTCATCACTCGAATGAGACAGGCACAGGTCACTCGTGCGGTTGTCGTGGCAACGGAAGAAGCAGAAATTGAGCCTGTTCTCAAGCTTGCTGAAGAAAACGAAGGAATTTTCGGAGCGTTTGCTGTGAGTCCTCAGGACGAAGAACTGCCTGATCTGAGCACTGAAGAAATCGCCAAACGAGTCAAGCATCCCTTGATGGTTGCTGTCGGTGAAACAGGGCTTGACTATCACTACTGTCATGAACCGCTTGATTGGCAGCGCAAGCGTTTTGGCACCCACATTGATGCGGCTAACCTTAGCGGCAAACCCCTCATCATCCACTCTCGTGAAGCGCAGGACGATACCATTGCCATTTTGAAGGCTCACCAGGCTTACCGTTGCGGTTTTGTACTGCACTGCTTTTGCGGTGATTGGGACTTTGCTAAAAAAGCACTCGATATGGGCGGATACCTCTCTTTTTCCGGTATCGTGACCTTCCGCTCAGCTCAGGATATTCAGGAAGTCGCTCGCAAAGCCCCGCAAGACAGGATATTTATCGAAACCGACAGTCCTTACCTTGCCCCTATTCCCTTGCGTGGCAAGCGCAACGAACCCTCTTTTGTGCCTCATGTGGCACAATTTTTAGCACAATTGCGTCAAACCGATTGTGAAACTATTGCGCAAATAACCATGCGTAATGCCAACCGCTTTTTTGGACTCGCCAATGATTAAACTGTGTCTGACCCTGGCGCTTTGCGCCCAAAGCCTTCTCTGTATGGCTCAAAGCATCACACCGGGCGTGCCGCTTGATCGGCAGCTTCAGGAAGCTATCGCCAAAGACGATGCGCCCAAAGTGGCTTATATGCTCAGAGAGCTCGCGTACGACCCCAATTTTTATCTGCCCAATGGCGACACGCCTCTTGTTTTTGCCATCCGAATGGACGCCAAGGTCAGCACCAACCAAGTGCTTTTGCGAAGCTTCAAAATCAACGTGAAGGTACCGACCTTAAGAGGCGAGACTCCTTTAATGCTTGCCGCCATCAAAGGCGATGAAGCGCTTGCTCAAAAACTCCTTGACATGGGCGCTCCCGTGAACGCCAACTACGGTTGGACGGCACTGCACTACGCTGCCAGTACCGGTCAGACCGAAATGGTGCGATTTTTAATTCAAAAAGGCGCTGAGGTTAACGCCCGAACCGAGCGCGGTGTCACGCCCCTATACATGGCTTCTCGAATCATTGCAACGAGTACCGTTGATGCACTGCTAAAGGCCGGAGCTGATAAAACACTGTGTACCGATCAGGGTATCAGTCCGGCTGCAATTGCTCAAAAACGAGGCGACAGCGCTTTGGCTCAAAAGCTTCAAATATCAGCCTGCGCACCTTGGCCGGTCCCCGAAACCGCCCCCTCCTCTGATTCTGTCCCGATTGAGAGCGCAGACTCACAGAACAATTCTGAATCTTCCGCTCAGACTTCTGATCAAGGAACCCGTCCGTGAACAAATCTCAAGAACTCGAACTGCTCGCACCCGCTAAAAACGCCGATGTCGGCATTGAAGCCATTTTGCACGGAGCCGATGCGGTCTATATCGGCGGACCCGGGTTCGGGGCCCGCGTCGAAGCGGCCAACGCCTTTGCCGATATCAAACGGCTCACGGATTTTGCTCATCGCTTCGATGCCCGTGTCTACATGACACTCAACACCATTGTCAATGACAGTGAAAGGCTCGAAGCGGTTCGATTAGCCTGGCTTGCTTACGAAAACGGAGTCGATGCCCTGATTGTGCAGGATATGGGGATTTTGGATAGTGACCTGCCGCCCATACAGCTGCACGCCTCCACTCAATGCGATGTCCGTTCACCACAAAAGGCCCGTTTTTTGGAAAGCGTGGGATTTTCCCAAGTGGTGCTTGCCCGGGAAATGAATCTTGCCGAAATCCGGCAATGCTACGAGACACTTCAATCGGCCAGAATTGAGTACTTTATCCATGGTGCGCTCTGCGTGAGCTATTCCGGTCAGTGTTACGCAAGTTTTGCTGCCACCGGGCGCAGCGCCAATCGCGGTGCCTGTGCCCAACTTTGCCGTCTTCCTTACAGTGTTTATACCGAAGAGGGCAAAGAGCTTATCGCCGACCGGCACGTGCTGTCTTTAAAAGACAATAACCAAACCGATAATCTCTCGGCACTTATCGACGCGGGAGTGCGAAGCTTCAAAATCGAAGGCCGCTTAAAAGACGTCTCTTATGTGAAAAACATCACCGCTCACTACCGTCGTGCTCTCGATCAGATCATCGCCGAAAGAGGTGATCTCAAACGTTCCAGTGACGGTGTGAGCTTCATCAATTTTGAACCCGATCCGCGCAAATCCTTCAATCGAGGTTTTACCGATTACTTTACGCGCGAGCGCCATCACGATATGGCTGTGTTTGAAACGCCGAAAAACAGCGGTGAGAAAATCGGGCAAATCGTGCGTATCGCATCGGACGCCATAGAAGTTAAATCGGAAGAAGAACTTCATAACGCTGACGGTTTAACCTATTTAAGCCGTGATAAAACGCTCATGGGCTTTGCCGTTAATCGCGCCGAAGAAATCGATCATGGGCTTTGGCGCTTGACACTCAGAGAACGGCCGATTTCGAAAAAACACCCGCAGCTTACCCCGGGCACCGTTTTGTATAGAAACCGTGATCAGGCGTGGGAAGAGGCACTATCGAAATCGACCGCCAAACGACTGATCGGCCTAAACGCTTTTTGGAGCGCTTCAGAAGAAGGCTTTACCTTACGACTCGAAGACAGCCGAGGCAATTGTGCGATCGCTCAAGCCCGCCCGGATAACATGCAAAAAGCGGCTCGAATCGAACAAAACCGAAGCAATATTGAAAAAAATCTCAAAAAAACGGGCGAAACCGACTTTGAAATTGTCCGTCTGACACTGGACGATCAGGGCTATTTTGCACCCGCAAGTATCGTCAATGCGATGCGTCGCGAAGCGCTTGAAAAAATGCAAAAAGAAAGACTCGATCATTTCGAGCGCTTACCGAAAGCTCACGTCACTGAGTCGCTCCCCTATCCCGATGCAGTGGATTTCAGAGCCAACGTCTTAAACGAGCAGGCCGTTCGATTTTATAAGCGCCACGAAGCTGTTATCACGGAACCGGCGCTTGAAACCGGATCCGTGCGCCGAGAAGTTCCTGTCATGCTCACCAAGCACTGTGTCCGCTATGCCTTAGGACTGTGCTTAAAAGATAATCTTGATAAAGTGAAGGCCGACCCGGCATTAAAGAGTCGGTACCGCCCCGATCCTTTGATTTTAAAATCCGGGCCGAATGTTTACCGGGCCACCTTTGATTGCAAAAAGTGTGAAATGACGCTTACCGCCCGGGTCAAAACCGATACAAGTCTCGGAGTGGTCAAACTTAAGGAATCCTGAAATTGTGTTTGTTCCTGAAGTTTGTTTGTGTTTTCTCAAACATTAGGGTTTCTCTGGGCTCAATAGGTACAAACCATTAGACTCTTATGGTAAATTTACGGCGTGGATGAACAGTTTACTGTTTAACACAAAAGTCGTGGCAGCGATCGGTCCGTTGCCACGACTTTTCTCTACTGAGCGCAAACTTTTTTTCAATCAATTCTCAAGCGCATTTCACTTAAACGAGCCCGAGCTTCACGCATCAATGCATGGTAGGCCTTGGCACGCCTGATTTTCAGACTCCATAACTCAGCCACTGCCAAAACGGCAGCCAAAATAAAAACGAGAACGACGCTGTAGCCTTGTTCGGTTAAATTGAAAAGAAAGAATTCACTCATCAAAGCTCTCCTTCCAAGGCTGCCTCTTGAGCCCACACCGCCCGCTTTTCACGCTCCAAAATCACCGTGCGACAACGACCGAGAGACATCGCTAAGGCGTAGCAAAAAAGATTGACGCCGAATAGACTCATCAGGATATAAGCGTCACGGCCGTTGGAGCGCAAGAGACTGTTATCGAGGTCGTGCGCCATCGGCGTAAACAGATCAAAGAAAAAATACAAACCGGGAATCAGCACCAGACCCAAAAGAGCGGAGATAGCGGCTTTTTTATCATTGAGTTCGCGACTGTTATTGACTCTTGAGGCCGAAAGCGAAATAAAGGCTGCAAAGAAAAAGAGCAAAATCAGCAAAGCGGTCAGGCGCGAGTCCCAAATCCAAAAAGCTCCCCACATGGGGCGACCAAAGAGGGCACCTGAGCCCAATGCAAAAAGCGTCATCACAAATCCGCTCGGCGCAAATCCATGAGAAAACACAATCGGCATCAGGGCTTTGTTATGAAGCAGATGAAAAACGCTTCCGATCACCACGACGCAATAACAAAAGATTGCGGTAACGGACGCAGCCAAATGAAGGTAGAACACCCAATAAATGTCGGCCTGACCGATGGCGGTGGTATCCGAATAACTTAGCATCCAAAGCAAAGCGGCGGCGAGACTGCCCACCGAAATGAGTAATAACGCCGGGATGAATTTAGCAAAAAAAGAATAGTAAGTTTTGGGGTTAACCATGGCGAGTCCGCGAAAAATCCAATTGGCATTGTAGCTCAGCCGTCCGAGAGAATTGAAATTGACTGTTTTGAACACCGTTTTTTTCAACTCAGGATGGCTAAAATTAGAAGGCTGAATTTGAGGAAAGAAGATGCAGTTTTTAATCGTAGATGATCACTCTATCGTCACCATGGCGCTTGAAATGCTCTTAAAGGACTACGACGGTCAGAGTAACACCGTCTACAGTGCCAACACAAAAGAAGAGGCCGTTGCGCTTGCCGATCAATACGGCGAGACGGCTGATCTGATGATTTTAGATCTTTCCATGCCGGGTGTACAAGGCACCTCGCTCATGGAGGAGATCGTCGCTGCGCATCCGACACTTAAAATTTTGGTGATGAGCGGACTGCAGGATCAACACAGCATCATTCGGGTTTTGCAGATGGGAGCCGCAGGTTTTATTCCGAAGTCACTTGAGGCGGGGCTGCTCACTTCTGCCATCAGCTTTGTGCTTAAGGGCGGCGTCTATATTCCGGTGAAACTTCTCAATCAGGCTCAAAAGAGCGGCCTTCTCACCTCTCGGGAACCGACCGGTGAAATCTCCACCGTGCACCTGACTCAGCGACAAAAAGAAGTGTTGGGGCTGCTTGCCAAGGGCGCCCCAATCAAGAGAATCTGCAAAGAATTGGATCTTTCCGAAGGAACGGTTAAGACTCATGTTACCGCTATTTACCGGGCCTTCGGAGCGAGCAACCGAACCGAAGCGTTACTGGAAGCTCGCCGTCACGGTTTTGATGTCGGCATCTGATCTTTCGGGCCTTCGATTAATTCACAGAGCACTTGATTGAGCGCTTCACCCGTCACTGGTTTTTGCATCAGACGAGGCATGGCAAAAAGAGCCGCCTCGCGTTCACCCAATACGCGAAGCGTACGGACGTAGTGCTTTTCAATCTCTTCAGACGGTACGGCAGTGAGTAACAGGGCCGGCAGCCGCTGTCCTTTGATGAGTGACAACCTCAAAATGCACTCCAGGCCCGTTGCCTGATTCTCTCCCAGATTAAAGTCTGAAATGACTGCATCGATGTGGACAACCTCACGGACTTTTTGCGCAAAGGCTTCACTGTAGAGATCCGTATCAATGACCCTGATCGACCAACTCTCGAGCAACGCTTTGAGGCTTTCACGCACAGGGGTGTTATCTTCAATAAGCGCCACCGTGGCTTCGAGCTTTTGAATGGCTTGGTGTTTGGTTCGGTTTTGGGTAAAAATCTTGGCTTGCTCAGCCTCATGCACCGGCAACTCGATTCTGAAAATAGAGCCTTGTCCGAGTTTGGAACTCAAGGTGAGTTTCATGTGCAGTTGATCGCAAATAGCCTTAACAATCGACAAACCCAGGCCGTAACCTTCCGCACTCGTTCGAGTCGACTCACTGCGATAAAAGTAATCGAAAATTCGTTTTTGTTCTGCTTCATCAATGCCTGCGCCACTGTCGACAACACAAATACTCACCCGCCGATTGGCGATCAATCGGGCCGCAAGCATAATCTCCCCGCGTTGCGTATAGGCTATAGCATTGGTCAGAAGATTGCGAATCGCGCGGGTCAAAAGCTGACCGTCCGTGTAGACATTGACATCAAGGTTTTTCAGCCTGAATGACAACCCTTTTTCCTGAGCCAAGGGTTCAAATTCCAGGGCGAGTTCTTCTAAGAGCGCATTCAAGCGAATGGGGTCGGGCTTGGCCACGAGGTGACCGGTTTCAAGTTTGGAGACTTCAAGAATTTGGGCAACCAAGGTCTGCAGGCCCTTTGTTGTTTTTGAAAGTTGCTCAACAATCTGGCGCACCTGCGGATCTTCGCTTCTTTGCAACAGTTGAATGTAAATACCGATTGCCTGAAGGGGTTGTCGGATATCGTGGTTGGCGGCCGTGAAAAAGCGGCTTCTCAAGCGACTTTGTTCCTGAGTCTCACGGCGAAGTTTTTCGGCGAGATTTTTCTCGAGCGTCAGACGCTTGACCAACATTTCATTTTCCTGATCGTTTCTCACCGACATCTGAACGATCTCATTGAAGCGTCGGCCCGAATAGAACATGAAAACGACCACCGTCACCAACAAAGCGGCAATCATCAATCGGGACCAACCGAGTAAAAGTGCAAGGCGCAGCACCAAGGGCGTCACGGCGCAAAGCGTGAAAATAACGAGGCTGGGAAGCCAGCAGGCATAAACGGGCCACGAAGCAAAAGTGACTGTCAGAATAACGGAAAACAAAATCACCTGCGAGGCCGAATCATTGCCCACGTTATACGCAAAGGTCATGCCGGCCAAGGCCCAAATCATCCCGCCGACTACAGCGAGCACCATCCAGGCACGCATCCAAAAATGGATTCTGGCGTGACGGTAGCGGTCGGCCCAAAAACGACGGTTAAAATCAACAGCCCCGTAAAAATGAACGGCCACCAACAAAAGCCAAAAGACCAGCAAAATGGGATTGACAACCGACCACAAAAACATAGCGGTGACGCAAGCCCCGGCCACCTCAGCGGCTAATGCTACGGGCTGCAGTTTCAGAGAACTTAAAAGCTGTCGGACCAGCACTCTTGAATGGCGACGCCGCCACTGAGCAATGGACATATTCTCGCTATAGTAGGCCCCGTTGGTGATAAAACGGAACCATTGCGCTTTTATCCACCCGAACATAGCCGATTATCTGAAGCGAGGACTGACCCGAGGATGATCTTTAGTCGAGAGCACGACATAGCCTTTTTCCGTACGCATTCTCACGCGGGCACCGACCGGAAGCGTGATCTTCATGTGGGAGTGTCCGAAAGGAAGGCCGTGCAGAATCGGCATCCCCGGCAATCGTTGACGCAGGTAACTTAAGACATCAGCAAAAAGGAAATCATTTTCTCTCGGATGGGCCGGATCGGCATCGCGGAAATCTCCGAAAAGAATCGCTTTTTGTTTGGCTAAAACGCCTGCCATTTCCAATTGTGCCATGTGGCGCTCAATGCGATAGGCGCGGTCATTACAGTCTTCGAGGAAAAGAATACCGCCTTCGATATCCGGGAAATAAGGCGTTCCTAAAAGAGCAGTGACAATGGAGAGATTGCCACCCCAGAGTGTGCCCTCGAAATCAAGATCTGGGGCTTCTTTACAGGGAAATGAAGCCACCCACTCTTCATTAAAGAGCGCGGAGTGAAAACTTTTTTCTGTCAGAAAATTCGGCGTATCGACAAAATCGGTGCCGTTCGGTCCCTGATAACTGATCTCGCCGGTTTTAGCCAGATAGGCAATATTGAAAGCGGTGAAATCGGAATACCCGCACATCACGGGATGACGGGCAGCAATCGCTTCGTAATCGATTTTATCGAGGATTCTCGAGAGGCCGTAGCCGCCTCGGATCGGCAAAACCAAATCGATATTCCGATCGCAAGCCAATGTCATCAAGCCTTCGAGGCGCTCCTCATCGGTTCCGGCAAATTGTTTGATGTTTTTAAAAACCGTATCGTGCAGTACCACGTCGGCCCCGCGATCGGTGAAGTACAGTTTGGCAAGCGCCGGTGTCGATACATCTAAAACGGCACGCGAGGGAGCACAAAATCCGACACGAATAGGATAATCAGGCACGACGCTTCTCCTCGAAAAAGTCTGTCAACAGTTGTGCAGCTTCTTTGCCGCATACGCCCGAATCGACCTGAACTCGATGATTGAGTCGAGCGGCAGCCTGCAAGTCAAACGAACCGCCATAAGCACCGGTTTTCTCATCTCTAGCCCCGAAAACCACGCGCGACAGTCGCGCGTGCGCAATTAAACCGGCGCACATCGCACAAGGCTCAAGCGTCACGTAGAGCGTGCAGCCCGTGAGACGATAATTTTCCAAAGCCTGTGAGGCTTGCCGAATGGCAATCACTTCAGCGTGCGCACTCGGATCATTATCTTCTATTGAGCGGTTGCGTCCGACACCGATAATCTGACCGTCTTTGACGATGACGCAACCCACGGGCACTTCGCCTGCCTGAGCAGCCTCTCGGGCAAATTCCAGCGCTTCACGCATAAATTGCTGATCATAGGGACTGGTCTGACGTTTTTTCGAATTGATCTCGCGGTTTCTCTTCTGAAGCGCCTTTTGCATGACTGTGCGAAGGGTTTCCCGACGCTCTTCTTCTAAAAGAACCGCATCTTCGAGTTCAGCCCGGGTGTATCGGTCGCGACTGTTTTTCCGATACCCGACTGTCGCTTCAAAAATCAACCCTTTTTTAAGTGACTGAAGCAAAATGGAGACAGGCGTTTCACGGAGCCAGTCCCCTGCCCCGTCTAAAAATTCCTGAGCTTTGGTGAGGGCCGTCGAAGCCGAAATCAGATCATCAGGTAAATAGGTCAGAAATGCTTCAAGCACAACATGAAGATCCTCCGGATTATGACGCTCCAGAGAAGCCAATGTGCTTCCTTTTCTAACGGTGAGTTCTACAAAACGCTTCACAGCCGCTCTCCATATTGACCTGAGTATTTTAGCGACTTTGTGGCCCAATACCCATCGTGCCCACTACAATACCTGAAAAAAAGGAAAAATCATGCGAAAACTCATCGTTCTCATTTTGACCGGTCTCACTTTTTGCGGTGAGGTCATGGCAGGACAATATGGCGACGAACTCGGCCGATGCTTAATCCGTCATGCGTCTGACTCGGATACAAAAGTTCTGACTCAATGGGCCTTTGTCACCTTGGGACAAACGCGTGCTGCCAGAGAAATCGCTTCGATTGACAAAAAAGTCATTGAGGCGACAAATAACAAGGCCCAGGTCGTCATTGTGAGACTTTTAGGAAAAGATTGCGCCAAAGAGGCACTCAAAGCCACGCTCTACGAAGGCAAAAACGGCATCGGCAACGGCATTAAAAGCGCCGTCACCGAACGTATGCAGCAGGAGCTTCAGACTCAGACGGTTGATGCCATCATTACCCGCCTCACCACGATCAAGACGCCCTGAACTTAAAGAGTAGGTGCGTTTGAAAAGAAGTCTGATTGCACTGTTTTTGTTCTAAACTACGAGAGGATAACGGCACGTATTGTGCCATCGGATATTGATCTTCAATGGAGACTACTCATGGTTCGCGATGAATTTTATTGGCTCAGCCAAATCAATAAAGCCACGATTATTGCCAACAGTGCCGGCGGCTTATTGAAACCGGAACTTGCCCGAACGGCGGCCTTGGCTCTGAAAACGGTCATTGAAAGCGGGTCTGAAGCGGCCAACCGCGTCAAACGCGTCATTGATTTCGAACCCAAACTCATCGCAGCGGCGGGCAGCTCCGAAGTCAC
Organism: Parasutterella secunda; assembly: GCF_016901835.1. Classification (GTDB taxonomy): domain Bacteria; phylum Pseudomonadota; class Gammaproteobacteria; order Burkholderiales; family Burkholderiaceae_F; genus Aphodousia; species Aphodousia faecavium. Next base: position 124,847 of record NZ_JACJKX010000003.1, on the reverse strand, counting down.
CGAAATTCATATCGGGCGTTCCAGCCAAGACATGCATTCAACTTTCCGCGTGGCCATTATGCGTGATGAGGTGATCGGCGTAGCCCGATCACTCGAAGCGGTCATTGACCGACTCTTAGAGATGGCCCGTGCCCATCAAGACACCGTGATGCCCTCCTACACCAACGGAGTGGCCGCACAACCCACCACTTTTGCTCATTATCTTTTGGGTTATGTCGAAGGTTTCAAGCGGGATCGTGTGCGTCTGTCGCAATTTTTCAGCCGCCTCAATTACTGCCCGATGGGCGCCTGTGTTTTAAACGGAACGGGCTGGCCCTTAAACCGCAAACTCATGGCTAAGCTTTTGGGCTTTCATGCTCCGATTCGCAATGCTTTTGACGCCACACAAATCAGTATGGTGGATTTGCCCGTGGAATTTGCGCAAATCCAAGCCTCGATTGCCCTGCATATCGGTGAGATGATTGCCGACATCATGGTGCAGTATGCGCAGCCTCGTCCGTGGATTTTGCTCTCTGAGGGTAACGGCAACACCTATGTATCGTCAGCGATGCCGCAAAAACGCAACCCGGGCTTGTTAATCAGTTGCCGGGGCAATGCAAGTGACGTCGTGAGCGAAGCAGCGCTTGTGGTCACCCGCGCACACAATGTACCGAGCGGAATGATTGACGGTAAATCTGTCAAAGTCAACGCTGCCTTAGCCCAGGAAAGCATCAAGACCATGGAGCGCTTCGTGAAGATTCTGAACGCTCTTGTGGTCAACAAGGATCGTGCCCTTGAAGAGCTCTCACTTGACTGGACAGCCAGTCAGGAAATCGCCGATCGTTTAATGAGTGAATACGGTCTGCCCTTCCGTGTGGGTCATCACGTGGCAAGCGGCATGGTCAGTTTCGCCCGCGCCAACGGCATTTTGCCCTTAACTTTCCCCTACACTGAAATGAAACGCATCTATGCCGAAACCGTTCAAAAGGAGATGCCGGGATTCAGTACCGAGTGTCCGATGAGTGAGGAAGAATTTAAGGCAAGCCTCGATCCACGCCAAATTATTGCTCGTCGTAAGACAGAGGGCAGTGCCAATCCTGAAGAAGTCGCGAAAATGATTGCCGAACTCACCTCCGAAATGGCCATTCTGAAGGAAGACACCATGATGAAGGCGGCGAAGATTGATCAGGCGATGGCTGATTTGGACAGTCAGTTTGAACCGTTCACTGCGGATAAGATCGAAGAAAAAGACGAATAACGGTGACAAAAAAAGGAGAGAGTTGAAAAACACTGTCTCCTTTTTGAAGCGACAGAAGGGCGGAAAAATCCGCCCATTTCTTTAACGCCGATTATTTGGCGAGCGTACGGTAGACGCAACGGCTCATCAATTCGAGAGCGTTGGCCAACGACTGTTCGTCAAAGTCAAAGTGGCTGTTGTGGTGACCGGCGCGCAAGGAAGAACCCACCTGAACGTAGGTGCCCTTACCGCCATGAGCTTGAACCGTGCTCATGAAGTGAGAGTAGTCTTCGGAAGCACCGAAGTTTTGTTCTTCGATCACATCGGTAAAGCAACCCATGTCGCGGGCTTCTTCGGCCACGACCTTGGCCACTTCCAAGTCGGATTCACCGCTCTTGGTGCCGCCCTTGATGTCGATCGAATAGCCGCAACCCCACATTTCAGCAGCAGCCTTGGCAATACGGCGGACTTCGCCGAACATGTATTCATCCAAAGCGGACGTAATACCGCGGGTTTCCAAGACCAAAACAGCCTTAGGCGGAATCACGTTGCGGCCTTCACCGCCGTTTAACTTACCGACCGTGATACGGGTATCACCCTTGCCGGAACGCGGGATGGCGTGCATATTAAGCAGGGCCGTCGCGGCAGAAAGCAATGCGTTCTTACCTTCTTCAGGGGCGTTACCGGCATGAGCAGGAACACCGGTGAAGGTAATGTCGGCCTTCGTGGTGGCCAGGAAGTTCTTCGTACCGCAAATCACCTTACCCATATTGTTGGCTTGGAAGCCGATATGCATACCGAAGATTTCATCCACACCTTCCACAGCACCGGCCTTTTCCATCGGCATAGCACCGCGAACACCTTCTTCGGCCGGTTGGAAAATAAAGCGGATCTTGCCCTTGAATTGGTCGCGCATGGAAGCAACCACTTCAGCCAAGGCCAAACCGATAGCCATATGACCGTCATGGCCGCAGGCGTGCATAGCACCCTTGTTAACGGAGGCAAAGCCCTCAACGTTCGGGCGGTGATCAGCGTCCGTGCATTCGCTCACGTCGTTGCAGTCCATGTCAAAACGTACGGCAAGGAAGGGACCCTCGCCACCGAAATCCATATCAGCCCAGAAACCGGTCATGCCGCCTTCCATCTTGGCAACCAATTCCGGATCTGCGCCTTGGGAGATGGCGCGTTCCATATGAGCACGCAATGCGTCGGCAGAGGGCACACCCATCATCGCTTCACGACAAACAGCGTTTTCGCCCATCGTGATGGTGTAGCCCAATTGCTGCATCTTCTTGATGGCCATCGAAGCCGTACGGAATTCCGTCCAACCGGACTCCGGATGCTTGTGCAGATCACGACGAACCTTAGCCAGATTCGGGATCAGTTCTTCAATTTTCTTCTTAAGATCTTGATTCATAATAAAAAACTCCTCTTTTGTCGCAGAAATTGCAACTAACCTAATTATTTTAGCTAATTCAATATTTATCTTTTGAGCAAGCAAGTGTAAAAAATCCCTGAATTTTCGCACCAGATCATGGAAAGGCTCTATGATGATCGACATTACATTAAAAAGAGTTCATTGTGAAAACTTTTCATCTTGCGTCACTGGCAGCTGCGCTTTTAGCTGCTTCATTAAACAGTTCGGCCTGTACGGGCATTTCTCTTGAATCAACCGGTTCAGACAAAATTGTTGCCCGCACGATTGAGTGGGGCGCCTCGGTCTTAAATTCCAATATTGTGGTTGTGCCCAGAGGCCATCAATCCGAGACTCAAACCGCTTACGGTCCCGGTATGCAGTACAACAATACTTTAGGTTATGTCGGTCTTTCAATCGAAGACAAAAGTTTTGTGGTCGAAGGACTGAACGAAAAAGGCCTCTCGGCGGGTCTTTTCTTTTTCCCGGGTTACGGTACCTATCCCACCTACGACCGTACGCTCAAACAACAAACGCTTTCCGATATGGATTTCGTAGCTTGGGTTCTTGGGAATGCCGAGAGTGTGAAGTCCGCTAAAGAAATGCTCTCCGGTATTCGCCTCACCGAACGCTTCAAAGGTGCGGGCACTGTTCATTATCGGATTGCTGATAAGAGCGGCGAGCAAATCGTCGTAGAAATTATCGAAGGCAAGATGCACATTTTCGACAATCCCATCGGCGTGCTCACCAATTCTCCGGGTTTTCAATGGCAGATGACAAACTTAAATAACTATCTCAATTTAAAACCCGGTCATACCGATTCCGTGAATTGGTCAAAGGTCACTTTACGCTCTCCCGGAATGGGGAGCGGCATGGTGGGGTTGCCTGGCGACATCACTCCACCTTCTCGCTTTGTTCGAGCGGCCTTTATGACCGCAACGGCTCCGCAATTAAAAACGGCCGATGAAGCGGTTCTCTATAGCTTCAAAATCCTCAATGCCTTTGAAATTCCGATCGGGTTGGAACTCAAAAATCAGGAAAATCCGACAGGACTTTTATCGGCCACTCAGTGGACGAGTGTCACAGATATGAGTAATGCGCGTCTTTACTTCAAAACGATGAACGATGCCCGTATCCGCTTGATTGACTTAAAAGATATTGATTTCGGCAAAGTCAGTTATCAAAGCAGGCCGCTTGAAACCCAACAAACTGAACCGATTGAAAAGATTAAGCTAACACATTAAAGCAATTGAGGCCGACATGTCGGCCTCTGCTTCAGTTATTCGTTTTTGACTGCTTTGGCTGTCGGACTGTTGGCAAAAATCCAATCCAGAAAGCCGCCCTTATTGCGGGAGCAAACAATCACCTTGCCCTGTCCTCTGAATTTCAGCACAATGCCTTCGCCCGTAATCTGACTGTTAACCAGTTTTCCAAAAAGGCCGCTATGAGAGGTATTAAGGCTTAACTCATAATCAAGATTGCGATCCCAGGCAACCAAATGACCGTTGTCCACCACAAGTGATTGACCTTCACGAACTTCAAGTTCGCGCACCGACCCGAAGCCCGATACGGCCACCTGTCCCTGACCGCTTGTGCTCATAACGAAAAAACCGCCCGAGTCTCCTAAAAGCGCTTTGCCTAAGCCCTGAGACTTCACTTCCAGATCGACGCCTTCACTGGCCGCTAAAAAGGCGCCGTCAGAGACCATGTATTGCCGATCGCCGACTTCCAGTATGCGGATATCGCCCGGAATATTCGGAGCCAGAAGGACACTGCCTGCGCCTTTTTCAGCTTCAACATACTGTTGGAAAAACGTTTCATCATTGAGAAACTTTCGGGCAAGCGACTTCATGATCCCGCCCCGACTCTTACCCTTAAGGCTGAGGTCACCGTCCATTGCCACCATGGCATTGGATTCTGCAAGGACTTTCTCTCCCTTTTCCAACGAAACTGACAAAAGCGGATCAACGCTGCCGGTTATTTCAAAACGCATGACTTCTGGTCTCCGTTATCTCAAAGCTGAACTGACTTAGCGCACAGGTTTGGCCTGCAACACTTCCAATTCTACTTTCTTCTTACTGCGATCGACTTCTGCCAAAATATCAACGAGAGCGTCTTTCGCCACATGAGACCAGTCGCGATCATCGTCGAGTTCAGCAATGATCTTGTTGCCCTTTTCATCGGTGAATTCATACTTGTCATGGCCCATTTGACGGGTCAGGCGCCCACGAACAACGACGAGCTGATCATCACGGCCGTGCTTTTTCACTTCATCGATGGACTTCAACGTGGTCAATTCAAAACCTTGGGGACGAGCCTCGGATTTAACCGGTTTATCAAAACCGGTGGGACCTTGAGCCAACGCTGCAAAGGGAATCGTTAAAGCACAGAGGGCGGCTGTTATCAATGTCTTTTTCATAGTCGTCTCCTTGAATTTATTTATCAGATGCTCTCAGTTTAATCACACAAACTTAGTGAAAACCTAGCGAAAACTTAGTCTTTCCTAAGTCTCGGAAACGAATTGCAAAAAACTTTCACCGTTGAATGGCTTTCTCCTACAATACCTTCATATATCTGAGGAAATGATGTTATGCGAATTCTTTTGGTTGAAGACGATCCGATGATCTCGCAGGCAGTCAAGGGAGCACTGACCGACGAAATGTACACAGTTGAGCAAGTGGCCAACGGTCGCGATGCGCTTATGATGCTCTCGGTTAATGATTACGGCTTTGTGTTACTGGACCTGGGCTTGCCGGGTGTGGACGGCATGACTATTTTGCGTACGTTGAGAACTCAAGCCAAAGGTGATAAAAAAGATGTTCCAGTAATTATTTTGACCGCCCGGGACGGTTTGGATGACAGGCTTGAAGGGTTGGATGCCGGCGCAGACGACTATCTCGTCAAACCATTTCATATCAGCGAATTACTCGCGCGAATCCGTGCCGTTTTAAGACGCAGAAACAAAACATCCGATCTCTCGCTCACAAACGGCATTGTCACGCTTGATGTGGCTGAAAAAACGGCAAAATTAGCTTCAAGCGACAAAACCATTGCCTTGTCTCGGCGTGAATACGCGCTGCTCGCTGCGCTTTTGGCTCGACCCGGCAGCATTTTATCCAGACGCAAAATTGAAGAAAGAATCTACGAGCCGGGAGAAGAGCCCGAGAGCAACGCTGTTGAATACCTGATTCATTCCCTTCGCAAAAAACTGGGCAACGATGTGATTAAAAACGTCAGAGGCCTGGGTTGGATGGTAGAAAAAGGACCTGTTTCATGAGCTGTACACCGGTCAAAAATTACGGCTTTGTTAAAAGGTTGATTCTTTGGGCGGGATCCGCCGCCTTGATCGTGACCATTATTTCGGCAATCAGTCTTTTTATCGTCTCCTACCACGAAGCCTATGACAAACAAGATGACCTTTTGCAGGAAGTGAGCGGCGTTTTAGCCCGCACTGATGTCTCTAATCGTCACCCCGGCGCCCTTTGGATGGACGACGATGATTTTGAAGACTGGTTCATATTGGATCGCCGATCGCCTGACTCCATCGCAAAGGCCGGTTCAACCATCATGGTCCGAACACTTCATGAGGGCGGTCAAACCATTCGGGCGGTTTTTGATAAGGACCTGCACGAAGGTACTCAAACCTTAACAATTTCCGGCAAAGAATATCGCCTCAACTTAATGACGCTCTCAGACGGCAAGCATATTGCGGTGGCACAAAAAACGAAAGAAATCGAAAAAATTGCCCGACAAACCGCCATCGCTGCTATTTTGCCTTTGTTGGGGCTCTCTTTTGTCATTGTGGTGATATTGGCCGTTGTATTGTGGTATTCCATGCAACCGATCAGACAACTCACCGACTCGATCAATAAACGGGAACCTGACGATATCCGACCGATTGATCCGTCTAATTTACCCAAGGAACTTCTTCCCTTGGTGCAGGCTTTTAACGGTGTACTCAAAAGAATTTCCGAACTGCGCGAAAGCGAATCACGCTTTGTTGCCGATGCTGCTCATGAGTTGCGCTCCCCTCTTGCTGCATTGTCCCTGCAGGCCGAGCGACTTGAAAAATCAGCTTTGAATGCCGAGAGCCAAAAGCAGATGAATGACTTGCGACAAAGTATTAACAGGGCAACACGCCTGGTTTCGCAACTGCTTTCACTCAAACGGGCACAGCAGCCGTCTAAGCTACAGCCCGAAAAATCGGCACAAATTTCTCGGGTACTGGCAAACGTGATCGAGCAGATTTGGTCCGAAGCAGAGAAAAAACAAATCGCAATTGAAGCTCTCGGTTTTGATGAATTAGACCCCGATGCGAATATCACGGTCGATATCTGTGAGGATGACCTGTTCACCATTCTGCGCAATCTTTTGGAAAACGCCGTGAAGTATTGCCCGGAAGGATCGAAGATAGAGATTCGCTTGCAGTCGCTCTCTCCTTTTAAACTCAGCGTAAGCGATAACGGTCCCGGGATAGCCAAAGAAGAACGTGAACGGGTGTTTGATCCGTTTTACCGAGTTTTAGGAACTGGGGTAACCGGAACCGGATTGGGAATGGCCATTGTGAAAACACTTGCAGAGAAAAACAAATTGAGGGTCTTGCTTAATGAGACAGATCCCCATGCCGAAGAGGGACATAAAGGGCTTACGGTCATGCTTCAAAAATAGATCAATAAAAAAGCTAATCACACCGTAGTTATCGATCTTTGCTCTCACAATGTCTAGCCATTGCGTTGGTTTGATAAAATGCGATCCACGTCCAACGGAGTTAGGTGCATTTCCTCCGTTAAGTATTGAGAGGTTTTGCTGTGATTTCCTCTCAATCTCGGGGGACAAAATCATAGCAAAACGGCTTAGATGACCACCATCTAAGCCGCTTAAAGGAAGATTGAAAATGCGCCTACATTCAATCTCTTCCGTCAGTATAGCAAAACGCTTGAGACGTTGGGTGATCAAAATCATCATAGCGTTAATCTTGCCACTCGCATGCTGAACGCGTAAGTAAAGAGCCTCGGTAGTCCCGACTATCGGGGCTCGCGTGTTTATGATCCAAGAAAGCAATGAAATTCGATTTTATACCTCGACCTCGCTTTTTGATACCTTTTTAAATACCTTGAATTTTTATTTCTAGAGGTTGCGAACCATTGCAAGTCATTTCTGTTGCATTTATGAAAAAAAGGATTGAAAATCAAGTAGTTGATTTCAATCCTTTTCTGCTTTTTTCAAGCTATTTCATGTGCTTGAATTATTCCCACTCAATCGTGGCAGGCGGTTTACCGCTGATGTCGTAGCAGACACGATTGATGCCGCGAACTTCATTGATGATACGGTTGGAAACTGTACCCAACAATTCATACGGCAAGTGAGACCAACGGGCGGTCATAAAGTCGCTCGTTTCAACCGAGCGCAAACTCACGACCCATTCATAGGTGCGGCCGTCGCCCATCACGCCCACGCTCTTAACGGGCAGGAACACGACAAACGCTTGGCTTACCTTGTCATAGAGACCGGCCTTACGCAATTCTTCGATGAAGATCGCATCGGCTTCACGCAAAAGATCGGCGTATTCTTTTTTCACTTCGCCCAAAATGCGAACACCCAAACCCGGTCCCGGGAACGGATGGCGATAGACCATTTCAGCAGGCAGTCCCAAAGCGACGCCCAATTCACGCACTTCGTCCTTGAAAAGACCGCGCAAGGGTTCCAAAAGCTTCAGGTGGAGCGTATCGGGCAAACCGCCCACATTGTGGTGGCTCTTGATGGTCTTGGCTTTCTTGGTTTTGGCGCCGGCCGATTCAATCACGTCCGGATAAATCGTACCTTGAGCCAACCATTTGGCGTTGGGCAACTTGGCGGCTTCTTCCTGGAACACTTCGACAAAGAGGCGACCGATGATCTTGCGCTTTTGCTCAGGATCGGTCACACCGGCCAATTCACCCATGAAGCGATCCACGGCATCAACCACAATGAGTTTTAAGCCCATGTTCTTTTCAAAGGTTTCACGCACCTGTTCACGTTCGTTTTTACGTAACAGACCGTTGTCAACGAAAACGCAGGTGAGTTGTTTGCCGATGGCGCGGTGAATCAAAGCAGCCGTCACAGAGGAGTCCACGCCGCCTGAGAGGCCCAAAATGACTTCTTCATCGCCGACCTGAGCACGAATCTGCTCAACAGCTTCCTTCACATAGTCACCCATGATCCAGGAGGGTTCGGCCTTACAGATATCGAGCACGAAACGGTTTAAAAGTGCGCGTCCCTGAAGCGTGTGCGTGACTTCCGGGTGGAATTGCACGGCATAGTAGTGACGCTTTTCATCACACATACCGGCAATCGGACAAGACGGTGTCGAGCACATGACTTCAAACCCTTCGGGCAACACCGTCACCTTGTCGCCGTGACTCATCCACACTTTCATGATGGATTCGCCGGCTTCATTTTTCATATCTTCGATACCCTTTAAGAGTGTCGAATTATTGTGGTTTTTCACCTCGGCATAACCGAATTCACGCTTGCCGATGTTTTCGACCTTGCCACCCAATTGCTGAGCCATGGTCTGCATGCCGTAGCAGATACCAAGAATCGGCACACCGGCATTGAAAACCGCGTCGCTGATTCGATCGGTACTTTCTTCGTATGCGCTCATATGAGAGCCGGACAAAATAATGCCCTTCGGATTGAATTCACGAATAAAGCTCTCGGAGACATCGTTGGGATGAACTTCGCAGTAGACGTGGGCCTCACGGACACGACGAGCGATGAGCTGCGTGACTTGAGAGCCGAAGTCCAAAATAAGAATACGATCGTGAGTCATTGTCGTTAATTAAAAAGTAATAACAAAATTATTTAGGCGCGAGTAAGTTTACAGAATGAACCCGACTCGCGCCTAATTTCTTTTCAAAAGATGCTACCGACTGTTAATGATCCTGACGATAGTTCGGAGCTTCCTTGGTAATTCTCACGTCGTGGACGTGCGATTCACGCCAACCGGCAGCCGTAATTTCAACGAATTCGGCACGTTGACGCATTTCTTCGATCGTGCGGCAACCGCAGTAACCCATAGAGGAGCGCAAGCCGCCGATCATTTGGTAGACGATCTGAGACAACGGTCCCTTATAAGGTACCATGCCTTCAATACCTTCCGGAACAAACTTGCTGATGTTGCCGGAATTGTTGTCTTGGAAGTAGCGGTCGGCAGAGCCCTTGGTCATTGCGCCCAAGCTGCCCATACCGCGGTAGCTCTTGAAGGAGCGGCCTTGGTAGAGAACCACTTCACCCGGAGCTTCATCCGTACCGGCAAACATGCCGCCCATCATGACAGCATAAGCACCGGCAGCCAACGCCTTGGCAATGTCGCCTGAGAAGCGGATACCGCCGTCAGCGATCAACGGCACACCCGTACCTTCCAGAGCTTGGGCCACATCGGAAACAGCCGTAATTTGCGGAACACCGACACCGGCCACGATACGAGTCGTACAAATAGAGCCCGGTCCGATACCGACCTTAACGCCGTCAGCACCGGCATCGACCAATGCACGGGCAGCTTCAGCCGTAGCAATATTACCGCCGATCACTTGCAATTGCGGGTAGTTCTTCTTCACCCAAGCCACGCGATCGAGCACGCCTTGAGAGTGACCGTGAGCCGTGTCAACAACAATCACGTCCACACCGGCTTCGAGCATCAATTCAATACGTTCTTCGGTACCGGCACCGACACCGACGGCAGCACCGGCCAAGAGACGGCCGTGAGAGTCTTTTGCGGCATTGGGGTGTTCACCGGCTTTGATGATGTCCTTAACCGTCATCAAGCCGCTCAAGTTAAAGTCCTTATCCACGACAAGAACACGTTCGACACGGTGTTGGTGCATCAAACGCTTGGCGTCATCAAGACTTGCTCCTTCACGAACCGTCACCAAACGGTCAGCGGGCGTCATGATTTGAGAAACCGGAATATCCATGCGGGTTTCAAAACGCAAGTCACGGGAGGTGACCATACCGAGGACGCGCTTACCATCCACAACCGGAAGACCGGAGATATGACGTTCACGGCTCAAACGAATCACTTCACCCACGGTCATGCCCGGGGTCACCGTGATGGGATCGGCCACCATACCGGCTTCATGACGCTTCACACGAGCCACTTCAGCAGCCTGCTGCTTCGGGCTCATATTCTTGTGAATAAAACCGATACCGCCTTCTTGAGCCAATGCAATGGCCAAACCCGATTCCGTAACGGTATCCATAGCGGCGGAAACCATCGGAATATTCAACGTTAATTCACGGGTAATTTTGGTGGACAGAACAGTGTCGCGGGGAAGAACAGTAGAGTGTGCCGGAACGAGCAACACATCATCAAAAGTAAGAGCCTTTTGTCTAATGCGCATGTTAACCTCAGTCGAAAAATGTGGAAAAAATTCGGCATCGCCATAGAGAATGGCGTAAAAAGATTAACGGTGTATTTTAACTTATCCGTCCTCCTTTTCGCAATAGCAATTGAACTTTTCCCGGTTTAAATTAATCGATGTTTACCGCCGTTTCGCCCATGAATGAGGCTGTTGGCGGGCTTTTGATTTTTTTCTTCACGCAATCGTCTGGCAGTCATCGGATCGACTGTCAAGGGCGGCAAAATTTCGATTCGATCGCCGGCGCGGGCAGGTTGATCGGGATCGGCAAGTACATTCCAAACCGCGAGTTTATGGTTATTGCCAACCGACCACCCTGCTTGGCAAACGGCCTCTTCAAGCGTCGTACCTTCCGAAACGCTGATTGTTTTTATATTCAGCTCTTCACGGTTGAGTCTTACCACCGTTACCTCAATCATCTGCTCTGCCTCGAAAACAAAAGAATACGATCCTATTGTAACGATTTGAGATTGGGAAAAAAGGTTTTACTTGACTCCTACGAACAAAATCACAGGCTCTTGCTAGAATTCTTCCTGTTTTCAATAATCAAAAGAATTTTTAAATCGTGGCCAATATTGTTAATCGTAAAGCTCTTTTTGACTACTACATTGAAGAAAAGCATGAAGCAGGCCTCGTGCTCGAAGGTTGGGAAGTCAAATCCATCCGTGAAGGACGCGCACAAATTAAGGAAGCTCACGTAATCGTGCGCTCTGGCGAGCTGTATCTTTTAAACGCTCATGTCACTCCGCTTAAAACCGCCAGTACTCACACCAAGCCTGATCCTACTCGGGTACGCAAACTCTTAATGCACGCCCGAGAAATCAACAAATTGATCGGTAAGGTTGAGCGGGCAGGCTACGCGTTAATTCCGTTGGATATGCACTTTTCCCGTGGTCGGGTGAAGTTAACCGTTGCGCTTGCTAAGGGTAAGCGTGAATACGAAAAACGCGCCGATGAAAGTAAAAAACAATGGAATCGCGACCGCGAACGCCTGATGAAAAAGGCAACCCGCTAAGTCCCGTAACGAAAGCCGCCTCGTGGGCGGCTCTTTTTTAGGCAGCAGGTTTATCCTGCTTGGTTTCTTCTTCAGAAGGATCACGCCACTTGAGCTCATAGCCCACAAGCATCTCGGTCCAGCGCTTGAGCAACGCTAACATTTCCGGTGCGGGCACTTCTCCGATGGGCTCAATCCCCTTTTTCGTCACCTGGGCAAGCGTATCGTAAACTTCGGCCATGAAGACAGCCATCGCAGAAAAAATAAGCGTGGCATTATCTTCGGGCAATTTTCCTCCGGCAGCCTGAGCCAATTCATTGCCAAGCTTTAAGCGCAGATTACCGGCAACCCCTTTCGGGTACCACTCAGCATCCACGTCAAATTGAGCGTTTTGACCGCTGAAGGTCGCACCCAACCAATTCATCGTCTTGCGATCCATCTCATCCATCTGCTCTTCGGTGATTTCACCGGCGGCATTTTTCCGTGAACGCATCGCCATTTCCATCATGAATTGACCCAAAATCGCTCCTGTAATATTGGGATGGCGAAGGGGTTGTTTTTGGCAATCACTACCGCACGAAGAACAGTTTCCGCTGCAACTCATTGATCATTACTCCTTAGTTTTAAAGTCGCTCGCCACGGGCGCCCCCGTAAGCCTCAAGCTCCAAAAATCGATAAACGCCTCAACCTGCGGATTGCCGCTCAAACCGACATGCGCGCAGTCTGCGTCTTTTAACAAAACAAATATTTCCGATACGAAATAAGCAAAAACCGAGAACATGAGGGATTCATTTTGCTCAAGGTCAACAGCAGGATTAAAAAGAGAAATCTCTTCGCCCATACTTTGACGCAACATGTCCGGCAAAAGTTTTTCGTTAAATTCGCTTTCACAGGAAAAGTGAGCGTTGGCTCCCGAAAACGTATCCTGCAGCCAAAGCACCAAATTGAGATTGGCCTGCTCCAATTCTTCCAGACTCATCTTGCCTTCGGAAACCTCAAGCGCACGATCCCACGTATTTTGAACAGCCCGAGCAATTACACTTCGCGCAACCGGATAAGCCGCAATATTGGGATTTAACTGACGTTTCGTAGCGTAACGCAAAGGGCAAGACACGTTAAAAATTCTCCTAAATTTGTACCGGGTCGCTTTCTTTACGCCCGAGCATGCGCTCAGCCCACATCAGGCACAGGCGCTTGCCTTCTTTTTGAAAGCCTTCCGGGTTTTCCAGTTTGGCGAATTTTTTCATAAGTGCGTACACATCGCAAACAAATTCAAAAGAAGCCGCCTGCAAAATGTCACGAGTGTCTTTGAGCTCATCGGGTTTAATGCCCACGCTCTCAAAACGCTCCTTCATGTAAAGCTTCAAGTATCCCGCCAGAGGATCTCCCGTCCAATACGGTTTGGCAATGAACTGTTCGTTTTTACCGGCAAGCACAGCAGATAAAAATGCGGCGGATTGCTTGTCCATGGCAACGGCCTCTTCACGTTTGAGTTCTGAGCGGGCAACCATCTGCGAGCGGCGCACCACATCATAGAGCACCACCTCAAAAAGCTGCGTCAAGACCGAAACGTCGCCTAAGTTAAAGCGCTCGCTCACTTGCTTTTCTTCTGTTTTCGGGGTTTCATTCGGCATATTTATGTTTACCTAAAAAACGATTGACCCAATCGCCCACCAGTGCCGTACGTCTTAAATCGAATACATCGGGCGATTCTTTTTTCTCTTCACTGTCTCTGATCAAGTCAACAAATTGACGCACCATCAGCATGCCCGCTAAAAAAACATAGTCCTGCGCGTGAGTTTGGACAACGACAGGCAACACTTCGGTGATCAGACCGTCATGCGTCAGGGAAGTTTTTAGTCTCAGTGCAAGCTTATCGCCGAAGTCGTTCTCATCGAGCACAACCATCGGTGTCTTTTCAGTGAACATGGAAGCCATGAACTGAGCATGAGAGGTAATAGAGTTGGAAAGTTCTTCAGCTTCCTCTGCCCGATCAAAAAGATCGAGTACAAAGTCTAAATACCCGTCAAAAAAACTGCTCAGTTCGATGGGATCGCTCAGATGGAGAACATCCGGTCGAACATCCAATTGACTACTCATAAGAGACCTTTCTGCTAAAAGAATGCACCAAAATCCGGGGAAGCCCTACCGCTTCCCCGCTGATTGAAAAATTACTTCGTTATCGTTTCGGTTACGGAGGGTTTGGGCACTGCCTGTGTGCTTTTGGGATCAGTATTTCGCATAATACTCATGGCTGAAGCAATCATACTGCCCATATCATTCATATTGGCAGGTAAAAGAAGTGTATTGCTTTCTTTGGCCACTTGAGAGAAAGCCTGTACGTATTGTTCAGCCACCTTTAAATTGACGGCATCCATGCCGCCCGGAGCTTGTGTTGCCTCGGCAATACGGCGCAAAGCTTCAGCGGTAGCCTTAGCAATCGCAAGAGTCGCTGCTGCTTCACCTTCAGCTTTATTAATTGCCGCCTGTTTTTCACCTTCAGATTCGGCAATTGCCGCTTCTCGGGCACCGGTTGCTAAGTTAATCTGTTCCTGCTTACGACCTTCAGAAGCGGCCACCACGGCACGCTTTTCACGCTCGGCTGTAATCTGCTGTTGCATGGCCTGTAAAATCACAGCTGGCGGCGTCAGATCCTTAATTTCATAGCGTAAAACCTTCACGCCCCAATTCAGTGCCGCTTCATCGATGGCACTTACAACAGAACGGTTAATCAAGTCACGCTCTTCAAACGTTTTATCCAATTCCATTTTGCCGATCACGCTTCTTAAGGTCGTTTGAGCCAACTGCGTAATGGCAATCACGTAATTGCTGGTGCCGTAACTGGCGCGGGTCGGATCGGTCACTTGGAAAAAGAGCACACCGTCAACTGACAACTGCGTGTTATCTTTTGTGATACAGACCTGGCTCGGGGTATCGAGCGGGATTTCTTTTAATGAATGCTTATAGGCCACGCGATCAATAAACGGAATCACCACATTGAGGCCGGGCGAGAGCACCGCATGAAATTTTCCCAAGCGCTCCACAATCCAAGCTGACTGCTGGGGCACCACTTTAATTGCCTGAAAAGCAAACACAATGGCCAAAACAGCCAAAACCAAAGTAAAAATCATGAATCCGCTCATTTTTTATTCCCGCTTTCTTAATTAAATTTTTTCAGATAAAGCATACTGCCTTCGACACGTACAATGACGTAAGCACCGCTTTCTTGGGGTTCACCTTCGATAAGTTTCGCCTGCCAATTGGCTCCTCGGTAGAGTACCGTCGTCATACCGGCTTCGTTCCACTCTTTAACCTCTACGACCTGTCCTTCATCGAGGTTTTGCAAAGCATGAGCTTGGGCATCGCTTTTGGTCGGAATGGAACGAATACGACGCACCCAGATTGAACCCACAATAGCGATCACAGCAAAAAGTGAAATCTGCCACTCAAGACTCATCCCGAACCAGGCAGCACCCGAAGCCACCAGTGCAGCCGCAGCCAATACCAACAGATAAAACGTGGTGGCAATGAGCTCAACAATGCCCAACAAGGCCGCCAGAATTAACCATAACGTTGCAGCACTCCATGTCATTATTGATTATCCTTCCTCGTTTCAGTTTACTTCGTCTCGGAGACTCCGGGCAGAGCCTTCACAGCAGTCTTGACCTCTTTTGTCTCTTTATCCTCTTTTGGCTTATCGGATTGCCGTTTGGGCTTTGAGACGGCTCTCAAGCCTCGAGGACCGCACACATAACTCAAAATGGTTTTAGCCGCTTCGTGACGCAATTGCAGCAGATGCTCCAGATGATCGGGCAATTCGCCTTTGGAATTCATAAAGAAATCTTCTTCTCCAGTCTTATCGGCAATCGCGACCACTCGAGCTTCGGGATCCGTTTCACCCACCACGTCAACAATCTTTCTGGCACTCACCGGATCGGTCGTTGATACCACGACCCAACGGGCACGATCAATGCCGGCAAACTCCAACGTCTGACGTTGCATGGCATCACCCAAAATGAAATGATCGCCCAACTCCTCTTTCATTGAGCGCTCAATGTTTTTCTCAATGATGACCACGTCGACCTTTTTAGCCCTCAGCCCTTCGGAGAGTTCGCGCCCGAGTACGCCCGCCCCCACAATAATGACTCGGTCGCGTTTGGCTGCCTTTTCCTCTTCGATATCGTCCTCATCTTCTTCGACTGCAGGATTTTCTTTGAGGAAATAGCGCTTATGAATCGGCTCAACCAAGGCAAACAGTAAGGGATTGAGGGCGATACTGATAATGCCGCCCGCTAAAATCAAGGACATCCCTTCGGCAGGCAAGAGTCCCAAAGACAAGCCTAAGCCCGCCAAGATAAATGAGAATTCACCGACCTGAGCCAAGGCTGCACCGACCGTGAGCGCATCCTTGTAGCTTCGTCCCATGATTTTGACCCAAACGGCCGCCGTGATGCTCTTGCAGACAATAATCACGAAAACGATACCCAGGACGTGCAACGGGTTATCAATAATGATTCTGGGATTAAAGAGCATGCCCACACCGAGAAAGAAGATCACGGAGAAAGCATCCTGAAGCGGCAAGGTTTGTAAGGCTGCGCGGTGTGAGTATTCACTCTCACGCATCATCATGCCGGCAAAAAAGGCACCCAAGGCAAAGGAAACGTTGAAAATCTGAGCGCTTGCGTAAGCCACCCCAATAGCGATGGCAATGACGCAGAGCGTAAACACTTCCTGAGAACCGGTTTTTACCGCTTGGAAAAGCACCCAAGGCAAGACTCTTCGACCGATCACCAGCATCGAAGCAATAAAACCGATGATTAAAACCCCGGTTTCCAAAATGGCGATCGTAATGGATCCGTCGGTAGAAGCATCGCCCTTAAAGAACGTGGCAATAGAAGGCAGCAACACCAATAAAAGTACCGTCACCAGATCTTCGACCACAAGCCAACCGACGGCCAATTGACCTCTTGAGCGCTGCAACCAACCTTTGGCTTCCAAGCCCTTCATCAACACCACGGTCGAAGCGCACGATAGAGACAAGCCGAGAATGAAAGCTTCTCCCCAAGTCCAGCCCCACCAGTGGGCCATTCCCATACCGATAGCCGTGGCAATAGCCATTTGAATAATGGCACCGGGCAAAGCAACGGTTTTGACGCGAAGCAGATCGGTAAGCGAAAAATGCAAACCCACCCCGAACATCAAAAGCATCACACCGACTTCGGACAATTCGCTTGCCAGCGTCACGTCTCCGACAAAACCGGGCGTCGTCGGCGCAATACAAACACCGGCTAAAAGATAACCCACAAGAGCAGGAAGTTTTACCTTGGTCGCCGCAAAGCCTAAAACCAGAGCTAATCCCAGCCCCCAGGCCAGGGTCGCAATCAGTGCAAAATCGTGGTGCACGGGCTTGGTCCTAAAAAATCGATTGAATGAAGAAAAACAACGGCAAAAAGGCGTCAATAGCCGCCAAATGTCCAGATTTTAATTTTACGCATTCAAACGATTGATTTAGCGGTTTGATTGATCTTTTTTTTCAATCTTCTCCGCTAAAAAATCTCGACGAAAAAAGACCGAAAGCGATGAAACCTTCGGTCTTTTTATTCGTTTAATGACTATTTGTCATTATTTGCTTTGAGCCAAGCGTCTCCAGGTATCGACCACCGTATCCGGGTTCAGGGAGATGGATTCAATACCTTCGTCCATCAACCATTGAGCCAGATCTTCGTGGTCGGACGGACCCTGACCGCAGATGCCGACATACTTGCCGCGAGCACGGCAGGCACGGATCGCCATCGAAAGCAGAATCTTCACAGCTTCATTGCGTTCGTCAAAGCTTGCGGCAACGAGACCGGAGTCGCGGTCCAGACCCAAGGTCAACTGCGTCATGTCGTTGGAACCAATGGAGAAACCGTCAAAGTAGTCAAGGAACTTATCGGCCAAGACAGCGTTGGACGGGATTTCGCACATCATGTTGACGCGCAAACCGTTTTCACCGCGCTTGAGACCATTGCGTTCCATGATTTCGATGGTTTGACGGGCTTCGTCGAGCGTACGCACGAACGGCACCATCAATTCAACATTGGTCAGACCCATCGTGTCGCGAACGAACTTCATGGCACGGCATTCCATACGGAAGCATTCGGCAAAGGTGTTCGCAATATAACGGGAAGCACCGCGGAAGCCCAACATCGGATTTTCTTCATCGGGTTCGTAGCGGTCGCCGCCGATCAACTTGCGGTATTCATTGCTCTTGAAGTCAGACAAGCGAACAATGACCTTCTTCGGCCAGAAGGCAGCAGCAATCGTCGCCACGCCTTCGGCAATCTTCATTTCGAAGAAATCGACCGGGCTCTTGTAGCCGGCACTCAAGCGTTCCACAGCGTCACGCAATTCACCGTCAACATTGGGGTAATCCAACACGACTTTCGGGTGGATACCGATATTGTTGTTAATGATGAATTCAAGGCGGGCCAAACCGACACCCTTATTCGGGATCGATTGGAATTCAAAGGCCAATTGCGGATTGCCCACGTTCATCATGATCTTCACGGGAATTTCAGGCAAAGCACCGCGCTTGACTTCTTCAACCTGGACTTCCTGGCGACCTTCATAGATCTTACCGGTGTCGCCTTCAGCGCAGGAGACCGTCACTTCCATGTCTTCGGCCAAGCGTTCGGTTGCATCACCGCAACCCACAACGGCCGGGATACCCAATTCACGGGCAATAATGGCGGCGTGGCAGGTACGACCGCCGCGGTTAGTA
Source organism: Parasutterella secunda (assembly GCF_016901835.1). Lineage (GTDB taxonomy): Bacteria > Pseudomonadota > Gammaproteobacteria > Burkholderiales > Burkholderiaceae_F > Aphodousia > Aphodousia faecavium. Next base: position 106,061 of record NZ_JACJKX010000003.1, on the reverse strand, counting down.
ACGATGGCGCTGGCGCGCTTCATCACCGGTTCCCAGTTCGGGTCCGTCATATCCGTCACCAACACGTCGCCGGCTTTGACGCGTTCCATTTCGCTTGCGTCTTCAACGATACGCACCGGACCCATACCGATCTTCTGACCGATAGCGCGACCGGTTACCAACACGCGACCCTTGCTCTTTAAGGTAAAGCGTTGTTGCACGTCGGCGTTGTTTTGACGGCTCTTCACTGTTTCCGGACGAGCCTGCAAGATGTAGATCTTGCCGTCGATACCGTCCTTACCCCATTCGATATCCATCGGACGGCCGTAGTGCTTTTCAATGATCGTGGCAAACTTGGCCAATTCAATCACATCGTCATCGGTGATGGCGAAATGACGGCGATCTTCGGCGCTCACGTCAACCGTGCGCACACTTCGGCCGCTCTTGGCGTCGGTATCAAATTCCATCTTGATCAATTTGCTGCCCAACGTGCGGCGAATGATCGGGAAGTTGCCGGCAGCAAGCATGGGCTTGTGCACATAGAATTCGTCAGGGTTCACAGCACCTTGAACGACCGTTTCACCCAAACCGTAGCTAGCCGTGATAAAGACCACTTGATCGAAACCGCTTTCGGTATCGAGCGTGAACATCACACCGGCTGCGCCCTTATCGGAGCGGCACATACGTTGAACACCGGCCGACAATGCCACTTCAGAGTGGGTAAAGCCCTTGTGCACGCGGTAGCTGATGGCGCGGTCGTTATAAAGGGAAGCAAACACTTCACGCATGCGCGAGAGCACCTGGTCGATACCGACCACATTCAGATACGTTTCCTGTTGACCGGCAAAGGAGGCATCGGGCAAGTCTTCAGCAGTAGCAGAAGAACGAACGGCCACGCTGATTTCTTCTTGGCCGTCCTTTAACCATTCGTAAAATTCACGAATTTCTTTTTCAAGCTCAGCGGGGAAGGGTGCTTCTTCAATCATCTTGCGAATTTCGGCACCGGCCTGAGCAAGAGCTTTCACATCTTCTACGTTGAGATCTTTCAAACGATTATTAATGCGTTCTTCGAGGTTGTTGGCAGACAAGAACAAGCGGAACGCTTCAGCAGTCGTGGCGAAACCGTCAGGAACTCGGATTCCGGCGCTCGTCAGTTGGCTCAGTAATTCACCCAAAGAGGCGTTTTTACCACCAACGCGATCGACGTCGGTCATACGCAGTTGGCTAAACGGAAATACATAACGACCTTGCGGCATTTTCTTCCCCCAAAAAGGATTGGATTGTTAGAATATCTGAATTGTAGCGACAACCGATTCATTTCGGGTAATTTTTTAACCTCAGGTCCTTTTATGTTCAATACTCTTGAAAAAGAAGAATCCGCCCAAAAAAGCGGTAAGCGCACTGTGTTCATTGTTTCCGACGCCACGGCCATCACGGCTGAAACACTGGCGCACTCGGTGCTCACACAATTTACCGATCTGCAATACGATCAGGTGCGCATCCCCTTTATTGATTCTCCTGAAAAAGCCATTTTGGCTGCTCAGAAAATCAATGACGCTTATATCAAAACCGGTGTGCGTCCCTTAGTTTTCTCTACTTTTGTCGACGTGAACATTCACAAAACGTTTACCGAAAAGTGTCAGGGATTTCGCATTGAATTTTTCAGAAGTTTCATCAAAGAAATCGAACAGGAAACGGGCCTGAAGTCCGCGCATTCGATGGGCCGCAGCCACGTCATCAAAGATGAAGAGCGCTATAACCGCCGTATTGAAGCCATCAACTACACTCTGGCTCACGACGACGGTCAAATGAACAAGGGGCTAAACGAAGCCGATGTGATTTTGGTTGGGGTGAGCCGCTCGGGCAAGACGCCGACGAGCCTGTTCCTAGCCATGCAGTTCGGTGTCAAGGCTGCCAACTACCCCCTCATCCCCGAAGACTTTGAACGAGGCGAATTGCCTGAAGTCCTTCACGATAAGCGCGATAAACTTTTCGGCCTGTCGATTTCTCCGGAACGCTTGTCTCAAATTCGCAACGAACGCCGCCCCGGCAGCCGTTATGCCTCTTTAGATAACTGCCGTCAGGAAATTGAAGCAGCCGAAAACATGATGCGCCGCGAAGGCATTAAGTGGCTCAATTCCACGAGCCGCTCCATTGAAGAAATCTCTGCAACGATTATGGCTGAGTTAAATCTTCACAACGCTCACAAGATCGAGTAATTCGTTCCTGCGAAAGAAAATCGCCCTTGGACAATAATCCTCGGGCGATTTTTTTGGGTAACTTACTTCAGATCAGAAGAACGACTTTCCCCAAGTAAAGTAAGAAACGACAATAAAGAGTCCCGAGAGCGGAATCTGCGCTAAAAGCACGAGTTTTAAAGTCTTGAAGAAGTCGCTCTTAAAGTAGTCGACCGTAATGGTAAAACACAGGTGCGTGGGCGTAATCATTTGGCCTGCCACACCAAAAACCATTGCCACCCCCACGAGATCCAAGTCCCCCATCGAAAGACCGGCCACAATCGGCATCATGATGGCGACGTGACCCTGCGAGATCCCGGTCAGCAACCCGATGATAAAACTCAAAATACCGATGATGACAGGCACCGGTAAGGGAGAGGCTTCAAAAGCGGCCACGAGCTGCGCGAGCACCCCCGTCTGATCCAACAATTGAATAAAGGTCAAAATGCAGATCACGTTGACAAACATCTTCCAGTCAAGTGCGCCCACAAAAATTTCTTTGATGCTGACATGGCGGTTAAAGGCCATCAAAACAGGAATCATGGCCAATACAACAATGACCATGGATACCGATGCCTGAAGGCCGAAGGCGACCATTAAGGTCACGTTGGCAATGACAGGAGTGAGCGCCAGGATGAAATCCACATTGTGGCGTTTGGCCTCTTCCACTGAAATCTCTTTTTTGATGTTATCGGTCTGCTTGAGGCCCCGCACCATGAATATCCACCCCAAAAGGAATGCAGCAATCGTGAGGTAGCCCAAGTGAACAATCAAATCCCCGACTTTGACGCCTGCAATACCGCAGGCCAAAATCATGCCCGGAACCAAAGGACTCGAGAACTCGAAAATATGGCGGAACCAAAAATTAATGGCGGCTTTGTCTTCAGGTTTAACTTCAAAACCTTTCGAGGCTTCTTCAACAATCGGAGCTGAAAAACGGGCTCCACCGATTGAGGGCAATAAACCCAAAAAAGCAGGCATGACTGCCAAAGTAAACCGGCGGCTCGAGAACATTCTCGACAAGGCTTCCACCATACCGGCCAAACAGCCGCTTTTTCTTAATTGGATTTCCAAACAGATCACCAAATAAAGCGCACCGACGAGGTCATAGTTTCTCGGCAGCGACAACATCCGTGTTACAGCACCGGTGAGCTCCTTAATCGTCGGGTCCGTGCACAACCAGATGAACAAACCGCCTACCAAAATGGCAATACCGATCGGCTGATGACGACGCAACAAAAATAGCGTAATCAGCATTGCTATAGTGATGATGAGAAAAATCATAGAAAACCCAATTACTTTCCGTTACAAAATATCTGAATGCTACGCTTTTTTTGACAATACTTGAAACGTGTTTCGGGCAATTGAATTGATCGGAGCCAATGACAAATCAAAAAAGATCTTAAAAATGAGAAAATGCTTTTTAAATTCTCGCCCCACCGGACGGCAGGGCGAGAAAATCCTGTTAAATAATGATGCTCATAACAGCCAATGCCGCAAAAGCCATCACAATGGGGATCAACATAATGACATAAAGCATTTGATCCTTAATGCCGATGACACCCAGGCAGCGCCCCATGTATTGAAGCTGACCGCCCATAATGAAGATAGAAGGCAAAATCACGGCGGCCTCTTGACCGTTCATCACGCCGTCGCTTAAGAAAGCGAGCAACACACCGATCGCTCCGCCGCTTGACATCCAGGCACTCACTAAAACCATTGCGCTCTCTCCCGGCAAACCGAATAAGGACATCACCGGTTCAAAAGCCATTCCAACATAGGTTAAGAGACCTGAAACCGTCAAAATTTTAATCAGCACAAAAGCCATCACTAAGTTTGGAAGCATCGACTTCGTGGCCAATTCCCAACCGCGGCTTGCACCTTTAACAAACACCTCAGTGATCATAGGTTTTTGAGTGGAGATGGCAGACATAATCAGTTCCTTTCAATAGTGATGACAGCAGGATTAATCGCCGGGCTTTGCGAGCGGGCTTTTTCACGAAGTGCGATACGCAATTGAATCAGACGCATAATGTTGGCGCCGATCACTTTGGCTATGAGTAAAACGGCCAAGCCGGCACCCATACTAAGCGGCACGGCACTAGTGCCATCGGCATTTGTAAAAGCCAGAACGGCAGCACTAAAGGTGACGAAATTGGTAATCGGAGCGCAGGCAACCATTTGGAAAGCGCAGAAGTTATTCAATTCTGTGTAAGTGAGCGCCCCGGAGTCCTTTAACTGACGCGTGAGAGCCGCTCCCCCATCGGTCGATTGCAGGCAAGCGATCATGGCAAGCGTTGCGGTTCCGGGCACGCCGATCAAAAGTCTCAAAACGGGTGTCAAGAGTTGACGGGCAGCACGCAAGGCACCGTAATGCTCAAAGACTGTGATCATGCCCATGGCAAGCATCACGCCCGGTACAATCATCGAAATGGCGAGCATGAAACCGTCGATGGCACCGGAGCCACCGATACCGCGAAGAGTCGTCATCGTTGTGGCGACGCCATCGGGTGTTTCTGTGACTTTACCGACCACTTTGCCGGCATTACCCATCAACGTCGTGAAGTCAAGGAAACTCCAAAAGTACGAGGTACCGGCTGCTATGCCGGAGAAGAACACAATGGCCAAAGCCAGCGAGATGTAACACCCTATCGTCACTTTTTCTTCATTGGGATTTAATTTTTTATCGGACATTTTCATTTTCCTAAAGTTTCAGTTGAAATCGACAAAACCTTTCTGGGGAGGTTTAAATCGATAAACCGGTGGTCCGATTTGACGCATCGAGCGCATCAGCCTTGCGCAAAGATTGGTCCCTGAGCGTTCAAGCAAAGTCAAGGAAACTGAACCCAAACGGGTTAATGTATTTTCATTTCTACGACTATGACGGCTGGACTTATGCATAGCGACTTCCGAATTTTCAAGATTTTGAAAATGTCTGAATGCACTACGACTGTATTTTTGAGGGTTCAGTAACGGTGATTCAGACCGTTTGCAGGTGGTTCCTAGAGGAACCGGTCAATTTTCAGTATCGCCAATAGCTGAAAACGACAAACGAAGGAAGCGGGAAACGACTAAATCGTTCCCCGATGCTAAAGCTGAAAAAAACAGCCTTACGAGACACACCCATAAGGCCATCCAAAGGAGAAGAGATCGCAGCACAACAAGACGTATGGGATAAACCCATATCGCTTTGCTGTAATGTGTTTGAACGTCTTTGGTCCAACATTTGATGCGATCTCAAAATGATTGACAGTTATGGAAATTTTCTCGGAAAAATGAAAAGGGATCAATCAGGCGAAGTATCTATTTTTAGCTAAAAATAGGGAGAAAATATTAGGAAAAAGAAAATTAGGCGCAGGAAAGCAACGTAAGAGAAAGCCTGAGAACCATTTAGGCTCCCAGGCTTTTACTTTTTGGTGGCGAGACGGGATTAAATATCCCTTATTTTCAGGCCTTACACAGATAGATACATTATTGGCCACAATAATGGCTACATAATTGCTCGACTCAACCTTGGCCAATAAAAAAACTACTCGACTATTTTATCATTGGACGAGCGCCCCAAGATACGCGTCAGCTCTTTTGAGTAACTCTTCACCTCTGACCGCCAGTCTTGATAACTCGTCTCGCTGACGACGGCAGGTTGCCAGGTCTGTATCGGTGTGACGGAAGGCGTTGAGCTGGCGCAGCCGGTCAGCGCTATCGCTACGAGCGCTGTCCAAAGCAGCATTGAGATTTTGAATTTGTTTTTCATATTCAGATTTCACTTCGTTTTGTGCATCAATGACGACTTGCGCCTGAGCAAGTTTGAGCTGCTCAAGCGCCAATTCCCCTTCTGCTCTGGCCTTGTCATACCCTAAGGAAAAGCAAAAGAATGCGATTCCAAGGGCTGCAGCAGTAGCTATGAGACCAATCTTAAGATTGCCGCTCATTGGCCTGCTCCCAAGCGATAAAGCCAAGAGAACGTTCTACTGCGTCATCCAAGGCATATTTTTTGCCAAGTTCGCTGTCAAACTCTTTTGGGTTAGCACAGGCGCTCCAACCAAGCGCGGTCATACCGTTCTTAAAAACCAAGCAGCAAACCGTTGCGGTCGTGTCAGCCGGGTGCCAGTAGTCAATTCGTGCCACTCGTTGCATCAGTTCTTCTTTAGAAATCATATGGTCATTCTCCATTAGAAAGATTCTCTCGATCCCTATTTAACTGCTGAAGTTCCTTCGCACGCGCAGTGTTATCCCTCAGCTTTTCTCGTTGTTTTTTGATTTCTTCTTGACCTTCGAGCGGGTTAATAGAGCCCTGCTTGATATAACGACTCAATGAACGAATGTTGGCCAGGATTTCTCGGTTTTCTCTTTGAATGTCAGAAATCTTGAAAGAGAATTCCTTTTGGAAATCTACGTTTCTGACCTTCAATCCCATCGTATTGATGGCGGCATTCAACGGAGTAACCGCTTGACCATTGCGACCAATGCCCGTGTAACCCATGACTGACTCACCCGTAGCGTTGGCGAGACCATTGAGAACACGTTCAAAGTGATAGCCGCCGTAGGCCAGAGCCGGAGCCAACTGACGCCACATGTAAGTTGCACGTTTCTCTGCTGCCTCGGCTACGGTATCACTATCCTTTGTAATCTCGCGTCCGGTAAAGGTGTCTACGTTCAGCCCCATTGCAGCCCATAAGGTATAGAGAGGCGTGCCAACAGCTAACATTTCAGGACGCGGAATACCACCGGCTTGGTTGGTCAAGTCAAACATTTGGCCACCAGGAATGAAATTACCGATATTCCAATAGACAGGAAGATTGGTTGTCGGATCATTCCAAAGACGCAGGAACTTCGGATTGAACATGGCACCCATGCCCTGCATGTATTCAGGCAATAACCCTTCTTCGGTTTCTCTCAGCTTTTGTCCCTTTTCAATGCGCGTCCACCAATCATCGTCAGCATCACCAGCTGCAATAGCGTAACTCAGCAAATTGGCTGTCCACATTAAAGCGGCTGGCGCCAGGAAACGATGAGGATAAGTCACCATTGTTAAAGCCAAACGCGGAACGATCTTATACGTCCAGGCAAAGAACGGAATCGCAGAATCACGAATTGCTCGTGCGCCACCCGGCAGATCGTCATAAGTCGGAATAAAGCCTAAGGCATAATCAATGGCATCTTTCGTAGACAAGCCATGATCTTTAGCGTATTTATATATTAGGGCTTTAAAGAAGCTATCCTCAGCATCGTACAAATTACGCATCTTCTTACGAAGACCGTAATTGAGCATGTAATTGAAGACAAACTCAAAGCCACGCTTGCCTAAAGATTCCTGTTTGCTTTCAAGCTTTGTGTACTCTTCTGGCAACAACTTGGCAATTTCTTCCTTAGAGAAGGAGCCGGTAAACAATCCGTTTTCCTCGGCTTCTTTCAACCAGGCTGCGTTTTCTTTAAACGCTTTTCGGATTTCCAAATAGGCTTTGGCGTCCCACATATTCACACCGGCAAGGTGAGCCATGATGATATTGCCCGCCGTGTTGTTCATGTGAGAGACGGGATTCAAGGCTGTCTTGCCTTCTTTCCAGTAGGACAGCAAATTCCGATAAGCGCGGGCAAACGCAGAGGGTACTTCTGCATGAGGCATAACCTGAGCCAACACCTCATCCTTTACGTACTTACCTGCCAAAGCACCATAACGCTTCACGCCTCCAGTTTCAGGAATAACGACATCGGGAACGGCAGAATAGCCTTCGCTCGGAGTATTGCGAGTCCAGGCCGGGTTTTCTGCAATCTGTTTAAAGAGTCGACCCAAGGCCAGATCTTCCTGCATTTGCATGTAACCCATAACGAAGCGGTATCCGGCGTCACGGATTTCTCCCATTTCCTGACGTTCTTTCGGTGTCCAGTCACGCCACACGTTAACCGTTTGGTGCTCATCCACTTCAACATTAGGCATATCCTTGAAAGCCAATTCGGGCTGAGATTCTTTGGCTTCCTTATTGAAGGTATAGCGTTCGTCTCTGACCTCCCAACCGTCACGGATATATTTATCCAGATCCTTAACCTCAATGAGTTCGTACTTGCCACGGCCTTTGAGCGAACCGCCGCCCACTCCACGGAGAGGGACACCACGCTTCATGAAGTTCTTAAACCAGCCTTCCCCGTCCAATTCTTTGCGGCGATTGTAGAAGCGAGGTAAGTATTGACCACGCCAACGGTTGAAAGCCTCTTCAGAGAGCATTCCCAAATTAACAAGGTCCTGGCCCTGCTGCGTCATCAGATCGCTCATCATAGACGCCATCTTCAGAACGTGTTCCGGCGGATGAGCGTCGGCATCAAGCGCCTTTTCAATTACGTCCGAAATCAGGCGGCGATCGTTATCGCTCCACTTGGCCATTTCCTCTGCAACCTTACCGACCTTGCGCTTAGCGTTATCCACTTGTGCACGAAGATCGCGGTACATTTCGCGGACTTCCTTTGGTGCCATACGCATAGCGTACTTAGTACGAAGAGCAGGAATCATGGCTTCTGCTGCATCCAATGCCATATTCCCAATTCCTGTCGCTATATGTTCTCCCCAGGCCAATTTCCAGCGCCCCAGTTCATCACGCTGAATCGGAGAACCCCAACCGGAGTTCAACCCCATGTTTCTTGCCCAACTGCCTCTTGCGCCGTCTTTCTTTGTACGGAGATCACCACGGCGTTCACGCCATTCGCCTCGGTAGTCATCGGCAAAAGTCGTCATACCATTAGAGGGTTTGCGTTCAACGTTGCCCAAAGACTTGGCGTTGGCTCTGGCCACGGCCACAATGTCGTCAGTCGTCAAACGAAGTCCCGGCAGATTATTAACACCGAGCTTCTTATTGATCCACAAGCGAACTCGGCGCATCAAATCCTCAAGCCACTGAACAATGGGATGGGACTTCGGCAAATCCTTTTGCGCCTTAACTGCCTCTTCAACAAGGTAAGCAGCAGCTTCTTCAGGAGAGGTTTCGCCGGCCGCATCCATGCGGCGCTTAGCTGCCTGAGCAACTTTGTCACCGTTGGCGGCACCGTTCCAGACAATCTGCTTGGCACGTGCAAAAACTGCCTTCATATCACCGTCAGCGGCCATATGAACACCGACTTCGTGCATGAAAACCGCACGGGCATTTTCGTCTGTCAGATTGTCAGCAACCAGATAAACCTTTTGCGTGCGAGGATCGTATGCACCTTGGATGGAGCCATTGGCAGAACGCTTAATAACTACCCCGTCAATTTCCACACCACCTCGACCGTTTTCAATAAAACTGCTATCATTAAACTCAACAGATCGAGATTCAGCCATAATGCCCCCGTTACGGCCTTGATGACGGCGGGATACGGACGATGGAGCATTTGCCGTGTATGCTTCGTGAACGAGAGAGAGGCTGGCGTTCCCCCGATCTTTCCAAAGGCCAGACGAAAGTTTGGCCTTTGTGTTTTTGTCAGAACTCGGCGTTCGTGTGATGATGACATAGCCATTGTATTGGTCATTCCACCGCAAAACGTAAGCACGTTGAGGAGTTTCAAGAATAACCTCACCGCCTTTTTGGGTATACACATTGACTGTCTGATCACGCAAGTCATCAATTGTTTGCTTGATCAAATCATCAACCAATCCATACTGAGAACGTTCCTCTGGCGCTCTAAATGGATATTCTCTTGCATGATCAAATGCATGTGTAATATCTCGACCAGCATGCTCTTTACGGGCGTATCCTAATGTTAGGTAAATGTTCCCACCACGAACGCCATCAACGCCTTCTAATCTGGCTATAAAACCAGAGGTATTCCAGGCTTCTTCGGCGTGTGAAACAGGAGAATCAACTGTAAAGTCTTCGCCCTCATAGCCATGAATATATGACTTGCTGGTATTGTTGCTCGTAGCATTCAGTAGATCCTTTTCAGATTGAACGACAACCACTGAGCCACGACTTCTTAAATTGCGGAAAGCCTCACCAATGTCAGAATCATTGGACAAGGTTTCAGTGATTGATTCAACGGTAGAACCGCCTTGATTGTTTTTTGTTCTGGAAGCATAGGCACCAGCTTGACCTGCATCGGCTTTTTGTTGCGCTTGGGCGAAAAAGTCTTTGATCCTCTTTTGAGTAACCGGTCCTTCCCATTCCGCCTCGTCAACAATTCGGCCTTCAGGTGTGTAATAAGAAACAATCAAGCCATCATTTTCATAGGCCATGCGCTGCAACATTTGAAGTTGGGCACGTGTAGGCTGACGAGTTAACGCGGCGATTCCAGATCCATAGTCCATACGCATGGCGCCTGTACGGGCCATGAAGTTGTACATGTAATCCGATTGATCTTGAATATTTTGGTCTTCAAAGAAATGTTCAGTGGAAACCCCTCTAACATTAGTACCACTGACTTCACGATGATCAACGGTTCGGCGACCTCTTAAATCTCGCTTCGTTCTTTCGTCTTCGACTTCATGCGTACCGCTCATATTAAGCATGTCGCCGTCTTGCATCATGTAGCCAGATTCACGAGGATCCCATGTTGTTCCAAAGTATTCCTTAATACCTTGCACCAACTCCGCTTCAGGCTTAAAACTGGTTGATCGGGAAAATCTCAAACGCCTATCGTTAGGGTTGAATTCACCATTATTGTCAGTTGCTGATTTAATCTGATTGGAGCGGAAAGCGACATAATTATTTGTGGCTTCAGACATTTCCGTGAAACCAGCGCCGTCACGGATATTGTTGAAAATAACGCCGTCATAACCATTGTCTTTAGCCCATTGCGCCCATCCGTATGTGTCATTGACCATGCCGTTGTAACGAATAGTGTTGTAACTGCTGTTATTTGCATCAATGATTAACGGATTCTTCAGATTCAGATAAACATCGTAAATGTTGCTTCCGTAACTCCCAGCATTGTCACGATTGGAGTTAAAGAAGTGACCAGGTTGCTCATCGTACTGATTTTCAAAACTTTCAAAATTTGAATACTGGTATTCATCAAAACCAGTTCTTGGATTCCGCCTTACTGTCTTTTGAACATTGTTGGTCCCATGATAAACAACACGAGGCTCGCCATTTTCATCCAATACTTTTGAGGCTGACTCTGAATCATTTTCCCAATCACCAAACCAAGCTTTAAATTCAGGCGTGCGAACTTGCCGCCATTGTTCCGGTGCAAGGTTTGAAGGTTGACCATTTGGCGCCAACAATTCACTTTCACGAGAGAAACGCAGATCCCCTTGACCACGCAGAGCATCTTCTGCGGAGGTACTGTCATCGGTTAAAGTGAAGTTATCTGCGTAGCCTTCGTTGAGGCTCGACACTTCATTGCGAAGGTTTTGAGCCTCTTGGCGCTGTTGATTCTGAGCGTCCTCACGGGCTCGTTGGGCCTCTGCCTCTTCCCGAGCCCGGGCCTCGGCTTCTATTTCGTCTGCGGTTTGCCCTTGGAGACTGAAGCCTTCATTTCCTTGAGCGTTTGAAGATCCTCTTGAGTCATTCGGGCTCGGATTTGTTCCGGTGTTCCGCCCTGAAGCATTTTGGCCAGAACTGACGCTCCCCTCTGGGTTTTGAAGATCGGGCGCTTGGTTTCTTTGTCTTGCACGTCGTTGGGCATTGCGTAACTCCGTAATTTGGTTATTGGTTTGCTGGATATGCTGCATCAAATCAGCACGTGAAGCTCTTTGGACACCGCCAAACATATCTTCTGTTTCTGTGTCCCGTGTAGCTTCATTGTAGGCAAAGTCGGCCGCATCGCTCAAGACCTCAATCACCTGCTTGTTGCTACGGGGATTTTGAGCAAAGAGACGTAGGAACAACTCGACATCAGGATCGGCGAACGCATCGACCTGAGCGGCGATATCCTGCATGCTTAAGCCCTTACGCTTGCCTTGAACAATCTGGTTAACCGCATCAATCAAAGCTCCACGGAAATCCAACTCTCCGCATCCATCCAGGCGCGCCATCTTCGGAGCGACAGCACTTAAGGTATTGATGACAAGTTTCGCCTCCGGATCAACCGCCTGGGCATACATGGCAATCACATCATCGTTACCATAGGCCTTGGCAAAAATGGCGTTATTAAGGCGGTCAACGGCCTGCGTTGTAATGCGACCGTGTTCGTCGATCATTTCCGCTTGCTCAGCAGACGGCATGCTGCGGATAAAACTCACCACGGATTCTTGCGTCGGCGAGCCATCCTCGTTGAATTCCATTCCTTCAAAATTCACACGATTGGCATCATTGTGAGCCTTTTCAACGGCGTTAAGTTGATTGTTACCGGACGTGTTGCTGATATCACCAATGTTGCCCGTCACCCGTTCATTGGGCATGATCCTGACCAATACAGGGTTACGCATGCCATTGATCACTTCAGGGTTGACACCGTGCATGGCAGCGTCTTCAGTCAACTCCCTACGGTAATTGGCGGCAGTCCCTTGCTGATAAGCAGACGTGATCCCCACAATACGGCCATTGCCAGCGATAGCGGTCACTCGGTCTTGACGGCCATATTCAGGATTGGCAATGCCATTAACATTGTGCGAAGTGGCAACGGAGTCCGCCTCGACCACGGCGTATTGCACAGGGATACGCTCGCCTTCAGCCGTCGTTGCGTAATCCGTTCTGCCTTTTTGATTATCAGGAATTGAACCATAAGCAACAACCGGAGCGCCATTGGCAAAGTCACGACCGAAGCTCACACGACCATAATCGGGATTACCTGCGATACGCTCCATCTGTGTAATACTCGCCTTATTGCTGCGATTGCGGTTTTGCAAAACAACCGGAGTCTGAGTATTGGGTTGCTGTGTATTTTGTTGAGAAACGGGCTCAACATTATTGGCCTCAACCTGTTGTGTTTGTGTTGTTTGTTGCTGGGACTGAGGTTGAACCGGCTCTTGAGTTTGGACACGAGGTTGAACCTCGGGTTGAGGTACAGGTGTTTGCTGTGATTGTTGAGACTGCGTAGCCTGTTCAAACAATTCACCCAAGGCATCCAATGCAGCTTGCGGATTTTGCTGAGGTCCTTCAGATTGAGGAACATTCTGCGGAATTTGTTGTTGAGGTCTGGCAGCAAGCCCAGACGTCATTCCAATCGGACCGCCCAAAATTGCGCCCAAGGTTCCGGCAAATGTTTGTCGTTTCAGTGCATTGTTCCAATCGATAGGCGTTCCGGAACCAACAGATTCGCCAGCAATGTTTCCGCCTTCTTCAATAAATTCCTGACCAAATTCTTTACCGCCACCTTTAATAAACCCTGTTACAGCACGTCTTGCTGCGCTTTGGCCAATTTGACGAGCGGCATTACCAGTAAGGAGTTGAGCCAAAATATTTTCGGCACCACCTCCTGTCAACTTAGAAGCCAAAATCGAGGTACCTGCACTAATCCCCGCCCCCAGATATCTATCAGCTTGATCCTGATTTTCTAAAGCTTCAGAGGTGTAAGTATCAGCCGCATTAATAGCAGCATTACCAAGCATAGAACCAGCTGCAGCGGCTTTTGTGGGAGAAACGTTCCCTAAGACACGAGCCAAAGCACCGCCTCGACCCGCTTGAGCTAATCGAGCAGCCGCACCAACACCACGCACAGCTCCGACACCCATCCCAGTCGGCGTAACCATGGAACCCAATGATTCAAGTGCTGATCCTACCGTTGCCCTAGGATTGGCTGCAATAATGGTTGGCAGATCTGCAATTGAATAATTGGGATCGGCCATCATTCGATCCAGACGCCTTTGCTGAGCCAGAGCGGCATCACTTAACGCGAAGTCCTTAAATGAGTCAGTTTGCTCACCGATCCAATCGCTGAAATTCTTCAGAACATCAGCATCACCCGTAGCCATTCGGCCAACATCAACGACACCCTGGACCGCAGTTGGAATGGCTGATAGAGCATAGACGCCCATATCTTTTAAACCAGAGAAGAAACCCCCGTTTTCAGCATCCCACTCATCGATAATATCATCAGCGGTTTTGGCTGCTCCAAGGACCGGCCGGTCTTTCAAGGGATCTAAACCTTGGTCCCAAGCATCAAGAATGTCGTCTGCTCTCATATCTTTAATATCCATAAACTGCTAAGGCTTGTCTTGCGTCTTCCTTACTGATCTCGCCGTTTAGATAGCGCTTGCGAATTGACTCTATCGCGGCATCCTTATTGGTCTGTTCTGGAGGAACGTAGGTTTGTTGAATCGGAGGCGTCTGCGGTAACGATGCCGGTTGAGTAGCCGCTGGTGTTGCTGGTTGAGGAACTCCAGTAAAAGCTTTAGATACAGGCGAAGGCAATCCACCCTTAAACGCAATAAAACCTTCTAACGTTGATGGATAGCCTTGTTGCTGCATTTGAATCATATCTTGCAACATGGCCTTATCATCAGTCGTCATGATCGGCTGCAAGGTACTGTTATTGATGACTGGCTTACCCTGATCATCCAACAATGGCGTCGGATAAAAAACTTTTATCTGACTGGGATTAAGTCTTGGACCATTTCCACCGGAACCTCCGCCACTTGTTCTTATCGTTTTAGTTTTGAAAACACGAGCTAAGTTAGGGTTGCCCAATGTTTGAACGCCCGTTGCCTCATTGATCGAGTAACCAGTATTTCCAACATTGGAAAAGGGCGTATACGCCTTGCCGCCACCTTGAAGGGCATAGAAATTCGCCGCATCACGATCTTTGGCAAAAAGTTCCGTCGCTCGATTCATCAAATCAAAAGCCTGTTGCTCACGCGCAGCCTTAACTCGGTTAAGTTCTGCTGTTGACGCCCGGCTATCCAACAAAGACCGATTCATCAGGGCTTTGATTTGGTTTTCCTGCTCCATCAAGCGGGCTCTGGCCGGTAACGTGGCCAAGTTTTGAAAGACTCGGCCAAGGGCGTTTGTGCTCTGATTGTCAAATTGCATCCTCATCTGAACACCTTCCTAATTAAAAAAGGGCACCGTAAGAGCCATTGGCAAATGCCTTTGTCCAGGCATCATTGGTACTGGCTTTGAGGACATCGCCAGCATTTCCAAAGTTGAACCAAAGCGAGGGAGAGGCATTAGCGCCGTACACAGCAGAAGACGCTGCATAAGAAGGTGCATAGGTTGAACCTAATTGCGCGCTTGTATCAGCCAAGGTACCTGCATTACTCGCTGCCGAGGCTCCACTACCGGCTAAACTCGATCCCAAAGACAAAGCCGTACCAACAGCGCTTGCTCCTTGACCAAGCATCTTCAAGGTCTGATAGCCATTCAATGCGTTTTGCGCATCGATCTTGGCTGCTGTAGAACGATTCATGGCGTTGTTGGCCAGCCAATCATTCTCGGAAGCCATGTCCGCCATGCGGATTCCTTCGTTCATGCGTAAGCGACCGGAGGATTTCACTCGTCCCATCAAGTTGGCCAACGTGCCAATTGTCTGTTGCGTGCGTTGATCAGAAGCCGCCTTGGCTCGTTTGTAATCCTCAGAAACGTCACCTTGCGTGGTTTGCTGTTCAGCGCGGATCGCCTGAGATTCGCTCACAGGTTCTTTGAATTGACCTTCAAGTTGTGAGGCAATTTCGTCTTGAGCTTCTTTGCGCTTTTCAGCTGCGTAGTTGGTCGTTTCCTGATTGATGTTGTCAATGAGCTTCTTATGATCCGCAGTGTTTTGTTGTTCTGCACGGTTAATGATCGACTGAGCATCCTTATTGGATTGATAGCTCGCATAGGTCTGCATCGCAGCGCCAATAAGCGAAATAATCAAACCGGCAATGGCAGCGGTTCCCATAGTTCAAAACCTCCTACCTCATTAGGACACAGTGCCACCGTAAGAGTTTTGCGGAGCAGTCGGATCCTTTTGTTGCTGGGCCAAATACGGGTTATATAAATTAGCGTTTTGTTTCACAGCCTGGTTATACAAATAGGCGTTTTGCATATCGCCGAACAAATTGCCCACTTGAGCAACGGCCTCATTGGCGGCTGCATTTTGGAGATTGGCCTTTAAACCTTCAGAAGCCAATTGAGAAGCCTGAGCAGCATTAATGCCGTTGTTCGCCATACTCAAAAGACTGTTTTTTGTGTTTTCGTCCTGAGTACGCAAAGAAGCGGCCGCATCATCAGCCAACCCCTGGGCCTGCATCAAACCTTCATTGGTACGGCGATTCAATTCTTCATTGGCATCAATATTGACAGAGCCCCCCAAAAGGCCATTACGAGCCAACGCAAAACGATTAGCACGCTCAGCCTCTTCGGCCTGACGATTCACTTCCTGAGTGTTAAGGTCATAAACCGCATCACGATGTTGGTTATAAAGCGATTCACGTCCTGCATCGGCAAATTCTTCTAGGATGGCTTCTCGAGCAGCTTCAGCAATCTCTCGGCGCTGGGCTTCCAATCGCGCAGCCTTATCGCTACCACCGCCCTTATAGAGCGGACCTGACTTTTGGTAATGACTCCGGCGGCCACATGCGCGAACGTCACCGCCTCCGATAATTCCAATTTCAGATAAACACATTTCAGATTTCTCCTACAGTTTTAAACGCAAAAACTCATACGTCCGTTGGAAGTTCAGCTTTGACGTAAGCATGCGGGCCATAGCCTCCGAGCAAGAACATTCAACGTACTCAATGCCAACGCTTTTAAGCATGTTCAAAATCCTTGCCCAAAACACGTTCGCACTGGGAATTAAATTTTTCCCACCCAAAGCCATAATGTTCACCGCTTTCATCCGAGGATAAATCACCCACTCCACCGCAAGCGCAACGGATGGTTCTCCATTCCAAAGGGAATAGATCACAAAAGCCCTTTGTTCCTTAACCATCAGGTAAATGTCCTCTACTTGATACTCACCGTGGACTGCATGGATGACACATTTCTCAAGCATGGGTTTAACTATTTCCCAGTGAGGTTTGAATTCTTCCTCTGACTGCAAAAAGAAGATCTGATTATTCATTTTTAGATTGTGTCCAAAAGCTCGTAATACAAAGTAATGCCGTTCAATTGGAAAGGTTTGGCATCGTAATTTCTGACTCGAACTGAAAATTCTGTCCCGATACACTCCACAGGGATCAAACCTCCAGGACGTGTATTTCCGGAAACCAACAATTCAGGAGTAAACGCATCGGGATCATTGGCGTTGTAACCAATGGAGACATAAGCGGAACCGTCAAAGACCACATCCATGCCACGGATATGCTTCAAAATGCCCGGCTTCTTAAAGTCCATGTACGGGAGCTCAACGAGCATTTCATATTGCTGACCATTATCAGTTTTTACTTCATCATCGAGCTGATAGACCGAATCTCCGGAACGTACATAAAGGCGTTGATTATTCTCAGCTACAGCCTCAATTGGGAAGGCAAGGAAGTATTCTGACCAAGCGGCGATTTTGGCCGTGCGCGAAAAAGAGTAAACAAACAAATGATTCCCCATTGCGCAGACATACTGGCCCGTACCATAGAAGTAGAAAGAGCGAGGATTGACATTTGGATCACTAAGGGCTTGCCGAACCAATGAATCAATGGGAGAACCAACGTCCACGTCAGCCAAGTTATTGGTGTATTGCAACGTTGTGATGGAACGGAAACCGTAGTCACCCAAGAAATAAATGTCACCGCCGACATTTGCCACTGTGCGAGGATAAGAGGTACCTACGTTTTCTACCAGATCTTCCAGGACCATTGCGGTCGGATCAGGGTCAACGGTCCAAATTTGAGCATTATCTTTGGCAAAAACAACCAGGTTCTTTTTATAAATACCTAAAGCATTGGCCGTCTTATCGCCTCTGGCATTTAATCCGGTCGGCAAAAAGCCTGCATCATCCGATTCTGTCCAATTTCTCGCATCACCGGTTTTTGAATAGCGAACCGTATCACCGTCCTTACCCACGGCAAACATTTTGGACTGCATTTTTACGCAGGCTTTGGTTTGAGGACAATTAGAATCAGTAACCTTAGTATTATCTGATGAGTCTAAATAATGATGCTGAATTGTCCCGTCGGTATATTCCGCTACAACGTACAGATAACCATTAAAGATATCGGCGTACCAAATATCTTTAAGTGTTTTTCCATCAGTGTCTAATTTATGACTCTGAAACAGTGAATTGGCATGGGTAATATTTGAGGCAGCAAAGGTATTGAGTTTCCCATTTGCGGAAAACAACCCTTTTGTACCGGGCTCAAGATCAGCAACCTTTCTGAAACCAGGCCGCTTAGCGGTTGCTAAACCTGTAGTCACGTAGGCATTTTTCATCTGGCGCAAACGGTTGGCATCTGAGACAGAAGCACCTTTACGGAGGTCAACGCCGAGATCGAACCTGGAAAAACTTATCGAAGGCATGGTGAACTCTCCTTAGTAACGATGAGCACTGAATTTTCCGTCAGCCCCCATGGTGACAAAGTAACTTTTCTCACCTTTACCTTCAGACAAAGAATACTGTTTAAAGGTGACGTTATTTCCCCGTTCATAGCTCAAAAGTTCGTTATAGGCAGCAGCCGTTTGCTGCGCTTCCGGCATACGGTAATGAGCCTGTGCTGTGGCTAAAGCTCGTAAGAACACCAAACGTGAGTTTGCTGGGCAACGATCATCCTTTTCTGTGAACTTGAAATGGGTGCTATTCCATTCGATTACCAAACCGTAGTCACGCTCAGGGATTGGATACAGCTCAATTTGGCCATTGGTCCGATCAAAATGCGTCGGCATATTCTGATCAATTTCCGCTCGCATCCATTCTGAAATCCCTTCAATCAAGCGATAGCGTTGATCAACCCCATCAGCGATATAAAGTCCGGTTACATCCTGCGGATTGATATCCTCATCGTTTTCGTCATCGTGCCAGTCGTAAAACTTTGATCCTTTGACTATCTTGATTGTGGTTATGCGCTTGAAAAACGGGATTCCCAAATCCGCCACCACAATATCGGCGGCTTCCTGCAAAAATGAAATCAAAATAGGATCGTTTGCCTGAGAGGATGAACCCTGAGCAATAAACCCTAATCGGGAGCGAAGTTCAGAAAGAAGCGCTCCCATCGTTTTTTGTCGTCTTTGAAGAGGATTGGTTACCATAGGTCACTACTCCGCACTAATCTTGATAGAAAGTTGCCCGCTTCCATTAACAACAAGATTCACAGACAAAAGGGATTTACCGATTAAGTTGGCAGTCTTCACGGTTTGATCAACGGAGGTAACCAGACCATCGGTTCCATCCTCACCCGGATCACCCTTGGGACCAGGGTCGCCCTGAATACCTTGTAGACCTCGCTCACCTTGCTCACCTTGTTCACCGGTGTCGCCTTTATCTCCCTTGTCTCCTTTGCCAAAAGTTATGCCTGAAGACCAATCCGCCTGCGTCAACGACAACTTCCAATAGAGCTTGCCCTCGTCCATCGCCAAGAAACTGAAACCTTTTGGCATCAAGTCGTACATCGAACGGTTGGCTTTGATATCCGAAATGTCAGCCACAAATGACGCTCCGACATCTCCCTTAACGCCTTGTTCACCTCGAGGCCCCTCTGGTCCCGTATCGCCCGTATTGCCCTTTAAACCCTTAGGTCCGCGCAAACGCTCAACAGCCGCTTCAGTCAAACTGTCTGCTTGAATAATGTTTTCTTTTAATGTTCCGTCGTCATTAAGAAGCAACGATTGATTGTCTCGAAGACCTTTAATGGACTTGGCCACATTGTCAAATTCATTGTTGAGTGCGGAGTGATCTGTCGCATTCCCCGTGTTTTCGACAAAGTTTTTACTTCTTAAATATGCAGGTGCCTGAGCCATAGTTCTTAACCTCTCTCATCCCAACGAGCGTGCTCACCACGCACGTCAACATGTACAAATGTGTTGTAGAAACCAACTCCACCGTTTGGATTCATCTCATCACAAATTCTTTGAAGCTCCGGCAAATCAGCCATATTCTTAGACAGCGGTCGAATGTCTGCTGCCAGCCCCAGAGTGTGATAGGAATTCTTTACGCCGCCCACAGTTGCGTTGTGCTCAGGGCTTCGGTAACCGGAAGTGACAACAATAGGTTTGCCGTACCGACTTCTAATGGCATTGAGCTTCACAATAAGTTCACGTTTGACAACAGTGTCATCAAACGGCGACTGTTTTCCGTCCTTGCTTTCAAATTCTTTCGTATCAAAAAATCCAATCTTCATTTGATTTCGTCCTTTTTATTGGGTGCATGGAGTTTGATTGGAAGGGTTTTAGAGGCGCGCTCTTCGAGGTATTGATTGATTGCGTAAAGAATGTAGCGGAGCACCGGCGGGATAATGCTGCCCAAGCCTGCTTTTTCGAGGTTTTTAATCACCGAACCAAACTCGCCGGCGGTATATGCAACGATGACAACGGATTGAACGAAATCGATATGTATAAGATCATGCAGTGTCATGTCTAAACCATGGGCCAGAGCAATGATCGAAAACATGACCACTTTGCGGATAACTCCCCAAAAGAGCACCTTTCCGCACCATGAATGGTTTCGTACCGCAGCAAGCATCCCCGTCACCATATCGGCAACGACAAAGATCATGAGCCACAGCATTAGTGGAGCAACATCACCAAAGGCGAAACTAAATGCGGCACCTACCAGTCCTCCGATAGTCATTAAGGACCGCTCAACACCACCAGACAAAGTATTTGTAAGAGAAGCAATCATCCCAGTACATCCATTGGAATTACTGGAATGATCTTATGATGGGTTTTCTTTGGCTTGCGCAGTATGCTGAGTATTTGAGCTTTAACAAAAGCCCCGAAGCGGTGAGCCCCGGGGCTTGCTTTTAGTTTGGCCTACTCTTAGCTGCGTAATTAGCCTTTAGGAAGTAGCCAAAATATAAAAAAACTTCTAAAAAGGAGGTGTGGCCTTCGGGCCAATATACACTCGGTAGGTCTTACCAACATCAGATGAGTTAAACAGGCGTGCTGGCTCGGCTTCTGCTTGAAGCGCCGACCCAGTAAAGGCAAGTTTTGCTGATGCAACAGAAGAACCCTTCTTAACGTGCACATACAGCGAGTCATCCTCTACCTCAGTGTAGAGGGGTTTAAGATCTATACGATCGCTTGTATTCCCGTCAGCGTAATAAACAGATTCCAAACTCTTTAAAGCTTCGACCGGAAAGGAATGCCCTTCAATGGTGTGTATATAGCTATCTTTATGTAACTGGGTAATGGAGCCACGATAACTGTTGTACCACCCATAATGGTTTGTCGGATAATTACTATCCAGGCTATGGCCAACCGTGATCTCCCAAACCCCATCAAGGCTCTTTTGTCCGCATAAAAGTAAGTCGTTATTAAGCATTTACGCAACCCTCCCAAAAACAGAAGAGTTGCTTGAAGAACAATGGCTTAGAGCCACTGGGGAGGGGTCGAAGAGGGGCCTATGTATATGTTAATCTTTTTGCCTAAATCGCTTGCGTCAAATAAAACATGATCGAAGCTTGAGATAAATGTAACATCGTTAGCTTTTTTGTTAAAAGCTTCACTAACAATACTACTTCCCTTTCTACGATGAACGTAAACGGTTGTAGCAACGCTCGTTGGGGTAAAGTACGCACTTAGCTCGTTTTCCTCAAGCCTATTAGTATAGTCGTCATAAATACTACGCAATAGAAAACTCGAATATACAGTTGCTGTCGCCCCATTAGTCCCATAAATGTAATTCCCTCTAGGATCGTACGACGTTGCGCTTCCAAAACCAGACCCCACTCCATAACAAAGGTCAATAACTCCACCTGAGTAGGTCCCTACTTGAATGACCCAAGAACCCTCACCTACATACGGCTTTTTAATTGCAGGAACTAACAACAAATCATTATTCAACATTACGCAACCCTCCTATAGCTAGAAGAGTTGCAGCTGCGCAAATCGAGATTAGTATGGGGGGGGCTATAACTGAGCCAAATAGGAATCTTTTTACCTACGTCTTCGGCAGTGAAAAGTACAGGATCATCGTCTCGCCATACTGCATATCCATCGGGACTAGATCCTGTAGTACAGGTACCAAAATTTTTCTTTAAGTCAGATCTACCTAAATATAATTCATACGCGTCTGTAAAACGACCGTTTACTTTTACCCAAGTTTGATTAGACAGTTGGTCATAATAAACTTCTATTAGTTGAGCGTTCTCTGGCGAATTAGTTGGCGAAATACTACCCCCAAGATGGTTGCTTGAATTAGCAAATCCATAACCCCTGAGACCAGAATTGTCTCTAATAAGAACCTCGCCGACCGTAACTGTATGCGTGTGTGGTGTTTGTGAATTAACCAATAAGAGCTCATTATTCAACATTTTTCACCTCTCTCAAGCTCGGTGGAAGTTGTGCGCGTTTCATCTCACTCTCGTAAGCTTCTTTGCAGTGGTTGTCTTGCCAGAAAAACAAGTGGTCGATAATCCACACAGGCCAAGAGCGGGAACCGTCTTTCTTATGGCGCCAAGCTCGGCTGGATAGCGTTTCATCGGCGTACCCGCCAAGCAGTGTATTGGCCAACTGATCTATGGCGACCAGAACTTGAAAATAGTCCGGATGGGTCATTATTCAGCCTTTAATTCGGCGGTATACGGAACCGTCCACAGATCCGTTTGGGCTTCGCCTGCAAGCTTCAGAGCTTGAGCAAGCTGCTTAATTGTCGGGGTAGCTACCGTGTTGTCGGCCAGCACCCACGTTTGGGTGTACGTGTTGATGTCTACACCTAAAGCAACTGCGGCAGCAATTGTTCTACCCATACGAGTCTGAGCCGTTTCATCGCCGTCGAACTCCATCCCGTCAACGGTCACCTTGATCTTGGCAACCTTTTTGGCGCGCTCGATTTTTGCTTCAGCTAAAAGCTCTTCTGGCGTCGGTTCCGGATCGGGTTCTTCGGTGTAAGTGACACCAAGCGCGGCCCAAAACTCCGCTTTACCTTCTTCAGGCTCTTCGCCGAAAATCATGTTCTCAGCTTTGAGAATTGCGTCTCTGACCAAGTAGGCCGAGAGGTATTCTTGATCTTGATAAATGTACTTTTTAATCATTTTTTTACGCCGTTGTATTTTGAAGTGCTGCAAAACCGAAAGTACCCAACCACTTGAGCACAAGTACGCTATTGGCTTTAACCGTTGGAGTTTCGCCACCAGACCATTTCCAGCTCGAACCTAATGAAATAGTGGCACTGGCGTTAGTAATCCCAACAACCTTAGTCCACGTTTGGTTGGCTGCACCGTTTGCCACCGTAATACGAGCAGCGGCTGTAAAGCGATAGTTGTCGCCGGAATCGTTGTTGATCGTAAAAGCCGAGCCTTGATTTTGTAATGCCTCATACCCAGCGAGCGTTCCTCGGGATCCGCTCTTTATCACCTTACCATCAAGTGTCGATTGCAAATTGGTGACGTTTCCGATTGAGTGGGTATGGGATGCGTTCGCCTTACCATTGACTGTGTTTTGCAAACTTTGGATTTCAGAATACATTGCGATTCTGAAACCGCCTTTAGTCGATCCATTGAACGCATAAAAACGCTTCCCATCCGTGCTCCAAACGAGCTGCCCGGGCGCACCGGTGTTGCCCGTGTATTGAGCTATTTGTGACTCTGTACCATAGGCCTGTCCAACAACTTTCATTTATGCAATGCTCCCATAGCTAATGACATTGGCTAACTCGTTGTAGCCAACAGAAGATTTGGATGCTAAAGAACCCAACCCCGTGATATTGCTTGAAGGATGTGTATGTGAAGCGTTTGCTTTGCCATCCAACGCAGTCTGCAAACCATCAACCCCTGCAATCGTATGCGTGTGAGATGCGCTCGCTTTGCCACTTAAACCGGCATTTACTTCTGTTTTTGTCGCATAGGTTGCAGAGGCATACGTTTTGCTGACGTATGTTGATGCCGCTTCCTCTCTTCCCAGGGGATCGCCGATGCCTGTAGCAATATCTTCTGCTGTTTCTTTAGCTTGAATTGCCTCATCACGGGCAGACTCAGCCGCAGTCTTTGCATTAGAGGCAGCCGTAGCATAACCACTGGCTTCTGTTACTTTATTTGTAGCTGTCGTTGCGGCTGTTTGAGCATCCGACTTTGCTGCCTGTGCACTCGTATTTGCATCCTCTGCTGCACTTTGAGCTGCAATGGCTTCTTGTTTGGCAGTTTCTGCATCGTTTTTACTTTGGATCGCTTGTTGCGCGTAATACTTGGCAGAGTATTCTGATCCGTCTACCGTGCCGTCAGTTTTGGTTGCCCATGCTTTAGCCAGTTCGGCATTCTCAGACGTTTGGTTAAGGATCTCCTCGCCTTGCTGAACCAAACCCGTCAGGGTTTCAACATAGCCTGGCGCTTCATCCAATCTGTCGTTTAGCGAAAGGATAGTGTCGAGATTGTCATCGATGTTGATGACTGCATCCATGTTTTTGGAAACAGTAGCGATGTGTCCCCCAGTAATATCGCAGTCACTACCCACAGCTTCAGAAATCGGGCCGTAGCTTTCAATCTCCTTGTGGCAAGTCCCCTCAAGATCATCAGCAACTAAACTAATATCGGGAAGACTTGGGATAACTGTCCCAATTGCATGAACATCATTAATATGATTTGCGATAGCTTCCAGAACTTCTGCATCTGGATCCAATTTGAAAACAAGTTCTGCCTTTTCAAGAACCTGTTGAGTATTTGCGCTAACAGCATTAGCATTTGATTCAACTTGATCGGCCAAGGTTTCAACCGTTGCTCGGTCCTGAGCGGTCTGTTGAGCGTCTTCATATGCTGATTGAGCAGAACGTGCAGCGCTATCGGAATATACTTTCGCTGCTTCAGCAGCAATTTCCATTTCTACCTGGAAGCGGTCAAACACATCATCATCGAGATTTTCAGCATGAACGATCCCCGGCTTGAGAGAACCATCATCAAGCTGAATAAGAGCCAGATTGTCACGCAGGCCGTTAATGCTGATTGAAGCATTGTTAAATTCTTCATTTAAAGCGGCCTTATTGATTTCGTCATCATTGACAAAATCATGTTGGCGTTTGTAGGCCTGAGGCTGAGCCATGATTGATCGCTCCCAGTATTGAGAAATAATTATTCAGAGGCCTTAGCCTTGTATTGGAACTTCTTCATAAAAGAAGCCCAATCGGTCGAGAGCTTTCCGAATATTGCTTCAAATCGATCGGTGCCCAAGAGGCGCCCAATGCGTTGAGCTTCTTCAACCGGATCAACGTCAACAACCGCAATCGGCTTATCAGAGACTTTTACAGCATCCTCGCCAAAAAGAACCTTTTTCACATAAAGTTCGGCGGCATTAGCCTGTCCCCACACTTCAGAACGGATAGACAAGCGCACAGAATATTCATAAACGGCAATCTTCATTTTTATTTCCTTCAGAGTTTGAATCAAGAGCTGGGGACGCGAGGTCCCCAGAAATAAGTCAATTAAGAACCGGTGTCTTCACCTTGACCACCAGTCGCAGCAGATTGGCCGCTTGCAGCCTCAATCGAGATAACGCTGTGAGCGTTGGCTCGTTTCAGGGACATGGAGTAGCGGACAATCATCATTTGGTACAGGGCCAAGATGTTGTACGGACGGGTCGGTTCAACAAGGTCGAAACCATCATCGTGGTACTTGATGCAGTCCAGATTGAGCATGTAGCAGCGGTCAACCCACTTGATCGTTTCACTCGGGAAAATTTCGTCCAAGCGGTCAAACGTGCTGTTGTAGACAATCGGGACACCCTTGAAGAAGCAGCCGGTATCGGTACCGGACTTAGAGGCCAAACCCAAATCAACACGATCCGGAGAGGCGGCATCAGTGTTTTGAACCAACTTCACGGCATCGGCATAGGCGTCAATGAAGTTACCACCGGCCATGATGAAATTCGGGCGACCACCATGCTTAATACAGGCGCGCCATTGCTGTTCCATCACGCGGCGAAGGTTTTCAACCTTGACACCGGTAGCGGCATTGTTACGCCAGAACTTAGCCGTAGAGCGATCAAAGCCACCGACAATACCCTTGGTCGGATCCGTGGCTACCAAAGCGTCCAAACCGGCGATACAGTCAGCCGCTTGAGCACCGTTCAAATGCAAATGAGCGTCCAAGTTTTCAAGGAAGCCTTCCTTCAAAACATAGGTTGCATCATTGAGCATATTGGCCAATTGGACTTTTTCGTCACTCGTCATGCGATAGTCACCGCGTCGACCTTCCTTCACGGTAATACCGTTGGTCTTCAGGGCATCGTGAGACAGATAGAGGCTATCGGTCGCACGCGTCCAATCGAATTCGGCCATATCAGTCGGTTGGCGCTTATTGAACACAATGGGCGATTCACCCTTAGCGTTCGTAAAGTTGCTACCGTAATCCTTAATCACGGTCTGGCTCAGGGATTTACCACCGAGGAAGTTTTGACGATCACGCAAAAGAGCGCCCAAAAACGGATGGTCACGTCTCAGTTGATCAACGGGAGTCTTGGAAAGCTGTTTAGAAAGCGTCAGCTTTGCAATATATTTCAGGTCTTCAGATGCAATGGGCATTACAGTCACCTATGGAAAAGTTAAAAACGAACTTTTTCCATCCGGGTAAGGAAGCCACTCTCACTTTCTTTAGCCTTAAAAGATTTGAAAGATGCGATCCTTTCTTACGTCGAAATCCTTTTAAGCCTTGGCTCTACCGGACGCGACCCCGGCGGTGACTGCGATTGAAATTTTCGGATGTGAGGTTTATCAGCTATTTCAAAAAAGGTTGCGGGGCGGTGAATCCCCGCTTCCACCATTCAAGCCTCTTAGGAAAAAGCTTTAGCCGTCAGTTCTCATTATGTCTATTTTTTATTTTCGTTCAAGTTAAAGATCCTTCATCAGATCCAGCGCGTACTCGTTCACACTCATCTTAGATGTATCTCTAACCCCAGTATTCATAGGCCTTGAGCGTAAAGGCTGGGGTTGTGAAGAACGCGGTTTCGCTTGCGCACTGGGGGTCATATAAAACTGAGACGGAAGCGTTTGGTACATTTGCTGAATCTTGGCCGTCCATTGTTCAGGCGGGACATTCATAACGAAATTCACCATATTATCCCCGGTCCGCAACCAGGCATGGATCGCATTGATCTTTTGTACAAAGTACGGATCCTTTTGCATGGGTAATAAAGCCGTGGACATTTGCTGACGGGCAGATTCAAGACGTTGCCCCCATTGGCGTTGCTCGGCTTCAAGCTTGTTGTAATGGGCTTGCTCCTGCTGCTGACGGCGAGCGGCAGCAATTTCAAGCGCACGCTTGCGGTCAAGATTCATACTATCCACTTCTTTTTGAAGATCTGGATAGTCCTTGAGCAAATCCACGCCCGGCACTTCCTGGCCAAGTTCAGCGGCTAAGTTGGCGCGAACCTGATCCAGCATAGCCATTGCAGCCTTTTTATCATTATTGTCGCTGGAGCTCAAAAGACGGCCAAACTCCAAAACTTGGGCGAAGGTTCTCTCGTCATAACCGGCGCCGCGGATTTGTTGAACGAAGGATTGGGCTACTTCACGAGCCTCTTTGCGTTCATGCAAAATTTTCTCAAAGCGCTTGCGAGAGCGTTCATTGCCAGCCATGGCCAAGATTTCGGCTTCTTCCTCAGCCTCGGTCTTGGGCTTTTCAGGCTGCTTGTTTGGATCTTGTTGTTGGCCGGATTGTTTGTCTTGAGAGCCAGGCGCCTGTTGCGGAGTTTGCGGCTGTTGCGGCTTTGTTTCATTGTGTTCAGTTCCTTCCGTAATAGAATTAAGGGCTTCATCCAAACGCTTGGAAAGCTCATCCTTAATGTCTTCCTGAGAATCGCCACTTCCTTGATCATCAACGTCCTGGGGTTGATCCGACTGTGGCTGCGGTTCATTTTGCGGTTCATTATCAGAAGGTTGCTGTGGTTCAGTCGGTTGCGGTTCAGGCTCTTGCTGCGGTTCACCGGGGGTACTGATTTCAGCAATTTGATCTAAGGTTTCAATCTTTTCTTCAGACATGAAAGACTCCTATTGGGGTTGTTGCTGCACGGCGGCAGCTAATTGAGACATAAGTTCAGGCGGCAATTGCTGCTGAGCAGCAGCGCCGGGCTGTTGGGCAACCATGGGCATTTGTCCCGGTTGGGTTTGCATTTGGACAATCTGAGCCGGTAGGAATTGCTCAACTTCAATGCGGTCATCAAAGCGGCGTACCGTTTCACGCATGAGATTCACAAACGGCTTCGGATCCATACCAGAAGCCGACATTTGCATGATCTGGCCAAGCAATTGGCTGATTGTCGGGAGGATCTTGCCCCACGTTTCTTGTTCGCTTGCTTTGTTGGGAGCGCCGGATGTACCGGCCACAACATTGATCGTGACTCGTTGGAAAGCAGTTTCGCGGTCCATTTGCTCCCAGACAATTTCAGTAGGATCATCCTTGCCTAATAAATAAAGAACCTGGGAAGCATCCAGATTAGTCACAAAGATCTGAGCCACGTATTTGGCAATATCGGTAATCCAGCTTTCAAGCGTATCCATGAATTCAGCCGTACGGCCTGTCAGACTGTTTTGCAGAATCTGGGCCTCGGTTGCGGTCTTCGCTTGATTAACTGACGAACGCATGGCGTCCTGAAGGCCTGTCGTTTGTTCCCAGTCTTCACGAACTTGAGTTGTGTCGTATAACGTCGGATCAATCGGCGGATACGTTTTGGGCACCATGGCATTGCGGATATTCTCTGTCGGCATGCTCAACTGAGTCAGACTCCCGACGTTGTTATCCATAACGATTGTCTTAATGTCTTTTTCTTTGACGTCAGAGCCGACAAAATAACCCGGCTTAATGAAGTTTCGGTGCTCAACGAGCTTGTCACGAATCGTGTTGTGTTCGTCTTGAAGCTTTTCGGTCAAGTCAACGATGGACGGCCCCCAGAATTCACCATCCACTTTTGAGTACGGTAAAAGGAAAAACGGATAAAAGCGAGCGCCCACGTATTCCGGAGTGTACGGATCGCGAAGGAAGTAATCACAGCCCTCTGCAATCGTATAAACAGTCTGGTTTTGCTTATCCCAAATTTCCCAGATGATGACCTGAGTGTCCTCATCTTTTTCGGCCTGTCCATCCTCACCCAAGGTGAAGCGTGGTTTGTCCTCGTCCTCATTTAGCTTGTAGAGGTTCGCTGACTTAATTTTCTTTTTGAATTGAGCTTCGGCATCGGCCTTCATCATAGGAATCTTCTGAGCGATCCAGTTGGCATTGGGATAATCCGAGAATTCCCTGACGGTCGGATCAATCAAAAGATCATCAATAAGCACATGGTCAATGGCTATTCCGTACGAAATAGAGGCCTCGACTTGTTTTTCAAGCGATTGCATCGACAAAATCAACTCTTCGCGTTTGGCCTTGTATTCCTCAATTGAATCATCCCCTTCCTCGAGTTGAGTCAAGAGGTTATCAATGTGCTGAAGATTGTCCTGAGCATCATCTAGGCGCTTCTTGAGCATTGGATTTGTATAAATGCTGTCTTGCCAAATAACCTTAACCGCGCCAATAGAGGTCGTCACACACGAACGAACAGTGTCCTTGCCAATTTCTTTGAGGTTAGCTTCTTTGAGCTGCATGTTAATGAGGTCTTGCAGCGTCTGAGCAAATGCCTTTTGATGTTCATGCGGACATTTTGGAATTACGCTGATTTCCGGAGCACGGGCATAAACAACCGGCACCAAAGCCGAGATGGTCCCCTGGATAAGATTTGCCCGTTTGATGTTGAAATCCTCGGAGTTTGGATCAGCCTCGTCCGAGACATTCTTAACAATCTTGCGGTTGTAGCGGCAGCGCTTATGGTACTTCGCCCAGTGTTTACGAGCGAACTCCAAACGACGTTTCCACTTTGCAGCCAGCTCGTTGCGCTCAGGGTTTTGTTCAATCGTTTCTTTGTCTTCCTGAGGAATTTCAGGAAAAATTGTTACTTCATCAAGGACCATTTCATTCATGTTCACACTCTCATAGATATACCATTAGAGGTATAGTCAAAGTCATTGGTAGGCGTTTCTTCGGTGGTTATAGCGTCAGGGCTTCTCCGCTTGCGCATTACGCCGTAGCGGATTGCGTCATAGGCGTGATCTTCCTCAGTCGTGTCCACGTCATCAGGAATAGTTTCTGATGGATGCAGAGCCGGAATTGTCCGAATAGCGTGCTTGCAGGTTTTAAAGAATTTGAGTTTTCCATCTGCGAGCATTTGAATCATGGTTTGGGCACCGTTGATGCGGGATCCTTTGGCATTCCAGGCCGGGTACCACTTGACGCCTTCCTCCCACATGATTGAAGCCACAGTCTTTTCAACACCGACCTTGGAGAAAATGGACGGGTCAGCCAGAGGTAAGCGCACGTCATAACCAAATCGATCAAAACTCTTTTCCATGGCTATGATCTTTCTGGCCACAATGCGGGCGTCTTCCTTCGTACCGCTCCCGGGTGTGTCCCCTGCTCCGTAAAGTTCTTTCCAGACGTAAATCACACCGTCCGGATTCATGGCGAGCCAATAACAGGCATAAGGAGCCGAATAACCCCAGTCAAACGAGCGCCAGATTTCCCATGATGAGGGAATCTCAAACGGGTCCACGATGCAGGTTTTTGGATCCCAAACCTCTTCAAAGAAGGATCCGACGTGAATATCCCAGTCACCGTAAAGCCAAGCCTTGCGCCGATTAGGGTCTTTCAAATCGATCAAGGTTTGGATGTAGTCCGGGTCAGCCTTCAAAAGATGAGAGTTTTCAAAGATGGAACTAAAGATTTGTGTACGGGCTTTAGCTTGGCCAATGACATAACCGGGCTCATGAGCCCCGATTTCGTAGCGATCTTTAACCCACTGGTGGCCTTTGCCGAAGGGGTTTGTTGTTGCTCGGACCATCTTGGGCACCCCTTCAATAGATGAACGGCACGTGGAAAGCATGGCCGAGAAAAAACTGTCATCTTTCCAGTTCGTGAGCTCTTCAAAACCAAGCCAGGGATATTCATGGCCGTGGTAATTCCAATAGTCGTCTTCCTTATCGCCATAACGAAAGAAAAGGCGTTCACCTGTAGGAAACGTCCAGACATAATCCGACTCATTGAACTTTGCGCCAGGAAAAATTTGGTAAAACCAACGTTTGGATTTGGCCACCACGTCAGCCAATTGGGGATAAGTTTGACGGAAAAGGGCTCCCGTCCATGCAGGGCCAAATCCCCTACCGACATATTTGGCAAAGGACATTAAAAGGCAATCCGTCTTGCCGCCTCCCCGCGTCCCCTGGATGAGGGTTTCATAAACAGGACAGCTTAGGAAAAGATTTTGCGAGCCTGGATGAGGCATCCAAATAATGTTGCTCATTACTTTTTAGCCTCCTGACGCTGCAATGCCAGCATCATCTGCTTTTCAAGATTCGCAGCTATGTCCTGTGCAGACTGCTGCCAGTCAGACAGTGCTACCTCAGCAGGCACAAGAAGCACACCCGAGGCCTGAACCTGGAGCGGCCCGCCATTCTTTCCCGTCAATTCACGACGCTCAACGAACATGCCCAAGTGTTTTCCAAGCAACTCAAGGGATTTGTTGGCGCCTTTGGCATCGAACTGCCAGACATTTCTGCCCTCATCATCAATCGCCTGGACCATTTCCTTGCCTTCGCGGACCATAACGGGCGCACGTTGCATGCAGCGCTCTTTGACTTCGATAAGGTCGGCCACAATCGCCTCGGCGGTCAGTTTGGATTTTTCTGCCAGTTCCTGAGTAAGACGATCTATTTCCTGCAAAACACTATCTTTTCCTAACAATCTTGCGCCTTGGACATCAGCCGACCGCTCTGAATAGCCCGCCCTTATTGCTGCCTGAGTAGCATTGCGATCAATGACATATTCCTGTGCAAAGCGCATCATTTTCCCTGTCATAGAAGGTTTTCTGAGGTGTTTTTGCAGAGGTTTTGTAGATTTTTTCTTCATTTTTGTCATTTTTTCGCTTTTCTTTTAAGTTTTTTCCAACCAACAACATGCTTATTTCGCCTAGAGCCGTCTAAAACCGTGCGAATCGTGCGAATTGGCATATCCATCATTTCTGATATTTCACGATAGAAATAGCCCTGATTGCGCAGTTCAAACACCATGTCAATTTCCGCATCGGTGTACTTCGCATTGGGAGCCGATTCACCGACCGGTCTCCCAGAGTCCCCGATTGACACGAGCACACTTTGCATCGTGTCGGAAGTATTCGGGATACTCAGCTCGGACTTTATCGACGGTTCGCTGGATGGCGAGCTTTCGGGCAACGGATTCAACGGGCAAGGTGGCTGCAAGTTCCGCAGCTCGGGAAAGAGCAAGAGCTGCCGGTCTGGGCAAGAGTTCTGCAATGTAGAGCTTTTGGTTTTCGTCATAGATCACTTCTCTTGCTCCTTCCAAGTAAGCCAAACTTCGATTTCCGGAGGGCGTTTTGTTTCAGCCATTTGCAATTCTCTGAAATGGAAAGAGGCATCATTGACGCCCAGAGCATCAGCGATACCGTCTAAAGTTGCTTTCATGCTGGCAATAATGTTGTCTTCGTCTCGTTTACGTTTATCGCGCGGGTGAGCCACAAACTGGACTTCAATGTAGTCATCAATGGGATAAGCCTTGTTACCGCAACCAAAACGCTCAAGAGTCAGAAGTCTTGAGGTTAAGCGAGCCCGGCGGCTGACTTGGTATTTCGTTTGCCAAATTACTCGGGAGTTTGGGGAGAGATAACGGTGAGGCCAAGGCACGACCACCACGAGCTGCTTGGTTATTATTTTTGTTTTACGGTTTGCCATGGAAGTTCCCTACCTATAGAGATCCCAAGCCGCCGTACCGGTGAAGGTATCTAACGGATCAACATCGTAGAAGCTGAAAGTGAACGTCCAATTAGGAAGTTCCTGCTTTGATTTATCGACCTGCTGGTACAAAGAATCAAAACCGGAAAGATGCAAACCGGTGCGGTTTTCAAACTCTTTTCGGATTTCGACAAGCTTCTGACTGGTCTTACCGCCCAAATCTTCACCAATAGTGAATCCTTTGATGAGGATTTTGCATTGAAGATTTCGTACGACCTTGGACTTATCGTGTACCTTCTCAAACTCACGAGAAAAGGTTTTAAGAAGGGTTTCGACTATCGTTAAGGGCTTTGCCCCAAAAAGCGCCTGAAAGTTCACTGTGATATGTTTTTGGTTCTTACAGACTACTTTGTCAATTTTGGACTGCGTGTCGTATCCCAAACTCATGCCTTTGCTCCCTGTCTAAAACTTTTTGCTCCTTTAAAGGGCACTACCTGCCCGCCGTTTTCCGAAAGACGGTCGATGATCCGAGTACCGAGGTAGTTCGTGAGCTCAACCAGTTTGAGGTTTGAAATCACAATCGTTGGCCTCATGTCCGCATAACGCGTGTTGAGCACGTCAAAGAGAATGTTTCGTTCATTCTCCGTCCCGGCCTGGATGCCGACCTCATCAAGGATCAGGAAATCACAGTCGGTGAAAACCTTGAGCGTTTCCTCTTCGGTTTTCGTTCCCCACGATGCGCGCACCTTACGGATGAGCGTTGAAACGGAAACGAAAAGAGCCGTACGGCCGCGGCTGATTGCTTCATGAGCAATGCCGCAGGCCAGGTGCGTCTTGCCGGTACCACACGGTCCGAGGAAAACCAGACTCACGCCATTGGCAATGTTGTTTTCCAAATCGGCCACGTAGTCTTGGGCAATGGTTTTGACGAACTGCTGAAACTTTTCTGTGACTTGAAAGTTATCAAGCGTTTTGTTTCGGAAGCGCTTCGGGATCATGGAGCCGTTCAAACGCTCTTCCATAAGTCGCTGCTCTTTGCACTTGGGGCATTCATCAATGGGCCAAATGTCTCCATACACGCCGACGTATGAGGCGGGAACTTTTCCGTGAACGGGACACTCACGCCAGTAATGGACCGGGCGCCCGTTGAAAAGAACTTGGGTGTTATCGTTGCAAGAGGTCACTGATCAGTCCTCCTTCGTAGTCTTCCGGTCTGAATTCGAGCTCTATGTCCCTGGGGCCGTAGGATTGGAAACGTGAATTGTTTTGCCCTTTGAGGTACCACTCGGCTTTGAAGCCCTGCCAGCCTCGCATGCAGCATGTCTCCAAAGCTTGCTCAAGAGTGATACCGGCTTTCTCTGCTTCTTTGCGGATGATGTTTAGGGCTGTCTCGGTTAAGGGCGCATGCTTTGCATTGCGTAGCGCATTGAAGTCACTCCAGATCTGATCTGAAGAAACGTCATCGGGTTTGGACAAAACCGTTTTCAGTTTGGATTTCTTTTCTTTTTTAATTTTTTCTTTTTTATCTACGTTAGTAGATATATCTTGTTCTTGTTCTTGTTCTTGTTTTGCCATACCCTTCTCAAAGGGTTTGCTATACCGTTTCGAAAGGGTTTCTAGAACCCTTCCTAAAGTATTTTCAAAAGCCTTTAAAAGCCCGCTGCTTGTGGAAGCGCACACTTTTGCCCGAATGAGAACATCAACTAAAAGTGGGCATTCAGGAAGAAAATCCAAAGCCGTCCCCCACCCTTTAACAACATTTGGGTTTTCGGGCGCGTTGTATTTCAGGAAGTTTGGAGCGAAGACTAAAAATACCCTTTCGTCATACATGACCAAACCCTTTTGTAAGAGTTCGGCAAAGGGTTCAGCAAACCCTTTCTCGTCCAATCCCAACTCAGCAGCCATACCTTCGCGTGAAATACGAAAGGCTCCTAAAGATGTCATGGACGGATGAGTCAGAACAAACAGAAACATCCGCTGACCTTCATGAGAAAGGGATGCAAATTTCTCATCGTTCCAAATCCGCGGATCGATTTTGCGATAGCGAGCCATACAACCACCTTGTTAGGACCTTTCACCGAAATAGTCAGGTCGTAGGGTTTTTAGAGAAAGTCCTGTGGCCTTTTTGACATCCTTCACTCTGGAAAGAGGTATCTGGCCACGGACAATCCAAGCACGAACGGCTTGAGGAGTGACACCACAAGAACGAGCAAGACGAGACATATTCCCTGCCTTAGCCACCGCAAGTTTTAAAGCGTCAGTTTTATTCATGATGCAATGTTTAAATTATTTGTTTTAATTATTTTAAATTTTAAATTTAAAGATTGCAAGTAAAAATCTAAACCTTTTTAAACTATATGTTGTATCCTAAGAATTACGGAGGTTTATATGAAGCAGGATTTAACTGATCGCATACGGATGGCCATTGATGAATCCGGTAAGTCTATGAGTGCCATAGCACGAGAAATGGGTGTCACACCCCAGGCAGTTCGGGCTTATAGAGAAGGAATCTCCAGTCCTTCGATGGATAGACTGGACGCCCTTGCAAAAGCAACCGGCAAGTCTTCCGAGTGGATGCACCTCGGTATTGGCGAAAGAGAAGATAAACAAGAGGGAATTATCTCGGTCCCTCTGCTTGAGGTCAGGGCCTCAGCCGGCACAGGATGCATAAACTTCTCGGAACAAATCGTCAGGCGCATAGATTTTTTTGAGGATTGGTTAAAGCGAAATGTTCGGTATACCAATCGGAACAATTTAGACATGATCACAGCTTCTGGCGACTCCATGGAGCCTACTATTAACTCTGGAGATCTTTTGCTAATCGATCATGGAGTCAATGAAGTCTTATACGACTCGATCTATGTGGCCATGGTAAACGGAGAAGTTTATGTAAAACGCTTCCAGAAGACGCCAAGCCGCACCCTACTCATGATTAGTGACAATAAAAAGTATCAGTCTTTTGAGCTTAAGCCAGAAGATGAAATAAGAATCATCGGCCGCGTCGTTTATTTCTGGACTGGCGGAACGCTTTGACCGCTCCGGCAGCGGGCCGTTTTAATCAAATCAACTTAAATTACGTGTTACCTGTATGACAGAAGTAATTGGAAAAGAGAAGTGTTTCATTACACTTGAAGAAATTCAAGAGTTTGTTAACGAAAATATCAATAAAGAAAATGTCTTCGACCTTTTCGTAGAGTTACTTGAATCAAAAAAAGATTCAAAGTCAATATTCATCAAGGTTGAAGGCGATAAGTACGACTGCTCAATTTCTGGAGATTTCGCAAAAGGTTTGGGATTATTACAGGATAGTTTCTACCATTTTTGCGCACAAGCGTTGTACGATAGTGATAACATCAAGCTACTTGGCAAAGATAAGCAACTATATACGTTGCAGTTCAAGATTAGACCAGGATGTACCGAAAACGAAGCAGACTGGTTAGGTCCCTTAAAAAACATTGCAGGAAAGCTGGCAAACAAAATGACATCAAGGCAAATTTTTATTCTTTGCTTATGCGCTTTGCTTTCTTTTGGAAGCTATAAGGGATACGAGCTTCATCAACGTAATGAATTAGCATTGAAAGATAAGGACATCATTAGTCAGCTAATTGAAATTAACAAAGTTGAAGCCCAACAAATTCAAAAAGCATTGGATATGCACGACGAAAATATGGAGCAAATAGCAAAAAGCGCTTCTGGAGCAAAATCTTTAACCTATGGCACACGCACATTGACGGAAAAAGATCTCGCTGATATTCGTCAACCGGCAGCGAGAGAACCCGCTCAAGTTTCGACGTTTACAGAAGAATTTTTGGTCTTCCAAATTAACAATAAAGATCTT
The DNA here is from genome assembly GCF_016901835.1 of Parasutterella secunda. Classification (GTDB taxonomy): domain Bacteria; phylum Pseudomonadota; class Gammaproteobacteria; order Burkholderiales; family Burkholderiaceae_F; genus Aphodousia; species Aphodousia faecavium. Next base: position 69,344 of record NZ_JACJKX010000003.1, on the reverse strand, counting down.
GGTCTTATCAAAATCCAAGCGCAAAATCTTCGTACGAAAGAAGAAATTACGATCAGCGTTGAAGAGGATTTGTTTCAAGATGAATCTGATGTAGAGGTTCTTTGGGATGCAGTGAAAGATCACATCCCTGTCAAGCTGCAAGTCACTTCTTCAACTAAGAAAAGTGGCACGAAGTATCGATTGGAATCTATTGCAACCAAATAATCATATAAACACCCGCTCCGGCGGGTTTTCTTGATTTGGAAAATGTGTATATGTATTTAGAAAAACTTGGCCTAGCATACCTATTCATAGTTTTGGCAACATTTCTATTTGCCTGCAACTATGAACCATACTCTTCCGTTACAGAAATGCTTCTGGCTAGTTTTTTTGCATCAATGCTTTGCCCGATCTATTGGGGACTAATATTTTTGGGTATTGAAAAACCTGCGACCACAATATGTCAAGCATGGTTAATTATTGGTACCACAATAATGGTTATCGTTGTCGGCATAGACAAAATTAAATCATTTATAAAAAGATAATCTCTTATGTTTTAGCCGCCTCCGGGCGGTTTTTTGTTGTCTTTACATTTGACTCAAATCAAGAATTTTAAATTTCCCGTTTAAATAAATTTAAACCGTCTATTGCAATCAATTTAAATTTAGTTTAAATTATCAGTTGTAGGAATTTAAATTTTTCTTTCAACCCCCTGCGCCAAAGGCAGGGGGCAAGAGGTAAAAGACCTCGGACCGCTGAGACTGATAGGTGGCTCTATCACGAGTGCGAGCGCGACACGGTTTTCCGAAAGGATCGTCCGTTGGCGGGGCCTGCCACCCGAGAAGGCCAATCGAAACTACTACAGAACGTAGTAGTTTCAGTGGGCTTTTTCAAAGAGGTTAATGATGATAGTCGAAATTACCAAAGGTCAGATGACGGTAAAAGCTTCCGTTAAAAGTGAAGAACGCCTGTTATTTGCAATGGCTGCAGCCTGGCAGGCGTTCGATGCTGTTATGTCTCCAGTTATCGGCGAAGCTGTTCGTTACACGGAGGATTGTAAAACTGAATCAAGTTCTTCTCGTCATCGTCAATCATCAAAAGACTCACATCAAGACAAACAGCAAGATAGTTAAAACCCAAGCGCTCAGCTTCGTGCCACTTATGGTGAGATTCCATTCGTTCTGGAAGATCAATTGTTTGACCGATGTACAGGACACGCCACTCACCATTTGAGTAATTCATGAAAGCATATAAGGCCGCAGTGGATGGCAGCTGTTCATTTTTACCGTAAACCTGAAAATGGTAAATATGGCCGTTCTTTCCTCTGAAGTTAAGAACCTTCCTATTAGACATAACAATCCCTCCTCAGGATAGTTGTTAGTTGACACCTTCATTATCCCATGAGGATGACAGCCCGGAAAGACGGGCACCCTATTCCACAGGCCTCCGAGAAATCGGGGGCTTTTTTTATTTTCCGGAGAGACAAATGAGACTGATCCCGAAGTTTTTGAAAGACCCCGATTTCTGGGGACTCATCAGCATTTTTGCTTTTCTGTACTTCGTGCTTTGGCTTGGATCAATTGTCGATCCGTACTAAGAGGCTCTATATGAAATACGTTCTCACGCAACAAACCAAGGACTTCATCAAAGCCGTATGCGCTGATGAAGCCCGCGCCGAATCCATCATCACCCAAGCCGAGACCATCTTCAATGCCGAGCAGGATGACTGCACTTTTGACATCGGCGAAATGAAAGTCGGAATTTCCCGCAACTGGGCAACCATCTTTCTTTCTCGCTACGTATCTTGCAAGTACGTCAAGGAAGACTGGGAGCTGACCGATGATGAGATCAACTCTATCGATCAAGAAGAAAAACTCGCTGCTTAAACCGCTCTGAACTAAAAAGGACTCACGCAAAATGACAATCGCTAATTTAATTCCCCTGCCCGCCACCCGCGCCGACTGGCTCAAACTCCGTCAGATCGGCATCGGTGGCTCTGACGTTGCTGCCCTCCTGGGTTTATCCAAGTGGCGCACGCCTCTTGACGTCTACATCTCCAAGATCGAAACCCCTGAAGAAAGCGATAACGCCAGCATGGAATGGGGCCGCCGCCTGGAGCCGGTGATCCGTCAGAAGTACGCCGAAGCCGTCGGCATGGAAGTTTCTGTCCCCGGTGTGATGTTTCAGCACCCCGAGCATGAGTTCATGATCGCTGACGTGGACGGCATCCGCACGGACGGTCGCATCGTTGAAATCAAGACCGCGCGCACGCAGCAAGGTTGGGGCGAAGAAGGTACGGACGAGATCCCCGATTACTACAAAACCCAAGTACAGCACTACATGACCGTGCTAGGCATCAACTCCTGCGACGTCGCCGTGCTGATCGGCGCCTCCGACTTCCGCATCTACACAGTCGAGTCTGATCCGGAACTTGAAGCGCTGCTGATCGAAGCCGAAGCCGACTTCTGGCACAACCATGTTGAACCTCAACTCCCGCCGCCTCCGATGACTATCGAAGAAATGAAAGTTGCTTTCCCTGTTTCTAAGAAAGCAGCAGTCGAAGCCACGGATGAAGTCTTTGATCACGTCGAGCAGCTGGCCCTCGTCACAGAAAAGCTGAAGGCTTTGAAGGAAGAAGAGGAGACCCACAAGGCCGCCATCCAAGCTGCGATGGGAGAGGCCGACACACTCTCTCATCTTGGACAAGTGATTTGCACCTGGAAGAGCAGCAAGCCTGTTGCCCGTTTTGACAGTGCTGCGCTTAAGGCCGCCATGCCCGATATTTACAACCAATACCTGAAGACCGGCGCACCCGCCCGCCGCTTTGTTTTGAAGATATAACTGTAGGACTGAAGAGAAAATGACAAGCACCGCAATGATGAATCCTTTTGATGATGGCAAGAGCATGGCACCAGCCATGGCGACGACCGTTACCCAAGCGACCGAAAGCAGCCGTGCCGTGGCCGAAGTTCAGGCCGCCCTGTTTATTGCTCGCACCAATCCTCGTGATCAGAAGCGTGCAATGGATCGAATCCTGAACGCATGCTGCCGACCGTCTTTGGCGGAATCTGCCATCTATGCATACGCAAGAGGTGGCTCCAGCATTACCGGCCCCAGCATCCGTTTAGCGGAAGCCGTGGCCCAGCAATGGGGCAATATGCAGTTTGGCATTCGTGAATTGAGCAACCAAGGCGGGAAGTCTGAAGTACAAGCCTTCGCTTGGGACGTTGAAACGAACACCCGCCGTGAAATCACATTCACGGTACCGCACATCCGCCACACAAAGAAGGGAAGCTACAAACTCGAAGATCCTCGCGACATCTACGAATTAGTCGCTAACCAAGGCGCTCGCCGTTTGCGTGCCTGCATCTTGGCTGTGGTGCCCGGTGACGTTGTTGAAGCCGCCGTCAATCAGTGCCAGATCACGCTTCAGTCCCACACGGACGTTACGGCCGAAGGCATTAAGAAGTTGATCGAAGCGTTCGAACCGATGGGTGTAACCAAAGCGCAAATCGAAAAGTTCTGTCAATGCCGTGCAGAAGCTATCAAGCCCGCTCAGATTGTTCGCTTGCGTTCTATCTACACGAGCCTTCGCGATGGAATGAGTTCGCCTTCCGACTGGTTTGAACCGGACGAGAGCAAGGCCCCTGCTGCAATTGAAGCAAAGCCCGAGCCCTCTTTGAAGGACAAACTCAAAGCACGCAAGGCAAAGGCCGAAGCCGAGACTGTTGAAGCGCAACCCGTGACTGAAGAAGTTCAGTCTGAAGAGCTACCGTTGTAAAAGCTTTGGCGGTCAGTCGTGCCGGAGCGTGACCGGGTAGAGCCACGGCTCGCCGCCAATCCACCCACCGGGGGAAAGCCACTCCTTAATCCGAAAAGAGGTCTAACGATGAACAAACCAAAGGCAAGTACCCCAACCATTAATTAAATGGAGATGAACAATGCAAGCCGTAATGCAGATTGATGACAAACTCCAATTGCTCATTGATATTGATGACGTGATCGCTTTTACTCGCCTAGGCAAGGCAACGATCTACCGCAAGATGCAAAAGAAAAGCAAACTATACGATGCTTCTTTCCCTCGCCCAGTTGATGTCGGTGTGAAGTCGAACCTCTGGCGCTATGAAGATATTAAGGCGTGGGTTTCCAATCGACCGATGCGGAGCGCAGCATGATCCGAGTTGTGATTTCTGTAACGCTGATCCTTCTTGCCGCAGGTGTTCTTGTTGCTGAGTTTGGACTTGGGAGAATGTGATGCCGAAAAGCAAACACAGAAAAAACGCCAAGGGCAAGAAGCTGCTGCATAAGAAGAAATTCACATACAGCACTATCTGGCTGCCAGAAGAACAGATCAACGCAATCAAAAACCTTTTCCTCAACGCTGAAATGATTGCTGAGATCAAGTTGGTTAGAGGAATGTGTAACTACGATGATGTCGCATGCATGCGAGACACGATGAACTTTTGCAGTTGGTGCAGCGTCTACTTGTACAACATCACAAAGACTCTGAACGACGAGTGGATCAAAGACAGCTACTCGGTCTTTTTAGAGGCGCAGGACGCCTTTCATACGTACTACCAGAGAGGGATCAAAGCCGGTGCCTTAGATGATCCGACTGTTCGTTTCGTAGCAACCGGCGACGAGAGCGTAAAGATCCGAGACGGAATGCTGGTAGCTGGTGACGTCTGTCAGCAGATGCTGGACACGGCCCCAAAACACTTCATTCGCCTCTTTTGTGCAATGAAAGATTACCTCGCTGGGCGCGGCGCTGGCCGACTCGAGTACAACTCAAATGAAATCGAACAGCGGATCAACCACGCTTTGCATGGGTGCTAATTAGGAGTTTTTTTATGGAAGTTACACCGTTAACAATATATTTGATCGGATTAATAGGAAAGATAGACGCTTTTCTGGCCGTGACAACGGGAATTGGAATAGCAACATGTATTGCTCTCTTTACGCTCTATTCGGATGCTGTCGTATCTGATGAGAAATTAAAGTTATACAAACACTTTAAATTAGTTCTTATAGCTACCGCAGTCAGTGTATTCAGTCTGATAACTATCCCATCGCAAAAAACTCTAATTGCAATGTATGTCATTCCGACTATTGCAAGCAGCCAAGTTGTAAAAGAAATTCCTGATGTTCTCTTGGACTTCGTGAAATCTTATGTCAACGAAGAACTGGAAGAGACAATTATTAAGGTGAATACAAAATGAAACGAGCAATTATTTTTGACATCGATGGCACGTTAGCCGATTGCAGCCACCGCAGACATTTTGTTGAAGGTGAAAAGAAAGACTGGGACGCCTTCTACTCGGAAATGGTTAATGACACTCCCAAAGAAGCAATTGTCTTTCTTTGCAAAGCCGTTCTTGATTGGCTTTATCGATCTTCCACAACAGATAAGTTGAAGGTTTTTATTTTTACGGGCAGACCCGAAAATTATCGTCAACAGACTGAAGAGTGGCTGCATAAAACCCTTGGTTGGCACACCCTTTTGACGAACTTATACATGCGTCCGGCTGGAGACTATCGGCCTGATTATCAGGTAAAGCAAGAAATGCTAGACAAACTTAAGGCTGAAGGCTACGAAGTTCTTTTCACTGTTGATGACCGCAAACAGGTTGTTGACATGTGGCGCCGCAATGGCGTTACGTGTCTTCAATGTGCAGAGGGAGATTTCTGATGACTTTAGATAACCTGATCGAGTTCCTCCGTCAGATCAGAACCGAACAAAACGGTAAGCGCGAGGTTTTGATTCACGATATGACAGATAGGAATTATCTTAAGGATTACAAAATCTTATTTTTGTCATTCAATCGAATCATCACTACAAAAACAACAGTTGACGAAATTCTAATCAACATAGATAGAGGCAGTGAAGAAGAATGAACCCAATTTTCAACAACAGAATTGCTACCCGAACCGAAGAACTTCTGATGGCATCGGTCGAACTGCAAACCGCACGCGAAAAGATCCAAGCGGCAAGAGACTGCATGATCGGACACCACGACGAGCTCAGAGAGCAGCTTTTGTCGCTGATTGTTCAGCTACGCAGAGCTCAGGATCAGATCGGGATTGACTATCGCAAGGAGAAAGCGAAGTGAATCTGGCTGGTGTTTTTTAAAGGGGATGAAAATGAAGTACGTTGATTTAGTGATTGACATTGAAACACTCGGAAAAGAACCGGGTTCTACGATCTTGGAAATTGCCGCGAGTTGTGGTGCTTATGGCTTGACCCTGTTGATTGATCCTAATTCACACCCGGGAAAATTTGACCTGGATACGTTGCTTTGGTGGTCGACAGTTCCAGAAAGGCCCGCAATACAAAGGGCTTTTGATTCTAGCGAACGCCGTTATGGGCTCGAAATAGCTTTAAACCGATTAAATGACTTCATTAAGGAGAACGAGCCGGATTACTTTTGGGGGTGCTCGCCGGACTTCGACTATAAACACCTCGAATATTGGTTCAAACATTTTCAAATCGAAATTCCATGGAAGTATTACCAACTGCGTGACGTGAGAACAATTCGAGACTTTTTGAGCCAAGAAAAACTTGACGACTTAAAAGAACAAGCGACGATGATTGATACTTGTCAGCATATGGCCGAATATGACGCACGCTATGAGGCGCTAATTGTTAAGGCGGTTAGGCAGAAAATCGAATTATTGAAGTAATGGAGAAAATCATGACGCACGTTGACTGGCACCCGGTAAAAGTTAATAAATACGGAAAAATAACCGAAGGTAAAAGACCTTACGAGATGACCACTGTTTTTGTCACAAACAGAGATGGCGGTGTTGATACCGACACCTATATAGATGATGCCGATGGTTTCGGTGATGGGCATTCAAATATGTATTTCGTATATATCACCGCTTGGCGTATATAGATATGCCTGAACCATATCAGCCGGAGTTAGAAAATGAATAATGGAATTTCGCCAAAAGCACCAGCAAAAGAAAAGATTAAGTCGGACTTTGAGAGTCTCATTCGTGGAATGAACTGGACTGGAATGATCGACTGCATTGCCTACGATCATTTGTTTGACGGGGCTATGCCGATGTTTAACAAAATGTATGAACTAGGCAAGAAAGAAACGACAACGTGGCATCCGTATCCCAAAGAAAAACCGAAAAGCTACACGAAAGCATATCTTGTGACCATTGTAAAGCACTACGGGAAAAGCCAAGTAAAGAAAGTTGAGAAAGATACATGGGCTGACTCTAAGGAATGTGGCGAATGGGAGATGTTCGACAATCGCCCCGATACTGAAGTAATTGCATGGGCCGAACTGCCCGAGCCGTATCAACCGGAGAGCAAAGAATGAGTGAAGCTAAGATCCAACGCATTTTTAAACACTACGGCGAACAGTCGCAGCTGATGAAAACACAAGAAGAGTTAAAAGAGCTCAATGAAGCAATTCAAAAACTCGTCGATCTGCGCAAAGATGACAAACGGACCTCGTTTTACAACACCGAGCGCGACTTCCTGAAAGACCATATTGCAGAAGAGTTAGCCGACGTTCGGATCATGCTCGATCAAATCGAGTTCGGTCTTCACATAGAAAAGAGATGCTCAGACTGGAGAGAGTTCAAACTTAATCGCCAACTCAAGCGCATGGAGGATGAGAAATAATGTATACTCACTGTGTCACGGAAAAAGACGTGACCGGGATTGGCGTCCCGAATGTTGCTTAGGTGCTCAAGGCACCGCTTCTCATAGCGGTTTTTTATTGCCTTGAAAGGGGGTGGCGTTTCAGCACCCCCTTAGAAAGTCTCTTATGAGTGAGGCTTGCGGGGCTCTTCACGAGCGCCGTTTCCTAAGCGACGGTACGCCAACCCGCAAGTCCTTGCTCACCCAATTGGCGTTGGGGAGCTAGTTCTATAACTTGCTTAGGAGACTTCAATGTCTGCATTATCTTTTTGTTTTGAAAGCACTCAAGTCCGTGTACTCGGCGACACCCTTAATCCTTTATTTGTTGCAATCGACATCTGTCGTGCTCTTGGTTTTCAAGACACAATCAACGCTGTAAAACGTCACGTTGACCCAGAGGATATTTCCAAAATGGAAATAACCACTAACGGTGGTAAGCAAGAGGTCAACTGCGTCAATGAATCGGGAATGTATGCCCTGATCTTCGGCTCTAAACTTCCGAGCGCCAAACGATTCAAGAAATGGGTAACCTCCGAAGTGCTGCCCGCCATCCGCAAAACGGGGCAATACTCAGCTACCGAGGAATCCTCGGAAGTTGCCACACTCACCCCCGCCCAACAGCTCGCCATCCAACAAGCAGTAGGACGCAGAGCACAAAAGACTGCGAACCACTACCAAACAATCTACCGCGCAATCAAACTTCGCTACCAGATCGCACGTTACGACCAACTCCCCCAATCACTTTTCGAGGACTGTTTGAAGTTCATTGAGACCGTTGATCTTCATGTTCCTGAAGCACCTGCTCCAGTACAGGAAACGAGACTTGTTCAGGTTCAGCCAAAGCGAGACATTCTGACACGGCTTGAATGTGAACGCCTTCTCGGGTTTGTTTATGAGTTCAAATATCTTCACAAAAGAGATCTGGATGCTATCTATGACTTGCTCAAAGCCGTTCATTCTCCGCTTGCCGCATCGTTCTGGGAGCTTAAAGAAAGCTGGTCAATAGGAAATCTTGAAAGAGTGCTTGCCGCTCACGGGTACCGAGTACAAGACCTTGACTGTTACAAGCATTTGATGGGATTTGCCAAGTAGAATAACCACTGGCTAAACAAGGCCCCGGCAATTTTGAACGATGAACCGCCGGGGCTTCTTCTATTGAGATCCACCCGACTTAATGAGATCCCATAAAATTGCAAGAACAACGCCTAAAGCAGCTCCGGCACCGAGTAACCAATTTTTCTGGTCGTTCAACTTATCAACTTTATCTTTTAGCTTCCCAACTTGATCATTAAGAGACTCTACTTTTGCCTCTAATTTACCAAAATCCCTAGCTGATATATTGCCTTCAAAAGGGCTATTCTGGTTTACAGGCGCTTGTGAATTTGTATCGTTTGGAGACATATCATTTCTCCATACGAGTTTTCAGCCACTCCCACAATGTGGTCGGTGCGTACCCATTGTATGTAGTAACAAGGGTAACTACCGCCGGACAAGGACGATTTTCTTTTGATTTTTGTCCTGCCAAATCCAACTCTTCAGCTAATTCAGAACTTGTCTTTGCATAACGAATAAAACAAGCCCCCTTATTTGGAAGAATATAAATATCATCAGGGTTGTCTTTGAAGACTGATTTGACCAACGCTTCAAGGCGAGCTGCGTCCTCAGTCGGAACAATCATGTATACAGCCATTTCATTTCCTTTCCCAAACAGGCTTATTCTAGCTTTATATTCTTACAAAACATTTAAGAAAAATTAAACCGATTGTATATTGTTATTTAGTTTTTGAATAACAGTAGTCCGCCCAAGCCTGAAGAATTTCTCGCATTTCTCCAATTACGGCTTTTCTTAAATAGGCATTGTTGTATTTTTCGGTGACGTGATCCAGGCAGTGCTCAATGGCTTTCTCGGAAAACTGCTTGTGATTAAACCGCACAGAATCGTATGCCCACGCCTCAAATGATGCTCGAGCTGTGCCATGAAGAGTGATATTCCTAGGTGAACCGTCAGGGTTTTCTAGGTCAGGATCGACGAAGGGCAACTCTCCTTTTTTAATTAAAGAGGAGTTAATTTTTCTGATCATTGAGTTGCAGGTTGCTTCAGATAAAGGAGATATCCCCCCTTCGACTGAAGCTTTTGCAAAGACAAAATCATATCCTTCAGATGCTACAAATTTAGGTAAGTTCTTTAAAAGATTGACCGCTTGTTCCGATAAAGGTGTTTCTTTGTCAAATTTGATGACTCTTTTTACTTTCATTTCGTCTCGCTTTGTCACCTGTACCGGAGCCTGTGGGTGTTCTTTTGTATCAAAATAAATTTCGGACCAAAGTGAGAGACGAGCGTTTGAAGCTCGACTTACTGTCAAAATAGTGTACTGAATCAGTTTTGAAGTAATGCTTGGATGTTTTTGTAACTCTGCAAATAGCTCTGGAATCCGATCAGCCGGTAGCGCAGGTTGATGACTTTTTTGAGCTCTCATAGAGTCGGGAGGCAGCAGATCACGGAGTCGACCTTTTAAATCAGCAGGGTTAAGACATGGTTGTATTTTTCCTGACCGCATAGCAAAGTCAAAAGCCCTCTTTATCTCACCGATAACTCGTTCTGGTGTGTCAATCATAGTTGTCCACTTATATTTAAATGCCTGAGCGAGAACTTCGGGTGTCAAATCTTGAGCGTTCATAAAGAGAATTGACTCTGGAATATGGTTTCGCATATAACCATTTACGATTTCTGAATGGCTTTTCGATATTTTTTGCCCTTTTATCTCATCATTACGCCAAAGTCTATCTTCTCCAAAATCACAGTAATCAATAAGCATCCTTTGAACCGTATAGTGTTTGATCGCTTTTTCTTCAAGTAATTTTGCTTTTCGTTCCATTATTGCTTCTTCTCTGGGGCGGCGTCCGGCTAATATTTTCTCTCTCCATTCAAGGCCGATTTTTCTTGCGGATTCAAGAGATACCTGAGGATACTGACCAATAGTTTGTATAACCTCTTTACCATCAACAATCATTCTCATTACAAAGAATTTGGAAATACCACTTCCAGTTGCTCTTACTCTTAGAGTTAAACCTTTCACTCCACCAACAGCGATAGTTTTCTTTGCGAGCTTTGCTTGTCGATCTGTCAGCATTGAAACAACACGATTGGCCATATCCCTATCTCCAAAATAAATGGATACATTACAACATTATCTTTCTATCCATTATGGATACATTATTGCATGCGCTCGGCAGAGAATCAAAGAGACTAATAGAGACAATTAGAGACTAGGAGAAATGCTCCAACCTCCAGTAATTGCAGGGGTTGCGTGAGACTTAAAGAGAAAGCCTGAGAATCACTGAGACTCTCAGGCTTTAGCTTTTTGGTGGCCGAGACGGGAATCGAACCCGTACGCCGTTTTAATTGGCGGCGGATTTTAAGTCCGCTACGTCTACCAATTCCGTCACTCGGCCTACCCAAATCGGTGAAAAATAAGCCAACTCAAGGTCGGCTTACTTCTGAAATCTGGAGCGGGAAACGAGTCTCGAACTCGCGACCTCAACCTTGGCAAGGTTGCGCTCTACCAACTGAGCTATTCCCGCATTTCGACTCCCCGTACAAGATTTTTGGAGGCGCGAAGCGGAGTCGAACCGCTCTGAACGGATTTGCAATCCGCTGCATAACCGCTTTGCTATCGCGCCATCACACTCTTAAAAGAGGATGGAGCGGGAAACGAGTCTCGAACTCGCGACCTCAACCTTGGCAAGGTTGCGCTCTACCAACTGAGCTATTCCCGCGTCGAAGAATTCCGTATTTTAATGATGAACCTACCCTTGTCAAGTTTTTTCACGCACAAAACTCAAAAATCCTTCCTAGTTGCCTCTGTTCAGTTGCAAATTTTTGCACTGACATAGGAAGAGCTAAGTTTCCCCTATTTTTTCACTAAGTCTAGCCCTCTAAACTGCACACTAAAGAAAACGAAAGAATTAATAAATAGGAGATCCGATATGTTAAAGAAAGTCACGTTAGTATCCGCCCTTTGTGCCATGGCTGTTCCTTTTGCCGCTTTGGCTGCCGGTCCCACCGGTTTTGATTCAAAGGATCGCCCCGGTGCTCCCCAAGGCTTTACCCATCAAAAGATGGCGTCTATTGAACAATTAAAGAGCGAAGCCAAGGACGATCAAATTGTTGTGATCGACGGGCGCTTTACCAAGCAAGTGAAGAAAGACAAGTATGAATTCACCGACGCCAAGGGCGACACAATCCTTGTTGATCTCGATGACGATCAAAACTGGTCTCATGTGAAAAAGGATGCGTTGATGGAACTCACTGCAGAGGTGGATAAAGACTTTACGTCGATGGAACTTGATGCCATTGAGGCTAAAGTACTCAAATAGTTTCAACTGATATCCTTACAAAAAAGGAGGCAAAGTTCGCAAGAACCGCCTCCTTTTTGCTTATCTTTAATTTTTAAGCAGTCTGTGGTTCTTTTTTGTTGCCCATCAGGTGCAACGTCACCACTAAGCCGACTAAGACCACAAACGTTACCGTGAGACTGAGGTAAACATTAGCGTCCGTTAAGCCTGCCGTAACATAACCGGCAAAAGTTGCAATAGCAGCCACCCAGGCATAAGGCAATTGGGTCGCAACGTGTTCGATATGCGAGCACCCCGCCCCTGCCGACGACAAAATGGTTGTATCGGAAATGGGCGAGCAGTGATCACCGAAAACAGAGCCAGCAAGCGTAGCAGACAAGGAAACGACGACAAGACCCGGATCCAAGGCTTGAGCCACCGGAACAATAATCGGAATCAAAATACCGAAAGTACCCCACGCTGTGCCTGTCGAGAACGAGAGGAAGGCTGCCAGGGCAAATACCGCAGCCGGCAACCACATGGCCGAGAAGCCTCCGGTAGTCACAAGCGACTCAACGAACAACGGTGTTTGCAGCAGATCACGGCAGACGCCGGAAATTGTCCAGGCCAACACCAAAATGATATTGGCCGGCAACATCATCTTCATCCCTTCAACAGAACCGTCCATGAAGTCACGGAAAGAAACCACCTTGCGCGGCACAAACATGAAAAAGGCAACAACCATGGCGCCAAACGAAGCCCAAACCAAGGCAGAGGATGCCGAACTGTTACCTAAAGAAGAGGAAAATGTGTGATAAGCCGGATCGTCTCCCCAGTAACCGCCCGAATACATCAAGCATAAAACGGCAAAAACAATCAATGCACCGATCGGTACCACCATGTCCCAGATCGTGCCCTTTTCGCTCACGCGCATTTGATCGGTAGCCGTATCGGTACTGCCGACATCGCCCAACTCAGCTCGTTCTTCAGAGCGGCGCATGGGGCCGAAATCAAGCTTAAAGAAACACAGGATAAAAACGAGCCCGATGCAGGACAAAGCGTAGAAGTTATACGGAATGGTGGAAACAAAGGCTGCAAAATCGCTCTCGAACGCGCCGGTTGATTTCAAGCTGCTGCCGACCGCCGCAGCCCAGGAAGAAATCGGAGCAATGATACAGACCGGTGCGGCCATCGAGTCGATGATATAGGCAAGCTTGGCTCTCGAGACTCGATAGGTGTCAGTCACCGGACGCATCACGGTGCCGACTGTCAGGCAGTTGAAGTAGTCGTCGATAAAAATGAAAGCACCCAAGCCGCCCGAAGCGAGCAAAGATGCACGACGGCTGCGAATTCGGCGAATGGCCCACTCGCCGTAGGCTCGGCTGCCGCCCGCCATACTGATCACATAAACGAGCGCCCCCAACATGGTGCAGAACATCAAAATATTGAAGTCCACCTTGGTACTCATCAATTTAAAAGTCGATTCAACCGTCCCCATCAGAATATTGGGTTGATCCATACCGACCGTATAAATCAATGTGCCGGACAAAATACCGATCAGAAGGGAAGAAATCACTTCCTTCGTACAAAGCGCCAGAACAATGGCGATTACCGGCGGCAAAATTGACAGCCACCCTGCATTAAACGGATCCATCGTCAGGAGTCCTCAAAGTAGTAAAAGTAGAATTAATTATTGTAACAAAAGATGACTGTATTGGAGTAGCCGTAGCTTGAGATGGGCGCGATTAAAATTTCGGAGCCAATAAAAAAGGCCCGACCGTAATCGAGCCTTACGAGAAAGAATTAAAGGATCATTTATCCTGTTTGGTATTGGGTTCCGAACTTAAGTAGGGCCCTGCCGCTCTCAAGTAAACAATCATCGAGTACACGGTAAGGATAGCCGCCACATAAATCAAAATCGTACCCAACCAGGCCATCGAAATTCCGAAAATCGGTTCATAGAAAAGCAGCATCGGAATGGCCACCATTTGTGCAATGGCTTTGATCTTTCCGTACCAGTTCACCTTCACACGGGCTGCAGCCCCGACCTTGGCCATCCATTCGCGAAGCGCCGTCACGGTAATTTCCCGGCCGATGATAATGAGTGCTACCAACATGTCGACCCGATTGAAATCCAACAAAACGATGAGCGCCGCGCAGACCATTAATTTATCAGCTGAGGTATCCAAAAAAGCGCCGATTGCGCTTTCCATGTTGTAACGTCTGGCGAAGTAGCCGTCAAAGGCGTCCGTGAGTGCCGCAATCACAAAAATGATTGTGGCCCAGACATTTTGCATAAAGGGCGACAGAATTTGATCCGGAATATAAAAAACCGCGATGATTAACGGAATCAGGGCGATACGAGCCCAGGTTAAAATCATCGGTACATTGACCGGTAAAGGTTTACGACTCATTTGTGTTTTGTAAAACTCTTGGCGCTTGCCCATGCAACTGAGAATAGATTCGCTCGGCAAGCTTTCGCGAAATCCCCTCGATTTTAGCAATATCTTCGATACTTGCGTTCTTTAATCCACGCATTCCACCGAATCGGTTCAATAATTTCTGCCTTCTCTTGGGGCCTATCCCTTCAAAATCTTCCAATTTTGATGTGTTTCGGGTTTTGGCTCGTTTGGCTCGCATGCCGGTGATGGCGAATCGGTGAGCCTCATCCCGAATCTCAGCTACCAACATCAAAGCCTGAGACCGACGTCCGAGCACCAAAGGCTCTCGGCCTTCATCGGCAAAAACCAATGTTTCCAATCCCACTTTGCGTCCTTCGCCTTTGGCCACCCCCACAATGACCGACGTATCAAGCCCAAGTTCAGTGAAAACCTCTTTGGCCATTTTCACCTGACCTTTACCGCCATCGATCAGAACAACAGTGGGCAGTTCAGCCTCGCCGCGACTCACAGGCAAATAGCGTCTTTCAATTACCTGACGCATCGCTGCGTAGTCGTCTCCGGGTTCAATGCCCGTAATATTAAAGCGCCGATAGAGGTTGTGCGCCATGCCGGCTCCCTCGTAGACAACACAGGAAGCCTGTGTGGCTTCACCTGCCGTGTGGCTGATATCAAAGCACTCCAACCTCACCTTCATCCAATCGTCGTTCGGTACGGAAATATCGAGAACTTCACAGAGCTCTTTTAAGCGAGACAGTTGTGAGCCCTCTATAGCCATATGGCGAGCAAGCGCAATATCGGCGTTTGTTTTGCACATATTGAGCCATTCTCGTCTGACACCGGTGGGTGAATGAACAACCGTCACCCGTCTTTCAGAGAGCTCGGTCAAAACGCTTTCCAACTCCTCTTTTTCGCCCGGCACGTCCGTAATGATTAAAGAAGGCACAGGCATCGTCTCATAATGTTGGCTCACAAAGGCTTCAAAAATTTCCACCTCATCAACATCCTGCCCCTTCGGAATATTCGGAAAGTACGCACGATCACCCAAGTGCCTCGAACCTCTGACCATCGCCAGATTCACGCACACATCCGCGCCTCGCGCAGCAACCGTGATAATGTCCGCGTCCACATCGCCCCCGGTGGTCTCTACGGTTTGCTTATGAAGAACGTTGGAGAGCGCTGCGATCTGATCGCGCACAACAGCAGCCTTTTCAAATTCCAGGTTTTCGGAAAACTGAAGCATCTTCGCCTGCAGCTCTTGAATCAAATCTTCGGATTTCCCATCAAGAAACTGCTGAGCGCGGGCCACATCGCGCGCATAATCTTCCTTATTGATTGCTCCCACACAAGGTCCTGAGCAACGTCCGATCTGAGCCAACAGGCACACACGGGAACGATTTTTAAATACGGGACCCTCGCAAGTACGCAACTTAAAGACTTTCTGCAGAATCTGAATCGCTTCCTTCACACTTTGTGAATTGGGATAGGGCCCGTAAAAATGGTTTTTCTTATCGACGCCTCCCCGATAATAGGACACGCGCGGGAAGTCTTCTGCACTGATTTTTAAATAGGGATAACTTTTATCGTCACGAAACAAAATGTTGTATTTCGGACTGAGTGTTTTTATGAGGTTGTTTTCCAGCAAGAGCGCTTCGGCCTCAGACCGAGTCACGGTGGTTTCCATCCGTGCGATCTGAGAAACCATAATGGCGATGCGAGGGCTTAAATCTTTTTTCTGAAAATAGCTGCTCACCCGACGCTTGAGATCACGAGCCTTGCCCACGTATAAACAATGCCCCGCTTCATCAAAATAACGGTAGACGCCGGGCAGACCCGGTAAATTCTGAAGGATGGGTTTTGCATCAAACGCCATTTTGTTCTCGCTTGGCTTACACTTACTCAATTTTCAATTTCAGACATTGTAATTGTTTATGACCTGTACGCAATCTCAGTCAATCGATATCTTTTGCCGTGTAATCGACAATTTCGGTGACGCGGGGGTCATGTGGCGTCTGGCACGGGCCTTGCATGCCGAGGGCTTTGCGGTGCGTCTCATTATCGACGAGCCCGGGACGCTGAAGTATCTTGCAGGCTGCTTACAAAATTGTCCGACAGAAAAAATTGGTGAGGCTGAGGGTATCACTGTTTGCCTGTGGGAAAAAGACTGGGATGAGGGAGCGTGCACACTTCAGTGTGCCGATGTCGTCATAGAGGGTTTTGCCTGCAGGCTGCCACCAGATTATCAGCACAGAATGTCTCAACGTAAGCCCAAGTGGTTCAATATCGACTACTTCAGTGCTGAGGATTGGATTGAAGGGTGTCACTTGGTTCCTTCGATTGATCCGACATCCGGCCTTATCAAAATCAATTATTTCCCGGGCGTCACCCCCGCTTCGGGAGGTCTCATCATCGAAAACGATTACGAAAAAGACAAAGCGGCATTTGAAAAATCCTCTCCAAAGGACGATCGGGCTCTCAATATTTTCTTTTTTGCTTACCCTTACGGTCCCATTGAGGCAATTGTCCGAGCTTTGAACGAACTCAATTATCCGATTAAGCTCAGTATCTCAAAAAGCGAAGCGGGATCACTTTTAAATAGTGCCCTAGACAAACTTAACGCCCGAGGAATCCATCGCACGCTTTTACCTTTTGTGGCCCAGAAGGATTTTGATCCGTTACTGTGGAAAAGTGACGTCGCTTTTGTGCGGGGAGAAGACAGCGCAGCCCGCGCCATGATTGCAGGCGTCCCCTTCCTGTGGCATATCTATCACCAAGACGATGAAGTGCATATGGTTAAACTTCGGGCTCTGCAGAATCGTTTAAAGCCTTACTTTAAAGATGAGAAGCTTTTTGATACCTGGTGCGAACTTCAGGAAATGATGAATCAAGGCCGCTTCAGTGCCCCAAGTTTAAAAAAACTCATCGATAACCTTGTCGATTGGCGTCAGGCCACTGAAGCCTTCGCCACCGATCTGCGTCAGATGGGGTCCTTATCCCGAAAACTTTCGCAAATCATCAAAAACGGATAAAATAACGCGTTTTCGCCAAGAGCGAAAAGAGAAACGTTTCTTTGGGGTTAATCCCCGATATCACTATTTTTAAAGAACCCGACTGTCCGACAATTCGGGTCGCTACCGAAAAAATCGGAGCAAGCTCGGGTTCGAAAAGGAAAGTTAAAAGATGAAAATTGCACAAGAACTGCGCGCCGGCAACGTGGTAATGATCGGCAAGGAACCGATGGTTGTGTTGAAGGCTGAATACTCCAAGAGCGGCCGCAACGCCTCCGTGATGAAGATGAAGTTGAAGAACTTGCTCACCGGTGCCGGTACTGAAACCGTTTATCGTGCCGACGACAAGTTCGAGGACCTCATCCTCGACCGTAAGGAAGTCACCTACAGCTACTTTGCCGATCCGCACTATGTCTGGATGGACGCCGACTACAACCAATACGAAGTGGAAGCCGACGTGATGGAAGACGCCTTGAAGTACCTCGAAGACGGCATGCCCGCAGAAGTGGTCTTCTACGAAGGTCGCGCCATCAGCATCGAATTGCCCACCATCCTCGTTCGCGAAGTGGAATACACGGAACCGGCTGTCAAGGGTGATACGTCCGGTAAGGTGATGAAGCCTGCTCGCCTGACGACGGGCTACGTCCTCCAAGTCCCCGCTTTCGTTGAAACGGGCGACAAGATCGAAGTGGATACCCGCACGGGCGAATACCGCTCTCGCGTGAAGTAATCCTTCGATCGCTTCAAAAAGAACAACCCTCGGCGGCAATTGACCTCCGGGGGTTTCTTTTTGAAAATACATTTGCGCACAATTTCTTCAACCTTCCCCTCCCCTTCCTTTCGCTACAATACCTCCATCAAAAACCCACGAAAGGTCAACTCATGCGTCTGCTTAATATCGGATCCATCAATATTGATTACGTCTATCAGGTAGAACACTTCCTGCGGGCAGGCGAAACGCTTGAAGCAACAAGACGAGACATTTTCATGGGTGGCAAAGGTCTTAACCAATCGGTTGCTGCCGTTCGAAGCGGGCTTAACGTGAATCACGCCGGTGTATTGGGAAAAGACGGCCTTTTTATATTGGATTTCATCAAAAGCGTCGGGATTGATACCCGTTTTTTGACTGTCAATGACACGGTCCCGAGCGGCCACACCGTCATTCAGGTCACACCTGATGCGGAAAACGCCATTTTGTACTTTGCGGGCACCAACCATTTAATCACCAAAGAACATCTCTGTCGTGCACTCGATGATTTGACACCCGGCGATTGGGTGCTCATGCAAAATGAAGTCAACGGAGTACCCGATATTCTTTCGGAAGCGAAAAAGCGCGGGCTTCACACGGTCTTTAACCCGGCCCCCTTCAGTGACGAAGTTTTAAGCTATCCCCTGGAACTTGTCGATGTGCTCATTGTCAATGAAACAGAAGCCGAAGGGATTTTACAAACTCAAGAAAAAGACCCTGAAGTGCTTTTGGATAAACTTCGCGCACGCCTGCTCCATGCTCACCTCTTTCTGACTTTAGGCTCAAAAGGCATGATCTGCGAGCTCTCGGGTCCTGTCCCCTATCGACGGCTTTTTCCAGCTTACAAGGTTCAGGCAGTTGATACCACCGCAGCGGGTGACACCTTTGTAGGCTACGCGATCGGCGCTGTCATGACTTACTTCGAACATGGCAGAATCGAGGACTTTGAAAAACGCATTGATGAAGCCATGCTTGCTGCTGCAATCTGCGTCACTCAGGCGGGTGCTGTACCCTCCATTCCCGATATCAAAGAAGTACGCAAACAAAAAGTTCAACTCTGAGGCTTATATGGATAAGAAAAAAATCATCATTGACTGCGATCCCGGCTACGACGATGCTGTGGCACTCTTACTGGCCGCAGGCAACCCCAATGTGGAAGTGTTGGGTATCACCACGATTGCCGGTAATCAAACATTGGAAAAAGTCACTCGAAATGCGCTTCGAATTGCCAAGCTGGCTCATTTGGATCATGTCAGCGTTGCGGCGGGTTCTGCCCGACCGTTACTGCGTGACCAAGTTGTGGTCGCGGCCAATATCCACGGTGAATCAGGCCTAGACGGCTGTACGTTGCCTGAGGCCGACTACACGGTCGATCAGCGCAACGCCGCGCAATTCATTATCGATACCGTCATGCGCGAGCCGCCCCAAACCGTCACCCTTGTCCCCATCGGTCCCTTAACCAATATAGCCTTAGCGGTGCGCATGGAACCCCGAATTGTTGAACGGGTCAAAGAAGTGGTGTTGATGGGCGGAGGGTGCCACATCGGCAACATCAAGCCCATGGCTGAATTCAATATTGAAAATGACCCGGAAGCCGCTCACATCGTTTTTGAAGAGAAGTGGCCCATCGTGATGATCGGGCTTGACCTCACCTATCAGGCGCTTGCCACCGCCGAAGTGAAAAATGAGATCGCTGCCATTGACACCGATGCCGCCCGCTTTTTAACTCAGGTACTCGCACGCTTTTCTGAAACCTACAAGCGCTCCAAAGGCTTTGATGAACCGCCCGTACACGATCCCTGCGCCGTCGCCTACGTCATTGATCCGACGATGATGCAAGTGCGCAAGGCCCCCGTTCATGTTGAGTACCGGGGTCTCTATACAAACGGCATGACAGTAGTGGATTTGAGAAAACCTGCTCCTGAGGATTGTCATACCAGCGTCGCGCTCAAACTTGATCATAAGCGTTTCTGGGACATGATCATTGCAGCCGTTAAAAATCTTTAAGGACTACGATGGACAACATTGAACCGAAGGTCAAAGCCGAACGACTCCAAAGCGGTGCGTTAAAGCGAGAAGCAACCATGCTCAAATCCATGGTGAAAGACTATTGCAAGCGTCACCATGGAGGAGACACGTTGTGTGAGGATTGTCGGGAATTTCTCGTTTATGCGTTAACGCGCCTGGCCTGCTGCCCGTTCGGAGAGCAAAAACCGACGTGTCTCAAATGCAAGATTCACTGCTATCGGGCAGAGGAGAAAGAAAAGGCTCGCCAGATCATGCGTGAAGAAGGCCCCAGAATGCTTCTGAAGCATCCGCTTTTAACCATTGAACATTTGATTAAAAATACGAAAGAGGCGCCTGACAAACCTCGTAATCCCAAAGCGAAGAAGAAAGACGCTTGAATAAGAAATTAAGGATTTAATCATGCCCGTTAAAGCGAAACTGAAAAAATCCATTGAAAATCTGAAAGCTGAACTGAAAGAAAAACAGACGCGGCTGACCGAAGACTGGGAAAACGCCAAAATCGGCATCAAAGCACGCCAGAAACTTTTCACCCGAGAAGTTAAAGCCAAACAAGATGAGTTTCTCATCGAGTGGGACGATGTACAGGAGCGCTACAAGGACAAATTCGATCAGTGGCTCGATCGTTTTGAAATTGATGAACTTGAAACGATGCTTGATCGTTATAAGGAAGAGAGTGAACCGCTCGAACCGATCGGTGAAAACGATGTTTTAAGAATGCTCCCGATGCCGCGTCCGCTTAATATGACGCTGCAGCAAGCGCTTGAAAAACGTCGCTCCTCGCGCGACTTCTCAGGCGAACCCATTGACGAAGAAATGGTCTCCTCGCTTTTATGGGCTGCAAGCGGCATCAATCGGAAAAAGGGCATGAAGCGAACCACCCCTTCGGCCTTGAATTGGCAGGATGTGACAATCTACGTAGTACAGGCCAATGGCATTTGGAAGTATCTGCCCAAACGCCACGCCCTGCTCTTTATCGAAGGAAAAGACCAACGCGAGCACTTCGGTGAAATCAAAACCTGGATGAAGCTTGCAAGCCAACACCTGGTGTTTGTGTCCGATAAACGAAAAACCGAGACTTTTACTACGAAATTGGTTCAAAAAGCTTTTAAGACTGATTTCTCTGAAGGTGAACTCAATGATCGGGCACGTGCCATCAATGTCGGCGTGAAAGTTCAGGCGGTTTATCTGGCAGCGGCTGCTCTGGGCCTGGGATGCACCTGTCGGATACTCAGAGATGATCGCGAGGCGCGCACCCTCATGAAACTTGCGCCTGAAGAAAAAATTATGGCCATCTGTTCCGTCGGCGAACATCCGGCTTCAATTTTTGATCATGTCATTTGACAAAAAAAATTAAATGACGTAATATAACGGTTCTGCGCGCCGGTAGCTCAGTTGGATAGAGTACCTGGCTACGAACCAGGGGGTCGCGGGTTCGAATCCTACCCGGCGCACCAAATTTCGAGGGGAAGCTCAAAAAAGCTTCCCCTTT
Source organism: Parasutterella secunda (assembly GCF_016901835.1). Taxonomy (GTDB): domain Bacteria; phylum Pseudomonadota; class Gammaproteobacteria; order Burkholderiales; family Burkholderiaceae_F; genus Aphodousia; species Aphodousia faecavium. The sequence continues at coordinate 47,698 of NZ_JACJKX010000003.1, read as the reverse complement.
TTCGTTTTGCGCACTTCGGACTGCGCTCCTATAATCGCGCTCTCGGATCAAAATTATCAAAAAGGAATTGCCATGTTGTCGCATTTGCCCGTTCCGGTTGTCACCATCGGACTTTTGCTATGCTCCAACCTCTTTATGACGTTTGCCTGGTACGGTCACTTAAAGTTTCCGAAAGTGGCCCTGTGGCACATTGTGGTCATTAGTTGGCTCATCGCCTTTTTTGAATACTGCTTTCAGGTTCCCGCCAACCGATTCGGATACGGTTACTTTAATGCGGCAGAATTAAAAACCATTCAGGAAATTATTTCGCTCAGTATCTTCATGGGTTTTTCCGTGCTCTATCTGGGAGAACCCCTGAAATGGAATTACGTGGTGGGTTTTGCCCTGATCGTGGCGGCTGCCTTTATTATTTTCCATGAGTGGTAGTACCTGATATTCTTTTGACGCAAGTCTGCGGTCGTATTAGCAATTACGCTTACGGCCGCATTTTTTTGCCCTGTTATTGGTAACATTGCCTAGTTATTTTTCCGTAGTCCGTGATATCGGACTTCATCACTCTGTTTTGAACAAGGAAAGGAGAAACGTTCATGTGTACCACCGTTATTGTCGGTAAGGCAGTATCCAAAACAGGCCGTGTCATCGTCGGTCATAACGAAGACTCGGGCGGTCGTGTTTTCCACCAACAGTTCTTTGTGCCGGGCGGCAAGCACGCCGCAGGCGAAGTACTCGTGGCTGAACCCGGCCGAGCCGAAGTGCCCGAAGCCGATGAAACCTTGGCCACCTATTGGTCCAACATGATCCAAATTGATGGTTCTTCTTTCGATCAGGGCTACGCCAACGAAGCGGGGCTCGTTATCTGCTCAAACGGCGGCGGTTCTTCCTTTGACGGAGACGATCCCGATGAAGCCTCTTTAGGCTTGAAAGAAGGGGGCGTCGGGTTCTTGCTTCGCCGCATCATGGCCGAACGTGCTCACACGGCTCGCGAAGCCATGGAAATTGCAGCAAAACTCTTGGATGAATACGGCTACTTCGGTTCTGCCCGCAATTACACCGTTGCAGACAAAAATGAAGCCTGGTGCCTGAATGTAGTCAAGGGCCACCACTACGTTGCCAAACGCATTCCGGACGACAAAGTGATGCTCATCTCGAACATGCTTGCCATCCGTCACGTGGATCTCAACGACCATGAAAACGTCATTGCTCCGGCCGATTTGATTGAATACGCCATCAAAAAAGGCCGCTACACACCGAAGGTGCCGGGCGACTACAGCGACTTTGATTTTGCCATGGCTTACCAAAGCGATGAAAACCGTCATGCACCGACCAAGTCCCGCCGCATGCGCTTGGGCTGGTGGGCTATCACGGGCGATTACTACAAAGACGAACTTCACTATCCGGAATTGCTCGCTCCGGCTAATCCCATGGGTTGGGAAGAGGTCCGCGATGTACTGCGCCTCACATGCTACGAATCTTATGCCACGCGAGGCGACGGCCGTGAAGACGCCTTCCACGTCTCCGCTCGCGACATTTCCCGCTCTCAAACGCGTGAATCCTGGGTGATGGATTTGGCTGACGACCCGGTCTACAACACGATGTGGCGCTGCACGAGCTACCAGGATACGGGTATCTACATACCGTGGTTCCCGATGTCGGGCGTGATCCCCGAAGGTTATCAATGGATGACGATTGAAGAGGCTCGCCGCAATCACTTCCATCTTGAACCTCATTACCTCGACTACGACTTGGATAAGAGCTACTTCATCTATGCCACGATCGGTGAGCTCACGAACTTTAACCGCGGTCTTCTGCCCGGCATTTTGCGCACGCAAAAGAAATTTGAGCAAAAACTCCTTGCCGATTACGAAGAAGCGTTGACGCAAGCTAAGACTCTTGATCGCGAAGCGGCCCGCCGTTATCTCGGCGAATTCACGGCTCGTGAATGCGCTCTGGCTGACGAAACGTGGGAAAAGATGCTCAAGCAAATCAGTCTTCACACGATGAGTGTGGAAGCTGAATCGTTGAGCGTGAGTCGTGAAGCACAAGTTGAAGTGGTGCTCTACGGCAGTGCCGATTTCGACGTCACGGGTCTGGATATGGAAACGGTTTACTGGAGTCTGGGCTTTACGGGTAAGAAAGAATCCGTCAATGCCCCTGCCCGTCCGATCGCCCATCGCTTTGAAGATGTCGATAACGACGGCATCATGGACTGTGTACTCACCTTCAATGCGCACGAGGTTGCTCAATTTGCGATTGCCGGCAGCACGATTGATACGTACCTGCGCGGTATCTGCAATTGCATCCGCTTTGTCGCCATGGATACGGTTGAATTCACAGCCTAATCCGGTTTAATAGTCATTAAGGCCTCGGGATTCGCGATAACGCCCGAGGCCTTTTTTTATCCTTAACAAAACGCCCGGCTCTTGTGGGGAAACCGGGCGGATTGATGGTTTATTGCAGACCATTGAAGTCTGCTTTAAACGTCAGTCATCAACTGATGAAGTACAAGAACACCATAATGGCGGCGTTCACCGGTAACGAACGTTTAATCACTTCAATCGGAGAGACGTTGGCAATACCGGCAATGATGATCACACCGGCAGCAATCGGAGAAGACACACGACCTAAGGTAGCCGACACAATGGCCAAGTAACCCAAGTCAGGAATTGTCATACCGAATTCAGGAGCGTGCGGCGTCACGGCTTCGTTGAAAGCAAAGCCTGCGGCGTCACCGGAACCCGTCATAATACCCAAAGCCATCGGACCGATAGCGGCACCGAGCTTGGCGACTTCAGAAGAGTTCTTCAAGTATTCCACGAAGACGTCGATCACACCGCAGGTGCGCAAACCGGCGGCAAACACACCGGCAGCGATGATCAAACCGATGATGCTGCCGTAGCCGTGGCCCATACCGTCGAAGAACTTCTTGATCAATTCGGTCGGGTTAGAACGCGTAACGATCAAGGTATAGATGAAACCGAACAACATGGCGGTGGCCACGCTCATCTTCACACCCGGGAACCAGAAAGCGATGACGAACAAAAGCACAACCGGAAGCAACGGGGCAAAAGCCCAGAGCACGTTCGGGTTTTCAGGCAATTCAACATTGCTCTTGTGAACGCCGTCATTTTCGAAACCACCCTTTTTGAAGTCACCGAAGATCAAGCAGGCGATCGTCAGGAAAACAATACAAACGACGGAAATCAAAAGCGTGCGGAAACCCGTATAGGTAATGAAGTCCATCACGGGCCATTCGGCGAGCTTGGCAACGAAACCGTTGTGAGAAGAACCCGGCGACCAGAAAGACGGCAGCGTCGAGCAGATCACCGTAGCAGCAGCCATGGCCGGACGGAAACCGGCACGGATCATCAAAGCAACGATCGTCGGACCGATAGCGGCGCACATACCCGAGAGGGAAGAAATGGCCAAAGAGGTAATGCCCGTCACGATCATGCAGCAGGGCAACAACAAAAGCCCTAATTTATTTAAAGGCTTGGTCAGCAAAGACACCAAGTGCAAGTCACACTTGGTGAGGTTCATCGTCGCGGCAAAACCCATCGACGAGCAGATCACGATGATGAGCGAATTGTTGGTCATCGACTTGTCAAACTGCGCAAAGGCAGCCATCGGGTCCAAAGACAGGATGGTCATGATCAAGCCGGAAGTCAAAAGCACTAAACGGGTTTCGTAGCGCTTGATGAGAGCCCAGACCGTGCCCACAACCACGATCAAAGCAGCCCACATAGTCCAAGTCATGTTGTTCTCCGGAATGTAATTAAAACGGATCAACCCCTATAGAAAGAGGTGACAAACTGTTTTGACAAAAAGTCTTGGCGATTATAGGTAAAAGTAACTAGTCGTAAAAATAGGTTAAAACCCCTAAGCATCGTCAAAATTTCGGAAACATTTGAGATTAAGCAAAAGTACCTATTTTCATAAAAGGAAGAGAATAGGAGATCGTTAGAATTTTGCGTGATTTTATCGGCGCCCATGAACGGACGCTTAACTTTTTTCAATAGGTGTTCCCATGTTAAAGCATAACTACTACGGCAATTACACGGCGGAAAGCTTTGCTGAACTTCCCCTGGTTTTGCAGCGCTTCCTGTCTTACACCCAATACAATACGACGTCTGATCCCAACAGCACGACGGCTCCTTCTACCGAAGCACAAGTCGCTTACGCTCAACTTCTGAAGGCTGAATTTGAAAGTGTCGGCCTCACGGACGTAAAAGTGACCGACAAGGGTATTGTGATGGCTTACCTGCCCGCCACGGCCGGTCTGGAAGATGCTCCTGCCATGGGTCTGATTGCTCACATGGACACCTCTCCTGAAGCCTCGGGCGAACCCGCCAAGTGGCAAGTAGTCGATTACAAGGGCGGCGACATTGTATTGAATGCTGAAAAGAACATCGTTTTGACGATGGATCGTTTCCCCGGTGTGGCTAAGTATGCAGGTGAAAAGCTCGTCGTCACCGACGGCACGACGCTTCTCGGTGCCGATGACAAGGCCGGTATCGCCATTATCGTTGAAACGGCCCGTTATTTTGTCGAACACCCCGAAGTGCCCCATGCCAAGCTCTGCTTTGCGATCACCCCTGATGAAGAAGTGGGCCGCGGCACAGAAAACTTTGATATCCCCGCTTTCGGCGCTCAATACGCCTACACCTTTGACGGTGATGAATTGGGCGGCTTTGAAACCGAAACCTTCAACGCTGCCATGGTGAAGGTGCATTTTGAAGGCTTGAACACGCACCCGGGCTCTGCCAAAAACAAGATGGTCAATGCCATTCGTATGGCTATGGACTTCATCTCCCGGTTGCCTGCCGAATCCATCCCTGAAAAGACCGAAGGTCATGAAGGATTCTTCCACCCGATGGGCATCACCGGTGCCGTGCGCGGCGTGGATCTGAAGATGCTCATTCGTGATCACAACAACTTCCGTTTCGAAGAACGCATGAATTACGTGCGCAAGATGGTCGAAGAAATGAATAAGGTCTGGGGCAATCGTGTCACGGCCGATATCAAGGTTCAGTACCACAACCTCAAGAACTATTTGGATAAGCATCCGGCTGTGTGCGAATTGGCCCGTGAAGCCTATCGTCGCATCGGAGTTGAAATCAATGAAAAACCGGTGCGCGGCGGCACGGACGGTGCCCGTTTGTCGGCTCGCGGTCTGCCCACACCGAACCTCTTTACGGGCGGCATGAACTATCACGGCATCTTTGAGTGCCTGTCGGTCACCGGCATTGAACGCGCTCTGGAATTGGGTATCATGCTCGGCAAGATGTCTGCCGAAGTCAAAACGCTTGACTAAGCTCATCAGTCTTTAAGACAAGAGCCGCTTGAGAGTTCAGTCTTTTGAGCGGCTTTTTCGTCTTTAGCATCTTTCGCTACAATGGCACGGATAGACTTTTTATTTAACCCTCAAGATGTCGCTTTTTTCCTGCCCTACGATAGAAACGCAAACCGATCGGATCACCCTTTCCGATCCGTGCCTCATTTCCGATCTGCACCTCAATACCGAAGTCAGTGCTCATGCAGCGTTTTTTTCGCGTTTTCTCAATGAAGTGGCCGATAAGCATAAAGAACTCGTGATTCTCGGTGACTTTTTTGACTACTGGGTCGGAGACGATGCCTGGGACAGTGCCGCTTCAATTCTTGAACCGTTAAAACAGTTCGCCCTCAGTCACGCCCTTTTCATCATGCACGGCAATCGCGACTTCATGATGGGAAAAAGGCTCGCTAAGCGGCTCGGTGCCACGCTGCTATCGGATCCCACGACTGCTCAAATCGGTAACAAGAAAGTGCTTTTATCGCACGGAGACATCTGGTGCATTAATGATCAGGATTATCAGAAAGTGCGGCGAAAAGTCAGAAGTTTTTGGTGGCAGTGGATGGTTTTAAGACTCCCCTTGAGTAAGCGTCTTGACATTGCCCACAACGCCCGAGCCCGCTCGAAAGTCAGCAAGGTGAAAAAGGATGCTCTTTTAATGGATGTGGATAACTCAACCGTTAAAAATGAGTGTTTGCGCTTGGGCTGTGACTTGGTTATTCACGGTCACACGCATCGGCCGGGCGTATATCCGATTGATGAAAAACTCTCGCGCTTTGTACTCCCCGACTGGGACTTCAGAGCCTCCAATGCTTATCGGGGCGGTTACCTGACATTTTCTGACACAAAACCCGAGCTTTGCCGCTTTTCTTAACGAAGAGTCCTCGACTAGAATTAAAGCACCATAGGCAGTTAACCGGGGTTTTAAAGTGTTGCGCAAATTTTTCAAAGTCGCTCTCATCGCTGCCGCATTCGTTGCGGTTTCCGGGTGCGCCGCGCCCACCGTCAAAACCAATGTGGCGATTTCCTCCAAGCTTTCCATGACACCGGATCTCAACCCGGGGCTTCATGCGATGCCTGATTGGGGAGACAAAATTGCCATCATGCCTGCCGTCTCATCCAAGAAAAATGATCCGGTCTATTCTTCCGTTGTCGGAAGTCTGGAGAGCCTTCTTGATGCCGCTCATCTGGAAACCGTCAGCCGCGGAAGCGGTGAAAAATACCGTCTGAGTGTGGATTGGTCTGTTAAACCGTCACGTATTATTCAAAGAACAGAGAACGTGCCGGTGACTGTTATCGGCGGAGGATACGGTTGGGGTCGCTACCACCATCATGGTTGGCACGGCGGTCCCTACTTCGGTCCTCAGATGGGCTTTGTCACACGAGCCTATCCGGAGCAGTTATATATGCGCGAGCTGGTACTGAAACTCTATGAAATGAAGGGTTCTAAAGCCACTTCTGTTTTCAGTGCAGTCGTACGAAATGAGGCCGGTTGCAACCGCATTGATGACATTTTGCCCTACATGGTTCAGTCGGCCATTGATAATCTCTACACACAAGACGGTACCGTTAAGGTGGTGGAGTTACCTGAGGTCACGGACGTATGCCGTTAAACGATATCAATCAAGAGCATTGGGCCCTCATTACCGGTGCTACGGGTGGTCTTGGACTTGAATTTTGCAAACTTTTGGCCGCCCGTGGCTATCGTCTGATCGTCACCGGAATGAATACTGAAAAGTTAGCGCAAATTCGCGAAGAGATTAAACAGGTCGAGATGGCTTTAGCGGGCGACCTCACCGACCCCGTTTGTCTGGCCAATCTCATTAAAACGCTCAACGAAAACGGCATCAAACTTGAAGTGCTGATCAATAATGCCGGCTTCGGTCTTTTTGGTGACACACTTGATCAGGACACGTCCGAAAACATCAACCTTATTGACCTCAATATCCGAACTCTGACCGCACTCACCCTAGCGATTGCCAAAGAAATGAAAGCAAGAGGCTCGGGCTATATTCTCAATGTTGCCTCGATTGCTGCATTTATGCCGTGTCCCTCTCTTGGCATTTATGCTGCCAGCAAATCCTACGTTTTGAGTTTTTCTGAAGCGTTGCATGAAGAACTTAAAACGAGCGGTGTGCATGTCACAGTTCTTTGTCCCGGCCCCGTCAAAACCGGCTTCTGGCAACGAGCCGGTGTAGCCGATAACAATCATTTTGAGTTTGCTTTTACACCTGCCCGAGCGGTTGCCCAGTGCGGTCTCCAAGCCATGTTTACCAACAAAACCGTTGTCACTTACGGTTGGATCAATAAGATTCTGGTATTGACTGCGCAGATTGCTCCCCGATTTTTAGTCAGGGTTATTTCAAAAAAAGTTCTTCAATCGCTTAAGAACTGAATTAACAGATCTCTTTGAAAATATCATCCCTGGAAAACAAATTTTCTCCAGAACCTGATAATACAACAAATAACAGTACAATTACTGACAGTACAATATCTGACGGTTCAAGGTACGTATGAAATTTTATGGACGAACAGAAGAACTGAAAACATTTGAATCGGAATTTTCGAACCTCACCTCCGGTTCCCGATTGGCTGTTATTACGGGACGAAGAAGAGTTGGGAAGACCACACTCATCTTAAAAGCTTGCCAACAAAGCGGTCTGCCCTATCTGTACTTTTTTGTTCAACGAAAATATTCCGAACAGGAATTGGCCAGCGAATGGTTATCACAAGTTCGGCAGCAATTTAATTTGACTGAAGATGATGGGCCCGCTCGTCTGAAACTGACCTCTGTCATTCGCTTTGTGATGCAAAAAAGTGTGGATCAGCCGATCATCTTAGTTATCGACGAATGTCAGGAACTTGATTTTATTAACGAGTCGTTTTGGTCAGAATTACAGCAAATATGGGACTTGAATAAAAATTCCTCCAAACTGATGCTGATTATGAGCTGTTCAGTTACTTCAGCCTTAAAGCATATTTTTGGCTCGATCAGCGAACCGCTGTATGGGAGAATGGATCTGAGCTTGACTGTTGAGCCATTTTCTCCAAATGTTTTAACAGAAATTTTTCAAGACATTTATCCAAAAGGAAAGTCGGAGGATCTATTGGCTTTGTTCGCACTCACCGGAGGAGTCGCTCGATATGTTGAAATATTGAGTTCTATCGGCTCGTTCAAGCAAAATGATATGCTCAATTTTGTTTTCTCTCCGTCAGGTTCAGCCTTTCGTAGCGACGGCGATGTCGTATTGGCTAATGAATTCCGAATCGAGTCTTCAATCTATTATTCTCTGTTGCGAGCCATCGCATCCGGCCTAAGCAAATGGAGCGAATTGCAGAACGTGATACCGGGACAAATCGGCCCTTACTTGAACCGTCTGGAAGGTCAATACAACCTGATTAAACGCGTTTATCCGCTTAGGTCAATTTCATCAAGAAATGTACGCTATAGCGTTTCTGACGAATATTTCCGTTTTTGGTTCCGTTTCATTGACACACCTGTCATGAAAAATTTAGCCGAAAGTCAGCAGTGGTCATTAATGCAAAAACTCTGCAAAAAAGACTTTGAGACCTTTTCCGGTCGATGTTTAGAATCCTGGTTTAGGAAACAATATTCATATTCCGGTCAATGGACTGAGGTAGGCACATGGTGGGATAAAAAAGGAGAAAACGAAATTGATCTGGTTGCACTTAACAGTTTGGAGAAAAAAATCGAAATAGTCGAGGTCAAACGCCAAAAGAGTAAGGTTAATGAGCATCTTTTAGCTCAAAAAGCTGAAAATTTCCTGCGATTCAACTCTAAATTGCAATCGTATAAACTCTCAATAAAAGCTTTAACACTTGAGCAAATGCAGGAATTAGGAAACACCAAAAAAAATTAACCGATACTATTGCATGTTCAATAAAAAGTGTGCATAATACCAGTCCACGCGCCGGTAGCTCAGTTGGATAGAGTACCTGGCTACGAACCAGGGGGTCGCGGGTTCGAATCCTACCCGGCGCACCAAATTCGAGGGGAAGCTCAAAAAAGCTTCCCCTTTTTCGTTTCTAGCTAATTCGCCTTATTGTTTTTCTGTCCGGTCTTGCTTAAATTAAACAGATCATTCATCTTATTAGCAGGAGAAACCCATGGCTCAAGAGCTCGATGTTGTCGAACTGTACAACGATCTTCACAAAACCCCGGAATTGGGTTTTCAAGAATTTAAAACCAGTGCTTATATCGCCCAAAAACTTAAGGAAATGGGCTATGAAGTCACAACCGGCGTCGGCAAAACCGGTGTGGTCGCTGTTGAAAAAGGCGGTGAAAAAGGACCGTGCGTAATGATTCGTGCCGACATGGACGCCCTGCCCTTCAAAATTAACGGCGAAGACAAGGTGATTCATGCCTGCGGACACGATTCTCACTGTGCCATGCTCTTGGCCATTGCTTCACGCCTCAAGGGCAAAATCAAGCGCGGTACTTTAAAACTTCTCTTTCAACCCGGCGAAGAAACCTTAAAAGGTGCCCTGTCGGTCATTGAAGACGGCGTTTTAGACGATGTGGATATCGCCTTGGGCCTGCACATTCGCCCGAGCTCGGATATTCCTGACGGAACGGTCGCGGCAACCCTCATGCATTCGGCAAGTATTTTCGTTCGTATCGATGTGGAAGGCTTGGCCTCTCACGCCTCTCGTCCGCATCTTGGCGTTAACTGTGCAGAAATGCTTGCTGCCATTGTTCAAAATGCGGGCCTTTTGAAGTTTGCCCCGACTCTTACCTGGTCGATGAAGTGCACGAAGATTGAAGTGGGCGGTGCAGCCGTCAACGTCATTCCTGATAAGGGCTACTGCATGTATGACGTGCGTGCCGAAACCAATCCCTTGATGAAGGATATGCTTGAAAAGCTCGAACGCAGCGCCCAAAGCACCGCGGCTGCCTTCGGTGGCAAAGCCACGATGAAGCTCTTAGGCGATGTGATCCCTGCTTGTGAGTACGACGATGAACTCGTCAAAGAAATGAGCGATTGCATTGCTGAAACGTTGGGGGCTGACAAACTTCGCGCCACCAGTATCGGCGGCGGAGAAGACTTCCACTTCTTCAAGATCAAAAAACCGTCTCTTCGTACGGCTTATATCGGTGTGGGTACCGGTGCAACGCCCGGCCTTCATCACCCCGATATGCACATGAATCCCGCCTCGCTCATTAACGGCGTGAAGGTCATGGTTGCGTTTGCTTTGAAGTATTTGGGCTAATCCGCTAGTCCCAAGAAAATGTTGCCCGGCTCTGAATTTTCAAGAACCGGGCAATTTTTTTCAGCAATTGAGCTGCTTGGAGATTTCAGTCCTGCATCATGGTGAGCAACGTCGCATCTGGCTTCCACTCAATACGGTAACGTTTGACCTCAGGATTATCCGTTTCATATCGAACATCCATACCGAGACCGGCCGCAAATAAAAGCTCTTCTCCACTCCACAAAAGCGGAAGATTGGGCCTATCAAACTCGGCAATCCCTGCTTTCTGATAAAGGTCCTTTAAGTGTTTTCTCGGGCGATTTTTGTAAAGCTTAAGCTTTTCACCGCCCTGACGGGGGCGGGCCTCAAGCACACGGTTTTCAAAGTACCCTTCACCAATACCCGTGCCGTCACCTTCAACTTCAGTAATCACCAGCTCCCCAGCCCAAGATGGCAGAGAATAGCAGCCGGCTCCATGCCAAACGAGCGTTTCAAAGCGCGTTTTGTCTTTTTTGGTCTGCGCCACTTCACGCATCAGAAGCTTTAACCCATGACGCCTGACCTGTAAATTACCCCCGACCTTAACGGCAAGTTTGGTGTCATGGCCGCTCATGCGAACCTGTTTGAGTAAGTCATCAAGTTTTGCCTTAGTCGGTGGCATCAAACCGAAACTTTCAATCCAGGCTCTCAGGACAAGCGCCTGACGGGCTTCAGACAAAGCCAAAAGATAATCGATACTCAGACCGCGCTCCGAATCCTGAGCTTTCTTTAAATCTTCCTGCGTCACCTCACGGAGCACCTGTGCGCTTTGTGCAACCAGTTCCACCGAGCGGGCCGCGGCTTCTTTAAAGCCCGGACGAATCTTGTGCATCACGGGCAATATTTCGTGACGAATGGCGTTGCGCAAATAAGCCGTATCAGCGTTACTTTCATCTTCGACCCAGGTAAGTTCCGTCAATTCCAAATAACGCTCCAAAAGCTCTCGGGGCAATCCCATCAGAGGACGTACGAGCTTAGTACCCTGCACATCGCGAGTAACAGGGAAAGTGGCCAGACCGTCCACACCGGAGCCCCTCATCCATTGAATCAGGAACGTCTCCAGACGATCATCCTGATGGTGCGCCGTCATCACCATGTCAGCGTTAAACGCGTGAGCTGCTTTAAAGATGGCGTCATAGCGAGCCTGACGAGCCGCTGCTTCAACGCCTTCTCCCGTATTTTTAACCCGAACGTAAGCGACCTTAAAGTCTACTTCAAGCTCTTCGGCCATACGGCGGCAAAAGCGAGCCCATTTGTTGGCATTGGGGCTGATTGCATGATGCACATGCACAGCTTGAAGCGCCTCGATAGGGCTGTTTTTCTTATCTTTGAGAACACAGAGGGCTTTTAAAAGTGCAACAGAATCTCTGCCGCCCGAAAAACCCACGATGATTCGGACTTTACGATCGGTGTGGGCGGCAGCGTTAAAAAGATTGCCTTGGTCGCTGCCGCGCGCCTCTTGGATCGCTTCACGCAGTGCTTTCAAAATTTTTGTCTGCACCGTCTGAAGCGATAGCGTAGATATGGAACGTTTTGACGTGATCGCTGTGTTATTCACTCTTCTTGTCGGCATTGTGGGCCTTGCGCGTTACGCGCTTTTTAGTCGTTTTGGCCGGTTGTTCTTCCTCAATCGATTCATGCTCGGCAATGGGTTCGAGCACCTTATCGAGCTCTTTTTCTTCAAACTTGCCGTACTGAAGCAAGCGTTCAAGACGGCGCGCAACGAGCTCATCGGTATCCATGGGCAGGAACTGACGCATCTGATCCGTAAGCGTCTTCTTTAAGCTTGCCCCCATAAGCTGCGGATCACGATGGGCGCCGCCCAAGGGTTCTGAGAGCACTCGGTCAACCAAGCCCAATTCACGCAGACGGTCTGCCGTCAAACCCAAGGCTTGAGCCGCATCGGGTGCGCGCGAGGCATCTTTCCACAAAATGGAAGCGCAGCCCTCGGGGCTAATCACCGAGTAGATCGAATACTGCAAAATGTTGACGACATCGGCCACGGCAATCGCTAAGGCTCCGCCCGATCCCCCTTCACCGATCACCGTTGCGATAATCGGCGTTTTCAAGTGACTCATCTCATAGAGGTTACGGCCGATGGCTTCAGACTGACCGCGCTCTTCTGCGCCGATGCCGGGATAGGCCCCGGGCGTATCAATAAAGGTAAAGATCGGAAGCGAAAACTTTTCGGCAAGCTTCATCAAGCGAAGCGCTTTGCGGTAGCCTTCAGGACGGCTCATACCGAAATTGCGCATCATGCGCTCTTTCGTATCGCGCCCTTTTTGGTGTCCGATCACCACGACGGGGTGCCCTGCCAAACGGGCCAAACCGCCGACAATCGAGGTGTCATCAGCATAAGCGCGATCACCGTGCAATTCATGAAAATCCGTAAACACCATGCGCACGTAATCGAGCATATAGGGACGCTGAGGATGGCGCGCAACCAATGAGGTCTGCCACGGGGTCAAATCCGCGTAGGTTTCTTTTAGGAGTTCTTCCGTTTTAAGCTTCAGCTGTTCGATTTCAGTGGTGAGGTCAATCTTTTTACCCTCATCCTTTTCCTGCATTTCATTTAATTCATCGATCTTGCTCTGAAGCTCTTCAATTTGCTTTTCAAATTCAAGAAAAACGTGTTTAGCCATTATTCACTCTCTTTATCGAAGGGCGTATTTTCGAGAGAACGCCACAAAAACCACGTGGCGACGGTACGATACGGCGCCCAAACGTCAGCGATCAATTTTACACGGCTTTGCGCTTCACTGCGGATAATGGTTTTGATATTTTCGTGCGGTAAATAGTTCTTAATAAGGGCAACTCGAATTCCGAAATCCGTCTCGGGAAAGACGTCCGGCCGTTGCAGTGCAAAGATCAAAACACTCATGGCGCTCCATGGTCCCAGACCCTTTACTCTCACGATTTCGGTGATCGCTTCTTCATCGCTCATCGCGCGGAATTTCTCTTCACTCCAGCGCCCCGTCACCCACCGCCAGGCTACTTCCTTCATGGCAGCTACTTTCCGGGTATTGAGTCCTAAATCGATAAGCGACTGAGTCGAAGAGATCAAAATGAAGGACTCCCATCGACCTTGCTTTTGTTCGGTCAGACGCGTCCAAACCGTGGCGGCTGCCGTATTGGATACCTGCTGACCGACGATGGCTCGCAAAATAGAATCCAAAACTGACGGATGAGCACGAAAAGGCACATGGCGATAGCGCGCAATGAGCGCTTTCATCACCGGATCGCGATCAGACAGAAAATTAAGCGCCTTATCCCAATAATCAGGAAAGGCGCTTTGAGGCATGCGTTCAGCCATAACCGGGTTAATGGGCCTTTTCAACCAACACGCGCTGCCAGGTCGTGCCTTGCGGCGTATCGGTAAGCATCACACCCATTTGAGCAAGGTGCTTACGGATTTCATCGGCCTTGGCGTAGTCCTTAGCCTTTTTGGCTGCAGCACGCGCAGCAATTGCCTCTTCAATGGCTGCCTCATCGAGCCCTTCGGTAGAGCCTTTAAGGAACGCTTCCGGGTCACCCTGCAAGATATTGAGAATGGCACCGAGCTTCTTTAACTGACGGCTCATTGCAGCGCTTTTTTGCGCCTGGGCACGATTGGCCAATTCAAAGAGTTGAGCCACGGCGACCGGCACATTAAAGTCATCGTTCATGGCTTCGGCAAAGCGCTTGGCGCATTCCTCATTCCAATCGAGCGGTTCATTGTCGGCAGGCACATCTTTCAGAGCCGTATAAAGACGTTTTAAGCTCTGGTAGGCATCCACGATCAAATCCGGTCCGAACAGAATCGGGCTTCTGTAGTGCGTACGCATGAGGAAAAACCGTAACACCTGAGCGCCGTTTCCCTTACCGAACTTATCGTCGGTTTCGGCAATGGCATCACGAACGGTCCAGAAGTTACCGAGCGACTTGCTCATCTTTTCTTCTTTACCTTCTTTATTCATGACACGCAAAGGACCGGTGTGCATCCAGTAGTTGGCAAAGCGCTTGCCGTTGGCGCCTTCGCTTTGAGCAATTTCATTTTCGTGGTGCGGGAAGATAAGATCGGGGCCGCCGCCGTGAATGTCAAAGGTTTCACCCAAGTAGTGGCAGCTCATCGCCGAGCACTCGATGTGCCAACCCGGACGTCCCTTACCCCAGGGGCTGTCCCACTGGGGTTCGCCGGGCTTAGCGCTCTTCCAAAGTACGAAGTCCAACGGATCGCGTTTGCTTTCATCGGCTGCGACGCGCTCTCCGCTGATTAAGTCATCAATGGACTTACCGGAAAGTTTCCCATAGTCCTTGAATTGGCGCACAGCGTAGGCCACATCCCCGCTTTTGGTCTGATAAGCCAAGCCCTTTTTCTCGAGCTTATCGATGATGTTGAGCATTTGAGGAATGAAATGCGTGGCTCGGGGCTCAACAGTGGGAGCAAGGCAGCCGAGAGTGAGCATATCTTCCTGCATCGCACGGGCAAATTCATCGGTAAGCGCATCGCACGTGACGTGACGTTCGGCTGCACGGCGAATAATCTTGTCGTCCACATCGGTGATGTTGCGCACAAAGGTCACCTTAAAGCCTGATGCTTCAAGCCAGCGGCGAATGATGTCAAAAGAAATAAACGTGCGGCCGTGACCGATGTGCGTGTAGTCATACACCGTCACACCGCAGACGTACATTTTCACCTCGCCTGCGTTGATCGGCTCAAAAACCTGTTTGCGACGAGAAAGCGTTGAGTAAAGTTCTAAAGACATGGCCATTCAATGCAATAAAAGAAAAGACCTCAACAGTATATAGGAAGTGCAGTCATCTGTAGCGCCTCAACTTTCGTGTGGAGAAACGCTTCGTTGCATTTCTTATCGATATCAACTGTCCGTCATCTTTATAATTCGTCGGGAATAAACTTCTTATCCCGCCATGTCTAATCGCAAAAAACTTTTAACTTATTCGATCGCCGCGATCATGTTCGGTGCCGCAGCGTCTTTTCCGGCTATGGCCGAGTTTGAGTACGATGAGCCCAGAAATGAAACCGAGCGCATCCAACTTGTCGATCGTCTGATCGTCGAAAAGCAATTTGACGACGCTCTCAAGCAAATTGATCTGGCTCTTAAAGCCAATCCCCGCAACGTGCAGCTGCAATTTAAAAAGGCCGTTGTCTATAACCGCATGGGCAACCGCCGCGTCGCCAAAACACTTTTCGGTGACATGATTGATAAGTATCCCGAAATTGTCGAACCCTACAATAACCTTGCGGCCATCTATGCCGCCGAAGGCAATTTAGACAAAGCCCGGGAATTACTCACTCAAGCCGTGACGTTAAATCCCAACTTTGCGATGGGCTACGAAAATTTAGGCGACCTCGCCCTTCAAGGACGTCACGCCGATGAAGAAAAAGCCCTTGAGTACTACGAAAAGGCTTTGTCACTCACCCCGCGTGATAAACCGCTTTCAAGAAAAGTAAAAGCGCTGCGCGATCGCCTGCAAAATTCTTAAAGGACGCTATTCATGAGTCTGACCCGACGCTTTATCATCACAGCTGCCGCACTGGCTGTCATGGCCCCTTGCGTTTATGCGGCCTCCTCTACCCAAGTGAAGGTAGAGACCAACATGGGAAGCTTTGTACTCGAACTCAATGACAAAGCCGCGCCCAAAACCGTCGCAAACTTTTTAACCTATGTAAAAAGCGGCTTTTACAAAAACACGCTTTTTCATCGTGTGATCCCCAACTTCATGATTCAAGGCGGGGGCTTTATCACCGGCATGGAAGAAAAAGAGACGCGTGCTCCGATTCCTTTAGAATCGCGCAACGGTTTAACCAATCGTCGCGGCACGATCGCCATGGCTCGTACCAACAACCCGAATTCGGCGACGAGTCAATTTTTCATTAACGTGCGCGACAACCACTTCTTGGACGCCGCTCAAGCTCAGGACGGCAACGGCTATGCGGTGTTCGGCAAAGTAATCTCCGGCATGGAAACGGTTGATGCCATTGCAGGTGTCAAAACGCATTCGGTGAGCTACTACGATGACGTTCCTATCCGTGACGTGGTTATCAAGAATATGTCCATTATCAAAGGAAAATAAAGCATGATTCGCTTAACAACGAACAAAGGTATCATTGACCTTGAACTCGACTACGAACACGCTCCGGCCACGAGCAAAAATTTCGAACAATACGTTCGTGACGGTTTTTACAACAACACGATTTTTCACCGTGTGATCCCCGGTTTCATGATTCAAGGCGGCGGCTTTGAGCCGGGCATGAAGCAAAAGCAAACCCGAGAACCCATTGAAAACGAAGCCGCCAACGGCCTTCGCAACGACAAGTACACGATTGCCATGGCTCGCACGAGTGATCCCCATTCAGCCACGGCTCAGTTTTTCATCAACGTTGCCGACAACGACTTTTTAAATCACACCGCCCCCACTCCCCAAGGCTGGGGCTATGCGGTTTTCGGTAAGGTGATCGCAGGCGAATCCGTTGTAGATGATATCGCCCGAGTGAAAACCGGTCGTTGGGGTTTCCATGATGATGTGCCGAAGGAAAATATCATCATTGAAAAAGCCGAAGTGATTGAAGATTAATATCACACGACTGACGCTTTCAAATCCCGAAAATTGAAAAATTTCGGGATTTTTCTTTTTAGTTCAAATTTTATCTTTTAAATTGCCCTCTTCATTAACAATTTCGCTAAAAATTAGGCATTCCATTCAGCCTCATCTTTATTACAATCGGTTGCATCAATTTCAAATCAGTCTGGAAGTTGTATGACACAGATCCGGACTTAATAAAAATAATTTTTATTCTTGGATGTATGCAGATCAATAACGCCTGTTTGTCTTTAGGCATTGATATCGGTTCAACAACCATCAAATACGCATTGGTTGACGGCAATAAAACGATCCTCGCCGCTCGCTATGAACGCCACAAAAGTGCCGTGGTTCAAACTCTCAAAGAATTATTAAAAGATTTGACCGACCGCATGGACTGTCAACAGGCTCGTGTCCGCCTGTCTGGGTCCGGTGCTTTGATGTTGGCCTCCGTAACCGGTGTAGGTTTTGTTCAGGAAGTGGTCGCAGCCGGTACCTATCTGCGTGCCAATGATCCCTTATTGGATGTTGCCGTTGAGTTAGGCGGCGAAGACGCCAAAATCATCTACCTCACGCAAGGGGTGGAATTGCGAATGAATGAGGCCTGTGCGGGCGGCACCGGTGCTTTTATCGATCAGATGGCGTCTCTTTTGGATACCGATCCCAAAGGTTTGAATGATCTCGCAGAACATGCCAAACGGTCCCACCCGATTGCCTCACGCTGCGGCGTCTTTGCCAAAACAGACGTCGTTGCTCTTTTAAACAGCGGTGTAAGACGAGAGGAAATTGCCAGAAGTATTTTTGAAGCGGTGGCTGATCAGGCGATAAGTGGGCTTGCTTGCGGACGGCCCATTGCCGGTCGAGTCGCTTTCCTGGGCGGTCCGTTGCATTTTTTATCTGAGCTTGCCCATGCGTTCGAACGCAAATTAAAAGCCCCAGGCACTACTTTTGAGCATTTTGACAACTCGCAGTACGCAGTAGCTTACGGTGCTGCGCTTGACGCTTTGGATAATGCATCCAAGTCTGAACCCACATTGAGTGACTTTTTACAAAAACTTGCCCCCATCAGTACGATCGCAGGCGAAACAAATGTACTGGCTCCTTTTTTCAAAAATGAAGAGGAACTCTGCGCTTTTAAAACCCGTCATGCCGCCCACTGCGCAAAAAGAGCATCTTTGGAAAATTCGACAGGAGACCTCTTTTTAGGCATTGATTTGGGCAGCACCACGGTTAAACTCGCACTCATCGACAGGCACGGCGCCATTATTGACAGTTGGTACGATCATAACGAAGGCGATCCCCTGCCCAAACTCATTCCGAAAGTTTTGCAATTGGCAGCTAAAGTGCCGCCAGCCGCTCGCATTCGCTCGATTTGTACCACGGGCTACGGAGCCAGTCTTGCACAAGCTGCTTTAGGCAGTCAGTTTAACGAAGTTGAAACGCTCGCCCACCAACGTGCGGCCGTGGCTTTTGATCCCCAGACGTCCTATGTCATCGATATCGGCGGTCAGGACATGAAGTGTCTGAAAGTCAAAGGTGGGGCAATTGCGGACGTGAAATTAAACGAGGCGTGCTCCTCAGGCTGCGGCTCTTTTATCGAAACGTATGCCAAGCAATTAGGCCTGACACTGAAGGATTTCGTTGAGCGAGCCTTGCATGCAAAGCACCCGTGCGATTTGGGTACCCGCTGCACCGTTTTCATGAATTCAAAGGTGAAGCAAGCTCAAAGCGCAGGGGCCACGGTCGATGATATTGCAGCCGGTCTTTGTCACTCCATTGTGCTCAACGCCTTGCATAAAGTTCTTCGAATCGCTGACACCAAACAATTGGGCGAACACGTGCTCGTTCAGGGCGGAACCTTTTTAAATGATGCCATTTTGCGCGCCTTTGAAGTCTACATCGGCCGTGAGGTCATTCGACCGGATATCGCCGGACTCATGGGAGCCTATGGCGCCGCACTCATTGCCAAGGAAAGAACGACCAAGGATACGCCTGCCCTTGATTTGAGCGAAAAGGCGCTTGATCTCTCGGACGTTAAAACGACACAATTTCGCTGCCAAAGCTGCAACAATCACTGTCTGCTCACTCTGCACCGCTTTGCAAGCGGCCAAAAGCACGTGAGCGGCAACCGCTGTGACTTTGCACTCAAAGGGGCCGAAGCGAAAAACGCCGAACACTTTATCGATAAAAAGCTTGCCCTGCTCTTTAATCGTGAACCGCTGCCGGCTGATACGGCCCCCAGAGGCACGATCGGTATGGCTCGGGTACTCAATATTTACGAACACTACCCTTATTGGTTTGAGCTTTTTACCAAGCTTGGTTTTCACGTTGAACTCTCACCCTATTCCGATCACTACATTGCAGGCCTGGGCGTAGAGAGTATTCCCTCACAGAGCCTTTGTCTGCCGGCAAAACTTGCCCACGGGCACGTGACGTGGTTAGCTAAAAAAGGCGTTAAAAAGATTTGGTTACCCTGCGTTCCTAAAGAGCGCACCAATTTCCAAAACGTGCCGGGTCGTTTTGCCTGTCCGGTGGTAGGAGGTTACCCCGAAGCGTTAAAGCTTAACTTTGAATGCACGCATAAAGAAAGTACACTCATCACGCCTTTTGTTGATTTAAATGAAGCGGCAACAGTCGTTAAGGCTGTAGCAGGGGCTTTTCCTGAGATCAACGTTTCTGAAATCAAAGAGGCCGTTCAAAGCGCAGAGGCTGCGCAGCAAACCTATCAACGTCAGATTCGTCAGATGGGCGAAAAGTGTTGGCGTGAGCACGAAATTTCCAAAACGCCTTTGGTCGTGATCGCCTCTCACCCCTATCACATGGACCCCTTTGTCAATCATGGGATCTGCACGCTCATTGCATCTATGGGCGTAGAAATTGTCACCGAAGACTCGATTGCTCACATGGCCCCTGACACGACGTCTCTGGATGTAATCGATCAGTGGACCTTTCACAGCCGCCTTTACCGGGCAGCCGAACTCGTGCGCGACAAATCATGGGCTGAATTGGTTCATTTAGTCAGTTTCGGCTGCGGGTTGGATGCCATCACGTCCGAACAGGTCAAGCGCATTCTGGAGCCTGCGGGCAAACTCTATACCATGCTCAAAATTGACGAGGGCGACACGTTGGGCGCTGCCCGCATTCGCTTGCGCTCACTTTTTGCTGCAGTGAAAGATCGCCGCAACAACGTTGCCGGCATCCATGAGTCGCCCGTTGTCTGGCATCCGAACGCACCAAAAAAGCCTCTGAATCCAAAGGCTGTCAAAACGATTTATATCCCGCAGATGGCGCCTATTCATTTCCCCATTTTGGAAAGTGCGCTCAAAAGCCTGGGCTATAACGTCAAATTGCTGCCTGAAGTGCGACCCGAAGCCATCCAATTGGGGCTTCGCTACGTCAATAACGATGCCTGTTACCCAGCTATCGTAGTAATCGGTCAGCTTTTGGATACTGTTCTATCCAAAGACTTCGATCGGGAAACGAGTGCACTATTGCTCGCACAGACGTGCGGGCCGTGCCGTGCCACCAATTACGCAACTCTCCTGAAGTGGGCACTTAAAGATCTGGATATGGAAGATCTTCCCGTCATCACCATTTCCACCTACAAAATCACCGGTACCGAGCACCTGCCGCTCGGACTAAAGGGGATCAATCGGATTGCTCTGGGCGTTCTATACGGCGACCTTTTACAAAAGCTGTACTTAAAAACCCGATCTTACGAAATTGAAAAAGGAAGCGCTCAAGCGTTGCTGCAAAAGTGGCAGGCCATTGCCTGCCGCGACATCGATAAAGGCAGA
Source organism: Parasutterella secunda (assembly GCF_016901835.1). Lineage (GTDB taxonomy): Bacteria > Pseudomonadota > Gammaproteobacteria > Burkholderiales > Burkholderiaceae_F > Aphodousia > Aphodousia faecavium. The sequence goes on along the minus strand of NZ_JACJKX010000003.1, from coordinate 26,740 downwards.
AGAGGTCTGCGGAAAAATGCCAGACTCATGGCTGAGGATTTTGCAGCAGTAGCCGTTAACCGCACCCAAAAACCTCAGGTGGGTATCGTTGGGGAAATTTTGCTCAAATACCACCCACAGGCGAATCTTCAGATTTTGGAAGAACTCTTTGCCGAAGGCGCTGAACCCAGGCTTGGTGATATCTCCAGTTTCCTTTTGTATTGTCTCTACGATCCGGTTTTCCAAGCTAAAGCGTTAAAGGGTCCCCAAACCCGTGCATTCGTTTCTGCTCTTTTGGTCAGGTACTTCGAGTCCTTGCGCGCTATAGCAAACCAAGCGTTAGTTGAAGCTGGCTTTGAAGCAATGCCCACTCTTAATGAACACCTCAATCGCCTCAAAACGCTCATGTCTCCCGCTCAACAAGCAGGCGAAGGGTGGCTGCTGACAGCTGAAATGGTGGAATTTCTCGAAACCGGCACCCCCAACGTGCTTTGTCTGCAGCCCTTTGCGTGTTTGCCCAACCACATCACAGGCAAAGGCGTCATGCGGGTGCTGCGCGAACTTTATCGCGGTGCCAACCTCTGCGCCATTGACTTTGAGGCGGGCACCTCTCGTGCAAACTTTACCAATCGGCTTAAACTCTTTATGGCACAAGCTAAAAGCATTGGAAAGTAAAAATGACGGGCAACGAATCATCCATACAAGGGGGTTTACTCATTGTGACCCTACCGGGACAGGGGGCAGTCGGGAAGTTGTCCACTCACTACTTTGATCCCCGCGCCCAGCAGGGAAAAATTCGCGATGCGTTGGTGAAGTGGTTTGCGATTTGGGGAATCCCCCTTACCCGTTCAACCGCCAACCCCTCGTGGCTTGAAGCCCATACCACAGAAGTGATCTGGTGCGATGAGGTACCGGCTCATCTTCACGGCCCTCAGACTGTCAAATACTTTGTTCAAACGGCCGACCGAGTGGTTCATGCCATTGAAACGCTTCGACCGAAACTTATTTTGGTGCTCAGTGCCTACTTATATGAAGCGATGGCAGATGACGCGGTGGCGCCCCGCATCAGTGCGGTCATCGGTAAAGCAAAAAGTGCGCCCAGGCGTATTACAACCATGCGCCTGAAAGCACTCGAACAACGTTTTGAATACACCTCGCTTCTCGTTTTACCGACACCTTCGAAAAATACCACGGACGATTACATCAGAAGCCTGAGTGCGCCCGTCAGAGAAAATTTTGAGACGGCAAGCTTTGACCTCTCAGATGCGGGCGACGCCCTCATCGGTGCGGCCAAAAATCTTTTGGTACTGGATGAAGCCCGCACATTGCAAACGATTCAAAATCGGCTTCGCATTTCTGAACAACGGGCTAAAGATCTGATCAACGCTTTAGAAGAAATCGGAATGATCACTCAATCTGACGAAAGCGGCAGACGATTTTTCCGAAGTTAAAAAATCCCACGAGTTTTCAATACTGCCTGACTCGTGGGACTTTCTGTCTAAAGACTCAATTAAATGAGCTTCAGACCGCTTTCAATGTTGGCAATAACCGTGTCTTTGCCGAAAAGTTCAAGCGTCTTATCAAACATCGGCGAAACCTTTTCACCGAAGACAAGCACACGGATCGGAACAGCCACCACCGGCATCTTGATACCCATTTCATCCATGATGCTCTTGAGAACACCGTAGATATTTTCAGCGGTCCAGTCTTCAACAGCACGGGCGCGTTCCAAGAAAAGCTTCACGGCAGCTAGGCTTTGATCATTAGCGAGCACTTCACGCACGAGGGCTTCATCACGCTGCAGCGGACGGTAGAAAATCATGCAATTATCGGCCAGGGCTTCCAGCGTTTCGGGGCGTTGCTTCGTGATTTCCATCACGCGCGCCAAATCGGCGTGGCCGTCGATTACACCGCCTCGGGCTTCGATGCGCGGACGCACCAAGCGGGCCAAGCGATCATTATCAGCCTCGGCAATATAGAGGTGATTTAAGTGATTGAGCTTCTTGGGGTCAAGACAGGCAGGCGACTTCGAGCAGTGACGCAAATCAAACCATTCAGCCAACTGGGCTTTGGTGAATTTTTCATCATTGCCGTGGCCCCAACCCAAACGAGCCAGATAATTGACCAACGCTTCGGGCAAATAACCCTTCTTTTCGTAGTCCATGACACTTGCGTCACCGTTGCGCTTACTTAACTTGCGGTTATCAGGACCGTTGATTAAAGGTAAGTGGGCAAATTCCGGCACCTCAGCGCCAAGAGCTTTGTAGAGGTTGATCTGACGCGGAGTGTTATTGATATGGTCGGCACCGCGCACCACGTGGCTGACCTTCATATCGATGTCATCGACCACAACGGCAAAGTTATAGGTCGGAATGCCGTCGCCGCGCATAATAACGAGGTCATCGAGCTCCGTGTTTTCAAAAGCGATGTGACCGTAGACCATATCGTCCCAGCTTACCGTACCCGTATCGGGATTGCGGAATCGAATCACGGGCGTAACGCCTTCAGGGATGGGTTTACCGACACAGTTTTCAGGGCGCCAGCGGCCGTCGTAGCGAGGCTTAATCTTCTTGGCCATTTGCTCTTCACGCAAGGCTTCCAATTCTTCCTTAGTTGCATAGCATTTATAGGCCAAGCCCTTTTCGAGCATCATGTCGACAACTTCTTTGTAGCGGCCCAAACGATCCATTTGATAGACAGGACCTTCATCGTAATCAAGTTCAAGCCACTTCATACCGTTGATGATCACATCGACAGCTTCCTGCGTGGAGCGCTCCTGATCGGTGTCTTCAATACGAAGCAGGAACTTACCGCCCACAAAATGGCGGGCATAAGCCCAACAATAAATAGCTGTGCGGGCCGTACCCAAGTGCATCATCCCGGTCGGAGACGGGGCAATACGCGTGCGAATTTCTTTCATTTTTGCGTCTAAAAAATAAAAACAGAATTTTTTGATTTTAAGCCATCGTCAGGGTTTCGTCTAGACTGCTCATTGATCGTGACGACAGGGAAAAGTACGAGTTTTTCCACAAAATTTGTTTAAAACCTTGTGGAAAACTTCTGAAAATACAGTTGAAAAGTCGTGAAAAACTGTTTTAAAGCCGGAATGAAAAAAGCCGCAGGCACAAAGTCTTGCGGCTTTAATTCTTTTGAAACTTCGTCTATGACGAATTAGAGGCTCTTCACCTTTTCCACGAGGCTGGCAAAGCCGGCCTTGTCAAAGATAGCCATATCGGACAGAACCTTGCGGTCCAAAGCGATATTGGCCTTCTTCAAGCCGTTCATGAACACGCTGTAGGTCATGCCGTTGGCACGGGCACCGGCATTGATACGAGCGATCCACAAGCGACGGAACACGCGCTTCTTGTTGCGACGGTCACGATAAGCGTATTGACCGGCCTTCATCACCGCTTGCTTGGCAACGCGGAAAACATTATTGCGACGAAGGATGAAACCCTTGGAGAGCTTCAAAATCTTCTTATGACGAGCACGAGCGGTAACACCACGTTTTACTCTGGGCATCTTTCTCTCCTCTTAATTAAGCGTAGGGCAACATACGATGGATGGACTTGCTGTCAGAGTCGTGAATGGTGACCATTCCGCGCAGATGACGCTTGTTCTTCGTCGTACGATGGGAAAGAATGTGACGCTTGGTGGCGTGAGCACGTTTGATAGAACCGCCGGAACGCACCTTAAAGCGCTTGGAGGCAGCCTTCTTTGTCTTCATCTTCGGCATTTGACCGATTTCCTTTTGTTATTAGATGATCACCGGCGCTTTTGCACCCCGCAAAAGACTTGTCGGCCGGATCTCACTTGTTATATGTCGAGTCCCTTTTTGCCTTGTCGCAGCGCATAAAAACACCTGCGAGGGATTCCTAAAAAGAATGACTCGACTTCAAAAACGCGAATAATATTACTTTTTGCGCTTGGGCGCAAGTACCATGATCATCTGGCGGCCTTCAAGCTTCGGAAATTGCTCCACTTGAGCCACTTCTGCCAGATCTTCGCGGATTCGTGTGAGCACATCCTGGCCTAAATCCTGATGAGCCATTTCACGACCGCGGTAACGAAGCGTCACTTTGGCTTTGTTGCCGTCACCCAAGAAGCGGATGAGCGCGCGCAGCTTCGTTTGGTAATCATTTTCGTCGGTGGCAGGACGGAACTTCACTTCCTTGACCTGGATGACCTTTTGCTTAGCCTTCATTTCCTGCTGGCGCTTTTGTTCCTGATAACGGAACTTACCGTAGTCCATCAAGCGGCAAACAGGAGGATTAGCCTTAGCAGCCACTTCCACCAAATCCACCCCCGCTTCTTCGGCCATGGCCAAAGCTTCGGAAGTGCGCACAATACCGATTTGGGTGCCGTCGACACCCGTCAAGCGAATTTCAGGCACGCGAATCTCACGATTGATTCGGTGCGTACGTTCTTGAGCGATGATCGTTCTCCTAAAAACTCAAACTGAATAGTTTTCGCGCTAGACGGCGCGAAGCGCTCACTTTAGCACTTTTTCCCAAAATTTTGGGTAACTGACACGCAAAAAAACAACATTAAGCGTATCAAATCAGGTAACAAACCCAAAAATTAACCCGACTCTAAGTCAATACGCCTAGAGTCGGGTCCGTCTAACGCATTGAGTCGTTTAAGACTTAACCGTTAACTTTCTTGTCGTTTTCTTCGACCACTCGGGCAATGAAATCTTCCAACTTCATGACACCCAAGTCCTTGCCGCCACGAGCGCGAATGGCCACGGTACCGGCTTCTCGTTCTTTTTCACCGACGACAGCAATGTAGGGGATCTTCTGTAAGCTCAATTCACGAATCTTGTAGTTGATCTTTTCATTGCGCACGTCTTTTTGAACGCGCAGACCCGCAGCCTTCATCTTGGCAGCGATTTCATCAACGTAATCAGCCTGATGTTCGGTGATGTTGGCCACGGCCACCTGAATCGGAGAGAGCCACACCGGCATGGCACCGGCATAGTGTTCGATCAGCATACCGATCCAACGTTCCATCGAACCGATGATGGCACGGTGAAGCATGACAGGTACCTTGCGGGAATTGTCTTCAGCGACATATTCAGCACCCAAGCGACCCGGCATCTGGAAGTCCACCTGAATCGTGCCGCACTGCCAGGAGCGACCGAGGCAATCCTTTAAGTGGTACTCAATCTTCGGACCATAGAAAGCGCCTTCACCGGGCAGAATTTCGTATTCGAGCCCCAGATCATCCAGGCTCTTCATCAAAGCGGCTTCAGCCTTATCCCAAGCAGAGTCTTCGCCGATTCGCATGGCCGGGCGCGTCGCAACCTTATAGGCGATGTTTTCAAAGCCGAACGTGTGGTAAACCTCGCGCACGAGTTTGGAGTAGGCTTCGCATTCGGACAGAATCTGATCTTCCGTACAGAAGATGTGACCGTCGTCTTGCGTAAAGCCTCTTACACGCATCAAGCCGTGCAAGGAGCCCGAGGGTTCATTGCGGTGGCATTGACCAAATTCGCCCAAACGCATCGGAAGATCACGATAGCTGCGAAGAGCAGAATTGAAAATCTGAATGTGGCCCGGGCAGTTCATGGGCTTTAAGGCGTAGTAACGGTTTTCCGATTCCGTTGTGAACATGTTTTCACGATACTTGGCCCAGTGACCGGAGCGTTCCCACAAGGAGCGATCCAAGACCTGCGGAGCTTTCACTTCGTCGTAACCGTTATCCTGATAGATCGTACGCATGTACTTTTCGACCTGCTGCCACAGGGCCCAGCCCTTGGCGTGCCAGAAAATCATGCCGGGCGCTTCATCCTGCAAGTGGAACAAATCCAATTCCTTGCCCAAGCGGCGGTGGTCACGCTTTTCGGCTTCTTCAAGCATCGTGAGATAGGCCTTGAGGTCATCTTTCTTTAACCAAGCCGTACCATAGATGCGCTGCAGCATTTCGTTTTTGGAGTCGCCTCTCCAGTAGGCGCCTGCCACCTTCATGAGCTTATGCACCTTCAATTTACCCGTGCTCGGCACGTGAGGGCCGCGGCAAAGGTCGATAAAGTCGCCTTGTTCATAAAGGGAAATGGTTTCTCCCTCAGGAATAGCTTCAATGAGCTCAGCCTTGTACTTTTCACCTTCCGACAGGAAGAAAGCTATGGCGTCTTCGCGCTTCATTTCCTTGCGCACGATCGGGATATTCTTCGCAGCCAACTCATCCATGCGTTTTTCAATGGCCACTAAATCTTCGGGCGTGAAGGGACGCGTATAAGAGAAATCGTAGTAAAAGCCGTTTTCAATAGCCGGTCCGATCGTCACTTGAGCTTCCGGATAGAGTTCCTTGACGGCCTGAGCCATCAAGTGAGCCGTCGAGTGACGAACGATCTCGAGCGCTTCAGGATCCTTTTCAGTGATGATGGCCAATGTTGCATCGTGATCAATCACGGTGGACAAATCCACTAATTTGCCGTCAAGACGCGCAGCGATTGCAGCCTTACCGAGACTGGTGCTGATGCTTTTAGCCACATCGGCAGCAGACAACGGTGCCTCAAAATCTCGTTTGGATCCATCTGGAAGCGTTACGGATAACATTTTTCGATTCCTTTTCTTTCGGTACTAATAAAAAAAGTGTGGCTTTTTTGTAAAGCCACACTTTTAAATTTTGAATTCTTTCAAGCAACACAAGCGGGCTCGTTAGCAAATTGTTAACGAGTTGTCGTAGTTCGAGCGGTATTCAAACAGCTATACACTTGAAAGTTCCTATTAAACTGATGGGCCTATTTTAGTCCCGTCAAAAGTGCTTTGTAAAGCGCAATGCTGAGCATTTTTGCCTAAAAGACACTGCGATAGATGGCAAGAACATCTTCAGAGGTCAATTTTTTAAACTGCCCGATCGTGCCTGTTCTTGCACAGGCGCTCTCGGCACAGGCCTTTAAAGCCTCCTCAGTGAGTCCCAATTGAGAAAGCTTCGAGGGCATTTCCATCGTCTGATAAAACGCCTGCAATTTTTTAATGGCACCTTCGAGCGTTTCTTCTCCCATCACGCTTTGTGCAAAGCGCTGCATGCGGGCGGGATTGACCGAGGCCACGTATCGCAGCCAGGCAGGCGTAATGACAGCTAAACCAGCCCCATGAGTAATCGTGGGATCATAGGCAGAGAGTTCATGCTCCATGGCGTGACAGGCCCAGTCTTCAACCTGGCCTAAACCATAGTAGCCGTTATGCGCCCAACTGCCTACCATTGCGACCTGACACCAGGCATCGTAGTCTTTGGGATTTTCAATAAGTTTGGGACCCATTTCAATGGCTGTACGAATCGCCGCTTCAGCCTGGCCGCTTACAAATTCCACGTGCTCGGTATTGGTGAAATAGCGCTCGAAAATATGGCTGATCATATCCACGACGCCCGCTGCAATTTGATTTTCAGGCAACGTGAAAAAGAGTTCCGGATTCACAACAGAAATCAAGGGACGGATTTTTTCGCTTGCTGTCCCTAATTTCAAACCGTTATGGTTGATTACCATGCGGATAGATTGCTCGCTTCCGGCAGCCGGAATCGTCAAAACACAGGCTACGGGAAGCGCTTCTTTAATAGCGACGCCTTTTGTGAAGAAGTCCCACGCATCCCCCTCGTACTTAGCCCAGGCAGCGGCGACTTTGCAGGTGTCAATGACGCTGCCGCCACCGATAGCCAAAAGGGCATCTACTTGAGAGTCCACGGCGATTTTTTTCACCTTACCGGCAAAATCCAAAGTGGGATTGGGGCGCACGCCACCGATCGTAAAGTACTCAATTCCCACCTCTTCCAACGAACTTTGCACGGCAGAGACCGTGCCGTTACGAAGAGCGCTGCCGCCTCCGTAAACGATGAGCACCTTGCCGATGTTTTCCTTTTGAAGCGCTTGGCCCAATTTTTTATGTTCATCCCGACCGAAGAGAATACGGGTCGGATTACAGTAATTAAAGTTAAGCATGGTGATTCCTATTGAATTTTGAAATACGTAAGCGCAATTTTCTTTGAGCGATATTGTCGCACGGCAAAGTGCAATTTTGTCAAAAATCAACTTGTATACAGACTGAACTAATACGCCAAACAATGATAAAAATAAAACTGTTAAGAAAAAGGCTTCGTTAAAATAATAAGGTTTTAACCCATAAGCTTAAAGGAAATACCCATGAGCACAGAAAAAAAGAATCTTGAACCGGGCTTACCGCCCCTTCTTCCTGAAACGAAAGAAGTCATGGACACGCTGATGGCAGCTGACCTCATTAAGAAGGCCCTGCAATTGGCAGTCGACCAAGACCAACAATGCTTGCAGGAACAAATCGCCATCACCGAAACCCCCTCCTCTCCCTTCGGTGAAGAAATCCGCGGTCAAGATTTCGTTGAACGTTTCACCAAACTCGGTTTGCAAGACGTTCACATGGACGAAGTCGGCAATGTTCTCGGCCTTCGTCCCGGTGTCGGTCCCGAACCGCGCACCAAGCTCATTATCTCGGCTCACTTGGATACGGTTTTTGCCAAGGACACCAACTTCAAGGTTCGTCAGGAAGGGAACAAATTCTATGCTCCTTCCATCGGTGACGACTCCCGCGGTTTGGCCGGTCTCCTGCAAGTCATCCGTATGTTCCAGGAATTGAACATCCAAACCGAAGGCGACATCCTCTTTGTGGCCACGGTCGGTGAAGAAGGCGAAGGCGATCTTCGCGGCGTCAAACACCTCTTCCGTGATCCGCAAGTGGATGTGGATGCGTTCATGTCGCTTGACTGGTGTGATCCGAGTGATGCCATCGTGGGTGCAACGGGAAGCCTGCGCTATCGCGTGAGCTTTGACGGCCCCGGCGGACACAGCTACCTGGGTTTCGGTCAACCCTCTGCCATTCATGCCATGATGCGTGCCGGCAAGGTGCTCTGCGACCTCGAAGTGCCCAAAGAACCGAAGACCACCTACACGGTGGGTGTGGTCAAAGGCGGCACGACCGTCAATTCCATTGCCGCTCACTGCTCAATTGATATTGACATGCGCAGCACGGAAAACGCTTCACTTCAAGCCATCAAAGAAAAGATTCTGCCCTGCTTTGAAAAGGCTGCCGAAGAAGAAAACGCCCACTGGGGTATTACTGATGAAGCCAACAAGGTGAAAGTGACGATTACGCCGATCGGTGATCGTCCGGCTGGCCAACAACCCTATGAAAGCCCGGTTTGCCAAGCAATCCGTGCCGGTCTTCTCGCTTTGGGTCTTCCCCTTCATATGTATGCTTCCACGTCCGGCGACCATAACGTCTCCCTGAGTTTGGGCATTCCGAGCCTCGCTATGGGTGCAGGCGGCCGCAACTGGAAGATGCACACCTTGGACGAAGTCTACGAACACGTGGATGCCTACCAAGGCCCACAATTGGCTTTCCTTATGGCTTGCGCCATGAGCGGTGTGGACGGTATTACGAAGGGTTTCTTGAAAAAGCGCGCCCGTTAATCGAGTAATCACCATCTAGCTTTTGACACCTGTCGGGAGTTTCTCGGCAGGTGTTTTAATTTGAGAGAACTTAAGTTGTGATTAAAAATTTAACTTTCAACTTTAAATTTTCAAAACTCCTTATATATCAATATGATAACAAGGTTTATTTTTAAAAAATCATTAAATTAAGTTATCTATCGACAAACCGATTTCAAACTTTGACAAAGACTATTTCATCTTGCGACGAGTGCTGAAAGTCTATTAGCGTGCTTGCTAAATCTAGGATGAGTCAATTATTAATTTTTCCTAGAAGAGCGCTTTGCAACCGCCTGTATCTTTTTGAAAGTGTTCCAGTGCACGTAACTTTGCAAAATAACCGACGCGCAAATCAGAATCAGCCCCACATAAAACGAGAAATTCAAGTCCTTGGCTTCATTGAAAATGATCATCGCCAAAATGATGCTGTAGACCGGCTCCAAGTTATAACTTAAATTGACTGTAAAGGATGACAGACGTTTTAAGGCCTCAATCTGAAGTGAGAACATGCCTACCGTACAAAATGAGGACAACAACAAAAGATAAATGAAGTCACTCATGGACGGTACGATTGTCGGCACCGGGAAAAACGACAGATAAAGCGGCAAAAATGCACTCATGATCACAAAGCTTGCCGCAATTTCATAAAAAAGAAAGGTCATCAAGGGGTAGTCTGAGCCCACCCGGCGGTTCTCGATAGTCAAAAGTGCAGCGGCAATCGCTGAGAAAATCCCCAAAATGATGCCCGTTTGATAGCGGGCATCAAAATGAAAAATTAAAGCAATCCCTAAAATCGTGAGCAGACTGAAGGCGACTTCCCGAAAGGAAAAGGGACGTTTGCTGCAGAAGGGATCAATGAGTGCGGTGAAAAAACCGACGCTTGCAAAACACACCACTCCGATTGAAACATTGGAATACTTAATCGATCCGTAAAAAAGCAGCCAATGAATGCACAAAAGGAGTCCAACCCAAGCAATACGAATGATGTCTTTAAAGGGCAGACGAATACGACCTTTGGTGACAGCAAGATAAATAAAAAAGAAAACGCTTGCCATCATGACGCGATACCACACAAGAAGTCCCTCGTTTAAGGTAATCAAGCGTCCGAGCACGCCGGTAAATCCCGCTAAAAGGATGGATGCGTGTAACAGAACAAAGGCGTATGAAAGCATAAACTAAAGAAAAGAGAGGTCAAAAAATCGGCGCCAATTGTAGCGCAACCCAAGCTTTTCCTTCAGACAAGCTCCTGCGTGTGATATAGTCAAAGAGTTGGATTTTCCTAAATAAAGGAACATTTCATGAAAAAATCCCAAACTAAACAAACGGCAGGCGGCACACAGTGGTCTGCCATGTTCGGCGATATTTTCGGCCTTAAAGCCCTCGCCGATAAAAAAGGCCGTCGAGACAAAAAGCGTATCCCCTGGCAATGGGCCTTGTGGGGAGCGCTTCTTTTTTTCATCGTAGGTTATTTACTACCTACGGATTCAATCTGGATATTATTGGTTGCGGTCGCAGCCGCCGTGATTTTTTACTTTGCTAAAAGCACTGAAACGGTTGAAGAGCAGGTTCTGCTGCTAACCGATAGCCGCACACCGGCTCAAAAGGAAGCACACGCCAGACGCGAAGCACAAAAAGCGCAGAGAAAATCGGCCCAAACCAAGCGTCCGGCTAAGCGCCAGAGCGCTCGGACTCAACAAACCCAAGCGCCTGCAGCAGAAGCTCAAGTCGCTGAAAAACCCACTTCAACACAAAGTACCAAGGTCAGAAAACCCAAGGCTCCCCGTCGCAAACCTGCTGTGAAACCGGCGTCCGTTGCCCGGACTGAATCGCCCGTTGAAGCTCAACCTCAAATCACCGAGGTTAAACCTGTTGCAGCAGAGGCGCCTGTAGCGGAAGTCGCCCCTGCGGTCCGAGAAGAAAAAGAAGTCAAAACCACGGCTCGTAAACCTCGTGCTCCCCGCAAACGCAATACAAATGCTGAAGGAAAGAAGACGACAACGCGCAAGCCCGCTGCCAGACGCCCGCGCAAACCTAAAACTGCTCCGGCTCTGACGCAACCGCAGACAACCACCGCACCAACAGAACAGAAAGAGTAATTCCTTGTTTGAAATTTAACAATGTGCCCCAAAGTCTTATAAACAGATTTTGGGGCATTTTTTTGACAATTAAAGCAGACATTTTTAGAGCAAAACGTACCCAAAATATTTCCTTTTTCCCGATTCTTAGGGCTACCGAGCAGACAATCAGGAAATTCCCTTAGAGCGTAATGCTTACAAGTATCAAAAAAGCTTTCGGTAAAGACGTTTTCTGCACTTTCAGATGGGCAAAATACAAGAATTAGTTTCACACTTTTTTAACTGAAAATGAAAGGAAGCTCTCATGTTTGAAGGCATGCTTTTTTACATTTTTGTCTGCTTGGCGTTTTTTGCCATCGGCGACTTTCTGGGTGTGGCCACGAAAGCAAAACTTTCTTCTGTTTTCGTGAGCCTTTTATTGTTCCTTGTGTTTTTCATGGCCGACTGGATTCCTGATGATGTCATTAATCAGGCCGGTCTCACTCAAATCGGCAAGTGGGCCGTGGGCTTTGTGGTTTTCGGCATGGGTACAACGATCAATATGCGTGAACTCATGGCTGAATGGCGCACAGTGGCCACTGCCTGCCTTTCGATGGCTGTGATTTGGCTCGGCATGATCGTCTTGGTGCCCCTTATCGGCTACAACGAAACGATCGTCGCGATCCCGATTATTAACGGCGGTATCGTCGCCACGCAAATCATGACCTCGGCTGCCATGGAAAACGGTCTGGAAATGGCCGCTGCTTTGGGCACGATTTTGTATGCCGTGCAAAAGTTCTTCGGTACGCCTTTTGCTTCCTATTTCGGTTTACGTGAAGCGCGTGAAGTGCTTGCCGTTTACCGTCAAACGGGTGTTAATCCCAATAAGCCCGTTGCCAAACCCGGTGAAGAACCCAAGCCCACCTTTGCCGAAAAATACAAGAAGTATTACGGTCAATTCGTCTGCTTGGGCATCATGGCCCTTTTCTCCTGGGTTGCTTCCGGTATCGGTCAATTAACGGGCCTGAGCTACACCATTTGGTGCTTGGTGTTGGGCGCTGTGATGGCCACGACGGGCTTGGTGCCGAAAAACATTATGGCTCAAGCCAAGTCCGGCGGTATCTTTAACGTCGCCGTTTTCGCCTCCATTATTCCGAGTTTGGCAAAAATCGACTTTCATGAATTGTTGGTTTTGGGCTACAGCACGATCATCGTCTTCGTTGTCGTTTTTGTCCTGCTTTATGTCTGCTTTGCCATTTTGCCCTTGTGGAGAGTGCAAGGCCACAAAAACGTTGCTTTGGGTGTGGCAGCCGCTCAACTTTTGGGCTTCCCCGCGACTTACCTCATTGCCAATGAAGTCGCCACGGCTGCGGCTGAAAATGAAGAAGAAAAACAAGTCGTACTCGATGCGATTATGTCGAAGTACCTTGTCGCCGGTTTCACAACCGTGACGAGCGTTTCGGTCATCATCGCCGGTATCTTTGAAACCTTCATCACCCCGTAATGAATTGATTTGACACTAACGAAAGGAAAGGTAAGCATCATGTTTAAGTTTGACGCACAAGACTATCCATACGCATCCAAACGCCATGTTGTGTACGCCAAAAACGGCATGTCCTGCGTGGGTAACCCCTCAGGCGCTGCCGCCGGTCTCAAAGTCCTCTTAAAGGGCGGCAACGCTATTGACGCTGCTGTTGCCGTAGCCTGCGCTCAACCTGTGGTTGAACCCACAGGTAACGGCTTGGGTGCCGACTGCTTTGCTCTTATTTGGTACAAAGGCAAGCTCTACGGCATTAACGGCTCGGGGCCCTTACCCATGGCAGCCTCCATTGCTAAACTCAAAGAACGCGGCTTTGAAAGCATTCCTCCCTACGGTGTCGAACCGATCGATGTACCGGGTGCTGTAGGCGGTTGGATGGCCATGCACGAACGCTTCGGCCGTCTGCCTTTGGAAGAAGTGATGGCTCCTGCCATTGATTACGCTGAAAACGGCTATCCTGTTTCGCCCAACATCAGCCGCTTGTGGGAAGAAGCTTACAAGAATTACAGCAAATATCGCGATCGTCCTGAATTCAAGGGCTGGTTTGATACTTTTGCGCCGAACGATACGTGGTTGCGCCCAGGCGATGTCTTTAAGAGCCACGACATGGCTGAAACGCTGCGCGAAATTGCCCGCACGAAGGGTGAATCCTTCTACCGCGGTGCATTGGCCGAAAAGATCGATGCTTTCATGAAAGAACATAACGGGTTCTTATCTAAGGAAGACTTGGCTGCCTACCACCCCGAATGGGTTGAACCCTTAAAGACCGATTACCGCGGCTACGACGTTTGGGAAATTCCGCCCAACAGTCACGGCATCACGGTTTTGATGGCTCTGAATATTTTGAAGGGCTTCACGTTCGGCGAACGCGATACAATCGATACGCTTCATAAGCAAATCGAAGCCATGAAGCTTGCCTTTGTCGATACGATGGAATACGTGGCTGAACCCAGCCATATGATCGTCACGTCCGAGCAATTGTTAAGCCAGAAGTACGCCGATGACCGCAGAAAACTCATCAAACCCGATTCTGCGATCATGCCTGAAGTGGGCGATCCGCGCTACAGCTCCACGGTTTACTTTGCCACGGCTGATGCCGAAGGCAACATGGTGAGCATGATTCAAAGTAACTTCCGCGGCTTCGGCTCCGGTATCGTAGTTCCGGGCACCGGTATTTCGCTCAATGACCGTGCTCAAAACTTCCGCTTCGATGAAAAGCATCCCAATGCTTACGAAGGCGGCAAGCGCCCGTATCACACGATCATCCCGGCCTTCATCTCCAAGGGTGACAAGCCGATTTCTGCGATGGGCATCATGGGCGGCTGGATGCAACCGCAGGCTCACCTGCAGGTGATCATGAACATGATTGATTTCCACTTAAATCCCCAACAGGCGCTCGATGCTCCGCGTTGGCAATGGATCGGCGGCAAGAAGGTGGAAGTCGAGCACGACATGCCCAACCACTTAGTGCGTCTGCTGCAACGCATGGGCCACGACATCGTGGTTCAACCCGACCCCTATCACATGGGCCGCGGTCAAGTGATTTTGCGTGATCCGGAAACGGGTATTTTGTGCGCCGGCACTGAAAAACGTACCGACGGTCAAATCGCAAGTTTCTAATCACGCATTCAGTTTGATTTGAAACCGTTTGAGGTGTTACCGTCCAAGGTGACACCTCAATTTTTTAAACTGGTTGTCACACAGACACGCCGAGTCAAAGACCGAAAAAGTCAGATAACGAAAGTTCTAAACATTTGCTTCATAAGGTGGCACCTCAATCCCTATCATATAAAATGCCCCTTCCACTTTATGGATTGCGTGAGGGTCACCGATCCAGGCGCTACCCCGGGAGTCGAGCTTTTTAGCCTTTGAAATAGCATCGGCAACGAGCCATGACGCCCGATAGTTACTTAACGCAAATGTCCTTTCTTTTAGCGGGCGCTTTTTAATCAGATCAAATACAAGAAAAGTATTGTCACCCCATGAGGGGTTTCTACCCATCTCTTTTTTATTCTTGCCCCACCCCAGAACGCAACCTAAGCGAAGTTCTTCAGGTAATGCAATCCCCCTGCTTAGGCAATATTCACGAATGAAATAGCAAAGTGCGGCGGCAATGCGGCTGTCATAAGTCAGAAAGTTCGGGATGAGCGTGGCATAAATGCGAGAGAAAAATGCCGTGCAACGGGGGCCTCCGACACTACCGAACGTGTCCACCTCGGGCGAGTCTGAGGACAACTCTCTGACCGCACAAAGAATACTTTCGCACAGATACTGAGTTTTTTCTAACGTCGGTAAATTACTTTTAGCGAGGTTTTCGCGGGTGGCAAACATCTTTTTGACGACCTCTATAAACCCCTTGTCGTCAAACTTATAAAGCGCTTTTCTCAGGGGGTCTTCGCACTCGAGGATCGCCTGCTCAAACTTAACATTCGGCGATTCCTGAATGTACTGCTCCCAAGCATCCTGAATACTTGTAAAGCAATACTCAATCTTGGGACGATGAAGCTGCGTGAGATAAGGCGGGTCAAACACGCGTCCGGCCAGCCATCGGGCTAAATAGGAAGTAAAACCGTCAACAACGGGCAAAGACAGATAATGTTCGCGAGCGGGCGGCAAAATACAAGTCTCCAACATAATGCACTACCTTTTTATTGCAATAATGTTTTTATTGTATACGGCGGTCTTTGTCAAAAAATACGCAGCTTTTGCCCAAAAATACAATAAGTTAGCCTCTTTTTAATTACGAAAATTTTCAGTCTAATTCAAAATCGTCGTAGTGCCCACGAAGCGCAAGAAAGAAGTCTCGGAGCGCATAACAGGTCATGAAAAAGGCGCTCACAGGGACGGCTGCGTAGGCCACCTTTACCTGCATCCACGGAATCGATTGCATGTAGGCCTGCGCTCTCATCACCCAGACCCAACCGTAGTAGCAAATGAGTGCATAGGTGGCAAGCTCTATGGCGCAGACTAAAATGCGGCAAATTCTCCCCGCGTTACCTTCGAGCCGCTCGGTCATCACTTCCACCACGAAATGGTTGCGTGTCCGCACCAATTCCTGCGCCCCCAGAAAGATCATCCATATGAGGCAAATCTGAATCCAGTCGTCCGTTTGAGTGAAGTTATAAATGGGCACAAAACGCACAAAAACGTTGGCTAGGAACATGATGACAATGGCACCCAATGCCAACACACAAATCAAGCGCGTGAGGCGGCTTACCCAATGATCGATCGTTTTTAATACTTTCAACATGACGCTCCTCTACCCCACAATGCCTGCCAGTCCCAAGGAAAGCCCCGGAATAAAGGCCACCGCAATCGCCACCAAAATCATGATCACTACGTAGCCCAAGGCGTGCTTGGCAATTTCCATCACTTTTTCGCCTGTAATCGAAGCCATCACATAAAGATTCAGTCCCACAGGGGGCGTAAGCACCCCCACGGCCAACGCGATACACATGACAATGCCCAATTGGATTAAGTCATAGCCGAAGCTCTTTGCAATCGGCACAAAAATCGGAACCGTAATAAGAAGGATCGCCGTCCCCTCCATAAAGCAGCCCATGATCACGAGTATCGCAATAATGATTAAAAGCACAACCGCCATGGACGAGAAGGTAGTCGAGACAAAAGCAATCGTCTGCTGCGGGATACGCGTATAGAGCAACACATATTGGAAAAAGCCCGCTGTAGCGATCACAAACATCACCTTCGCTGTCTGCTCGACCGTATTCCAGAGAATGGAGGGAATATCTTTGAGTTTTAACGTCTTAAAGACAAAAAGACCGAGAATAAACACGTAAAAGGAAGCCACCGCAGCCGCTTCGGTTGCGGTAAAAAGGCCGGCGAACATGCCGCCTATCACAATCACCGGTGTCAGAAGCGACCAAAAAGCGTCTTTAAACCCTACCCAGCGCTCGGCCCACGTAGCTTTAGGCGTAACCGTGTAGCCTTCTTTTTTACAGACGTAGGAAGACCAGAGCATAAAAGCCAAACCTAAAAGTAGCCCCGGGACAGTCCCTGCAGCGAACAGAGCATTGACGCTTGTTTGAGTGAGACCGGCAAACAAAATTAGGGTAATCGAAGGCGGAATAATGGGACCTAAGGCGCCGCCCGCGGCAATCGTAGCGCAACTGAAAGCCCGGTCATAGCCTGATTTTGTCATCTCGGCAATCGCAATCATGCCGATGCCGGCTGCGCATGCTGCGGCCGACCCCGACATCGCCGCCATCACAATACAGGCCACAATGGCGGCATTGGACAGACCGCCCGCTTTATGCCCCAGGCAGACACGACCGAAACCGAAAAGGCTTTTGGAGATGCCGCCCACGCTCATGAGGTTACCCATCAGCAGGAAAAACGGAATCGACATTAAGGTGATGCCCGAGACCTGAGAGAACATTCGCTGGGGCACAAGAAAGAGCCGCGAAGCGTCGCCCCCTGCCATCAAAAAGGTGGCAATTGAGGCAAAGCCCATCGTTACCGCCGTGGTGACTCCCAATAGAAGCAGCACGAGCACGCCGGCAAAAATCGCAAACATCACCATAATCGAATCGCTTCCTATTGACCGGCCTTCACAGCGTTTAAGACTTCATCCATAGCTTCTTGACCTGCCAACTGGGCAACCTTTTCGTAGGCAGGCGCCATCTTGTTCACAAAAGAAGCACGATCAGGATAGGTGACATTCATCCCCTTTTTCTTGAGTTCCTCAACCACCGCACTTTCGCCTTCGCTGATCATCTTGCGTGTGAGATTTTGAGCGTTGACGGCCTCTTCTTTCAAAACCTTTTGTTGTTCGGCTGAGAGTCCCTCATAGAGAGTTTTATTAATCAAAAGCACCTGACAGTCAAAATAGTGATTGGTCATGGCCAATTGGTTTTGTGTTTCAAAAAGGCTGTCGGCCAAAATCGTGAACACCGGGTTTTCTTCACCCACAACGACACCCTGCTTGAGCGACGTATAAAGCTCGGAATAGGCAATGCTTTGCGTATTGGCGCCGATTGCATCAAAGGCCGCCAAAAGGCCGGTCGCAGGCGGCACGCGGATTTTCACACCTTTGAGATCTTCAGCGGAATTTACCACCACGTCCTGAGTCGTGGTTTGTCTGAAACCGTAGTCAAACATGGATAGACCCACACAGTCGTGAGCCGCGAGTCCCTTATTCATCCAGGGCATTACAAAGTTATCAATGACTTTGTGGGCTTCATCGTAGCTTTCAAAGAGGAAGGGGGCCGTCATGGCGTTAAGGCGCTTATCGTACATCGCCATATTGCCCAAAGAGACCACGGCCATATCGAGCGCACTCATCGTGACCTGTTCGGCTAGAGCAGGCTGATCACCCAATTCTCCCGAAGGATACACTTCAACTTTCAATTCCCCTTTTGTCCGAGCTTCAACATTCTTGGCAAATTGAAGAGCGGCCGCATGATGGGCATGACTTGTGGCGGCCGTGTGCGCCAAACGAATGGTTTGGGCAGCCTGTGCGGAAAACGCCGCAGCAACAAGACAAGCGCCTGCGACAAACATAGCTTTGACAGCGGTTCGCATAAATTGAATCCTCCGGGAAGAATGCCGACTGAAAATATTATCTCTTAAGTATAGCGGTCCGGTGCACTTTTAACCGAGTTCTGCGGACAATTCCCAAGATTGGCAAGGCAGTGTCAGTTCAGAAAAGCTCTTATTTGAATAAGTTCTCTACTTTTGACAACCGACGTTTTCCTGTTGCGCGCTGTCTACGTTTCGGCTTCGGTTTAAACAAATCCAATTTTTCTTCAAGTTGGAACAGTTCATCAAAGTCTTGAGCACAGTTTAGTGCGATGGACAAATTAACGAGATGTTTTAACGAAATCTCGCCTTCTGCTTCAAAGCGTCTCAACGAGCCTAGGGAAACACCTGAGCGCTCAGAGAGCTGTTCCTGAGTCATGTTCCGGTCCAAACGGACGTGTTTGAAACGCTCAGCCATTTCCAAACGAATATCTTTGGGCGGACGAAGATTGTTAATTACGCTCATTTTAACAGTTAATGTCATTTTTAATGGCTTATTATTCGTATTTTAGTATTTATAGTTTTGAACAGAAATACGATAATTCAATTCATTTCTGAAATGCCACAAGAAATAGCCGCAGACACAAAACGCTCCGACTTCAGCCAAAGGCTGAGCACACTGAACACCTAAAAGTCCGATCTGAGAAGGCAAAAAGAAAATTAACGGTAAGAAAAAGAGTCCTTGGCGAGTGGCAGCTAAAAGCGTCCCGATGGCTGCGCGCCCCAAAACCTGATAGGACATGTTGCCAATGACATTGACAGGAATAATCAAAGCGGCCGAGCAATGAAGCTTCAAAGCTAAAACGCCTATTGCGAGAACTTCCGGGTCATTCGTTTCAAAAAAGCTCACCACCTCTTCGGCAAAAATAAATCCGATTGACCCCAAGACAGCCATCATGACCATCCCTATGGTGATTGTTGCATCAAGCGCCGCTTTGGCTCGGGTAAAAAGCTTGGCCCCCCAGTTGTAGCCCAACACCGGCTGATACCCTTGCCCCAGACCGATTAAAAAAGCGTTGGTGATCATCATCACACGACCGACAATACTCATAGCGGCAACGCCCGCATCGCCGTATTGACCGGCCATCAGATTTAAGGCGCTCGCCGCAACAGCACCTAAACCGTTGCGGGTTAAGGAGGGCATACCGTTTTTAAATATTGATGCGTATAGACTCGGTGACTTGGAAACAAAAGCCCAATGCATCTGCATCGTGCCTTTTCCTCTCAAATAGTGAGTAAGCAGAATTAAAAACGAAATGAATTGGCAAAGCGCCGTTGCCCAAGCTGCCCCTGCGATTCCCCAATTAAAAACAAAAATGAAGATCGGACAGATCGCAATATTGAGAATACCGCCCACACCCAATCCAATCATGCCGATCACGGCCAAGCCTTCGGAGCGCAAAAGATTATTAAGAGTAAAAGACGCAGCCATAAAAGGCGCCGCTAACAGTATGACTTCGGAGTAGGTCTCCGCATACGGCAAAATGGTTTGTGTGGCTCCCATAATCATCATGAGAGGCTCCATGAGCACAAAAGCGATAAGGCCGAATACGGATGCAAAGACCAGACTCAGAAAAAGTCCAGAAGAAGCTAAAGCATTGGCTTTGACGTAGTTTTGAGCACCTAAAAGACGGGAGGTTTGCGAAGCACAGCCCTGACCGATCATGATACCGATTGCCTGAATGATGGTCTGAAGCGCAAAGACGACCCCCATAGCACCGACGGCAGAAGTGCCTAAATAGGACACATAGTAGGTCGATGCCGTGTTATAGAGCGCAGTCACCAACATCGAGAGCATCGTCGGGATGCCCAATTTCAAAACCAAACCTGCGACCGGTTCCCGGGTCATTTTTTGGTAGGTCCGGTTTGCTGTGTTTTTGACTGAATCCTCATTAGTCATAAGTCGCGATCCGAGTCTTCAACTTCAGCGCTTTGACTATACGCATTGCCAAGCCGTAAACTTTCTATCTTCTTCAGAAAAAACCAGTGCTACGCGAATCAGTTCGTTTAAAGTCGACTGTTTGCCATAACGGTTTGCCTTAAGTTGCTCCAGACCTTGACTCAAGAGCGATTGAACCTGACTGTTGCGATGCGCAAATTTAAACTCAAAAACCCAATGACGAGTACCGATCTCTACTTCCAAATCGCTTCGGCCCAAAGCGTTATGCACTTCAACTCTCGGCAGCATCGCCGCACCGATTAAAAGAACTTGCAAATAGGCTCGACAGGTTGATTCATCCGTGATCGGATAGCGAGAATAGTCAATTGAAGTTACGGTCTTATTGAATACATCAATAACGTCTTCAACGCGACCGCTTGCCATTACATCCGCAATCAAAGGACCGCGGGAATGCTCAAGGGGGCGACCTTTCAACAACTCGTCGGCATAAAGCTGAGCCATCGAGACAGCTACTTCTTTATTGGGGTAAGTGAGCACGGCATAGCCGTTTTTTAAAACTTCGCTGATCGAGAGGTATCCTGCTTGAGTTAATAGAGCATCCAGACAAATTTCATCATATTGCCTGGCCGTGTTTAAATCCGAAAGTCGAATGAGTTTATCCTCGGCATAGTCAACCGGCTTTTCCAAGGCGTGATTAACCAGGAATTTCAACAACACTGTCGGTTGTCCGCCGCTCTTATACCAATAATTCTGAAAACCTAATTCCGGATAATTTAAAAAATTTAAAACTGACCAAGGACAATAAACATGCGTCTTCGCCGAAGAATCAAAACAGAATCCGTCATAATGGAGTTTTAGCTGATCCAAAAGATCCTGTTCGGACACCTTCAGTTTTTGAGCCGCCGATGTCAGGTACTCTGAGAAATTTTCGATTATTTCTTCCTGCGTATATCCCAACAAAGTCCCGAAGATCGGATTCATCGAGATGTCCTGCAAATTATTAAATGCAGAGAAAATACTCGTGTTACTGAATTTAGTGATGCCCGTCATAAAGAAAAAGCGCAGGCATCCCTCATTGGATTTCAAAATCGCGAAAAACTGAGACAGAATGTCTCTGACTTGGTTAAATTGAGAATCATCGTGCAGTCTTTCTGTCAGAGGTGCGTCATACTCGTCAATCAGTATGACCAGCGAACTGGTCTCAAGCGTTTGAGTCCAACTGTCTAACTGAGCCAAAACTGAGGTACGAGAGGCGTCATAGCGGAAACCCAAAGGATAAAAAGACTCTTGAAGATAGTTAAAGAAGGCCTCCCGGAAAAATTCCACACTGTCATAGCCCTTTAATTTTGAGAAATCCAAGCGTACGACCGGGTAAAGCTTATCTTCCCAAAGGTCTTCAATCGCCAAACCCCGGAAATTCTGAAGACCGGATTTGAATAACGACTCAAAGGTTGAAATTAACAAGGACTTGCCGAAACGTCTGGGACGAGCCAAAAAAATTTTCCCACGACCCTTTGCTAACTGGAAAATCAAATCCGTTTTGTCAACGTAGATTTCGTTGTTTAAACGCAAGGCTTGAAAATCTGATGTGCCCAACGGTAACAGTTTCGGCATTATTTTTTCCTCAAATTCAATCCTCTTCATTGTAGCAATAACGTCGTGTCAATCTTGCATTGTGTGAGCGTCTCAAACCCTAAGAGATTTTCAGCCTTTTGAACACACACGAGCATATTTTCAATGCGAATACCCCATTGGCCGGGCCGATAGATACCGGGCTCATCGCTTACGATCATGCCGGGTTCAAAGGGCGTCATCGTCCCCTCTCGCTCGCGAGGGGAAATACTCGGAGGTGTTTCATGCACATTGAGCGTCAAACCGATTCCGTGTCCTGTTCCGTGACCGAAATCCGCCCCGATGGCGTGGATGGGCGCTCGGGCAATTTTGTCGAGCTCAAAACCCGTTGTCCCCGGTTTAAATGTTGCTTCAGATAAGGCCTTCATCGCTTTATAAACTGCCGTGTAATCACGCTTTAACGCCTGTAAGTCTGCACTCGGATAGTCTTGGGAATCACCTAAAAACCAAACCCGTGTAGTATCCGTTGTCCCCTTATCGTAATGGGCGCCGGAATCAACAAGTAAAAGGCAAGGCGGCTCAATCGGGGCACCGAGGCCGGAGATCGGTTCATAGTGAGGCAATGCGGCATTGGCGTTAACCGCTGCAATTGTGCCGAAACTCTCTCCAATAAAACCGGGGATAGCCGATCGTTTCTGATGCAAAATATCCACCGCATCGTTTTCCGTGAGGCGCTCCCCTCTTGCCAGTCTATCTTTGATTTCTTCGATAAAGTCTTCAAGCGCCTGCCCGTCGGCTTTCATGACTTCTTTTAAACCCGCAATTTCCTCAGGTGTTTTAACGGATTTCCAAAGAGCAACCGGGTGCTTGCAGGGTTTAAAACGATCGTGGATCAGTGTGAAGACTTTCGCATTTAAGTCCTCTTCTCGAGCCCAAATCGAGGCGTTCATTTTCGATAACTCGTCTTCGAAAGTCTCGTAAGGCAAAACACGCCAGCCGGCTCTTTGCAGATGTAAGGTGATTTCTTCGGTTAGTGCCTGGGTATGAACAAAAAGACACGCCTCACGTTTTGAGACCAAAGCCCAACTTAAAAAGATCGGATTAAATTCAATATCTGAGCCTCTCAGATTCGTCAACCACGCAATATCATCCAGACGCGTCAATAAAAGACTGTCTGAGTCGGCAAAACCGTTTTGCGATTGAAGATAGCTCTGCAGGCGTTTGAGTTTATCGTGGGCTGAAACCGAACTCGCGTGATGAATATAGAGGCCCTTGATCGTACGATGCGGGCGATCGGTCCAAAGGTGGTCAATTTCGGATGGCTGAAAATCAACAACAGCCGAAACACTTTCCTTGAGTTTTTTAAAAGTTGTCGAACTCACTGACTCCAACGCAACGGCAAGAGTCATTTGTGTGTGATCGAGTTGAGATGCGAGCCACTTATCGGGCGCAGGGACATCCTCTTTTCCTTCTCTCATCAACACGATGCCACTGTCATTGAGCTCAAGTGCTGCCTGCTCCCAGTAGCGCGAATCAGTCCATAAAAGCGCCTGATGATCGGTCACGATTAATTGAGCGTTTGAACCCGTAAACCCAGAGAGAAAAGTTAAAAATTTGTCCGCTTCCTGGATGTATTCCGATAAATGCGCGTCGGATAAGGTGCAATAAAAAGCATTTGCGCCAAGGCGGTGCATCGCTTGGCGCAGGTTTTGAAGACGTTGATTAATAAAAGACATCAGTAGGCCTTCCTTACCGTAATGGAGACATCAGAGGCAAGTGTGTCGTTGATGCGAACATCCTCACCCATGTTCACGCTCTCTAAGCGCCAACCGGCATCGCGCAATTCGTTTAGCGTTGTGGAAATTTCCAAATCGGGACAATTAAACGGCACAACGCTTAAGGTATCGGAGCCCTTCACAGGGTTGACAGCTGCACAAGTCGTTCGCTGCCCGAGCGGCGCATCAAAAAGCGGATCACTGGGACTATTTGAACAACCTGCAAGCGCCAGAGTCAGAGTCAAAATAAAAATTACTTTTCTCATGATTTTTTTCAGTCGTCATCGGTAAGCATTGTATCGAGAATTCTGTTCTAAAAATCAGGCATTAGGTATTCAAAAGAGTCTTTTTGGATAGAAGACTTATTGTCACGATCCGGCGAATTCTTTTTAAAGTCCTTCCGCGGAGGTCGGCAAGCTTTCGACTTTCGGTCACGTACCGATTTTTTAAAACTTTTTTGATCATCAGACTCTCTTTGTTTTTGCTCCCGACTTTGAAGCGTTTCAAAGTAGGCCTTAAACTTTTCAGGTGTTTCAAGATCCGGTCTTTTTTTCAGAAGCGATCCGATTGCCTGAAATCTGTAGAAATCTTTTTCCCCTACAAGCGAGTAGGCTAAACCGGCACTGCCCGCTCGGCCGGTGCGACCGATCCGGTGAATGTAGTCGTGGGGATCAGCCGGTAACTCGTAATTGATCACAACGGGAAGCGCTTTAATATCCAGACCGCGGCTAGCTAAGTCCGTTGCCACTAAAACGCGAAGGCTATGGTTTTTAAACGCTTCAAGGATTCGGATGCGTTGCGCCTGAGTCTTATCACCATGCAAAGCGTCGACCGTGAAGCCGTCTTTTTTCAAATGAGCCGCAAGTTTTGCAGCCGAGGCTTTCTCACGCGTAAACACCAACACCTGCTCGAGGCCGTTATCAACAATTAAGTCGCGCAAGAAAAGGGCTTTTTCGCTCGTCGGCACCTGAAAAAACGTTTGATTGACGCTAGCTGCATCACGATTGGCATTGATTTCAATTAAAAGCGGCTTTCGTAAAAGCGATTGAGATAAAAGATGAATGTCGTCTGAGAGCGTTGCCGAAAATAAAAGCGACTGACGCTTTTGTGAGCAATGCGAAAGAATCTTTTTAATATCCGGCCAAAAGCCCATATCGAGCATTCTGTCTGCTTCATCAAGTACCAGATATTTAATTGAATCCAGACTCAGGTTTTGTTGTCGGATGTGATCCAAAAGACGACCGGGCGTGGCCACGAGGATGTCGGGTTTTGACTGCAGCGCTTTCATCTGGTGAACGGGACTCACACCTCCGATTAAAAGCGCACCGCTTTTGGAGACACTGTTTCCGAAAAACTCGACGTTTTCAAAAATCTGAAGAGCCAATTCACGGGTCGGTGCCAAAATCAAAGCCAAGGGGAAGCCACTCTTACCCTTTTCCTGCGTGAGTCTTTGAAGAATCGGCAGTAAAAAAGCGCCTGTTTTGCCACTTCCTGTCTGAGCAATGGCCATCACGTCGCGCCCCTCTAAAACAGACGGGATAGCTTTTTGTTGAACAGCGGAAGGCTCCTGCCACTTCTTATTTTTTACCGCCTCACAAAGCGCAGAAGATAATCCTAAATCGTGAAATGAAGTCATACCTGACCTTCCTTTTCTTGGCTGTAGCGGCTTCTTAATTGTCCGCAACCACCCTCAACATCCTGAGCAGCCGAGTGCCTGAATTTGGCGAGCACCCGAACGCGTTTTAAATAATCAGCCATTTCCTGACAGCGAGACCACTCGGGGCGCTCAAACGTGCGATTCTCAACCGTATTGACCGGAATGAAATTCATGAGAGCGTACTTGCCCTTTAAAAGCCCGGCAATCGATTCGAGTTCATCATCACCGTCATTAACTCCTTTAATCAGGGTCCATTGATACTGAATCGGATAGCCCGTTTGGCGGGCGTACTGCTCGGCCTGATCAATGAGCGACTCAATTGCAATTTTCCCTGCTCGGGGCAACAATTTTCTGCGTTTATCCTCAATCGTTGAATGAAGCGAGATGGCTAAAGCAGGTTTTACTTCTGAAGCCGCTAGGGCATCGAATACCCGCTGATCGCCCACGGTAGAGAGCACCAGATTTTTGTGCGGAATCTGACTGTATCGACCCAGAAAATCAATGGCACGCATCACGTTTTTTAAGTTGTGCGAGGGCTCGCCCATGCCCATAAAGACCACTTTTCTAGTTTCAGGGCGAAGCTTTCTGGCATGCATCACCTGAGCGACGATTTCAAGATCGGTGAGCTGTCGGATGAGCCCCGACTGCCCGGTCATGCAAAAGACGCAGCCTACGGCACAGCCCACTTGCGTGGACACACAAACGCCTTCACGGGGCAGTAAAACGCTCTCGATTGTGTGGCCGTCAGTGAGTCTAAAAAGTAATTTAAGACTGGCTCCCTCCTCACCCTCGTCCTTTGCGACGACGGTGAGTACTTGATTTAACTCGTTGCGGAGATCGGCAAGCGCATCACGAACCTTTTTGGGAAAGGCGAGATCATTTTCTGATGGCCAAGCCACAATCCCCATCATCGCTCGATAGAGGCGTTGAATATGCTGCGGTTTAGCTCCCAGTGACAGAAGCTTTTCGTTAAGGGTCTCTAGCGTCATGAATATAAACTAAACAACTCCCCTCTAAAGAGGGAAAATTTCTTTTGACCAAGCACGAACTTTTTCACCCGCCCCCATTAAGAATCTCTTCTCAATAGGGCTACAGATGACTGTCACCCGTACCACAAAAGATTGCAAGACGAACCCTCTCCGGCGTCGCAGCATTCGGCTCCGACGCAAATGGCTGACAATTGTCCCCATTACTCGATGGTTTTAATATCACATACCCCGCGTCTCTCAGGAGCTGTTTCGCACCTTCCAGAGTCTTTATCA
>NZ_JACJKX010000020.1 GCF_016901835.1 Parasutterella secunda | reverse complement strand
GCTTCCATGCCCGGTCCGACGTTTATTATTGAACTTCCTATTCGAGTCAGTGACTCTGAGTCTCAAACGATACTCAGAAAGCTTGAATTCGCCCGTCAACTTCATAATGTCACTCTTGGTAGTGCCTTAGGTCAACTGCAACAACTTCGTCAGGACAGGGATTGGAAAAAAGCTTGTTCAATGCCTAAGGGTAAAGAAAGAACGAATTTATTCAAATCGCTGGATAGGAAGTACCATCTGACTGAATACGACTTACATGCAGTGATTGCCAAACATCGGCAAGCCAGCGGCCGAAAGACAGAACTCGGTATTAATGAAACGCAAAAAAATTGCTACCCGAGTGTTTCAGGCCGTGAATCGATACAAGTTGGGTTTGGGAGGACGCCCTCGTTTTAAATCTGCCAAGCGCGGTTTAAGAAGTATTGAGGGTAAAACAAATAAAACCGGACTGAAGTTCAATATTGAAAAATCTGTGTTGAGTTGGTGCAAACACGACTATCGGGTCATCGTCGATTCTAAAGATGACTACACCCGTCGAGCCTTTTTAAAAGAAGACGGTTCGCAAGGATTTAAAACAATCAAAGGGAAAAATCGTTTTTATCTGCAGGTTGTTTTGGAAGGTTATGCACCGGTTAAACACATCTATGCATCAACTGAGGAGCGTTTATCCATTGATCCCGGTCCTCAAACGATTGCCGTATTCAGTGAGCTCTGGGCTGGGAAAATTAAAGTAGCGCCGCGCGCACGAGTTGATGAAAAAAGAATTCGCATCCTGCAGCGATCAATGGATAGGAGCTTACGGCAAAATAATCCGGATTGTTATGACAACAATGGAGTATTCAAAAAAGGAATTGAATTAATCAGAACGAAAAGCTACGAAAAACGAGTGCAAGATTTAAAGGAATATCATCGCAAAGCATCGGCTACCCGACGTTGTGAGCATGGACAGTTGATCAATTTATTGCTGTCTGCTGCCGGTGAGATTCGTATTGAAAAGAATAGTTGGAAGGCTTTTCAAAGGGGACATTTTGCAAAGAGCCTGGGAAAAAGCGGCATATCGGGATTTATTGAGCAACTGAAAAGCAAGGCTGAAAGTGCCGGTTTGAAGGTAGTGGAAGTAAAGCCCTATAAGTTGAAGCTCAGCCAATATGATCCGTATACGGAAACATACGAAAAGAAAGCCTTAAATGAGCGTTGGCATCAGTTAGGGAAAAGTTCTGAGTGGATCCAACGTGATGTGATGAGTGCACTGCTTTTGCAGTGTGCGGATATAGAAAATGACAAGCATATTCCGACAGAGGTGATAAAGACTCTGGAAGGTGCGAAACAGTTCCTGAGGGACGCGGGGTATGTGATATTAAAACCATCGAGTAATGGGGACAATTGTCAGCCATTTGCGTCGCAGCCGAAGGCTGCGACGACGGAGAAGGTTCGTCTTGAAATCTTTTGTGGTACGGATGACAGTCATCTGTAGCCCCATTGAGAAGAGATTCTCTATGGGAGCGGGTGAAAAAGTTCGTGCTTGGTCAAAAGAAACCTTCCTTCTTTAGAGGGAAGTTGTTTAGAGAGGAGCCGTTTTTTCTTTCAACCAGCATTTTTCCTGCTCATTGAGCATCGGACTCAGTTTACGAAATACTTCCTCGTGATAGCGATTAATCCAATCGACTTCCTGTTCAGTGAGTTCATCGGTCAATATCGCTTTTCTTTCGTAAGGTAAAAAAGTGACCGTTTCGAACCGCATAAATTTACCGAATTCATTTTTCTGTGCTTTTTGAACCAAAACAGAATTTTCAATCCTCACGCCGTGTCGTCCCGGTTTGTAGACTCCAGGCTCGTCTGAGAAGAGCATCCCTTTTTCCAAAACAACGTTTTTCGCATAAGGGAAAAGCGGAGCATATTCGGTGATGATTTTGCCCGGCCCCTCGTGCACGTTCAGAATGTAACCGATACCGTGACCGGTTCCATGATTGTAATTTTTCAGTTTTCGCCAATGATTGGACTTTACGACTGCATCGATCAGATCGCCGGTAGTTCCGTAAGGAAATGTCAAGGTTGCCAAGGCCACATGAGTTTTGAGTGTCAACGTGTAATCTTCTTTCATTTCCCGCGTTAATTCACCGACAGCCACGGTTCGCGTTAAATCCGTTGTTCCACAAAAATAGTGCGCGCAAACATCAAAGAGCAGCAATCCCTCAGGTTGAATAGATGCACTGTTTTGTCGTGTCGGCCTGTAGTGCGGCAAAGCGGCATTAGCTCCGTATCCGACAATCGGAATATTGGCCGGTTGAATGTAGAGCGAACTCGCTTGACGAAATTCGTTGAGTTTTTGTCCGACCTCATATTCATTAAGAAGACCACTTTGAACATTGGATTCAATCCACCTCATCAAACGTACGACTGCAACTGCTTCTTCAATGTTGGCTCGACGAATGTTGTCCTGTTCTCCACGACTTTTACAAGCCTTCATGGCTGTCACTTCATCAAGGCCTGTTTTGACCGTTACATTTTTAGGAATAGCACTGTAAAGTTTGAACGGTGTTTTGGTTTCGTCAAGATATAACGTCGTACCGGAGGGTAATTGTTGAATGAGTCTTTCTATATCACCGTATTCTCGCAATGACCAACCGTCTTGACTTAATTTCTTCAAAATAGATTCTGAAAATTTCAATCGATCTGCGCACAAAAAAGCCTCATCAGGAGTCACTAAAGCATACGAATGAAAAAACGGATAAAGGGCATTGTCGTGACCCCTCAAATTCGTCAGCCACGCGATATCATCCAAGCCGCAAATCAACGTAGATGTCTTGTTTCCGAATTTTTGAAGACGTTTGCGTAGCGCAAGCAGTTTTTCCTGACGGCTCTGCACTGCATACTGTTGCGGCAGTTCCCAAACCGGATCCTGAGATAGTTGAGGTCTATCGGTCCAAACTTCTCCGACTAAATTTCTGTCGCAAAGAATCTGCAAATTTTTAATGGTCAATTTCTCACGAAAAGTCTGCAACTGAAATTGACTCAGTACCTCACCGTCTACACTGAGAGCCTCGCCTTCGTGCACTCTTAGCCTAATCCATTCGTTCCACAAAGGTGTGTCGGGATCCGAAATACTATAGAGCTGAAAGGTTTGCGGTTCAATTTCTCTTCGAGCTTGATCAATGTAGCGGCCATCTGTCCAAAATGCAGCCTCATCCTGGGTCACAACCGCATAACCCATGCTGCCCGTAAAACCGGTCAGCCACTGAACAGCTTTCCAATGTTCACTCACCGATTCCGTTTGGTGAGGATCTGTTGTTCCGACATACAAAGCTTGAGCATTAATCTCCTGCATTAATCGACGAAGCGCTTGTAATTTTTCAGAAGTGTTCATTTTCGATTTCCATAGTTTGGGAAGACATTTCTTAGATTACTACGAACGTCGAATCAATCGAAAAATTATTTTGATTATTTTGAGAGTCAAAAAAAAGACAACCCGTTTTCGAGGTCGCCTTTTTCGTTTTCTCAATCTTTTTGTCAAGCTATATGCGAGGGTCTGTCAGCAAATTGGATTTTGTACAGATTAGCATACACGCCGTTTTTCTCAAGCAATTCGTGGTGATTACCGATTTCAACGATATGCCCGTGTTTCATTACGACAATGCGATCTGCTCCTTCAATAGTTGATAAGCGATGCGCCACCACAAAACTCGTACGACCGACCATCAACTCATCGAGCGAAGCCTGGATGTACTTTTCGCTTTCCGTATCCAAAGCACTGGTTGCTTCATCCAAAAGCAAAATCGGAGCATTCTTCAAAAGCGCCCGGGCAATGGAAATTCGCTGGCGCTGACCACCGGACAATTTGGCTCCGCCTTCACCCACTCGCGTATTAAAGCCGTCGGGCAACGATTCAATAAACGGCAAAAGATAGGCCGCTTCGGCTGCTTTGCGAATATCTTCTTCGGTCACCTTATCTCTGACACCGTAAGCGATATTGGCAGCGATCGTATCATCAAAAAGCACCACGTCCTGACTCACTAGCGAAATCTGTGCACGAAGACTCTTTAAGGTCAAATCTTTTTGGCTGATCCCATCAAAGAGAATATCTCCGGAAGTCATTGTCCAGAAACGCGGAATCAGATTAATTAAAGTGGTCTTACCGGAACCCGATGAACCCACCAAAGCAATCATTTCACCGGGTTTGACATCCAGTGTGAAATTTTCCACCGCAGGCTGAGCCGCACCTTCGTAGGTGTGGCAGACGTTGCGGAAACTCACATTACCGGTTGCGCGCTCCAACGTCTTGGTTCCGTTATCCTCTTCAGAAGGCTCATCAACCATCTTGAAAACACTTTCTGCCGCTGCAGACATACGGGCAACCGATCCGTTTAAGCTTGAGAGATGGCGAATAGCCGGCATCATCAAAAGCATTGCGGACAGATAGGTTGTGAATTCACCCATGGACAATTGCCCCATGCGTGCTTGCGTTAAAGCAAAGACCACCACAACCGATACGCCGATCATCGTCACAAGCTGCGTTAAAGGTGTACCCAAAGACTTTACTGCCTGCATACGAACGGATAAAGATCTCAGGCGCTCGTTGATCACACCGAAGCGCTTTTTCTCGTACTCATAGCCGTCGTAAATTTTGATCACGCGCTGTCCTTCGTAGGCTTCCTGAATCGCCACACTCATATCGCCGAGCGTATTTTGTGAGCCCATCGTCAAACGCTTAACGGTTTTACTGACCCACTTCAAAACAAGGGCCAACAAAGGAGCTACAACAAGCGTCACCAACGTCAAAAGCCAATTGTGATAAATCAGAATACAGGCCAGCGAAATAATCTGAAGGGAGTCTCGAACCAAAGTCGTCAAAATTTCAGCGGCCATGCCAAGCGCACTTGATGCTTCATTGACGAATTTCGATACGATCTTACCCGACATGTAATGCTGATACATCTGCGATGACCATTGAATCATCCGCTCGAACATCAAGCGGCGGATACGCACCAGTACCTGTTGACTGACTCGCTGCAAAAGGTAATTGGACAAAAATTGAGTACCGCCGTGCAAAACAGAAATACCGATCAAGCCGATAGGCGTGAGCCAGACAATGTTGGGATTGTGTTCATAAAATCCCAAATCGGTGAGTTTACCCAAAAGAACGGCGATCAAAGAAGAGCTCGCCGCTCCCAAAACCATACAAACGATAGCCAGAGCAATTTCTTTTTTGTGCTCGGGCAAATAAGACATCAGGCGTCGAACATACGGATCTTTAAAGATCGGAACGCGGTCAATAAATTTTTTACTCATGAGGTGTCATCGCAAAAATATCGGCAGTATTTTAACGGGACAGACGCTTGGCTGTCTTTTCGGTTTTGTTAACGTTTATGACACGGCGGGCACTGCGCTTTTTGGTTTCTGCTACGCCTTCGTACCCTTTGTCATAAACGTCTTTTCGGGAGGCAAACTTTCTGCCGCCTTTATTGGCACCGCTTCCAGCCCTTGTCGTTTGGCGACCGGTTGCAGCCGCAGAAGTCTTTTCGCGTCCCGGCACCACACCGGCACGAGAACTCCCTTTTTTCAGATCCTCAATCCAAGCCTTCACCCAATCATCCGATAAACGCATCTTGGCACCGCGTGGAAGGTCTTTAGGCAACAAAACCGCGCCAAAACGCACACGTATCAATCTCGATACCGTTAAACCCACCGCCTCAAAAATACGACGCACCTCGCGATTTCGACCTTCAGCAAGCGTCACTCGATACCAGTGATTGGAAGAGACGCCTCCGATATCTTCTATACGAGAAAATCCGGCCATCCCGTCTTCAAGCTTGATGCCTTTGAGAAGCTTGTCTTTATTCTCTTCGGACAATTCCCCTTGCACACGCACGGCATACTCGCGCTCAATTCGGTAGCGCGGGTGCATGAGCATGTTGGCTAATTCTCCGCTTGTGGTAAAAAGCAGTACGCCCTCGGTGTTAAAGTCAAGGCGCCCCACGGCAATCCATCGTTCTCCGTTCAAGCGCGGCAAGCGATCAAATACACTCGGGCGACCCTGCGGATCATCCATTGAAACAATCTCGCCGGCAGGCTTATGGTACAAAAGCACTTTGGGCGCCTGAGCCTTCATGATTCCACGTTTAACCAAACGTCCCTTTACCCGAATGGTGTCATTGGCATGCACTCTGTCGCCGACCTTCGCTACGTCTCCGTTGACTGTCACGACTCCCGTAGCAATAAGCGCTTCCATTTCCCGACGAGAACCCAAGCCTGCATCGGCCAATACTTTCTGCAGTTTTTCTGTCGCAGAAGACGTCTCTGCAACAGCTGATAATTCAGTCGTCTCCCCATTATCAAAAGGCTTTATGCGGGGCTTTTTCGACATCGGGGCTCTAAAAGGAGTGCGCCTGGCGCTTGTCTTTCTCACTGTCACCTTATTCGGGGTGTTTTTCTTGACTGGCATCGTCATCGTCTCCAAAATCGAGCGGTTCAATCAAATCCTCTAATCTCGCATGTTCATCATCAATCGCTTTCAATGCAGAACGATCTTTGACGCGAGTAACGCTCTCCGGCGTTTGATTTTGCCCCTCAAAAAGTTCAAATGCTTCAACCTGTGGTTCCTGATCCGGACCGATACTGGGTAAATCCTGCAGACTGTTGAGACCCAAATCCACCAGGAATTGACGGGTGGTGGCAAAAAGCTCAGGGTGTCCTACCGTCTCGCGTCGTCCGATCACTTCAATCCAATTTCGATCCAAAAGTGTTTTGATGGCATTGGGATTGACCGTCACACCGCGAATTTTTTCGATATCGCCGCGTGTGACCGGCTGACGGTATGCAATCACCGCCAATGTTTCCATCACTGTACGCGTATATTTGGGCGCTTGCTCAGGGTGAAGCTTTCTCAAAATATCTCGCATGGCAGGCACCGACTGAAAACGCCAAAGTCCATCGGCTACCTCTCGAAGTTCAAGCGCTCTGCCCTGCCAATCTGCACGCAGTTCAGCTAAAAATTCCAATACCTGCGTCTTGGTATAGCGCTTATCTAAGCACTCTCGAAGTGTAGTCACCGACAACGGCACATCGCTTGTCAGCAAAGCGCCTTCCAAAATCCATTTCGGATTGTCATTGAGCGTCATTCGGTTAGCACCCCATCAACGTAAAACCATTGAGCGTTTTCTCTCACAAAACGACTGGTTTCCACTTGCTTAAACGCCCGACCGTTTATCTTTCCGCGGGCAATAAAAGATACCGTAGCCCGATCTCCCTCAGAATCAAAAGACACAATTTCCAATCCAAACCACTTCACGGGCTCAGTTAAATTCAATTGACTCGGTCGTGTCGACTCATGCCACGTCCGCAACAGATAATCGGCGCGTCCTTTTACAAATGCACTGTACCGACTTTTCATCAGAGTCAATGCATCGGGAGCGTTTTCCCCGGCATGAAAACGCCCGCAACAGTCCCTGTAGTCAAGAAGACTACCGCATGGACACAATGCGGGCATTTTCTTTTTTTTCATACCGAAACGTTATTCGGACTTCTGTTCGCGCTCGGCACGTGCGTGACGGCGACGATCAATTTCCGTTAAGTAGCGTTTTCTCAAACGAATCGTATGAGGGGTAATTTCCACCAATTCGTCATCGTTGATGAATTCCACGGCACTTTCGAGCGTCAGCTGCACGGGCGGCACCAAGCGGATGGCTTCGTCAGTACCCGAAGCACGGATGTTCGTCAACTGCTTGCCACGAATCGGATTGACAACAATGTCGTTATCACGAGAGTGAATACCGATGATCATCCCTTCGTAGAGTTTATCGCCGGGCTTGACAAACATACGACCGCGATCTTGCAGCTTCCACAGAGCGTAGGCAACAGCTTCACCGTTATCCTGGCTGATCAGCACACCGTTTCTGCGTTCACCGACATCACCTTCTTTGATCGGACCATAGTCATCAAAGACGTGACTCATGATGCCCGTGCCGCGGCACATCGTCATGAATTCGCTTTGGAAGCCGATCAAACCGCGGGCAGGAATTCGATATTCCAGACGCACACGACCCTTGCCGTCGGGTTGCATGTCTTGCAGATCACCTTTGCGGCGACCCAATTCTTCCATCACAGCCCCTTGGTGTTCTTCTTCCACATCCACCGTGAGCACTTCGTACGGTTCCATCTTCTGACCGTTGATCTCTTTGAGCAACACACGGGGACGGGAAACAGCCAATTCATAGCCTTCACGGCGCATGTTTTCGATCAAAATCGTCAGATGCAATTCGCCACGACCGCACACTTCAAAAACCGTTTCATCATCGGTAAGCTTCATGCGCATGGCAACGTTGGATTTCAATTCGCGCTCCAAGCGTTCACGAATCTGGCGGCTGGTGACATATTTGCCTTCACGACCGGCCAAGGGACTCGTGTTGACTTGGAAATTCATCGACAGAGTCGGTTCGTCCACCTTCAGAAGCGGCAGTGCTTCAGGCTTTTCAAGATCGGTGATGGTGGTACCGATCGACAGTTCTTCAATACCGTTAACCAAAACGATGTCGCCTGCTTGAGCCGAATCCACGAGCTTGCGATCCAAGCCTTCAAACATCAGGATCTGATTGACCTTCACCTTCTTGGGGGTATCGTCGGGGCCATTCATGATGCAGACATCTTCGCCTGCGTGAATGCGGCCGCGGTGCACACGACCGATGCCGATCTTACCCACATAGCTCGAGTAATCCAGCGAGCAGATTTGAAGCTGCAGGGGACCGTCGGGATCGTCATCGCGAACAGGCACTTTTTCAATAACGGTATCGAAAATGGCACGCATATTGCCGATTTTCTTCAACTCTTCAATATCGTCGGTGAAGCCCGCCACACCTTCCAGGGCCGAGCAATAAATCACAGGGAAATCCAATTGCTCTTCGGTTGCACCCAACTTATCGAAAAGATCGAATGTTTGGTTCAACACCCAATCCGGGCGGGAGCCCGGGCGGTCAATCTTATTGATGACCACAATGGGCTTCAAACCGAGAGCCAAGGCTTTACGCGTAACAAAACGCGTCTGCGGCATCGGGCCTTCCACGGCATCGACCAACAAAAGCACCCCGTCGACCATCGAAAGAACGCGTTCGACTTCACCGCCGAAGTCCGCATGCCCCGGGGTATCAATAATGTTAATGTGAGTGCCTTCGTATTCCACAGCACAGTTTTTAGCCAAAATCGTAATGCCGCGCTCACGTTCCAAATCACCGCTGTCCATCACACGTTCCTGGACTTCCTGATTGGCACGGAAAGTGCCGGCTGCGCGCAGCAGTTTGTCAACCAAGGTGGTCTTACCATGGTCAACGTGCGCGATAATCGCGATATTGCGAATAGCACGAGTATTAGTCATTTGTCGTCTCAATATCTTTCTTGTTGGCAATTAATCGTTCGGGTTCGAGCACTCCGCGCTCATTGACGCGGGCCGTTCCCACCATTTGCTCATCAGGTCCGTAGACCCTCACTCGCGGGCAGCTTTGCAGTCCGAGAGCCAAACGCTGGCCGTGGCAAAACCGCACGCGATCGTTTTCGCTTAAATGTACCGCAGGAAGCGTCGTCATGAGCGCATCAAGCGGCTTTAAAACGTTCAATCGCTCCTGAATACTCATCGATTCAAGAGCTTCAAGAGTGACGCTGTCTTCAATCGAAAGCGTCCCCACTTTTGTTCTTCTTAAGCTTGCCAGGTGAGCCCCGCACCCGAGTGCTTCGCCGATATCCTCGGCCAATACCCGAATGTAAGTCCCTTTGGAGCATGTCACTTCAACCGTGAGCAGCTCATCGGCAAACTGCAGAATATCTAACTTTTCGATTCGTACCGAGCGCGCTTCACGCTCGATACTCACACCCTCCCGAGCCAAGTCGTAGAGTGTTTTACCGTCGCGTTTAAGAGCAGAAAACATCGGAGGAATCTGAGCGATTTCCCCTCTGAAGGACTCGAGCGTTTTTTCAATATCCGCTCTTGTCACCTGCACCGGTCTGGTTTCGATAAATTCTCCTTCCAAATCCCCGGTCGTGGTTTTCTGTCCTAACTTAATGCCTGCGACATAGGTTTTATCGGCATGCAAAAGATCTGCCGAAAATTTGGTCGCTTCTCCGAATGTCAGCGCCAAAAGACCGCTGGCGAGCGGATCGAGTGTTCCCGTATGACCGGCCTTTTGCGCATTGAGCAAACGCCGTGCACTTTGCAGCGCCGCATTCGATGTCATCGCATAGGGCTTGTCCAACAACAAGACCCCGTCGACCGCCCGACCTCTTCTTTTCATTGTTCACCCTTGGTCTGCTTCATCGCCTGATCAATCAAGCGATCCATTTCAAAACCCTTGGCCACACTGGTGTCGTGCTCAAAATGTAACGTCGGCACCGTGTGAATCGACAAAAGTTTAAAGAGATGGTTTCTGAGCATCCCGGCAGCAGCATTGAGTCCCTCACGAGCTTGAGAGGGCTCAGCGCCGATTACCGTAAAGTAAACCTTGGCATGAGCGTAGTCAGGAGTAATTTCGCACCCCGTGAGCGTCACTAAACCGA
This sequence comes from Parasutterella secunda, assembly GCF_016901835.1. GTDB lineage: Bacteria > Pseudomonadota > Gammaproteobacteria > Burkholderiales > Burkholderiaceae_F > Aphodousia > Aphodousia faecavium. The sequence goes on along the minus strand of NZ_JACJKX010000020.1, from coordinate 10,014 downwards.
CGCGAGGGTCGCGGACTTCCTGAGGAATGAGTCTGGCCAAATCTTTTTGAATCTGGTCAGCCACCCGCAGAGCGCGTCCCGGTTTTGCTGCTCTCATGTCTTTTTCCTTTCCTTACTGTCAGACGGATTAACTTGCCTTCAGCGCTTAATCCGTCCGAATTTCATTACAACGTACGGGCCACTTCCGTGACTTCAAAGATTTCAAGCTGATCGCCTTCTTTGATGTCGTCATAGCCTTTAAGCGACAAACCGCATTCCAGACCGGCCTTGACTTCGCGCACATCGTCCTTGAAGTGACGCAACGAATTGAGCTCACCGGTCCAAATCACCACGTTGTCACGCAGCAATCGGGCCGATGCCGTACGGCGCACCACACCTTCCAGAACCTTACAGCCGGCAATCATGCCGACCTTAGGCACGCGGATGCATTGGCGGATTTCCACCAAACCCAGAACGGTTTCGCGTTTTTCAGGAGCCAACATACCGCTCATGGCTGCCTTCACATCATCGACAGCATCGTAAATGATGTTGTAGTAACGAATGTCGACACCGTTGCTTTCAGCAAGCTTACGAGCCGGCGCGTCAGCACGAACGTTAAAGCCGATGATAACGGCCTTGCTCGCCAAGGCGAGGTTAACGTCGGTTTCCGAAACACCCCCCACTGCAGAGTGAACCACCTGCACGCGAACTTCATCGGTAGAAAGTTTAGTCAACGCATGAACGATGGCTTCGGTCGAACCCTGAACGTCAGCCTTCACAATCAAAGCCAAAGTCTTCGTTTCTCCGTTACCGGCATCAGCAAAAATGTTTTCCAGTTTAGCGGCCTGTTGCTTAGCCAACTTCACATCACGGTATTTACCTTGACGGAACAACGCAATTTCACGGGCTTTGCGTTCATCGGGCAAAACCATGATTTCGTCGCCTGCCTGCGGCACACCGGACAAACCTTGAATTTCCACCGGGATGGAAGGACCGGCTTCGGAAACAGCCTTACCCGTTTCATTGATCATGGCACGCACGCGACCGAATTCGGCACCGGCCAAAACGATATCGCCACGATGCAAGGTTCCGGATTGAACCAAAACGGACGCAACCGGACCGCGGCCTTTATCCAATCGCGATTCAATCACAAGGCCCTTTGCCATACCTTCACGCGGTGCCTTCAATTCGAGCATTTCGGCCTGAAGCAAAACGTTTTCAAGCAATTCGTCAACACCTTGACCGGTTTTGGCCGACACAGGAATAAAGGGCACATCTCCGCCCCAATCTTCCGGCATCACGTCGTTTTGCACGAGTTCCTGCTTGACTCGTTCAGGATTGGCTTCCTGTTTATCGATCTTATTGATCGCAACCACCATCGGTACACCGGCGGCTTTGGAGTGAGCGATAGCTTCTTTAGTCTGAGGCATCACACCGTCATCGGCAGCCACCACCAAAATCACAATATCGGTTGCCTGAGCACCGCGAGCACGCATAGCCGTAAAAGCTTCGTGCCCCGGAGTATCCAGGAACGTCACGATACCGCGCGGAGTCTTGACGTGGTAAGCACCAATGTGTTGGGTAATACCGCCCGCTTCACCGGCGGCGACCTTCGCGCGACGAATGTAGTCGAGCAAACTCGTCTTACCATGGTCAACGTGACCCATAATTGTCACCACCGGCGGACGCGGCAGGGCTTCTGCCGTATTTTCCTGAATCATGTCGCCCAGAATCGCTTCCGGATCATCAGGCTTGGCAGCAATGGCGTGGTGACCCATTTCTTCGACTACGAGCATGGCCGTGTCCTGATCGAGCATCTGGTTGATCGTGACCATCTGACCCATCTTCATTAAGGTCTTGATCACTTCAGTAGCTTTCACAGCCATCTTATGAGCAAGATCGGCCACACTGATCGTTTCCGGGACACTGACATCACGCACCACGGGTTCAGTGTTCTGAACCTGTTGGGGCTTGGGCTGTTCGTGACGACGGTTATTACGATTTTTACGCGAACCGCGCCATTGTTCGTTGCCGTCATCGTCCTCGTCAATCACGCGGGCATTGCCCTTATTGCCGCCACGATGCTTGTTGTCATCCCATTTGGACGAAGCACCGCCGTGGTTGGAACCGGCGTGTTTACCGCCTTTTTTCTTCCCGCTCAACTCTTCGTCGCGATCGCGGTCATTGTTCTTATTGCCCTTCTTTTTATCTTGGTTTTTCTTACCTTCGGAAGGTTTATCACTCTTAGCCTTCATGACAGAAGGTTTGGGCTTACTCATCATTTCACGAATGGCACGAGCTTCCTCTTCGGCTTTGCGCTTGGCTTCCTGGCGACGTTTGATTTCTTCTTCGCTCAGTTGAGCAGGCTGATGGGCCTTTTGTTCAACCGGACGCGGCATCGGCTTTTTAGCCTGTTGCACCTTGGGCTTATCACCTCTGCGGAAGTCATTGTCCTTTTGAGACTTGTTGTCTGCCTTTTGCTGAGGCTTTTGTTGCGACTTTTGCTGCGGCTTTTGAGCAGTGCGATCATCGGCCTTTTGTTGCAGCTTCACTTCCGGCTTATTCGTGCTTACAGGCTTTGTTTCCGTCTTCTGAGCCTGCGCCTCTTTAGCCGCTTGGGCCTCACGCGCAGCGGCTGCTTCAGCCTCGGCTTTGGCTCGAGCCTCAGCCTGAGCCTTTTGTTGAGCTTCGCGCTCTTCGGCGAGTTTTGCTTCACGCTGAGCCTGAAGCTCCTTCTGACGTTTTTCTTCCTCGGCCTTTTGTTCAGCCGCTAATTTCGCCTTAGCCTCTTCAAGCGCACGAGCGCGCTCGGCTGCCATAGCCTGTTCACGAGCCCCTGCAGCCGCAGAAGTGTTTTTCACCAACACACGTTTTCTGCGCACTTCCACTTTCACAGTATGCTGACCATCGGCTTGTTTGACCGTGGTCGTTTCCTTACGGGTGAGTGTAATTTTTCTGGCTTTTGCCTGACGATCCTCACGCAGAAATTCCACGAGCTTACGTTGATCGGCTGCTGTCACGGCATCGGTCTCACTTTGTTTATCAATGCCGGCGCTTTTCAACTGACGCAACAATTCGGTTGCCGTCACTTTCATTTCTTTGGCCAACTCTAAAACGGTCGAAATTGCCATATTCTCTCCTTTCGCACTTTATCGATAAAGTACGCTTTAGTTGTTGAACCAATGGGCGCGGGCGGCCAAAATCAACTTGGATGCACGATCAGCATCAATTCCGCTCATTTCCACCAGTTCGTCTACGGCTAATTCGGCCAAATCGTCACGAGTTTTCACACCGTGAGCAACCAGCACGTTAACCAAATCATTGTCCATACCTTCAAGCGAAACCATTTCCGGTTCAGCTTGGCGCAGATTTTCTTCACGTTCAAGATCCTGCATGAGGCACTTGTTGCGAGCACGTTCACGAAGTTCTTTGACGGTATCTTCATCAAAGGCTTCGATTTCGAGCAATTCGGATTCAGGCACATAAGCCACCTCTTCAATTGAAGAGAATCCGTTTTCAATCAAAATGTCGGCGACATCGTTGTCAACACCGAGCTTTTCAACAAATTCCGCGCGAATCTTGTTGGTTTCCTCATCACGCTTGGCATTGGCTTCTTCGTCGGTCATGATATCGATCTTCCAACCGGTCAATTCAGAAGCCAAACGCACATTCTGACCGGCACGACCGATCGCAATGGCAAGATTTTCCTCATCAACCACTACTTCCATCGTGTGCGTATCTTCAAGCATGACTACGCCGGAAACCTTCGCCGGTTCCAAAGCGCTCACCACAAACTGGGCCGGTTCATCATCCCAAACCACGATGTCCACACGTTCTCCGCCCAATTCATTGGAGACGGCATTTACACGAGTGCCGCGCACACCGATACAGGTACCGACCGGATCCAAACGGGCATCCTTGGCTTGAACAGCAATCTTGGCACGACTGCCCGGATCACGAGCCGCGCTCTTGATTTCCAGAAGACCTTCTTCGATTTCAGGAACCTGAAGCGCAAAGAGTTCTTTAATAAATTCCGGACTTGTGCGAGACAAAAAGACTTGCTGACCCTTGCAGGAGCGATCCACACGGGCCACATAGGCGCGCACTCGATCGCCCGGGCGGAAAGATTCCTTGGGTAACATTTCAGAGCGCGGCAAGCGGGCTTCGACCTTACCGATTTCCACAATCGCATCGCCCTTATCCATACGCTTGACCAAACCGGAAATCACCTTTTCATCGCGAGCCAAAAATTCCACGAGCATTTGTTCGCGTTCGGCATCACGAAGACGTTGCAGAATCACTTGCTTGGCATCTTGAGCGAAACGGCGGCCGGAGCTGTTGATATTTTCAACTTCCTGACGAATGTAGTCACCCACTTGCAAATCGGGATATTCGTCATGAATATCGGAGTACATTTCCTGACGATCAGGCTCTTGCAACCCCTGATCATCTGCCACGACAAGCCAACGGCGCCAGGCTCTGTAATCACCCGTATCGCGGTCAACATGCACTTCCACATCGGCATCTTCACCGGCAAAATTAGCCTTTTTCACTGCAGAGGCCAGAGCCGTTTCAAGCACTCCGAAGACGACTTCGCGCGGCACGCTCTTTTCCTGTGCCAACACTTCAACCATTTCAAGCATTTCGCGGTTCATTTTTACTTTCCTTTGAAATTTAATTCTGCAACCAAATGGGCCCGATCGACCTGGTCGATCGTAAAGCTGACGGCAACGGGCTCAACAGCGGAAATCTTTTTCCCGCGCTTTTGAGCAATTCGCTCCCGAGCGGCCTGCGCCGGAGTTCTGGCCGGCTTTTCATCCGTAAACAAAAAATCGATCGTCGATTGACCATCGTCGGTGTGTACACCCTGAATTCTTCCGTCGAGCTTGCGGCGCCCGGCTTCAGGAAAACCTTCGGCCATGAGCGGCTCAAACAATTCCACGTGAACAAGCTTGCCGACAAAGCGCTCCCAGTCCTTCAGGCGCTTTAAAGGTCTCTCCACGCCGGGAGAAGAAACTTCCAAACGTTCGTAGTCAATATTTTCCACGGTAAACAGGTATGTCAACTGATTGCTCACCCGTTCACAGTCATCCACCCCCACTCCGGCGGAGCAGTCCATCGTGACTCGGATCAAACCACGGGGCAGACGCTCTAATTCAACGAATTCGAAGCCCATTCCTTCAACGGTTTGTTCTACAAGCGTCAACAAATCTGTCGATGTTTCTGTCATTAATATGCAATCCTCACGGAGAATTTCTAAAAAAAGATGGGCTCTAAGGCCCATCCATCCCCTTTATGTCAGGCAACCCCGACAAAAAGGTTTTGCATGAATTTTCCATCAGACTCAACGACTTCATTCATGCTCGACGACCGATAAATAATAAAGGCACTTTAGAAAGTGCCTTTATTCTTTTTATCTTCACGCAGGATTATACAGACCGTCAGCAAAAAATCAATCACTTACAAGCTGATTTTTAAGGATTTTTTGTTAATCTTTTCGCCATCCAAAATTTTCGCTTTCTATATCTATTTTGATATCAAAATAGAAATAAAAATGGCGGAGAGAGAGGGATTTGAACCCTCGATACGAACGAGCCGTATACCGGATTTCGAGTCCGGCGCATTCGACCACTCTGCCATCTCTCCGCACAGTAGAGTTTGCGATTGTATCAGATAGAGTTATTTTTTGCTGATGCCTATCAAGACGAAACTGTGGATAAGTTAAAAATTGTGTTGATTGTCCGATGATTTTACCTGTTGCCGTCACGCAACATTTCGTATAAAGAATCGGTTTTTTCCAAGGGTAAATACTAAAAGTTGAGAAATTCTTTTGAGGTTACTCAAATTTTCTTTTACTTTTGCAATAACATTACTATTAAAGGGCTATCCTGAACCTATCTGAATCACTAATTTCTGTAGGAGTTTTGTCAAAATGGATCTCAAAGAAATTCTTGAACGCAATAAAAAAGCTCACCATCGTCTTGGCCTGATCACCAAGGAGTTGTATGACACTTTGAGTGACGGCCATCACAACAGCCTTCGTATGTCTCAAGTCAGCGAAATGATGAATGCTTCTTTCGAAATGTTGAAAGAATCTGATGTTTTGCACTCCTACGCTGAAGAAGAATTAAAGGTAGAAGAAAAGACGACAGCGAAGAAGGCTACGAAGCCCGCTGCTAAACCCGCTGCCAAGAAGACAGCCGCTAAGAAGGAAGAAACAAAGGCTCCGGCCAAGAAAGCTGCTGCTAAGCCTGCTGCCAAGAAGACAGAAGCTAAGGCTCCTGCCAAGAAGGCTGCTGCTAAACCTGCCGCTAAGAAGGCTGAAGCAAAAGCCCCGGCTAAGAAAGCCGCCGCTAAGCCTGCTGCCAAGAAGACAGAAGCTAAGGCTCCTGCCAAAAAGGCCGCTGCTAAACCCGCAGCCAAAAAAACAACAACTAAAAAAGCCGCTAAGAAGTAATCTTTTTTAACGGAACTTTTCGGGAGGTTCAATACCTCCCGAAACGAAGAAGCGGAAGTTTCTTTTTGAAACCTCCGCTTTTTGTTGACTCATTCTGTGTCAGATTAGGCCTTGAAATCACCCAACGGTTGATTTTCCGGACGCAACACTTCCACTCCTCCCATATAGGGGCGCAGAACTTCAGGCACGGTCACGCTGCCATCGGCGTTCTGATAGTTTTCCAACACAGCCACCAACGTACGGCCCACAGCAAGGCCTGAACCGTTTAAGGTGTGCACGTACTGAATCTTGCCATCCTTACCCTTAACACGGGCACCCATGCGACGCGCTTGGAAGGCTTCGCAATTGGAGCAGGAAGAAATTTCACGATACGTGTTTTGAGCCGGCAACCACACTTCCAAGTCAAAAGTCTTGGCAGCGCCGAAACCCATATCACCCGTGCAAAGCGTAATCACACGATAGGGCAGACCTAAGCGTTGCAAAATGGTTTCAGCATTGTGAACCATCTCATCGAGATGTTTATAGCTGTCTTCGGGACTCACAATACGAACCATTTCAACCTTATCAAATTGGTGCTGACGGATCATACCGCGAGTATCACGACCATAGGAACCGGCTTCAGAACGGAAGCAGGGGGTATGAGCCGTAATCTTAATCGGCAATTGATCGGCACGGAGCAACTTTCCGCTTACCATATTGGTCAAAGAAACTTCAGCGGTCGGGATCAAATACATCCGTTCGCCTTCACCTTCTTGACCGCCCTTCTTGGCAGCAAAGAGATCTTCTTCAAATTTGGGCAATTGTCCGGTGCCGCGCATCGTTTCAGCGCTGACAACGTACGGTGTATAGCATTCCACATAACCGTGTTCACGGGTATGGGTATCAAGCATGAACTGTGCCAATGCACGATGCAGACGAGCAACCTGACCGCGCATGAAGCAGAAACGGGCACCGGATTCTTTGGCGGCCGTTTCAAAATCCATTCCTAACGGCACACCGACATCAACGTGATCTTTGATCGGGAAATCAAACGTACGCGGCGTACCCCAGCGACGCACTTCAGGATTATCGCGTTCGTCACGGCCGACCGGCACAGACTCGTGCGGCAAATTCGGAACACTCATCAACAATTCGTTTAAGTCGTTGCGGATTTGTGCCAAGCGATCTTCGAGTTCAGAAAGTTTTTCAGGAATAGCAGCCGCTTCAGCCATCAAATCGGCTGCATCACCGCCTGCCTTACGGGCCGCACCGATTTGCTTGGACAAGCTATTACGCAAGGCCTGAAGTTCTTCGGTTTGTTTTTGAACAGCTTTACGGTCATTTTCCAGTGCATTAAATTCTTTGACCGGAAATTCAAACGGACGAGTGGCCAAGCGGGCCACGACATCATCGAGTTGCTTACGCAATAAATTGATATCAAGCATTATCGATTCCTAGGAATTTGAATAAACAGAGCGGACTCTGAAAAAACACATTCGGTAATTGTCACCCCTTTACGCTTCGATTGCAAGAGCTTCATACCTTAAATTGTTACTTTTTCGAGCGAATTCTGCCCTCACCCTTAGCCCAAGCCTGACGATTAAGCATTTTGAGCCTTTCAAGTTTTTCGGCAATTTTTATCTCAAGACCTCTGGGTCGTGGATAGTACCAGTGCATATTTTCAAGCCCCTCGGGTAAATATATTTCTCCGGCTGCAAAAGCATCCGGTTCGTCATGAGCATAACGATAACCGTGAGAATAGCCCAACTCGCTCATCAGTTTTGTCGGCGCATTTCTCAGATAAAGAGGCACAGGGCGCGAACTGTCCTTTTTGACAAAACTTTTTACTGCGTTATAAGCCACTTCCGTGGAGTTACTTTTAGGAGCAATAGCGCAGTATACGACAGCATTGGCAATAGCCAATTCCCCTTCGGGCGAGCCTAATCTTTCAAAAGCCTGAGCTGCATTAAGCGCAATTTCAAGCGCTCTCGGATCAGCAAGCCCAATGTCTTCCGTGGCCATGCGAATCACACGTCGACAGATATAAAGCGGATCACAGCCTCCTACAATCATTCGTGTCATCCAATAAAGTGCCGCATCCGGATCACTGCCTCGTACAGATTTATGCAGTGCGGAAATCAAATCGTAGAAATTATCACCGCCCTTATCAAAACGACGCAGAGTCTGAGGCAAACTTTGTCTGAGTAAATCTGCATCAATTTCTGTAATTCCCCGATCTTGAGCGAGATGGCAAGCCAACTCTACTGCGTTTAAAAAACGTCTGGCATCACCGTCAGCCAAATTAAACAAAATATCTTTCGCCTCTTGGCTGAAAATTAGTCCGGGAGATTCCGCTTCAATAGCTCGTGGCAAAAGTTTTTCAAAATCTTCTGCTTTCAGGCTTTCTAAAACATAGGTAGCCGATCGAGACAAAAGTGCACTGTTGACCTCAAAGCTGGGATTTTCTGTTGTCGCACCGATAAAGACGAATAAACCGCTTTCCACATGCGGCAAAAAAGCATCTTGTTGGGATTTGGAGAAGCGATGAACCTCATCGACAAAAACCAAGGTTGACTCTCCGGTTTGTTGCATATGATGTTCTGCTTTCTCTACGGCTTCCCGGATTTCTTTTACACCACTGAGAACAGCCGAAATAGCAATGAAAGGCAAATGAAAAGCCTGAGCCATAATTCTGGCTAAAGTGGTCTTTCCGACCCCGGGCGGTCCCCACAAAATCATTGAATGAGGACGACCTTCCTCAAAAGCCACTCTCAGCGGTTTTCCTGGGCCTAATAAGTGCTGTTGACCGACCACCTCGTCTAGCGTTTTCGGACGCAGTCTCTCTGCCAGAGGCTGCATACGAGCATTTATTCGATGAGTATCATCCCTTTTGTGTGTCTTAACCTGATTTTGAGGTATCAGATCAGCAAATAAATCTTCATTCATAAAAAAAGACCATATAAACGGTGCAATATCATTAGGTGATTATAGGATACTATGTACAGCGGTATTAACGTCGAGGGATCTCAGAGATGTATTTAAGACGATTTCAAAAAGAGGATCTGCAAGACTTGATTGCTCTATTTAAAGATACAGTCCGGGCGATCAATTCGAAGGATTATTCCGATGAAGAAATTCAAGCCTGGATTACTTCAAAAACGAATTTTGCAGATTGGCAGGAATCTTTAACTCGGAACTATTGTTTGGTGGCCATTGATAATCAGAACATAGTCGGATTCGGCGATATCACAACCGATGGCTATTTGGACAGACTCTATGTTCATCGGGATTTTCAAGGACAAGGCATTGCTACCGTCCTTTGTAACCAATTAGAACTTCAAGCAAAGGGGACAATTGTGACTCACGCCTCAATTACGGCAAAAGGATTTTTTGAAAAAAGAGGATACCGAACGAGAAAAGAGCAAAAAGTATTTCGAAACGGAGTTTGGCTGAAAAACTACGTTATGCAAAAAGACTGACTTTAGACTCGTAATAAAAAAGCCCCGAAGCGATAAACTTCGAGGCTTTTTGAATGGGGAGCCGGGCAATGTCCTACTTTCACTGGAAATACAACCAACTATCATCGGCGCTAAGGCGTT
>NZ_JACJKX010000019.1 GCF_016901835.1 Parasutterella secunda | reverse complement strand
TAGAAAGGTAAGTGCCGGCCATAGAGAATGCCTCTTTTCATTGGATATATAAAGTATATCCTACTTTGAGGCAAAAATCAAGGCATATCCATATGATTTTTAAGAAAAAACTTCCTAAAAAATAGGATATGCCTTATGAAAATTTAGGTTTAAACTAAAGAACCTTCAGACACAGATTTCGTTACACTCCCATAAGGAGAGCAGAAACTGTTAAGTATTTAAAAGTGACCTAAGGTATCGGCCATATTCTGTTTTTGCTAGTACAGTTGTTAATTTGAAGAGTTGCTCATCACTTACCCATTGATTGTTGAAAGCAATCTCCTCTGGGCTACCTATCAGTACTCCTTGTCTTTTTTGAATGGTCGCAATGTAGCCGCCGGCATCCATTAAACTGTCGTGGGTACCGGTATCGAGCCATGTAAAACCTCTATGCATGATTTCAACGGTTAATTTCCCTTGCTTGAGGTAGGTCTCATTAACTGTTGTGATCTCCAGTTCGCCCCTTGCACTGGGTTTCACTTCTTTTGCAATATCACAGACGGTATTGTCATAGAAATATAAACCGGTTACTGCATACTGAGATTTGGGTTTGATTGGTTTTTCTTCAATTGACAAGGCCTTGAAGTTTTCATCAAATTCAACCACACCGTAACGTTCCGGATCGTTGACTTGATAAGCAAAGACAGTGGCTCCATTCTCTCTGGCATTGGCGTTTGCCAGTAATTGGTTGAGATAGGCACCATGGAAAATGTTGTCGCCGAGAATTAACGCCGATGGATCATTTCCGATGAAATCCTTACCTAATATGAAGGCTTGAGCCAAGCCGTCCGGGCTAGGTTGCACACAATACTGAATATTCATTCCCCATTGAGAGCCGTCTTTCAGAAGCTCTTCAAACCGGCCGATGTCTCGGGGAGTGCTGATAACCAGAACATCTCTGATTTTTGCCTGCATCAACGTTGTGAGCGGGTAATAAATCATCGGCTTATCGTAAATGGGCAAAAGTTGCTTACTAACCGTTAAAGTCACCGGGTAAAGTCTTGTACCGGATCCACCCGCCAAAATGATGCCTTTACGACTCATGGTCACACTCCTAAATTTAGTGCCCGATTACTTCAATTAAAATTCTTTTGGCGTATACGCTCCAATCATGGATGCAACCTTCATTGAATTGAGAACGAAGTTTGTTGTTATCCAATCTTGAATTCAGAGGTCTTACAGCCGGAGTTGGATACTCAGTGCTTGGAATCGGATGAATATTTTGTGGTTTTAACGCCTGATCTATACCTAATGATTGCGTTTGAGAAACAATCCACTTGGCAAAATCACACCAACTTGTTGTCCCGTTGGGAACCAAGTTGCAAATTCCGAATAATTTGTTTTTCTCGTTTAGTGCACGCAGTGCCAGTTCTGCCGAAATATCTGCAATGAATTCTGCAGAAGTCGGTGCACCAATTTGATCTGAAACGACTTTCAGAGTTTCCTTAGTTTGGGCTAAACGGAGAATGGTCTTAATAAAATTCTTACCGTGAACCCCATACACCCAACTTGCTCTGAAGATAAAAGATTGAGGACAGTACCGGAGAATTTCATCTTCACCGGCTAATTTGGACTGACCATAAACATTCAGGGGCTTTGTGGGGGCCTTTTCATCTCGAGGTGAATTACCAGAACCGTCAAAGACATAATCTGTGCTGTAATGAACCAGAATTGCGCCGATTTGCTGACAGGCTTGAGCAATCTCTCTAACTGCGGTTGAATTAACAGCAAAAGCTTTATCTTGCTCACTTTCAGCCTTATCCACTGCGGTATAAGCTGCGGCATTAAAGACAATATCGGGATGATAGGCAATAATCTTACTTGCCACTTCTTCGGGACGATAAAGATCGCCTCCTTCGTCTTCACGCCCAAGACCTAAGACTTCACCTTTTAAGGCAAGGGAACGTTGGAGTTCCCAACCCACTTGACCGTTTTTGCCGAGGATTAAAAATTTAGGCATATCGATTACCAATTCCCATATTGCTTGGCAGTCCACTCACGGTACGCACCGCTTTGCACATTTTTAACCCACGTTTGATGAGATAAGTACCACTCAACCGTTTTGCGAATACCGGTTTCAAAACATTCCTGAGGTTTCCAACCTAATTGGGTTTGCAGCTTGGTGGAATCAATTGCATAACGGCGGTCATGTCCCGGGCGGTCTTTTACGAAAGTAATCAAATCCGCGTACGAGCCATCAGGATGGGGTTTGACTTCATCCAATATTGCACAAATAGTCTTCACAATGGTGATGTTATTGCGTTCATTGTGTCCGCCAACGTTATAGGTTTCGCCTAATTTTCCTTTTTCAAGTACACAACGAATGGCCGAGCAATGATCACCAACATATAGCCAATCTCGAATATTCAAGCCATCTCCATAAATAGGCAGGGGTTTGCGAGCCAGTGCATTTGAGATAACTAGAGGAATTAGTTTTTCAGGGAACTGATAAGGGCCGTAATTGTTTGAGCAGTTGGTTGTCAACACCGGAAAACCATAGGTGTGAAACCAGGCTCTGACAGCGTGGTCACTGGAAGCCTTGGAAGCTGAATAAGGAGAATTCGGCCGATAGGGGGTTTCTTCAGTAAAAGCCGGATCATCAAAACCTAAGCTACCGTAGACTTCATCGGTACTAACGTGAAGAAAACGGAATTGTGCTTTTTCTTCATCGGAGAGTTCATGATCATAGAACGCTTTAACGCATTCCAAAAGATTAAGCGTTCCCATGACATTGGTCTGGAAGAATAAGTCCGGACCGAAAATAGAGCGGTCAACATGACTTTCTGCGGCAAAGTGAACAATTGCTCTGGGTTTATATTGACTTAGAAGTGATGAAACCAAGTCTTTATCACAAATGTTGCCCTGTACAAAAACATGGCGGGAATCGCCTTTTAGTGAATCCAGATTTTCCAGATTCCCTGCGTACGTCAAAGCGTCTAAGTTTAAAACCGGTTCTTGATTGACTTTGAGCCAATCCAAAACAAAATTCGAACCAATAAAACCAGCACCACCAGTCACTAAAATCATGTTTTGTCCTCAAATAAGTTTTATTCAAACAACGTCGCTTGTTGAAGATAGGGGGCCAAATTGTCCTTCTCTGAAAGACAGGGTGTCTCATCTAAAGGCCATGTAATAGCAATTGTGGGGTCATCCCAGCGAATAGAGCCCTCGCATTCTTTGTGCCAATACTCATTAGTTTTATAGAAAACTTCGGCAAAATCAGAAAGGGCAACAAACCCGTGGGCAAATCCTTCCGGGATCCAGAGTTGACGTTTATTTTCTGCACTTAATTCCACTCCGACCCATTTCCCGAATGTGGGAGAGGATTTACGGATGTCCACTGCGACATCAAAAATGCGTCCATAGATACAGCGCACCAGTTTAGCCTGTGCATGAGGCGGTAATTGGAAGTGAAGACCTCTTACGACACCTTTTTTACTTCTGGAGTGATTATCTTGAACGAAAGTGATATCGGAGGCGACCTGAGAAAAATCGTTGCTGTTCCAAGATTCCATGAAAAAGCCACGATTATCTCCGAAAACCTTGGGTTCGATAATTTGTATACTTGGAATTGATGTAGTCGTAACAAGCAGAGACATAAGAGTTACCTTCAAAAATTAATCCAAAACTTGAAAAAGACTCAAGAGACTGTGATTATTTTCGTCAGTTATTCGTGGGAACTCATTCCAGGAAAGAATTTGATCAAAACAAGAATTTGGGATAACTAAAATGTTGCCTTTCTTAATTAGTGTATGACTACTTGAATAGTTAAGGGGGGGGGGTACCTATCGAGTAAAAGGTATTCTGAGAATTTCCTTTATTCAGATCAATTATAAGGTAGGGTAAATTTTGTTCTTTGGCAACATAAGTTAAAAATTTGATTGACATTTCGTCTGAGAGCCAAGAAGCAAAATGCTTAACAATCGGAAATGAGTTAGAAAACTCATGGCATGCAGGATACTGTTGCAATCTGATATTTTTATTAATTATTGGGTAATTCAGTGTTGAAGCTTTCACAAAATTTTCAAAAGAAATCAACCCGAGGGAATACAGAAATTCTGCTAGGAAAAAGCCAAAATAATCAAAGCATTCTTCTAATTTGCTTGAAATAAAATCGAGTTTTTCTTGGTATGAATTGGGAGATAAAATCCGATTCAATAACATCATAATCTGAGATTCTGATTCCGGCGGAACAAATTCGATAACACCTTTTTCCAAGTACTGGTATTCATTTTGATCAATACCGGTCTCGGAAATAATTACTTTATTAAGAGATAAACACTCAAATAAGCGGGCAGATTCGATCATACCGTCTTCTTTGGCATGCAAGTTTAATATTATTTTTGAGTTAGTTATTAATTTCTCCATGGCGTCGCCGTATGTATTGTTTGCAATGAAAATATCAGCTCCCATATTTTTGAGTGAATCAAGAATTCTTTTGCGCCTGCCATTTAAATAGCCATAAAAAAGGACGTCATGTTGAAATTCAGTTTGTTGCGTTTGTTTTAAAACTTTCGAGAAAATCGGCAAATAAAATACTTTATTGGGTGAAAAACCGTTTTGCAGTAAAAAGTTGATGTTCACAAGTGAATAGTCCAATACGGCAACAGAGTTGTCTAAGATTTTTCGATACGATGCATTCCAGGAAGACTTTATAACTGTAAGTTGCTCAAGTTGATAGACAATATATTTCGTAGGTAAAGGTCTAAAGACTTGAGGACACAGAACTATATGGAGATGATCAGAGTAGCCTTGTTTGGGTTCCTCACTCAAAATCGTCGAATTGATCCCCAGTTTTTTTAGATGAGCCTGAAATAATTTGCCGAGAAATCGGACATGTTTTGGACAAAGAATGATGATGTTGGAAGCATTGATAGACGCAAGGTCAATGCTACAACCTTTTTTTTGAGCACGATTTTTTAATAAAGAATTTAAAAAGAATCGCAAGGTAGCAGCCCCGAGACCACGGTATCCCAGATATCTTTGGATTAAGAGATTAACGTCATTATCTGGAAGGGATAATTTTTTTATTTGCTTACGAAGACTTGCCATGAGCTAAACAACCTTGTATTCATAAACACAAAGATTGTAATTACAATACAGAAACTTCGCTTAAATTGATAACTGAAAATGCAAAGAAGAATAGAAATCGGTAAGCCTCAGTCTTTTTCCAGACCGAACTATCGTCCTGATATCGATGGTATGAGGGCACTGGCAATATTATCTGTATTGATCTTTCATGCCTATCCATCGAGTTTGCCTGGAGGCTTTGTTGGAGTCGATATTTTCTTTGTGATTTCGGGTTACCTAATTTCGAGCATTATCTTTAGGGGTCTAACGCTCGGGACATTCAGTTTCTTTGATTTTTACGCCAGACGTGTCAGAAGAATTTTCCCAGCAGTTACTGTTGTTTTGCTGGGCAGTTTTGTATTGGGATATTTTTTATTGACGCCGTATGCATTGGAAGAACTGATAGAGGAGTCACCCTATGCGGCTTTTTTCCTAGAAAATTGGCGACTTTATGTTACTACCGGAGGCTACTGGGAGACTGCTACAGAGCTAAAACCCTTCATGCATTTCTGGTCTCTGGGAGTTGAAGAGCAGTACTACATTTTCTATCCGCTGATTTGTTTTTTGCTATGGAAAGTAAGCGCCAAACGGTTTTTAACCAGTCTGGTGCTCATGCTTTTAGTTTCTTTAGGCCTTTGTTTATACGATACGGCTAATGAACCAGTCCGAGCTTTTTACTCTTTGCATACTCGCTTTTGGGAACTATTAATTGGTGGCGTCTTAGCATACATTGAGTTGAAATGGCCGGAATACAAGAAAAATTGCGTAACCATAGGTGGTAACGAATTTATCAATAATGCTCTTTCAATATTAGGTCTTTCATTAATTGTTTTTGCTATATGTGTTTTTGAAGAAGGTAAGGATTTTCCTGGTTGGCGAGCTTTATTTCCAACGGTAGGTTCTGTTTTGATAATTGCTGCGGGAACAAAGGCATCTTTGAATAAGTATGTCTTTGCTAATAAGACTGCTGTTTTTATAGGCTTGATTAGTTACCCGTTGTATTTATGGCATTGGATTTTTATCTGTATAGCTAAAAATAATTTAGCGGGAGATCTGCCGGATGGAATTTTAATGATCGGATTTATTGTTGCTAGCTTTTTGATGGCATATTTGACCTATGCTTTAGTTGAACGACCTATGAGAAGTAGAAAAGCTACTTGGCAACTAATTTTGATTTTAGTTCTTGTCTTGGCGCTTATCTCACTAGGAACGAAAACTTTAATTAGGAAATCACAGACACTACAAAACATGCTTTATTCTGGTCTTCCTATAGAAGTTCAGGAAACACTGCGAGATCTTCCTCGCTCAGAAGAAAGGGATGTTGAGTGCGAAAATCTCTTTGGGCAGGGGCACTCAATATGTCGTTCTACAGTAAAGAACCCTAGGATATTGCTATTTGGTGATTCGCATAATCATATTATGTGGAAAGCCTTATATAGACAAGAAAATCTTCCTGGTTTTTACATTGTAGGTTCTGGAGGGAGTGTTATTTTTGATAGAGCTACACTAATTGGTGGAGATGGAAAACCTCAAATTGAAAGAATGGAAAGGGTTTCTCAGGTATGGGATACTTTACGTCGAAATAAAGAAATCGATACAGTTGTTTTGAGAGGTTTTTGGGTAGGGAATTTGAGATCGCAACTAATTTCTGAAAAGCATCTAAATCTATCAGGCGAAGAATTGTTGAAGCAGTTATGGCGAGATACTTTTGAGGAGTTATATTCTCTGAATAAGCATGTCATATTAGTCTTGGATAACATTGAGTTGAGTTTTAATCCCTTAACCAAATGTTCACCAATTCAAAGAATAAATTTGTCTACTAACCCAGAAGAGAAATGTTCTGTTCGTATTGAAGATATAGATCAAGACCAGATTAAAATCAGAGAATATTTAATTCAGGAAGCCGCGAGGTGGAAAAATGTTAAAGTTTTTGACTCGTGGGAAGCATTATGTAAAAACGGTTTTTGTAATATGAACATAAATGGTAAGCCAATGTATAGGGATGAAAATCACTTATCTGTATATGGGAATGCCCTTGTTTGGCAGAAACTTCAACATTATTTGAACTAGAGGTTGTTATGGGATTCTTACGAAAATTTATCAAAGTTTACTTTTGGATTATTTTTGTTTGGCCGTTTATCAAAAATAAAATAAACCGTTTTAAAGTCATGAGTCCGGTTGAAACATTAAGGCAAGTAAAAGATAATGGGATCTCTATTGTTCGACTGGGAGATGGTGAATTTAGTTATATGAGAGGAAATAAGCACGGACCTTCTTATCAGCCATATTCCGATGAATTGAAAAATAGTTTACTAAACGTTTTGCATAAGAGAGATTCTCGTTTATTAATTTCAGTCCCACGAGCTATTCAACCTGTTCACTTAAAAAGTATGACCAAAAGAGCTCAGAATCACTGGAAAGCGTTTCTTTGTATAAATTATAAGTTCCTCCTAAATCATTTAGATTCAAGTTATGTTTATGGAGACGGACTAGTTTCAAGACCATATATGGATACCAAGGATATCGATCTTTGTAATAGTGTCTTTCAAGAATTTAAACGAGTTGTTCAAGATAGAAATTTAGTAATCATTGAAGGTGAAAAAACAAGATTAGGTATTGGGAATGATCTTTTAGAATCTTCTGCTTCAATACACAGGATATTGTGCCCAGCGCAAAACTCTTTTGAAAGAATTAATGAAATTCTTAATACAGTCTTTTCGTTATATCCAACACCAAATAAAAGAGAGTTGTTTCTAATCGCTTTGGGTCCGGCTGCGAAAACAATTACATTGGAATTGGTAGCTAAAGGTCATCAGGTATTGGATATTGGTCATTTCGATATTGAATATGAGTGGTTTATAACTCGGGCAGATAAAAAAACTAAAATCCCAGGCAAGGCTGTCAGTGAGGTAAAAGAACCTCTCAAAAATAATAATCAACTGGATTTAACAAAATACACAAGCCAAATTCAGGCAAAAATTTTATAAAAATGACTCCTCAGTTTATTCACCTTCGTATGCATTCCGAATATTCCGTCACGGACAGTACCGTTCGGTTAGATTCGGCTATAAAAAAAGTTAAAGAACAGGGCGTGGGAGCCCTAGGCTTAACTGATTTAAATAATATTTTCGGTGGATTGATTTTCTATACCCACGCCCGTAAAGCCGGCCTCAAAGCATTGATGGGTTGCGATTTGGTGATTCAAAATGAGGTTGATCGAGACAAGCCTTACCGCATGGCCGTCATTTGCCAAAACCACGACGGATACAAGAATCTTTGTGAAATCCTCACTCACGCCTGGCTTAAAAATCAGTACATGGGTCGTGGCGAAACCAAGATGGAGTGGCTTTTTAAACATCACGAAGGCCTTATCTTCTTGTCCGGTGGCCCAGAAGGTCAGATTGCCCAATTGTGTTTGGCAGGGAAAAAGGACGAAGCGCTTGCATTAGCCAAGAAGATGAAGGAGGCTTGGGGTGATCGATTCTTTCTTGAATTACAGCGAGCGGGGAGAGCATCTGATGAAGCGGTCGTTCGTTATCACTTAAGTATTGCAGATGAATGCGATATTCCGGTTGTAGGTACCCATCCGATTCAATTTTTAGAACCCCAGGATTATGATGCTCACGATATTCGCGTTTGCATTGCCCGAGGGGAGGTGCTTGCCGATAAGTCTCGTCCGAAGATCTATTCGCCTGATCAGTATTTCAAGTCCCCAGAGGAAATGATCAGCCTTTTTGCGGATGTTCCCTCGGCTATTGCCAATACGGTTGAAATTGCCAAGCGGTGCAACTTAGAAGGTGTACTAAGTAAGCCGCAACTGCCGCTATTTCCGACTCCTGACGGAATGAGCCTTGACGACTATATCGATCAGCTCTCTCATGAAGGTTTGGAGCAGCGTCTTGAATTCCTGTACCCCGATAAAGAAAAAAGGGAGCAGGAACGCCCTCGCTATGAAGAGCGACTTCAGTTTGAACTCGGGATTATTAAAAAGATGGGTTTCCCGGGTTACTTCCTCATTGTGCAGGACTTTATTAACTGGTCTAAACAAAACGGCGTGGCAGTGGGGCCGGGCCGCGGATCCGGCGCGGGTTCACTGGTTGCGTATTCACTTCGCATTACGGATATGGATCCGTTGCGTTACGACTTACTTTTTGAACGTTTCTTAAATCCGGAACGTGTGTCCATGCCTGACTTTGACGTGGACTTCTGCCAGTACAACCGCCAAAGAACGATTAACTACGTGAAGTCACGCTATGGTGAAGACGCCGTGAGCCAAATTGCAACCTTCGGTACGATGGGTGCCAAAGGTGTGGTTCGCGATGTGGGTCGTGTGTTAGGAATCAGTTACAGCCTCTGTGACAAAGTATCTCGTTTGATACCTGCGCAGCCTGGTAAAAATGTGACTTTGGCAGAAGCCGTCAAAACGGTGCCGGACTTAAAGGATCTTATTGAAAAAGATGAGTCCGTTGCACAGCTTGTCGATAAAGCCTTGCCGCTTGAAGGTTTGGTGAGAAACTTGGGTATGCACGCAGGCGGCGTCTTGATTGCTCCGGGTAAACTGACAGATTTTTGTCCTTTGTACTCACAGGATGAAAATCCGGATAACGTGATCAGTCAGTTTGACAAAAAAGACGTTGAAAATGTCGGCTTGGTGAAGTTCGACTTTTTGGGTCTGACGACGCTCACCATTCTTGAATTTGCGATGCGCTTTATCCGTCAATTGGATCCGAAGACTACGTTGCGGCTTGAGGCAATTCCCATTGACGATCCGGAAACCTACAAACTTTTCCAAACGGGTAATACCAGTGCCGTGTTCCAGTTTGAAAGTGACGGCATGCGAAAACTTTTGCGCGACGCTCGTCCGGATTGCTTGGAAGATCTGATTGCATTAAATGCCCTATATCGTCCGGGGCCGATGGACCTTATTCCGGAATACATTGCCTGTAAGCATGGGGAAAAGGAAGTTCATTATCCGGATCCTCGCCTGGAGCCGGTGCTCAAAGAAACCTACGGCATCATGGTGTACCAGGAACAGGTGATGCGTGTGGCGCAAATTATCGGCGGTTACTCGCTGGGTGGCGCTGACCTTTTGCGTCGAGCCATGGGTAAAAAACAAGTCGATGAAATGAAGCGCCAGCGTGCAGTCTTCGTTAAAGGTGCCGTTGAGCGTGGCATGGCAGAAGATAAAGCCGGAGACCTCTTCGACTTGATGGAAAAGTTTGCCGGATACGGTTTCAATAAATCTCACGCCTGCGCCTATTCTTATGTGGCGTATCAAACGGCTTACCTGAAAGTCCACTATCCGGCTCCCTTTATGGCAGCCAATATGTGTTTGGTGATGGATTCGGGGGAAAAGCTTAAACACCTGATTGATGACTGTTTCGCTAATGATATTTCGGTGTTGCCGCCGGATATCAATAAGAGCGATTGGGAATTCGTGCCAACTTCCATGCATGAAATCCGATACGGCTTAGGTGGTATTAAAGGCATTCCTAAAGATGCGGCAGAAGCCATTGTGAACGAACGAAAAGCTCACGGTCCTTATAAGGATCTTTTCGATCTGGTTAGCCGCGTTGATCGTACGAACTTCTCAAAGCGTACATTGATGTCGTTTATTCAGGCCGGCGTCTTTGATAACCTTGAACCCAACCGTGCGAAATTGGCCGCCAATATTGATAACGCCATCGCATTAAGTGAAAGTGAATCGTCTAATGCCGGTCAGGAAAGCTTATTTGCGGATGTGATGGATGAGGTGCAACCTGAATATATTGATGCGAAACCCTGGAGCGCTTATAAAGAACTGATTGGCGAGCGTGATGTCATGGGCTGTGTCTTCAGAGGCCACTTCTATGGAGCTGTTCAGGAAGAAGCTTCTTTTCTGCATCCCACGCCCATTATCAATGTGAAACCTGCTCCGAAAGGTGCGAAGCGCAGAGCACCGTCTATTCAGGTAGCCGGCATTGCCTCCAATATCCGACAATCTTTTAATAAAGAGGGTCGAATTATGGGAAGCTTCCTGCTCGATGACGGAACTTCAACGATTTCAGTGACCTGCTTTGGTGATGATTGGATGCTCTATCGCAATATTGTGAAGAGCGATGAGTTGGTTTTTGTGAGAGGCAATGCCAGAGAAGATACATTCTCGCCTTCCGGAGTGAGCATTTCTGCTCGATCCATTGAAGTACCGGCGACGATTCGGGCAAAAAACGGAACGGTTTTACAGATTGAGCTCATAGACCCTAATTTTGATTTTGATCTGTTGAAAACATTCCTTGAAGAACATCGACCGGATGTCGATGATTCGGGTTGCCGCGTTTCGGTGAAAGTCATCGACAGAGGACAACAAGCTTCATTTATTCTTTCAAAGGATTGGGAGGTTTATCTTGATCAAACACTTCTGGATGATTTGGGAGAAGTTGAAGGAGTAAGATATTCGCTCATCGATCGCAATCAAAATAAGAATTAAATCAAAAGAGGACACCTATGATTGTTTTACCGGAGGATCATTCTGATCCGTTAGTGGTTGGAGTTGGCCATCATCGGGCCTGCTACATTCATCCGCAGGATCATAGTAAGTGCATTAAAGTCGTTCATAATCCCTGTGAACACGCCACTCAGGAAATTCAAAGGGAGTTGGCATATTACCGTCATCTTGACGGTTACCTGAAAGACTGGCGAGGACTCCCTAAATATTATGGGGAAGTAGAAACGAATTTAGGTACGGGTTATGTTTACGACCGCATCGTTGATTTTGATGGGAAACCTTCCGAGACGATGCAGCAGCGTTATAACGATCAGACTTTACCGTCTCTGCATACTGAGATGAAAAAACTGATTGAAGATCTGGAACGCTATGTTTGGGACAATCGAATTGTTACTATGTCGATCAAACCCTATAACGTGTTATGTCATCGATTGACACCAACGGAAGTTTTTCCTGTTATTTGTGACAATATCGGCTCTTCTTCATTTATTCCTATCGAGATATATTGCTCATGGTTTTGTCATAAGAAGCAAAAACGGCAATTTGCCCGGTTCAAACAATTGCCGTTAATACGCTCTCTTGATAATTACTGATGCAGTTGCCTTAATCGGAGTGCTTTTTCTGCATGATATTTCTTCATGAATTTGTTCCATTGCCTTTCAATTTTACGTTTACCGAAAAATGGGCAATAAATGGGTAATGGAATAAATTCGGGAGAACCGAACCCGTCCACAAAGACAAGCCGAGTGATCGATTTGTCGTGATTGAATAGCAAGACGATATTTCCGGTGCGGATGTCAGAGACAATGACATTCATTTGAATCATTTCTTGCTTCGTTTTCTCCAAGAAATCTTCTATTTTTTGAAAGTCAGTTTCTGAGGCTCGAGTGATGAATTGTCTGAGCTCAACTGCCTCTACCTGATCATTGGTTCTTAGATATTCTTGTTCTAATACTAATTGTTCGCCCTTTTTAAAGGTACCGTAGAACTTCGGAAAAAACTTAGGATATTTTCCTTTTTTTTCTAAAAAATGAAAATACCGAACCTCACGGATTGTTTGAAGACTCGTTCCTGTTTTGCTGATTTTGAAACAGGTACTGGGATTGTCAAGATTCTCGTAGCAAAAGCGCTCACTTCCCTCACCGATGAGTTTTCCAAAACGTTTTTCTTCCACTTTACAACCCCTTTCTTATAGACCTTTCTTTGATTTTTTCAGCTTTTTGTTGAGCTTCATTGATCAGTCTCTTCTCGGTTTGGAAAATCTCCTTTAAGGTTTTTTGGAAGTAAGTTTTCAGAAAGCGACAATAATCCGTTTTGGACAAACCGATATTGAGGCAGGAGTAGTAAAGACCGATTAGATCTTTATTTCTCCAACGTAGTGGAACTTGGTCTCTGAATTGCGCACGATGCAAATCAATAATGGAAAGTTTTAAATTTTCCTTTTTATTATCAAAAGGCAAATGAAGTAAGAAGTGGCAAATGTAGCAATCTCGGTGATTAATTCCTATAGAGTGCATTTTTCTAACCATTTCAGCGACGCGCTCAATCAGCATCTTTTTGACTGAAAAGGCCGGAGGATGAGACTGCCAGTCCCTACAAAAATCTTCAAGACTGATTGTTGGGGATAGGTCTTCCGTAATAATAAAAGAGGTTCTTCTTACAGGGTTGAGCCCTTTCTGGCCAAAAGCAACCCCATGCATAGTGTCCACACCAATTTTGGCTAATTCGTGAATGGCACGCCATTCACGATCAGCTCCTAAAACAGGGAGTTTGCCGGTTAAAAGATTTTTAAAAACCTCACCATAGGTTGTACCGTGATGCAACTTAAGGTAATAACTTTTCCCTTGGAAATCAAAACGCAAGGTTCGTCTTGTTTTAACGCTCCGGAGAACATTACCTGAAATTTTCTCAACTTCTTCGAAGGGGTCTTTATCTCTCCAGGCTTCAGAGAAAGGTGATTTTAAAATAATCATTGTTGGTCCAAAATGATATCCGCCGCTTTTTTTGCTAATCCGTATAAGTCTGTGCGATCAGCATAATCTTTGGCATTCTTGCTCCACTTTTTCAGAAGCACAGTATCCATTAATACATTTCTTATAGCCTGATTGTACTCATTTTGGTTAAAAGGTTCGTTTAGAACAATACCTGCTTGAGCTTTATCGGTGTACGAAGCATATCCGCATGCACCACTGACAATGATAGGTAGGCCTGAAACGATAGACTCTAAAATAACAATCCCTGCCGCCTCATGACGAGCCGGATGAAGCATCAGATCTGAACCAAGCATAAACCGAGCAATATCATCCCGGCCACCAAAAAAGTGAACCTGATCCTGAATATTTAGGCTTTGGGCTAATTGTCTCATTTTGTCAGGAGAGTCCTGACCGACAACGAAAAAGACGATTTTCTTTTTTATTTCTTCGGGCAGATTAGCGAGAGCCTTAAGTGATCGATCAACGCCTTTAAGTTCGTAATTTGAGCAAACCTGAAGAAGTAATTTCTGATCAGGTTGAATTTTGAACTCTTCTCTAAAGTTTTCTCGGGAGTTAGAGGGTTGTTTATCGTACTTTCTGTCCGGGTCAATTCCAGGAGGTAACAGATAGAAACGAGAGTCTTCTGTATCGTAGTGTTTTTGGAAATCGTTCTTACTTTTTTCCGTCAAAAGCAAAATTTTTGTATTAAGACCTTTATTAAAAACAGCTGCTTCGAATTTAATAAAGTGACGATATCGGGACGACAACTTATAGAGGAAACTACGATTTTTATTGTTTTCTGCATAGCAGACATCTCCCGCGAAATAGATATCAAGGTTGGGCATGCGGTTGAAACCGACAATTTTATCTACGGGGTGCGCTTTTAAATGATTCTGTACCCATCGGTAATACTGAATATTTTTTCCGATATTTCTTATCGAAGTGGTCGGAACTTTTATAACTTCCAAATCAGAGGGCTTATCTCCTTCCCACTGACGGGTATAAACACGAACTGCATGGCCACGGGACAAAATCTCTTTTGCGACACGCATAAAATCCCGTTGCAAGCCCCCGTAGGGGAAATATTTGTATATACAGAAAGCGATTAACACAATAGGTCCTAAATTGATTACTCCCAGTATTTTAGGCGATTATTCTTTATTTCTGATTTTTTTAAGCGGTTTTCTGAGTACGTTCTGGCGTATTTGGGACCAAATAAGTAAGGAAGAAATGTTTTGAGTGAGATATCTTCGCGTGACAGAAGAATTTTCCTAAATAACGAAAAAGCACCGTTATATCCTTGAGTTAAAGAAATTTGCATCAATTTGATTAAGGTAGTCAAGCGAGCTTTATCGAGTATTTTGTACTCTTCTGAATTTTTGTCAAAATACTGCAACATATTTCGACGGCAGGAGTAAAGTGCAAATAGTCTTTTAATTCTTGCGCTTCGGATCGCTCCGGAACGTCTTTGTCTGTAAAAGTACAACGGGGTATCAATATACAAAGTCTTAAAATTAGGATCTAGAGATCTATATAGTTTGCAACAAAAATCTTCGTCTTCATAAACCTTTTTGGTTACATCAAACCATATATTTTTCAAGATCTCTTTTTTATAGAGTCTGGTGTATACATAGCCGCCTTTGCAATATTGACAATGATATTTTTCTTCAAAAAAAAGCCTGAACAACTCGGTTTTACTTAATTGGTCAACTATTTTTAAGTTAGTTTTTTCCGCCAATGGCAGAGCAGTATCCTCATAAAATTTCATGGCACCAAAGGTAACTAAATCATAATTACGCGAAGTAATCTCTTTTATAGCTATCTGTAAAGTTTGAGGGTGCAGGATGTCGTCAGGGTCAAAGAAATAAACGTAATCTCCGGAAACGTTCTGTAGTCCCTTATTTCGAGCTGCAGAAACACCGGCATTTTTCTGGTGGATAACTGTAAATCGCTCGTCTTTCTCTGCATAATAATCAGCAATATCAGAGCTTTTATCACTAGAGCCATCATCGATGATGATCCCTCTCCAGTAGGGATAGGTTTGAGAAATTAAGCTTTCAAGGGCTTCTGAAAGATACTTCTCTATGTTAAAAACAGGAATAATAATGGATATCAAAGGATTTCTAGATTTAGACATTTTTATTTTTTCCCGTTGATAAAGAAGACACAGCCAATAACGCCCACGTTACGGTGAATATAGTTAGAACACGTCGGCAATCAAACCAATAGCAGTCTGAAAGTCCGATGGCAAGTATTGCAAAGAGTAACGCTAGTCGAACTGGATCTTTTAATGATTTAATGAATAAAAGAAGGATAGTAATCAGCCATGTTACCAATCCAAGAAGACCACCGGTACCCAAAATATTAAATAGGTCATTATGGGGATGATGCCCACTAAATGAAATAGGAGACAGTGGAAGAATTCCTGCAGCTTCAATTAACTTATACGGTCTGGGCCCCCACCCTAACCATGGAGATTCCAAGAAACCATAAAACATTACTCGCCAAACTTCTAGACGAATTCCCCAAGAGGTATTTGAATTGCCTTGTTGGAACTTTTCAATATCGGTCAGCCCTTGTTGTAACCTACCGGATAAATAGAGAATAAATAAAGCGATTGCAGTAATGGCTAACAAAATGAAAACAGTTTTAAAAGATTGTTTTCCTTTAATGATTAAAACAACCGGAATCAAGCTAAAAATAGCTAACAATCCTGTGCGAACTTCAGCTAGAACGATTGCTGCTATCCCCGAAATAAAGCTTAAAAATGAAATTGCTCTTATGCGTTGTTGAGTTACAAGTGAGACAACAAAACAAGCAGAGGATAGGATGGCAACTCCGCCAAGGACTATATTTTTATTATTAAATAAAACTTCGTTTGTAAGACCATAGAGCTGAATCTGCACACAAATGGCAACAGACAAAGCTAAATTGGTAATAGCAATCAGATAATAGACAGTATTTCTTGAGATTTTGCATATATCTGCTACCACATAGGTTAGCCCCATAAGCAATAAGGAATTTAGATAAGGGGAAAAACCTTTTGGTCCATAGATTATCGTTAGTAATAAGACACCGACTAGCCATGGGAGCCAAGGGAAAAATAAAACCTGCGCTCTCTGTAAAGTAGGTTTTAAATCGAAAGAGCGCAGATGCAGGGTAATCGTTAGGGTACAGAGAAGAAAAACGGTGTATTTATAGACACTGTATCCTTCTCCAATTAAACAAACTCCAAAAAGAGAACAAAAGCTAAACGCAAGAAAAGCGATAGTTGTTCGATTGATCGTGCAAGAAAACGACATGGTTCTCAGATCACTTGGCAATCACTTTTGTAATAGTTTGAATAACTTCTTCTTCTGTCGGCCAACGATTTTCTTCACCCAAAACGATAGCATTCGGGTTCCAGGGGCCGGTCCGTTTGGGATCAGTCACACCGACCAAAGTAATTTGACGAGCACCGACCGCAGCAGCCACATGGCTGATACCGGAATCATTAGCAATCACCAATTGTGCTTCTTTGCAAAGAGCTGCGTAAGTGCCCAAATTGGTAGGCGGCAAATGCTTTGCATCGGGGCAAGCCACTTTTGCGTCTTCAGCTTCATCTGGAGACGGAAGAACGATCGGCTCAATGCCCAACTCACGTAAAGGCTTAACCACACAATTAATATGCGTCCAGTGTTTGATCTTTCCGTGATGTACGCCTCGAGCAATCGGAGCAATCAGCGCAAACTTTTGAGGAATGCCGTATTTTTCAATCAGATTCTTCGCACCGGCCGTATGACGGGTAATAAGTTTTAACCCCAAATCTTTAGGTGGCTCAGTAAAAGCCGGCTCTTTTCCCCAGGCTTTGATAGCACCCAAAGTTGCGGCAAAGAAACGTTCTACTTCGTGGATATTCTTTTCGGGTTCAGACACCTTTTGATCAAGAAGCAGGAATCGGCCGTCTGTCGGAAAGCCTGCAGCCCGAATTCCGGCTAAACGAAATTGCAGGGCAGAACCGAAAGAATTCGGGAAAAGTAATCCGAGGGGGTTGTGAAGCTGCTGAGAAAGATAGTGAAGTCTTTGAAGATCTTCACTTACATGGCCCTCAATGGGATCAAAGCGCCAGCCCATGCCGAGCATCAAGTCTTCGGCAAAGCGCTTGCCGACCAGGTAGGGCGTAAAACCGCTTGCTTCCAATAAACGCAAAGAGGGGAGAGTCATACAGCAGTCGCCGACATGGTTCGGTAGGCGGCAAACAACAATCGGATTCATAACAGGTCCAGAATAAAAAGCTGATACAGAAAAGAAAATAATGACACATTTTACTCGAGATAGCCTCGTAAAATACAGTCAGTAAACATCAATTTTGAAAGGGAGAAATCGCTATGCAAAAACTGACTCAGATGACAGCCGCCGGCCTTTTAACTATTGCTATGTCAACGGCCATGGCCGCAGACTCGATGAACGGGACAACTTTGTCAGAAAAGGGGATGACGCTTGCCGTCAACGGTACAGCCTCCATTACTGTGCCCAACGATGAGGCCCAGATGAACTGGTCGGTTTCGGCTCAAGCCAAGACCTTGAAAGAGGCGACTGCTCAGGCTATTAAAACGATGAATTCCGGTTTTTCTCAGATTAAAGCCGTGAGCGATCAATTGAAGCTTCAGACGCAGTCAATGAATTCATATCCGGTCTACAGCGAAGTAAAGGGTAATCAGACTCCGAAAATTGTTGCCTGGCGCGTGTCCCAATCATTGGAAGTGATTTCGCCTGATATTGACCTCGTCCCTAAAGTGATTGAAAGTGTTAACGGCACATTGGCTTTGGATGGTCTCAACTTCAGAGTCTCAGACGAAGCGAAGGCCAAGTACGATGAGTCGCTCTACAAGATGGCTGTATCAGACGCTACGCAGCGTTCAGTATGGATTGCTCAATCGGTGGGAAGTGATGCCTCTAAAGTTCAACTGCAATCGTTGCGCTTTAGCGGTGCTAATTCTCCTCGCCCCATGAATATGCTGATGCGAGCATCGGCTAAAAGCATGATGGATGAGGCGATGCCTGTACCTGATATTGA
Organism: Parasutterella secunda; assembly: GCF_016901835.1. GTDB lineage: Bacteria > Pseudomonadota > Gammaproteobacteria > Burkholderiales > Burkholderiaceae_F > Aphodousia > Aphodousia faecavium. Next base: position 5,980 of record NZ_JACJKX010000019.1, on the reverse strand, counting down.
AGCCGGTACGAGTGAACTCAATTTAACAGTTACCGCCGAAGTGCTGATTAAGCGCTAAAACAAACTTTGAGAATGAAGAAGGCCTGAGAATCCGACTTGGGCCTTTTTTCAAATATGTCGAAAATGTTACAGGTTTTTGCGCTCGCCTCATTTTAAGAAAATAGTGGTTAACATGAGCAAGTGGTCGGAAACATTTTGCCAATAGCGTACAATTGGCTGTTTGAATTAGTCACGGAGATCAAACTCATGAATCAAAAGTACCCACACCCCTTTTTGGCACGCGAAGGCTGGCCTTTCATCGGCGGTACTTTTCTTTTAGCTCTTTTGTGGACGGCTTTTGCCGGTTTCGGATTCATTGCTGCCGTGCTTTGGATCCTCTTTCTCATTGTCACGCAGTTTTTCAGAGATCCTCCGCGCACGGTTCCGTCCATGCCTGAAGCGGTTCTCTCGCCTGCAGACGGCCAGGTTGTGAAGGTCGAAAAGACCATTGATCCCTTTACGAATGAAGAAGCAATTTTGATCAGCGTCTTCATGAATCTCTTTAACGTTCACTGCCAGCGTTTTCCGGTCAACGGAACGGTGGAAGATGTTCAGTACTATCCCGGCAAATTCTTAAATGCAGATCTTGATAAAGCCAGTACTGAAAATGAACGCAATGCCGTGATTGTCCGCGTTAACGACGGCAACCGCATTACGGTTGTCCAAGTGGCAGGACTGGTTGCTCGCCGTATTCTTTGCTACATCCAAAAAGGCGATGAGTTAAAGAAGGGTGAGCGCTACGGCTTTATTCGTTTCGGCAGCCGCTTGGACGTCTATTTGCCCACGGATGCAACGCCTTGTGTCACCATTGGTGAAAAGGTACTCGGCACCGAAACCATTTTGGCTAAATTGGCTCCTAAAGCCGAGTAATCGAAACAGGAAACAAAGGTTTTATCATGCGAAAGATTCGTCGTTCTCCTCGCGCCAATATTAAAGAACGCATTCAAGAGGCCCGTGCCCGCAGTATCTACTTATTGCCCAACTCCTTTACGATGGGTTCAATGATCTGCGCTTTCTGGGGCGTGACCCAAGCCATGGCAGGTGACTTCGGTATTGCTGCTGCAACCATTTTCCTTTCTATGCTCTTAGATGGTATGGACGGTCGTGTAGCACGCTTTACGCACACGCAAAGCAGTTTTGGTGAGCAGTTTGACTCCATTGCCGACATGACCGCTTTCGGTGTTTGCCCGGCTCTCATTGCCTATGAGTTTGCCCTCAAAGATTTGGGTGGTCTCGGTTGGGCTGCAGCTTTTATTTTCTGCGCAGGTGCCGGTGTCCGTTTGGCTCGCTTTAATGCCAACATCGGTTTTATTGACAAGGGCTTTTTCCAAGGCTTGGCCAGCCCTGCCGGTGCCGCTTTGGTGATGGGCTTTGTGTGGCTTGCCTGCACAAACCGTGTGACCCCTGAATTGGCTCAGTATATTCCCCAAATCACGGCAGTGCTTTGCATCTATGCCGGTGTGACGATGGTTTCGAACGCTCCGTTCTTTAGCGGTAAGAATATGGGTTTTGTTCGCACGATTCCGTTCTGGGTTGTGTTGGTGGCGGCACTTGCTTTTATCTTTTTCTCCACCAATCCTGCGCTCTCTGCGTTTATCCTCTTCTGCTGCTATGCAGTAAGCGGCTACATTTATCAGTTCTATCTCTTCATTCGCGGTCTGCCCAATCCTGTGCGACCGGTTAGAGATAACTAATACCGTTTTCTTGAAAACCAAAAAGGGGCCTGCAAGCCCCTCTCTAGTTTTTGATTGTTTATTCCTGCTGATTTTTGTATTGGTAAACCTTTTGAATTAACGGTAAGCCATCAAATCGAGCAAATAATTTCTTTTGTTTTCTGTGACACAACCACGGACAATATTGTGCAACAGGAATCCGAGTGGTGACCCCCATACTGTCACAGATGACCGGGATGATTTCCGTTTCGCTTACCCGATGGCATAAAACATTATGCGGTCTAAGCGCAGTGGTGATAATGCGGTTATCCCACATATATTTTTTTAGTTTAGAAATGATTTCATCGAGCTCTTTCCAGTTGTCTTTAAGCTCTTCAATTTTGTAGCGCTCGGAAATTGTCTGAGAAGGTTTACCGTCAAAGTCTACAATCCGATCGTATACGTAACCGGTTCCTAAATTGGTTTCAACGGTACCGTAATATCTTGTGATACCCGACCAATCGGTCAAATAGCTGTTGAGAAAACGGTAATAAGACAACTCTCTTTTAATTTCTTTTAGAGCTGTCCCTGAAGAGTTGTAGATAACCTTAATGCACTTGGCAGGATCTTCCGGGTGAATGTAGCAAGCGCGATGTGCGCCGACACCGATGACAGATTTGTCAGAATGATCAGTAGATAATTGGAACATTTTTCTGCATTTAAATTTTGTTATGCCGCTATGCTACCCGATTACATGTTGCGTTTCCACTTTAAAAGATGAGGATGCAATAATCTAATCTTGAGGGAGCAAATTAATTCGTACTGTGTTGTAAAGGTGATGCTGAAAAACATCGGAGTATCTCAGGGAAATTTGGTGTAAAGTTTTGCCTGCTGAAATTTTTTAATGTTCTCTAAACCCTGAGTTTGGTTTTGATTCTCTAAGGACTTAAACATGTCTTTTTTGTTTGCCCCGGCTCCTCAGGCAGTTCTTCCTATTGAGGGCGAATTCAATTTGTATTTTCCGATTCATCGCATTTATGGTGTGGCTCGTAACTACGCAGCGGTTAATGCAGCGTTGGGTGAGAAAACGCCGCCCAGCCTCTTTTTAAAGCCAGCGGATGCCGCGGTTTACGTTTCACCTGAAAAGACTTTGGAATTGGATTTCCCGCAGGCAACAGAAGATCTGCAACACGAAATTGAACTCGTGGTTGCTATCGGGAAAGCAGGGCGCAACATCGCTGTTGAAGACGCCATGGACTATGTCTGGGGCTACGCGGCAGGCCTTGATCTCACACGCCGGGATTTACAACGCGCAAGTAGTGCCAAAGGGCAGCCGTGGGATACCGCTAAGGCATTTGATGAGTCGGCTCCGATGACAGCCGTTAAACCCGCCTCACGTACGCCTGATAATGAACCGATGAAGGTTTGGCTTTATGTCAACAACGAAAAGCGCCAGGAAGGGACGACATCAGAAATGATTCTGAATGTCCCCGAAATCATCAGCTACATTTCAACGCTTTATGAACTCAAGCCCGGTGACTTAATTATGACGGGGACGCCAGCCGGCATCGGGACAATCCATCCGGGAGACGTTTTGGAAGGAGGCGTGCAGGGCGTGGGTGTTCTTAAAGTGAAATTTAAGGAGAAGTGAGATGGCGATTACCGCTCAAGAAGGCAAAAAGATGTTAGACGAGTTGGGCGATAAGGTTTTGCTTTTGGATGTTCGTCATGCTCATGAATATAACTGGGGACACATTCCCGGTGCAGTGCTTTTGGATAACGATGATATTGAAGAGGGCGTTAAGCCTGAATCGTTGCCTGATGATTTGGATCATCCCATCATCATTTATTGCCGATCTGGCGTCAGAAGCCACTATGCCATGCTCAAACTTCAGGCAGCAGGCTACACACATGTGTACGACATGGGCGGGATTATTGATTGGCCTTATGAAGTAGTGCGTTGATATAGAATCAATAAAGATTGGTTATTGTGGAAATGGACATGTCTAAGCAAAATATTCCGGTTTTTGTCTGTAGCGATGAAAACTACGCCCCTTTTGTTGCAATTACGGCACTTTCGATTTGTTCAAACACTTCGGAAAAAATAGATCTTTATGTTATTGATTGTGGGATCAAGGATGGAACTAAGAATAAGGTTGAGCAGATTACTCAAATTTGTAGCAACCTGAACATACATTGGTTAGCTTTATCATTAGAGGAATATTTTTCAGATTTTATTGCTCTTGGCCATATATCCAAAGCTGCTTATGGTCGCTTTCTCATCCCTCACTTGAAAACCGACCTCAAGAAGGTTATTTATTCCGATATAGATGTAATTTATTGTGGAGATATCTCAGAACTTTATCGTCAGGATTTAAATGGTATGGCCTTGGGAGCTGTCCCTGGGCTAGATCGAAAGTCGACATCAAAAGTAGCTGCAAGTCTTAAACGTTTAGGATTGTCTCAAAATCATATTTATTTTGAATCTGGATTGTTATTAATTGATTCTGACCAGTGGCGGGCTAAGGGGATAACAAACAAGCTTTTTGAAACTGAAAAAAAGATAAGAGATAGACTGCTGTACGTTGACCAGGATATTTTAAATTATTATTTTGAGTGTAATTACTGTCCTTTAAACGAAAAATTTAGTGTTACGTCGCCCAGGGCAAAGAAGTTTATAGATTGGAGGGGAAGACTTGAAGATTGTACGATGCGTCATTTTGAAGGTCCGAGGAAACCTTGGTTAGTTCATCCCCTTTGGCCAGAAAGATTTAAGTCAAATAATATTGGGAAAAATTTATTCTGGCACTATGCTCGGATGACTCCCTTTTACCAAGAATTGATTCAACGATTTCCTATTTACGCTAAATTAGTGAATTGGGGTATTCTGAAGTAGCAAACAAAAACGGGACTGATTCAAAACCAGTCCCGTTCGCTTCTCAGAAACTTGAGAATTAGGCCATTGCCTTGATAGCAGCAGCCAAGCGGCTCTTATGACGAGCAGCGGCGTTCTTGTGCAAAACGCTCTTACCGGCCATCGTGTCGATAACCTTTTGAGCCTTCACAAAAGCTTCAGCGGCGGCGGTCTTGTCGCCGGCAACGATCAACTTACGTACGGCCTTGATGGCGGTACGATATTGAGAGCGTTGAGCAGAAAGGTGCTGGTTGCGCGCAACAGCTTGACGGGCGCGCTTACGAGCTTGTTTGGTATTAGCCATTGTTAGTTCCTTGCCTTATATAAAAAAGTTACGGCTGTTAATTACAGCCGCTTTCAAAGGCATTTAGCATTGAAAATACGCTTACAGCACAAAGTCGGAAGCGGCTGGTGAATCAGTTCATTCCAACGGATTTTTGCGGTTCTTTCGGGCATGCGAACACGTCCACGAAGAACACTCCCTTGGAAAAGTCCCTGATTTTACCAAAATCTTTTAAAGCTCTCAAGCTTTTTTCTGTTCTGTTGATCAACAAAGATGGGTTCAGAAGAGTTTTTCTATTGAACAAAAAAGCGCTTTGGTTAATACTGTCCAGGTTAAAATAAACAAAAAAAATTGATTATTTTTGGGAGAACTTCTGATGCTGGTTTCTTTCGGGACAAGAAATTATCGTTGTATCCGACAGTTGAGGGCGGATTTAACTTTTGCTGAAGGCAAGGCTCCTAATGGCTACAAGGAATTCACCTTTTACCGACAGTTCCTTATATCCTCGGCATTCATGCCGAGGATATAAGGAACGCCAATGACAATTGGCTATTATTTTAAAAGAAAATCGACTCTAAAACTTTGTAAAATATCGGCCTATGTTGTTCCGCCAAGGTTTTCTCTTTAAGCTTAAGCCCAACGGCCGTCAGGCACGATTAATGTCGCGCTTTGCCGGCTGCTGCCGCTTTGTTTATAACAAGGGCTTAAGCTGGGCAAAAGAACAATACGAGAAGAAAACCGGTCAGCATCCCTCCTACAAAAATCTTTCTGCTTTATTGCCTGATTGGAAAAAAAATCCTGACATGCTGTGGCTCTCAGAGTGCTACTCACAGTGCCTTCAGCAATCCATGAAAGATCTCGCCCGGGCTTATTCAAACTTCTTTTCAGGTCGTGCAGATTTTCCTGTCTTTCACCGTAAGTTCGGATCATCAGATGGATTCCGTTATCCGCAGGGATTTAAAATCGATGAAACAGGTAAACAAATCTATTTGCCCGGTATCGGTTTTGTGAAGTACAGACGAAGTCAATATATCGAAGGGAAAGCAAAAAATATCACCGTCGTTCGAAAAGCCGACGGTTGGTATGTCTCCA
>NZ_JACJKX010000018.1 GCF_016901835.1 Parasutterella secunda | reverse complement strand
GATCGGTTGTTGTGGTCAGGACACCGTTTTGTGCCATAACCAAACCGCCATTTCCGGTCAGGCTAAGTGCTGTTGCATTAACCTTACCGTTTACCGTCAAAGTACCGGACGTCAATCGGATATCGGCATTAAAGTTGCCTGCACCGGACAGAGTCAGGCCTTGGGCGGCTTCAGTATCCGTTATGGTAATCGCAACATTGGAACCATTGAGAGCTTCCAGTTCATCAATAGCTTCGTAAGGCGTGTCAAATGTCCCGTTGAAGTCAGAACCGAAAGCAATCTTGGCGGTACCTTCCACTTCGCTACCGAATGCAGCGCCGTAAATATGACCGACTTCAACGTCATTGCCCTCAATGACTAATGTTGAATCTCCATTGACATTGGAGCCTTCACCGCTACCGGCAAGATATACATTTCCGACAGATGTTTGACCACTTAAAGTAATGGTAGCGCTGCCGACACTGGCATCGCCCAGTTCCCCTATGATTTCATATTTATCGCCCCAAGCCGCTCCGTTTGTGTTACCTGAAGCGATCACTTCATCGGCCTTTGTGTTTTCTAAATTGATCTCAACATGACCCTTAACCGCTGCAGATTGGCCGTTATATCGATCTCGACCATCTAATTCTCCGTCTTCCAAATCATTTTCGGTGGAACCTCCACCCATAACCGTCTGGATTGAAGAATTCTTTAAGGTAATCTTTACGTCACCGTTGACATCTGCAAAACTTTGGTCAAAAGCCAATCCGCCGCCCATAACAATGTTCTCAGCTTCTATATAGTCGCCCTCCTCCTCATCATAGAAAGGAGCATCAAACGTTAAACGATCGGCATTGATTTCAACAGAACCGACATTAGCGGTTGAACCTTCACCTGCGGCATCACCGGCACCATAAACAGCGCCTTGTACTCCGAGTTCTGCATTTTTAATATTAATGACAACCTTTCCAGAAATGTTGGCATTGGGACGGTCATAAGTTGCCGTGGGAGGATTCCCACCATCGGCCCGTCCTCCACCGTTGATTTCAAATTCAGCGGCATAAACATTGGAAATAGTAACCGTCACATCGCCATTGACACTGGCGTCACCGGTATACGTTTCAATGCCACCACCACCCCAGAAACTTGCATCCAAGTTATAAATTTGTGAAGCAGAGCCAATATCGTGAATATTTAACGCTACATTACCGTTAACCTTAGCCGAATTTATTTCATTACTGGTATCTACGCTGCCATAAACTAAACCGGCACCATACCCATAAACTTTGACAAATGACGGATGACGTTCCAACACGGATTGCGACAAATTAAAGCTCACATCGCCCTGAGTATCAGCTTTGTAATCATTCATTGCGTTATGGTCGCCATACATTCCGATTAAGGCTTCTGACTCATCCAATGGTCCGTTGTTGATGTAGTTGGCGCCCACAAACTTCATACGATTATCGCTAATCAGACCGTCAACCTGAGTATCGTAGTCTCCGTATTTAAAAGCATTGGCGTTTAACGCCCCCATGGCAAGAATAAGAGCCAAAGAGAGCTTTGTGAGAGATCGTTGTTGCATAAGTACTTCCCTAAAGTGACAGGACTAATGTGTAAACAATACCTCCCCCGTCGAGCAACTGTCAATGGGGAATTTCTTTCTGACATATCATTTTTGATATTTTGTTTTCCATTAAGTCGTCTCTAACAATATTACATTTCGACTCTTTTAAACTCGCCCATGAATGAGTAAACTGTCATCCGTTGCTTTAATAAAAATAATCGACTGTTTTTGATGGTCTCCCTCGGCTATGGACTGGTCTTTATTTCTTGATTTATTTACAAACGTTGATCGCTTTTTAATCACAATTGCAAGCGACTACGGCCTCTTGATTTATTTCGTCATGTTCATGATCTTTTTCCTGGAAACAGGTATCGTGGTCATGGCGTTTTTACCCGGTGACTCGCTTTTGTTTGTAGCAGGCGCTGTAACCGCAACCGGAGCCATTGATCCGTGGTGGCTCACTGCAGTCGTTACTTTAGGTGCCATTCTCGGCAACACGTCCAATTTTTATATAGGTTCCTGGCTGGGACACAAAATTTATGACGGCTCCATCAGTTGGATCGATCAGGAAGCTTTGAATAAAACCCACCAGTTCTATTTAATGCACGGCGGTAAAACCGTGTTCTTAGCCCGTTTCGTTCCGATCGTCAGAACTTTCGCTCCGCTTATTGCGGGTGCCGCCTCCATGCCTGTTTTGCGTTTCGAGTTTTATTCGATTACCGGAGCATTCGTTTGGGTTTACGGCTTGGTTTGGGCCGGACACCTCTTCGGTAACATGCCGTTTATCCGTGATCACCTGACAACGATTTTGCTTTTAGGTATCGGTTGTGCTCTGATACCGACTATGGCAATTGCCCTTTCAAAGTATTTAAAGAAAAAGAAAGCGGCCAAAGAGGGCGCGCAATAACTTATTAAAATAATGGGCACAGCTTGGGTCTGTGCCCATTTTTCAATAAACGAGGAGAGAAAAACATGCAACAGTGGGACCACTTTATTGCGATCCTGAAAAAGGAAGTGCAGCCGGCTTTGGGGTGCACAGAGCCGACATCCATTGCCTATGCGGCCGCTCATGCCGCCCGCCTTTTAGGCCAAAAACCGGAACGTCTCTCCGTTTCTGTCAGCGACAATCTTTACAAAAACGCCATGGGCGTGTTCGTTCCGGGTACGGGCCAAATCGGTCTTCCGATTGCTGCGGCGGTGGGCGCCTTGGGTGGTAACCCCGACGGTGGTCTTGAAGTGTTGGCGACAGTCACTCCGGCTCATGTTAAAGAAGCCATGACCATGATCGAAGAGGGACGCATCGTCATCGAGCGCGCAGACTGTCTCGATGCCGTTTTCTGCAGTGCTATTGCTTATGCAGGCGATGAATCCGCTCAGGTAACCGTACAGGGCGACCACACGGGTATTGTGGAAGAACGCAAAAACGGCGAAATCGTTTTCAAAAAGGAACAGGCGATCACCACAACGACCGAAGGGCAAAGCAGTGTAGGCGGCGAAGAAATCTGCCTGAAATCCATCTATGACTTTGCTTTGAATGCTCCTTTTGCCGATATCGCCTTCATTCTTCAGGCTCGTGATATCAACATGGCCCTTTCCGAAGAAGGCTTGTCTCATGAGTACGGTCTGGAACTCGGCCGCACCATCAAGGAACAGATTAATGCCGGTATTTTAAGTGCCGACCTTATCAATAATATGGCAGCCTGCACGGCAGCCGCCTCTGACGCTCGCATGGGCGGGGCGACGCTTCCAGCCATGAGTAATTACGGAAGCGGCAACCAAGGCATCACGGCCACGATTCCTGTTGTCAAGATGGCCGAATTCGTTAAAGCCGATGACGAAAAGCTTGCCCGTGCTTTGATCATGTCTCATTTGGGCGCTATCTACATCAAATCTCACTACCCGTCATTATCTGCGTTCTGCGGCAACACGGCGACCGCCTCAGCTGTTGCAATGGCCCTTGTTTACCTTAATTCCGGCACTTTTGAACAAGGTTGTATGGCAATTAATAATGTCATCAGTGATACGTCGGGTATGGTTTGCGACGGTGCCAAATCAACCTGTGCCATGAAGGTGCATACCGCTGCTCAAACAGCTTATAAGGGATGCTTCCTTGCTTTGGCCGGGCACGGTGTGGCAGGCCAAGGCATTGTGTCGGCCGATGTTGAAAAAACCATTGACAATCTCGGTGCCATGATCACCAAGGGTATGCAACAAACCGATGAGAAAATCATCGAAATCATGCGTCGCAATTAATCCCGGATAGTGAAGTGTCCTATTCTTTCTTAGGACACTTCAAAATCTGAATTCTTGACCTGAGCACGACAAGTTCGTGCTCTTTTTCTTAGACTGAATTTTCGACCGCTTTGACTATTTCCAGTCTTCAATTCCGTACTTCTTCAATAACTGTTTAGCTTGAGCTATGCCTTCGTCAGTCAGTTGAACACTTTTCTTCTTCCAATAATTTCGGCCCTGATCAATCCAGTTTAACTTTTCGAGTTCACCGAGCGCTTCGAAGTCATAATTTTTCCAGGAAGAAGTTACGTTTTTTTCAGAAAAACGCAACAGGTATAACAGAATCATGGTTAACTCTTCAATCGCCTTTTCCGGCGGTGTTTTGCTCATCACCTATCTCCTCATAACATTGACGGTGCATGCAAAAAAAGTCCCGAAACCTCATTTGACAAGAGAGCTTCGGGACTCAATCGAAAACACTCAGAATTAAGCGGACTGTTTGTTATTGAGCGCGCTTTTCCAAAATTTCAATGGCCGGCAATACCTTACCTTCGAGGAATTCCAGGAAAGCGCCGCCTCCCGTAGAAATGTAGGAAATGCGATCAGAAATACCGAATTTGCCCACAGCCGCCACCGTATCGCCGCCGCCCGCAATGGAGAAGGCACCGGCTTCGGTTGCACGAGCAATCGCTTGAGCCATCACTTCCGTGCCATGAGCATAGGGTTGCATTTCAAATACACCGACCGGACCGTTCCAAACGATGGTGCCTGCCTTTTGAAGGATTTCAGCCAACGCTTGAGCCGTTTCAGGGCCGACGTCCAAAATCATTTCATCGTCCTGCACGTCTTCAATACGGCAGGTACGATGTTCGGCCGTTTCAGAAAATTCCTTGGCCACCACCACATCCGTGGGCAAGGGAAGCGTTGCGCCCTTTTCTTCCAAGGTCTTTAAAATCTTCTTGCATTCATCAACCAGATCAGCTTCTGCCAGAGACTTACCGACCTTGTAACCCGCGGCCATCAGGAACGTGTTGGCAATGCCGCCACCCACGATCAATTGATCAACCTTTTGAGCCAAGTTATTCAAAATGGTCAATTTCGTCGAAACCTTAGAACCGCCCACAATGGCAACCAACGGGTGCTTGGCTTCTTCAACAGCCTTTGTTAACGCTTCGATTTCTGCGGCCATCAAAGGACCTGCGCAGACCAAATCGGCGTATTGAGCCACGCCGTAAGTAGAGGCTTGAGCGCGGTGGGCCGTACCGAAAGCATCGTTAACAAACACATCGCACAAAGCACCGTACTTCTTAGAGAGCTCCTCGGTGCACTTCTTTTCACCCACGTTACAGCGGCAATTTTCAAGCATCACCACTTCGCCCGGAGCCACTTCAAAACCACCGTCGACCCAATTGTCGATCAAGCGGATTGAGCAGCCGAGAAGTTCACCCATGCGTTGAGCGATCTTCTCAAGGCTATCGGCCGGGGTCTTTTCGCCTTCTTTCGGGCGACCCAAGTGGCTCACCACCATCACACGGGCACCGGCATCACGGGCCATGCGGATGGCAGGAACGGATGCCACCAAGCGGGCCTCGTTCGTAATATTGCCGTTTTCATCGCGCGGGGCGTTCAAATCAGAACGGATAAAAACGCGCTTATCTTTCAAGGCACCGGCCTTGACCAATTGTTCGAGAGTCGTCACTCGCATGGTGTTTCTTTCCTTTAGAAGAAAAACATTAACTTAATAATTATAAATCGTGGTTCCTCAAATTCCTGAGATAGACTTTAGAAGTGGTCTTAAAACAGTAGAAAAACTGAGCTGTTCGATTTTGTTGGATTACGATTTATTTTGGATATACAGTTTTTTAACACTTTGACTAAAGAATGCCATCATCTCATCTGCGTTGCCTGTCTCGTAAAATCGACCCAACTTTTGATGGAATTCCACACTTTCCTGATTTAGTACCATGATCGGCCAATATCCGTTTAACATAAGGCAGCCATTCATCATTAAAGAGGCAGTTCGCTTATTCGCGTCAAAGAAAAATTGCGTTCTCGCCATGAACAGGAAAACAGCAATTGCGCGCTCCTTCGGATCCTGAACTTCAGTGTTGAGGAATTCAAAACCCTTCTTAGCCAAGCTGGGTAAATTTTCAAAAGAGGGAGGCACATACTCAACGTCATGAATACCGGTATTTAAATTCCGAAGCGTCCCCCACTCAAGAGCATCCTTAAAACCAACAAACCGGTGCAATAAACAAGCCGTTTCAATATCGACTTTAAACTTATTCTCTCTTAATAAACGGATCAAAGCTTTGGCACCGTCACCATAATTTTTAACCTGGAGAAGATCGCTAACATCCAATCCTTCAACTGACTTTCCGTTCAGAATTGTCCTTGTTTGGGGCAAGGTGGAGGGATTCTGTTCTAAGGTTCGCATGCAATTCCAGGTTATATCCACCAAATTTTGGTTAAATATGTACGTCGCCTTTTCCGCAGTGCCGATAAAAGGAATATCAAAATCGAATGTACCGATTGTCCAACACATTCCATTTAAATCTTGAAAATCATTGCCAATCATCGACTTAACCAATCCTAAAAAAGAGATGACTGATAGTTAATACCAGTCGAAAACCGATCAGAGCCTTCATTCAGAACTTCAGCTCAAAACAACAGGTTCGTACTCCAGATGGACCCCGAACATTGCTTCAACAGCCTGTTCAATCCGAGAAGCAAAGGCAATCAACTCCTGCCCGCTTGCTTTTCCCTCATGATTGACCAAAACCAACGCTTGCTTGCCGTAGGTCCCTGCGGCTCCCTCTCGGGCTCCTTTAAGGCCAGCTTGTTCAATGAGCCAACCGGCAGCCAACTTTTCACGGCCGCCCGCGAGCGGATAGTGAACAATGCTCGGATATTTCGCAAGCAAAGCCTGAAATTCTTCACGCGTTACAATCGGATTTTTGAAAAAAGAGCCAGCACTGGGCAACACCGCCGGATCGGGTAATTTACGCGTACGGGCGGCAACGACAGCCTCATAAATGGCCTCAGGCGTTGCCTCTTTCGATTCAAAAGCAACCGCCAATTCCCTATAACTTAAATTAGCTTTCCAATCAGCCTGAAATTGCAAAGTCACCGACAACACAATCCACTGATCGCCCGGCTCCGTCTTAAAAATACTGTGCCGATAACCGAAATCGCAATCAGCATTATTCAAATGTCTGACTTCACCGGTTTGCGGGTCGTAGATTTCGACGCTCTTGACAAACTGCGCGACTTCCGCCCCGTAGGCACCGATGTTTTGAACCACTGCGCCACCTACCGTTCCGGGGATAAGAGCGAGGTTTTCCAATCCACCCCAACCCATCGACAAAACGCGTCTGACTGTTTTGTGCCAACACTCCCCTGCACCCACACGTACCGTTTTTTCCTCTTCGTTAACATCGAACCCTTCAATAGCCATTCGGATAACCAAACGATCAACCAAAGGCGAGGTGATGAGCAGATTGGAGCCCCCTCCCAAAATGAAAGGACGAACATCGTGCCGTGCGGCAAAATCCAGTGCAGTTTGAAGTTCCTGAGAGTCTGACACCTGTGCGAAATAACGAGCCTTGGCACTGACGGCCATCGTGTTGTATGGCTTTAAATCCACCAGAGTTTTAATCAAAAGCGCTTCTCGAATACGGCGCACGACACTCTCGGTATCGAGTTCATTGTCGCGCATCAAGTCATCAATGCCGCCCTGGGGAACAAACTGATCTTTAATACCCATCACGAGGCACGGAACCTCAAGACCCATCTCAGAGAGCGTCTCTAAAACTGCGCTACCCGCACCTCCCATCGCAACACCATCTTCGACCGTGCAAAGTAAGTCATGCTCGGGAGCTGCCCTCATGATCATTTCGCGATCGATCGGTTTGACAAACCGCATATCAATCAGAGTGGCATCAAGCTCTTCGGCCGCCTCACGCATTCTTGACACCATCAGTCCGAAGGCAAGAATGGCCACCCGTTTGTCTTTCCTGCCGCTATGACAAATCAATCGGGCTTTTCCGATCGGCACCGTTTCCAGTGCCTCATCCTGGGGTACACCGGGTCCCTTGCCTCGAGGATAGCGAACCGCTGCCGGTGTATCCATCTTATAGGCCGTGGTGAGCATCCGACGGCATTCGTTTTCGTCGGACGGCGTCATGATCGTCATGTTCGGAATGCTTCTGAGATAAGCGATATCAAAAACCCCTTGATGGGTTTCACCATCGGCCCCAACCAAACCACCGCGATCAATGGCAAACATCACCGGCAGATTTTGAATCGCCACATCGTGCAGAATCTGGTCATACGCCCGTTGGGCAAAGGAAGAATAAATTGCCACTACCGGCTTCATTCCGGAAGTCGCCAAACCGGCCGCAAAAGTGACAGCATGCTGCTCGGCAATGGCCACATCGCGATAGCGCTCCGGAAAGCGCTTTTCAAATTCAACAAGGCCCGAGCCCTCGCGCATTGCAGGCGTAATGGCATAAAGCCTTTGATCAACAGAAGCCATGTCGCAAACCCAACGGGAGAAAACTTCCGTATAAGTCGGATGCTCCGGGTCAGGCTTCTTTTCGACAATCCCATTTTCAGGATCGAATTTGCCCACTCCATGGTAGAGCGTCGGGTTGGCTTCGGCCGGGGCATAGCCCTTACCTTTTTTCGTGACCACGTGCAGCACCATCGGGCCATCGAGCGCTTTGATATTGCGAAGAACCGTTATCAGGTTAGCGATGTCATGGCCATCGACCGGTCCGTAGTAATTGAGATCAAAGGCAGAGAAAAGCGTTGAGTGAGGTGCCACAAAATTCACGGTACGCTGCTCCATGCTCTTGAAAAGATTCCAGAGTCGGGGAAGCGGTTTTAGGGCGCGTTTGGAGAAATTACGCGCACTTGAAAAAGCGTGGCCGGAGACCAATTTCGCCAGGTGGTGATTCAGAGCACCGACAGAAGGCGAAATCGAGCAGTCGTTATCGTTAACAATAATTAAAAGTTTAATGTCTTCTTTGTAGGTGCCGGCATGATTTAATGCTTCAACCGCCATGCCGCCCGTTAATGCGCCGTCACCGATCACGGCAATGTGCCACGCCTCTTTATCCCCTCGCATGGCATCGGCTACCGCCATACCGAGTGCAGCCGAAATTGAAGTGGAGCTGTGAGCCGTACCGAAAGCATCGTGCTCACTTTCTCCACGCTTAGGAAAACCGGAGAGTCCTTTGTACTGACGGAGGGTTTTAAATTGATCTTGTCGACCGGTCAGCATCTTGTGAGCGTAGGCCTGATGGCCCACGTCGAAAATAATCTTATCGCGCGGAGAATTAAAGACGTAATGCAAAGCCAGCGTCAGTTCTACGGCGCCAAGACTACTGGCTAAATGTCCACCGGTCTTGGAAACCGACTCCACCATAAAGTCGCGGATTTCGCTTGCAAGCGTCGGAAGCATGGCTACCGATAGTTTTTTCAAATCCGCCGGAGAATGAATTCGTTTCAATAATCTCATCACTTCTCCTGTCTTAATGATCACGGCTCAAAATATATCGGGCGATCTCCTCCAGGCGCGTTGTTTTGCCTTGGTATATTTCGGAGAGTTCTTCAATCGATTTCAGTGCTTCAAGAGCCCGGTTAATTTCATTTTGCGCCATGATTCTGGATTGATTTAATCCCAGAATTGAGACATAGGTGGGTTTATCTTCGGCTGCATCCTTGCCGGCGGTTTTACCCAACACGGCAGTGTCTGCCGTGACGTCAAGAATATCGTCGATCACTTGGAAGGCCAAGCCGATGGCATCGGCGTATTGGATAATTAACCCGATCAGAGCCGGAGGCGGCAATTGTTCACCGGCATACAACCCCATCAGAGCACTGGCTCGAATCATCGCACCGGTTTTCAGGCGATGCATGAGAGTGAGCGTATCCAAATCAAGCTTTTGGTGAACGGACAACAAATCCACGGCCTGACCGCCGCACATGCCGGCTGAACCCGCAGCCGTCGCTAAAACTTTAACTAAAACAGCAATCTGATCACCCGCAAGCTTCGTTTGAGTGAGTTCATAAAAAGCCTGTGCCTGAAGTGCATCGCCTGTGAGCATCCCCATCGCCTCACCATACTTTTTATGCGTGGTAAGTTTTCCTCGGCGCAGCGTGTCATTATCCATACACGGCATGTCATCGTGCACAAGCGAATACGAGTGGATGTATTCCAGCGCCAAAGCAATATGATCAAGTGCCTCCTCTTTTGCACCCACCAATTCGCCGGCGGCATAAGCTAAAAGAGGACGAATGCGTTTGCCGCCGTCGAGCACCGCATAGCGCATCGCTTCATGCAATTTCCACGGCAAGCGATTATCGGGCGGCAATGCTTTTTTCGCACACAACTCAAAGTGCGAGGCCCGCTCAGTACTCCAACTCTTAAAATCCATCAGTCATTCCTTTCTGACGAAGATCCGACTCTTGCAAAGCAACCTCGCTGCCGTCTTCAAGCTCACGCACGACTTCTGCCGCTTTATTCAATAAAGACTGACAGTGTGCTGAGAGTTCCTTTCCGCGCCTGTAGGCCTTGACACTTTCCTCTAAGGTCAATTCCCCTTTTCTCATCGTCTCAACGATTGTCTGCATCTCCTGCATCGCTTCTTCAAAAGTCATTTTCTGCACGGATTTCGGCTGTGCCATCTTTACCTCTCGGATCTTTGTGTAACTTATTCATTTTAGCGGTTGAGGCAAAAATATTCTTAGAATTTCAAGACCAGACGATGGACTTGGGTAGGTGCGTTCGACAATCTCTCACCGCATTTTTAAACTTAGTATGTATCTTCAATCTGATTAGTACGAATTATGTCCGAGCGGATTTTATTTACCGAATGGGAAAGTCCTTGCGGGACACTTGTGCTCGCGGGTCTCAACGACCGTCTTGTCATGAGCGACTGGAAAAACGGTTGGCACCACGAAGCCATTTTGAAGCGTTTTGCAAAAATGACGAAATGCCCCTTTGTCCAAGGGACCAGCCCGGTTATTGCCGAGACTATTTCACAACTTCAAGAATACTTTGCTCTCAAGCGTC
Organism: Parasutterella secunda; assembly: GCF_016901835.1. Taxonomy (GTDB): domain Bacteria; phylum Pseudomonadota; class Gammaproteobacteria; order Burkholderiales; family Burkholderiaceae_F; genus Aphodousia; species Aphodousia faecavium. The sequence goes on along the minus strand of NZ_JACJKX010000018.1, from coordinate 18,752 downwards.
AACGCTTTGATCTTCCTCTTCTCTTTATCGGAACAGACTTTCAAAAAAAGGTTTGGCGTGCGCTCGAGTCCATTGAGTACGGGAAAGTGGTCTCTTACGGGGACATCGCCCGTACCATCGATAATCCTCAGGCCGTGCGTGCCGTCGGTGGCGCCGTGGGTCAAAATCCCTTTTCCATTATTGTGCCCTGTCATCGGATAGTGGGCTCGAACAATTCACTCACAGGATATGGCGGTGGATTTGAGGCTAAAAAATATCTTTTGACTTTGGAGAGCAAGAATTCAAAAGAGCCTCTGCAGCTGATGTTCAGCTAGGCGAATTGGGTCTCTCGGTGTATCCTTTCCTATCTTTTCTTTTTGCGCAAAAAAATGAAATCGCTTTGGATGCTCTCGGCCTCTTTTTTCTTTTCTCTGATGGCCGTCTTTGTCAAAATGGCCGGAGATGATTTCGGCTCCTTTGAATTGATTTTTTATCGTTCACTGGCAGGCGTTGTACTCATCTACGGATTTGTTCGCCTAAAAGGCTACACAATCGTTACGCCTCACCTCTTCGGACACTTTAAGCGCAGCTTCATCGGAACCGTCTCCATGTCGTTATGGTTTGTGTCTCTAACCATGCTTCCGGTCGGCACGTCCATGACGCTCAATTACACATCGCCCCTTTTTATGTCCGTCTTCATGGTCATTTTCCTTTTATTGAAAAAACAACCCATGCCTTGGGGGCTTTTAGGCTGCATTCTCTTGGGCTTTGTGGGGGTGTGCCTCGTGCTTCAACCTTCATTCTCGTCCGGCGAAATGTTAGGGGCCATGCTCGCACTGGGCTCAGGCTTTTTAGGCAGTGTCGCTTACTGGCAAATTAAAGAACTCGGTCAACTTAAAGAACCTTCCTGGCGAATTGTGTTTTACTTCACACTTTTCGGAACCGTTTATGGATTACTTGGAAACTTTTTCCTCGAAGGCGGGCTCTCTCCCGTTACGACGAGTAACGTCATCTATTTATTGGGAATCGCTCTTTGCGCCACACTGGCTCAGTGTTCTCTCACTTTAGCCTTCGGCCAAGGCAACGTTCTGTTAAGTTCCTGTCTGCAATTTTCCGCCATCATCATTGCCGAACTGATGGGATGGTTCTTCTTCAGTGACACTCTGTCTCTGGCAACCGAAGTCGGTATTGCCGTTATTATGGTGGCCGCCGTCTGCGCGACGATGCTCACGAAGAGACAACAGAAGAAAGCTTAACAAGATGCAAAAATTACAAGGAAGTTAAAATAAGTTATCTATTTGTTTTAAATAGGAATTTTTAAACCGCACAAGGAAAACTGTCTTTATCCTGAAATATTTGGTTGCGAGCACAAACATTTTGAATCGGTATTTAAAACCGATGATCGGTAAAGTTAGAGGCGTGAGAGACAAGCAGAGCTGGTCCTCCGGAACAAGAGAAGAGAGAGTTTGGCTAGGGCTTTGAAAAAATCCCTAGCCGTTTTTTTTTTCTCATAGTTGCAATTGGCAACAAGATGCAAAAAAACTGGTGGCAGACGAATCTTTCGTCTACGATTGGGGTGACTTTTTTGGGGACAACTACCATGCAAAAATCTTTTATTGCCCTTTTGGGAGCATTTGTGATGGCACTCACAGGCTGTACAGAAAAAGATCCGGCCGATAACCTCACCGGACAAGCCGCTAAAAATCTTCAAGGCACATCCTGGCAATTGGTCACGGCTGAACCGCCCGCCAAAGGAGAAGAAAATTGTGAAAACCTTCCCCCTGTTATGGACTTTTTGGACAAAAACCGTGTCTCCGGTAATTTAGGTTGCAACCTCTTTAATACCACCTATACGCAGGATGGAAAGAGTTTTTCTTTTGCTCCGGCTGCCACCACTCGCAGAATGTGCTCGCCCGAGGCGATGAAAATGGAAGGCAATCTTTTGAATATGCTTCAAAATACCCGCTACCTCACCCAAAACGAAAAGGGGTTGATGTTCTGGGATGAGAAAGGAAAACTGCTTGCTCAGTATGAACCTGAGAAAGCCGGTCAATGCCAATAGCATTCTGAAAGCCTTCGGAGAGTCAGATTCCGAAGGCTTTTTCTTAGTGAGCCGATTCCCAGCTGTCGCCGAATCCTACCTCTGCAATAAGCGGAACGGTCAATTGAGCCACATTTTGCATGAGTTCGGGCAAGCTCTCTTTGACCAGAGTCAGTTCACTTTCGGGCACCTCAAGCACCAATTCATCATGCACCTGTAAAACGAGCAGGCTCTTGAGTTGTTTTTCTTCAAGCCAAGCCTGAACCGCAATCATGGCTTTTTTAATCAAGTCGGCTGCCGTTCCCTGCATCGGGGCATTAATGGCGGCGCGCTCGGCCGCTGCCCGCACCGGTGCTCGAGAACTCATAATATCCGGTAGCCACAGTCTTCTGCCGAAAGCCGTCTGCACAAACCCTTGTTCATGAGCAAGTGCACGGGTCTTTTCCATATAGGCTTTCACACCGGGATAACGAGCAAAATAACGTTCAATGTAGTTTCTCGCCGCCTGCGGTTCTATACCTAAATTTTGCGCCAAACCGAAAGCACTCATACCGTAAATCAACCCGAAATTGATCACCTTGGCTGTACGACGCTGATCGGGAGACACTTTATCGAGCGCCACCCCAAAAACCTCAGCAGCGGTTGCCCGGTGAATATCAAGCCCCTTATGGAAGGCATCCAATAAGCCTGCATCACCTGATAAGTGAGCCATGATTCGAAGTTCGATTTGAGAGTAGTCTGCCGAAACAATGACGCTGCCCGTGGGCGCGACAAAAGCTTCCCGAACTCGCCGGCCTTCACCGGTACGGACAGGAATGTTTTGCAAATTCGGATCACTTGAAGCGAGTCTACCTGTTACCGCTGTCGTCTGACCGAAAGTCGTGTGCACCCGACCGGTTTTAGCAAAAACCATCATCGGCAATTTGTCCGTGTAAGTACTCTTTAATTTACTTAAACGTCTGTACTCCAAGATGGCTTTGGGTAAGGGATAGTCAAGCGCCAATTGCTGCAGCACATCTTCGTTGGTGCTGTAGCCGCCCGTTGCGGTTTTCTTGGTCTTGGGCGGAACCGGAATCTGCAGTACATCAAAGAGAATATGAGATAGCTGCTTGGGACTGGCCACATTGAATCGCTCGCCTGCCATCTCGCAGCATTTATCCTCGAGCCTGACGATTTCATCGCCTAGTGCATCGCTTTGAGCACCGAGCCTCATGGAATCAATGAGTACGCCGTTGCGCTCCATGATAAAGAGCACATTTTGTGTGGGTAATTCCACAGTCTCGTAAATGGATTTCAACCCGATATCGGCGTTGACCCGCTCACGAAGAATTTCAAAAAGCTTTCCGATCGCCAACGTGCGCGTGGCACAAAAACGTGCTGCCTCATCCATCGGAACCTGAGTGCAGCTGATCTGTTTCGCACCTTTTCCAATTAAATCTTCCAAAGAAGGAACGTCTTCTTTTAACCAACGCAGAGACAGATTGGCCAAATCATGCTTCATGTGCGCTTCAATCACGTAGCTCAAGAGCGTCACGTCCTCTGTGCGGGCATTCAGTTCAATACCCATATTGGCTAACGCGTGCCGTGCGTATTTACACTCTGCACTCACCTTGGGAGAATCTGAGGCAAACCACGCTCCCAGCCCATTTTGTAGCTCTTGATCGGTCACGCCGCTTTGCGCTGCATCACGTTTAACGGGAACATAAAACGTCTCATTTGTCAGCGCCAGACCAATTCCGGTAACCGTTGCGTGCATGCCGTCGGTTGGATCGCACAACAGCGTAAATGAAACGGGACCTGGGCAGTTGTCGAGTTTTTCACGTAGTGAATTCAGCGCATCAACCGAATCAATGATTTGTACCTGCTTTGTTTCAACGGGTTCAGGCCTTTGCTCAGGCTCAGCCGGAATACCGGCAAAAAGATCAGCAGTGCGAATGTCTTCTGAAGAAGTTTTCGCTTTGGGCGCAATTTTCTTTTGAACGGCCTTTTTGCTCTGCTGCATTTCCCAACGAGCATAAAAATCCGTCAAAAAAGCAGAATCTTCTTCTTTAAAAGTGAGTGTTGAGACATCGGATTGCTCGACATATTGAGACAAATCCGCATCCGTTTTAATGGTCACCAGGGCTTTGGCGGTCGGCAAAAAGGCAAGTCCTTCACGTAAATACTCACCTGCTTTGCCCTTGACCTCATCAGCTCTTTTAACAATTTCATCAAGACCGCCGAATTCGTTGACCCATTTGGCCGCCGTTTTAGGACCGCACTTCGTAATTCCCGGAACGTTATCGACTGCATCGCCCATAAGCGACAGATAGTCAATGATTTTGTCAGGCGCCACGCCGTATTTTTCTTTGACGGCCTCGGCATTGAGAATTTGCCGAGTCATCGTATTGAGAATAAAGACATTATCTGTGACCAACTGACTCATGTCTTTATCACCCGTTGCAATGTATACCTTAAAGCCCTTTTCTTCAGCTTGTTTGGCAAGTGTTCCGATGACATCATCGGCTTCAATGCCGGGTACTTGTAAAAAAGGCCATCCCTGAGCCTTGACCATGGAAAAAATAGGCTCTACCTGCGAGGCCAAATCCTCTGGCATCGGCGGACGGTTTGCTTTGTATTGGCTGTAGATCTGATCACGGAAAGTTCCGCCGTGCGCATCGAAAACGCAAGCCGCAAAATCCGGCTTGATCATCGAGCGAATCATCTTGAGCATATTGGCAAAACCTTTGATTGCCCCGGTGGGTTCCCCGGCACTGGTTCTGAGATCCGGCAGACCGTGAAAAGCTCGATACAAAAAGTTGGATCCATCAACTAATAAAACGGTTTTCATAACTGATGACTCTTAATCAATCACAACTAGCCATTGTAGAGAAAGCAACGTCTTTTTCATCCGAATGACAAAATATTTCGTTTCCGATCGTTGCCTGCGAGCATTAAATTTTCTGCCTACTGTACAATCCCAAAACCTATAATTAAGTTAAGAACCCCGAAAAATATTTTTTCAGGAATTTGTATGAAAAAATCATTTTTAGTCACCGCTGCCGCTGCCTTGTTTTTAGGCTCCACATTACTTTCGGCCAATGCTGCTCCCTTGAGTGCTCCGCCTCAAATCAGTGAAGCCGACGCTCAAAGTGCCAACGATCAGATTAAGGCTCCTAAAACGGCAGGCTCGTACGAAAAATTCTCAGAAAAAGCTCGTCAATACGAAGTCAACCCCGATTTGGCTCCTACGGATGCTGACTACGCCAAAGCTCGTAAGGACCGTGAAGAAGGTAAGGTTGCCAAGCGCTCTCAGCGCACGGAAATCGAAACGATTCGCGATCAAAATAACCGCATCACCGAATACGTTGTGACCCCCGGCAGCACGAAGATCCCTTACTCCGTAGAAAATCGCTCCGATCGCCCCAACGCCAATCCCGGTCACAGCAAAGACACGCTTGGAACACCTAAATTTATTAATTTCGGGTTCTAAAGCATGCAGGGTCATATAGCGAGTTTTACTTCGCCCTTTAAGTGGTTGCGAGAGGGCTTGAGCGCTGTGCGCCAAGCCCCGTTCGGCATGGTTAGCGTCTGTATTTTCTATGTCTTTACCATGTCCGTATTGGGAGCTCTGCCACTATTCGGTTTAGTATTGGCGGCATTTTTCATGCCCTTCGGTACGATGCTCGTCATTCAAGGTACAAAAGACGCTTGCGAAGGCAGACAACCGATGTACAGCGTACTGTTTGACTTGTACAAGGATCGCACCAAACGCTTTTTACTCATGCGAGTAGGCGTTATCTATGCTGTTTTTATTTTGGTTGCTAACTACGCCTATGTCTTTTTTGCCGTTGACTATGTCAGTCAATGGAAAGTGATTGACGGAAGACTGGATTGGGCTTCGGTTTTAGACAATTTCCCGTGGACAGCTGCGATTGTTACAGTCATTATCTACGCACTCGGTCAGATGGCTACATGGTTTGCGCCGGCCCTTGTGACTTGGAAAAACATGACTGTCGGCAAGGCTATTTTTTATTCCTTTTTCGGCTGTCTGAGAAACTGGCTTGCCGTTATCGTGTTGCTGGTCGTGATATTCGCTTTCACGATGATTTGCGCACTGGCAGTCATTTTCCTGCTGGACTTTGTCAATCTCACCGATTACGCACTCTTTTTCCTCACACCGGTCGGATTTTTCCTGACTACGGTTGCTTACAGCACTATGTGGCCAATGTGGGTCGATATTTTCGGTGACGTAACCTCAGACTAGTAGCAACCTTTCAAAAAAACTCGATGAAGATTATTTCAACATCGAGTTTTTTTGTATTTGAAAATGGCACTTACCACTTGTGTTCAATACTGTAATATCTCTTTCCAAAAAAGTCTAAGGCATTAACGATGAGAGCGTTCCGTATCTAAGATAGTTTGACAAGCTTGTTGTTGGCTGGCTATTTCAATGCAATAATTTAGTTGCTCGATCGCTCTTTCAGCGATCAAACAGGTTAAAGCATCCGCACTATCGTCTCGGTTATACGAGGCCAAGGCGTCATAATACCGCTCTTGATCCTCAGCGTAGCGAATGTTCACCGGCCAATACCCATCTCGAACCAACATATAGTTCAGAAGCAACCGGCCAGTTCTTCCATTACCATCGGAAAACGGATGGATTGTTTCAAACCGGGCATGAAATAACGAAGCTTTCTCAATAGGATGCAAAAGGTTTGACGGGTCGTTAAACCAGTCAACAAGCTCACGAATTTTATAAGGAATTTCCCAGTATTCAGCAGTTTTGCATTCGGTTCCCAAAATTCTGACATTATGATCGCGAAATATTCCGTAAAATTGAGGCAGAGCCCCCAACATAACGTATTTGTGAAAGTTCAGAATTAGGGCTTCAGAAAGTTCAGTTCGATTCCCTATAAAGTCAAAAATCGCATCAAATCCTGCGGCATAACCCCGAGCGGCCATGACATCACGAATGGGCTTGCCGGACCCTACAGTGATACCTTCCTTCACAACCAAAACAGTCTCTCGCAGCGTAAGCGTTGAGCCTTCGATAGCGTTGGAATCATATGTGGTTTGCAGTTTGATTTCTTCTCGTAATCTTTGTACGGCGGCAACGGATAGCGGTCTGCAAGCTTTGAGCTCTGTAAGCACTTTATCAGCCTGCTCCAGCCATTCTTGCTTCGATAGAATCATAGTAGTTATCCAACAATTATCTGAGGTTTCTCAAACGGTTTATTCTACCGCAAGTTCCTTATAGTCCCGATGTTAAGGGCACTAAAAGAACTCCTAAGAGAGAATTTAATCGGTTTTCAACTCTTCGATAGAGGTGTCTGTCGACGACGCTATTAATTTTTTCCTGCAATCTAATATTTGGTCTACACAACAAAAAAACTCGATGAAGATTATTTCAACATCGAGCTTTTTTGTGTGTTGGAAAAGGCGTTTTACTATTTGTGTTCAATATAGTGATGCCACTCCCCGTTCAGGTTTTCTTGGGCAAGAATTTTGTGACCGGTCTGGGTTGCAAATTGCGCCAAATCAGCCACACTGGCCGGATCGGTGGCTAATACGCAGAGCACCTGACCGGTCTGCATCTTAGCCAACGCTTTCTTTGTTTTAAGAACCGGCATGGGGCACTTGGTGCCCCGTGTGTCTATCTGCTCATCAAAGCGCATGACTTACTTGCCTTGCAAAAAGCCTTCAACTGCAGCCAACGCTTGAGTCAAGCCTTCAGCCTTCGGAGCACCGGCCATGGCCAAATCGGGCTTACCGCCGCCCTTGCCGCCCATTTGAGAGGCAACAAATCCGGCCAATTCCCCGGCTTTGACTCGAGAGGTGAGAGACTTGGCAACGCCGGCAACGATTTGCACCTTGCCGTCATTGACACTGGCCAAGACCACAATGGCTTCACCCAATTGATCACGCAGACCTTCGGCCATCGAACGAAGCGCTTTAGCTTCAATTCCTTCAACCTTGGCCACCAAAAGCTTATAGCCGTTGAAATCCTTGGCAGAAGCCACCAAAGTAGAGGCGGTCATCTGGGCAATCTTTTCTTTCAAACGATTGACCTCTTTTTCAAGGCTCTTAACGGTATCAAATACCGAGTGAGCTTTTTCGGTCACCACATCAACCGGAGACTTCAAGGCCGAACAGACTTCACGAATCGTCGTCTCTTGCTTGCGGGTATAAGCCACAACGTTCATACCGGTTGTCACTTCCACGCGGCGGATGCCGGCAGCAATAGCCGATTCACTCAAAATCTTAAAGGAACCGATGTCTCCCGTGCGATCGACATGCGTACCACCGCACAGTTCGCAAGACGGACCGATCTGAACCACGCGAACCGTTGCACCGTACTTTTCACCGAAAAGCATCAAAGCGCCCGTCTTCTTAGCTTCTTCAATCGGCATTTGGCGAACGGTCACTTGAGCATTGGCAAGAATTTCATGATTGACAATATTTTCAACTTCATGAATCTGATCGAGCGTCATCGCTTCGGTATTGGTGAAGTCAAAGCGCGTCACATCCGGTCCCACCCAGGAGCCGCGTTGTTGAACGTGATCACCCAAGACCTGACGCAAAGCGTACTGCAACAAGTGAGCCACGGAGTGATTGCGGCGAATGCTTTCACGGCGTTCAACATCAACGGCCACATCAAACACATCACCCACTTTCACATGACCTTCTTCAACGTGAGCGTGCTGACCGGTCACCTTAGCCTTAATCTTTTGCGTATCGATCACGCGAACAATCGAGGTGTCATTTTTCATCACACCGGTATCGCCCACCTGGCCGCCGCTTTCACCGTAAAACGGCGTCACATCGAGGACCACCACACAGTCTTCACCGGCGGGCACTTCCTGGACCTCTTCACCGTCCAAATACAGGGCGATAACTTTCGATCCTTGGTGTTCAGTTTCCGTGTAACCCGTGAAGGTCGTATCGGCACCGTTATAGTCAAGGCCAGCAGCCATCTTGAATTTGGCACTGGCGCGAGCCTTATCACGTTGTTCCTGCATAGCGGCATCAAAACCGTCCATGTCGACCGTCAGATTTCTTTCACGGCAAACGTCAGCGGTCAAATCCACAGGGAAGCCGTAGGTATCGTGAAGCTTAAAGGCAACCTGACCATCCAACACTCCGTTCTTGTTTTCAGCAATAGCTTCTTCGAGCATTTGCATACCTTGAGAGAGGGTTTGAGCAAAGCGCTCTTCTTCCTTAGCCAGAATCGTCTTAATCTTAGGATTCTTGATTTCCGGATAAGCTTCACCCATTTCAGCGACAACCGCATCAACCAAACCTGCAAAGAAGGGCTTGCGAGCACCGAGCTTGTAGCCATGGCGGATAGCGCGACGGCAAATACGACGTAACACATAGGCACGGCCTTCATTGCCGGGCAAAATGCCGTCAGCAACAGAGAATGTGCAAGCGCGGATATGGTCAGCAATCACCTTCAAAGAGGGGCTGTCGGGATCCACATCGGTTGCACCGGCTTCTTCAACAGCCTTACGCGCTGCGGCAAGCAGGTTCTTAAAGAGGTCAATATCGTAGTTGCTGTGAACATGCTGCAACACAGCGGCGATACGTTCCAAGCCCATCCCCGTATCAACGGAGGGTTTCGGCAACTTGTGCATCACACCGCTTTCGTCACGGTTAAATTGCATGAACACAAGGTTCCAAATTTCGATATAACGGTCACCGTCTTCATCCGGGCTTCCCGGAGGACCGCCTTGGACTTCTTCGCCGTGGTCGTAGAAAATTTCAGAGCAAGGGCCGCACGGTCCCGTATCGCCCATCATCCAGAAGTTGTCCGACATGTAACGAGCACCCTTATTGTCGCCGATGCGAACAATACGCTCGGCAGGAATGCCCACTTCTTTGTTCCAGATATCGTAAGCTTCGTCATCTTCGGCGTAGACCGTTACCCAAAGTTTTTCGGGCGGAAGATGAAAGTGTTGGGTCAAAAGTTCCCAGGCGTTTTTAATGGCGTCACGCTTGAAATAGTCACCGAAGCTGAAATTGCCCAGCATTTCAAAGAACGTGTGGTGACGTGCCGTGTAACCGACGTTATCCAAGTCGTTGTGCTTGCCGCCTGCACGGATGCACTTTTGTGCAGTGGTGGCTCGCGTATACGGACGCTTATCAAAACCTAAGAAAACATCCTTAAATTGGTTCATGCCCGCATTGGTAAATAAAAGCGTCGGGTCATTGCCCGGCACGACGGGGCTTGAGTGCACAATCGTATGACCTTTGCTTTCAAAAAATTTCAGAAAGGTCTCGCGAATTTGCGAAGTTTTCATAATTAATCTCTTTATTGAAAAAACAGATTTCTTTAATTTTCTACAAAACTAAAGAGCGAATTTGTTTATTTTAGTCGTTTCTCTTCAAATTGAGGAATTAATCCTTTTTTGCGGTCTAAGGATAGCATCCAGGCGAAATATCGTTTCCGAATAATTTTCGTTTAGTCAATCCGGTTTTCTTAATATTTGTTCAATGCATCGAACAAATTAATCTAAAACTATATTTTTATTCGGTATATCGAACAAATTAGTCTAAGACTGTATTTTTATTCGATATATCGAACAGTTACTCGAGTTGTATCAAAGTGCTGACTCAAAAGAAAAAAGGCGGGAATCGCTGTCCACGCCTTTGTTCTTCTTTTGAATTGTCTTTTTCTTTTAGTTAAGCGATCTTGGAATAGCCACCCGCACGGTCCGACTCACGTAAGTAACGATCAAACTGCATGGCAACCGCACGGACAAAAATCTTGCCCTTCGGGCTTACCACAATTTCTTCAGGCGTCAATTCAACAAAACCGACCTTTTGATAGTTCTGCAGCTTTCTTAATTCGTACGCAAAGGTTTGATCAAAATTAATGCCGAAGCGCTCTTCAATCTCAGCCTTGACGACTTTGAACTGACACATAATCGTCATGATGACTGCGTGACGCAGTTGATCTTCGGCACTCAACTTGTAGCCGCGGTTCGTTGCCAAACGTCCTGCACGAATGGCCTCATAGTAGGCCGGCAATTCCCGAGGATTACAAGCGTAGCAATGATGAACATTACTGATAGCCGAAACACCCAAAGCCACCATGTCACAGTCAGGACGAGTGGAGTAACCCTGGAAGTTACGCTGAAGTTTGCCTTCCTGTTGAGCAATGGCCAACTCATCGGTCACCTTAGCAAAGTGATCCATACCGATATAGCGATAGCCGTTTTGAGTCAGTCGGGTAATCGCATCCATCATGATGTGAACCTTTTCGACCGTGCTCGGCAAATCTGCATCCAAAATGCGGCGCTGGGGCGGGAAATGATGAGGTAAGTGCGCATAGTGATAAAGCGCAATACGGTCGGGCGATAACTCCAACACCTGATCGAGCGTCTTTTCAAAACTCTTTCGTGTTTGCTTGGGCAAACCGTAAATCAAATCCATATTGATGGAATGAAAACCCGCTTCACGGGCAGCCTCCATCGTCTCCTTTGTCATTTCAAAGGGTTGGATACGGTTGACTGCTTTTTGCACTTCCGGATTAAAGTCCTGTACCCCGCAGCTCATGCGGTTTAATCCGACTTTGGCGAGCGTACGGACCTTATCGGGCGGACACGTTCTGGGATCGACTTCAATAGAAAACTCCCCGCCTTGCTCTAAGGGAAAGCGACTCGTAATGAGTTGCATCACTCGTTCAATTTCATCATTATTTAAAAACGTCGGAGAGCCACCGCCGAAGTGCAGTTGGCTAACAGCGGTTGTACCGGAAATTTTTTCACGCACGAGGGCGATTTCCTGATCCAACACATCAAGGTACTCGGCGCTTTTGGAATGATCTCGGGTGACTTGCTTGTTGCAGCCGCAATAAAAGCAGATGTCATTGCAAAACGGAATATGTACGTAAAGACTCAGCGGCTTATTCGTTTCGCGGGTTTTTAAGGCCTCTTCATAATCGGCTGCCGTAAAATCTTTATTGAAACGATCGGCCGTGGGATAGGATGTATAGCGAGGGGCCGGGACATCAAATTTTTGCAACAATTCAATCGACGGCAATTCCACGCCTGTCAAATTCGGATCAGTCAACATAGGTAATTCCCACAATCCAGCTGTTTGATTTAGGTTAAACTTCTGATATCATTTACCAATCTTATTTTGACGAAAGTCAAAAGCAGGCGATATCAGTGACGACGGTCACATTGTGCACGGAAATTATTACCGCAAACTGAAAGAAACTCTTTCTCCGTCGTCGCATTTTGTTTCGAACGAATTTTTAGATTGGCATTTCATGTCGACATTGTCTCCGAATCTCTCAGCTATTCCTTCACTCAGAGTGAGTTGCTCTCATTGCAACCTCCGCGAGCATTGTGTCCCGCTCGGATTATCCCTTCGCGATATTGATCGTTTGGAAGACTTGATCGCTTCACGCAAACGAATCCATCGAGGTGAACCTCTTTTCAGAGCCGGGGACCGTTTTGAGGCTATTTACGCCATTCGACTGGGATTTCTGAAAAGTTCCGTCATGAGCAGTGACGGTCGAGAACAAGTCACCAATTTTCACATGTCCGGCGAATTGATCGGCCTGGACGGCATTGCTAACGAAGTACACTCCTGTGACGTTATTGCTCTTGAAGATACTGAAGTGTGCGTGATTCCGTACGAACGGATTCTGGCCGCCTGCAGTGAAATCGAAGACTATAACCTTCACTTTCAAAAAATTCTTTCCCGAGAAATTGTCCGCCAACACGGCCTGATGTTGTTGCTGGGTTCCATGCACGCTGAAGAACGTCTGGCGGCCTTTCTCTTAAACCTCTCTCAACGTTTTGAATCTCGCGGTTACTCCCGCACTGAATTTGTGCTTCGTATGACTCGTGCGGAAATCGGGTCGTACCTGGGATTAAAACTGGAAACCGTTAGCCGAGTGCTCTCTCGTTTCTCTCACGACAGACTGATTGCAGTCAACCAAAAACACGTGCATATCATTGATGCCGAGGGGCTGCGCGCGATTGTCTCAGGGCAAAATCCTGAAGAAATCATCGAAGAGTAGAGGTTAATCCTTGAGAGTTTTTAAGCACTGGATCGTTGTTGCTGCAACTCTTGGCTACAGCCTTTGCAGCTATGGCTCAGACTTTGTCGATTTACTGGGCGACATCACGATTGAAGATGAGTTCGTTAAATCGGTTGAGTTGCGTGAAGCCCAGCGCTCGCACGTCAATCCCGATGACACCATTTGGGTCACGATCCGCCGCGGTTTTGGTCTGGCTGATCTGCCCGATACGGTTGTCAATCGCGAACTTGAACGCTATATAAAAGCTCTCCCCTACACTGAACAGATGGCTTTCAGAGCACGAATGTATCTTTATTTCATCGTCTCTGAAACACAAAAACGCGGCATGCCGACAGAGTTGGCGCTGCTACCCTTTGTTGAAAGCGCCTTTCAGCCTGAAGCGCTCTCGCGCTCAAAAGCCGCGGGGCTTTGGCAATTTTTACCCTCAACCGGTGACATTTTCGATTTAAGACAATCGAGTTGGCGAGACGCCCGTCTCGATGTGGTTGAAAGCACTCGAGCCGCTCTTGACTATCTTCAATACCTACATAACCATTTTGAAGATTGGCACTTGGCGCTTGCCGCCTACAACTGGGGCGAAGGCAGTATTCGTCGAGCCATTGCTTCGAACGCCGCCAAGGGTAAACCCACCGATTACATGAGTCTGCCTCTACCCAATGAGACGGCTCGTTACGTGCCCAAACTTCTGGCCATTAAAAAACTGATTGAAAACCCCGAGCAGTACGGCTTAAAACTTCCCGCGATTGCCAATGAACCGTATTTTGTTCGTATTAATAAGAATCGAGACCTGGATCTGGAAACCGCAGCACAATTAGCCGAAACGGATCTGCAGGAATTCAAGCTCCTTAATCCCGGTTTTAATCGCCCGGTCGTCGTCGCTGCCCACCAAGGTTCGATTCTTATTCCTGCTAATAAAGCCGATACGTTTGTCTCCAATCTGATTAATTGGCAGGCAACGGGAAAACCGCTCTCCAACTGGTCGACCCACACAGTCAAAAAAGGCGAAACTTTAAAGTCCATTGCCAAAAAGTACGCCATGACTGAAGACGAATTGAGGGCTGCCAACAAAATTCCGAAAAACCGCAGGGTTCAAATCGGCAGCACCGTTTTGGTTAAGGATGCGCATTGGCAAAGCGATATTCAAGTGGCTGAAGCTGACTCCTCTTTAAGACTCGTGCCACTTCCCACTACCCGTCGCATCACCTATCGCGTCAGAAGCGGTGATACGCTCTCGACCATCGCGGCCCGTTTCGGAGTAAAAGTCGCAGACATTAGCAAACAAAACAGACTTAAAAGCAACACGATTAAGGTGGGGCAACGGCTACGTCTTACCGTACGCGAAGTACAACGCACCGGTCTTCGCAAAACAGCCTATCGTGTTAAACGAGGCGATACGCTCTATACCATTGCACAGCGCCACCGCACGAGCGTAAGCGCCATCATGGATGAAAACCATCTCAAAACGAAAGATTTGAGAACCGGTCAAAGACTGGTTATTCCGCACTGATTGCACACAGAGCCTATTTTTTTCCAAACTTTGCGCGTCATTGGTTAAAATCAACCCGTTATCACACATTTTCCTAATTAGAGTGAGGCTCAAATGGGTTTTCTTCAAGGTAAAAAGATCCTGATCACGGGTATCGTTTCCAATCGTTCCATCGCTTACGGTATTGCAAAGTGCTGCCATCGTGAAGGTGCAGAACTTGCCTTTTCCTATGCCAACGAACGCTTTAAAGACCGCGTCGCAGGTTTTGCCGCTGACTTCGGCAGCGATTTTGTTTTGCAAATGGATGTCTCCAGTGACGAACAGATCAACGACACCTTTGCTCAGATCAAAGAGCGTTGGGGCGGCTTAGACGGTCTCGTGCATTCCATCGGCTTTGCTCCCCGTGAAGCCATCGCAGGTGACTTCCTTGAAGGCTGCACGCGCGATGCTTTCCGTATTGCCATGGACATTTCCGCTTACTCGTTCCCGGCAATCGCTCGAGCCGCATTACCCTTAATGCAGGATCGTGCAGGTTCTCTTTTAACGCTCACCTATCTCGGCGGTGAACGTGTGGTTCCCAACTACAACACGATGGGTCTTTGCAAGGCTGCTCTTGAAGCCAGCACCCGCTACATTGCAAGCTCAGTCGGTCCCAAGGGCATTCGCGCCAATGCAATTTCCGCCGGCCCCATCAAAACCCTGGCCGCTTCCGGTATTCAGGGCTTTTCGCAGATGTTGCACCACATGGAAGCCAACGCTCCGCTTCGTCGCACTGTCACAACTGAAGAAGTGGGCAACGTAGCCGCTTTCTTGCTCTCTGATTTAGCGAGTGCCGTCACCGGTGAAGTGGTTCACGTCGATGCGGGCTTTCACAGTGTTGCAATCGGCTCCGATATCGAAGAGTAATTGTTGACTGTCTGATTGATGCTGACCGAAACGCTCGCTTGCATTTCGGTCAGTTTTTGCTTTAAAGGCATCCGAAGTGAACGCATTTAAGACTGCGGCAGTTTTTGCCAAACGAACTGAACCGATGGGCGAAGCGCTCAGGGCTTTACTCGCCATCTTAGAGGCCGAAAATGTTAATTATCTGCTCGAAGAGAGCACGGCTGAACATTTGCCGGGCGCTCAAGGTGTCAGTCTTGAAGAGTTAGGCGAAAAAGCCGATGTCATTATCATGCTCGGAGGCGACGGTACAACCTTGGGGATTGCCCGCCGCATGGCACGCTTTAAATTACCCATCATCGCGATTAACGCCGGCCGTTTAGGTTTCATCACCGACTTTTCACTTCAGGATATGGACAAGGGATTACCGCCCTTGTTGCGCGGGCAGTACGAAGTCGATACGCGAGCCATGTTGCACGTGCGCGTCTATCGTCACGGACAGATGGTATTTGAAGCCACGGCCGTTAACGATGCCGGGATTACCCACGGTCGCGCAGGATCCATGGTGGAATTTAACGTCTGGGTTGACGGCAATCCGATGGCTACTCAGCGCGCAGACGGTGTGATTGTTGCCTCTTCAACCGGCTCCACCGCTTATGCGATGGCCGCTGGCGGCCCCATCCTTCACCCGGCATTAAATGCCATGGTTTTGGTGCCCGTTGCCCCTCACGCACTGACCAACCGCCCGATTGTTTTACCCGGTTCCAGCGTTGTTGATATCAGCCTTATTGAGGCTCGTGAAGCGTCGGCCTATTGTGATATGCAAGACTTTTTCCCTATGCAAAAGGGCGATATCCTCCGAATCCGTACACTGCCGCAAAGCTTTACCATTTTGCATCCGATCGGCCACAATCACTATGACACCTTGCGTCGCAAGCTCTACTGGAATCTGATGCCCACCGATAACGCTTCTCTTCCCATTAAGGACTAACGGCTAAACCATGCTCACGCACCTCTCGCTTAAAGACTTCGTCATTGTCAAAGAGCTTCACCTGGATCTGAATGCCGGGCTGACGGTTTTAACCGGTGAAACGGGTGCAGGGAAATCTATCCTGATTGATGCCTTGCAGCTCGTTTTGGGTGGGCGCTCTGACGGTGACGTCATTCGTGAAAACGCCAAACAAGCCGATCTCACAGCCATTTTTGATATCAATGACGAAGTGCTTAACCTTTTAAGAGAGGCGGCTCTTTGCGCCGATGATGATCTACTTGAAAAAACAGCCATCATTCGCCGGGTCATCGATCGCAACGGTCGTTCACGCTTTTGGATAAACGGGGTTTCGGTCACGGCCGCCCAAGTTCGGGAAATCAGCGCTAAGCTCCTAGACATTCACGGACAAAATGCCCAACAAACTTTGTTGAAACCTGCCGGACAGCTGACTCTACTTGATGCATACGGCGGGTACGATTCTGAACTCACCCAAACACGCGAGGCTTTTTATCGTTGGCAGCAGGCCGAACAACGCCTTTTGAAAGCCAAAGACGATGCCAAAAAACTCAACGATGAAGCCGAACGTTTGGCCTGGGTTCACGAGGAGCTTTCTCAAATCAATCCACAAAAAGACGAGTGGGAAGAACTCAATGCCGAGCATAAGCGCCTTGGTAATGCTCACGATATTTTGGAAGCACTGGCGGCTGCGACAGCCGAGCTGTCTGACAATGATGAAAGCGCCTTATCGCTTCTCGGTCGAAACACCGAACGTTTGCAATCGCTTTCTCAATACGATGAAAAGTTAGGCGAAATTGCCTCTCAGCTTGCCGATGCTCAGTCTATTTTGGAAGATGCGGTGAGGGAACTTGAGCGCTACAGTGATCGAACCGATTTGGATGAAAGCCGTTTTGAAGAGGTCGATGCTCGGGTTTCCCTTTACTTTAATGCTGCTCGGAAGTTTCACACACTTCCCGAGACGCTCTACGAGAAGTTTGAAGAAACCACTCATAAGTTAGAAGCTTTGCAACAAAACCTGGATTTCGAGCAACTCGAAAAAGAAGAAAAGGCTGCCCATGATGCCTATCGCTCAGCGGCCAAGGCTTTATCAAAAAAGCGTCACCAGGCTGCAAAAGCTCTATCTGAAAAAGTCACCGATGCAATGCAGATGTTATCGATGAGCGGTGGTCAATTTGAAGCCTCGCTTATCCAATCCGATCCCTCGGCGACAGGACTTGAGCGGTGTGAATTTCTCGTAGCCGGCCACACAGGCGTTGCTCCTCGCCCCTTATCCAAGGTTGCCTCCGGTGGCGAACTCTCCCGAATCAGCCTGGCTATTTCGGTTATCACGTCCAAAGAGACGCCCGTGGACACACTCATTTTTGATGAAGTGGACGCCGGTATCTGCGGGGCTGTCGCCGATGTCGTGGGTAAGCTTTTGAAAAAACTGTCTTTCGAGCGTCAGGTTTTATGCGTCACCCACCTGCCGCAGGTGGCAAGCTACGGTCAAACACATTTAAAAGTACAAAAGTCCGATGAGGGTGGAGAAACCGTGAGCCGTCTGACTCAATTAACTGACTCGGAACGGGTTGAAGAATTAGCCAGAATGCTTGCGGGGGCCGATGTGACTGCCAAAGCTCGTGCCAACGCCCACGAACTGTTGGAAAACGCTACTTCCTACCGAGGTTGAGTCGCTTGAGTCTGGTTTTTCGACGTATTCAATCCCTAAATTGATAGAACTCGCTGATGGATGACACAACCTTAAAGAAACGTAAGCATATTATGTTTTTTGACATCAAAAAATAAAAAGTGAACGTCCCACACTGTCAACATAACTAATCTCTGAATTGGTGTCTCTTTATTGTGGGTTCTTCTTATTTAACCAACTCCCAAAAACAATAAAAAAAGGGAACCGAAGATCGAATCCCCGATTCCTACTTACTTCTTAGGCTATAAAGTTAAAAAAGGTACCTCATTTGGGCCTGAACAGCTAAATCAGAACGCTCTTCATTACCCCAATCGTAACCGGCATTCAAACCGAAGCGGAAGTTATCCTTAGCGGCTTGCACACCCAATTGCGAACGAACTTGAACGTCATCGGCAAACGTAAAGTTGTATTTACCGGTTGCTCCGGCAAACTTCACTTTACTGTCGATATCGCGATCGGCCACTGTCGGCACAACAGCCAGGCTGAAGGTCGGCGCAACAGTCATACCGCCCGCCGTTTCAAAGCTCTTGGCTAACTTGGCACCGATCGGGAATTCAACCGCTGTCGCATCCGAGTCTTCAACCTTGATACCGTGACCGGCAGAGTATCCGTCGCTACGCACGTGATAGA
>NZ_JACJKX010000017.1 GCF_016901835.1 Parasutterella secunda | reverse complement strand
GAACCCGCACCGACGGGTTTCTCCTCGGGGGAACTCTTCAAAAAGGAATCGCTTCCTTTTCCAGCGCACGGCCGTTCCGGCCGTATCGGTGTTTGTCTGATTCTGAGAGCTTTACCCAATGACGCAAGTTTTGCGCGGCAGCCTCATCCCGGTCATGCTCGTGACCGCATTTCGCACAGCGCCACTCACGTTCCTTCAATGTCAAACTCTCTTTCTTAGTCCCGCACTCCGGACACCGTTTACTGGACGGGTACCACCGACCCGCCACGATCAGGTTCTTTCCGACCGCTTTTAACTTGTATTGAAGCGTTCGGTTAAAATTTCCGATCCCAACATCGGATACGGCACGTGCCAGATGGTGATTTTTTACCATCCCTCGCAAATTCAGATCTTCAATCACATAGCTTGTCACTTGGCTATCGTTGACTAACCGATAAGTGATTTGATCGATCCAGTTTTTACGGCAATGGCGAATTCTCTCATGAGTACAGGCTAACTCTTTTCTCACCTTCTCATAGCGTTTTGAGACGGTGACTTCCTTAACTTTTTCTCCTTTGTCGTTTACCTTAACGTTGACGATACGCAGGCATCGAGCCAATCGCTTTTGCTGTTTTTTCAATTGCTCCGAATGCTTGTTTAAAAACGTCGGATTATCGATTTTTTCTGTTCCACTCTGACTCACAACCGTAAATGCCGTTTTAATGCCGGCATCAATGCCTGCCGTACGTTCAAAATCAACCGTATCCGGTGCAACTTCAGGTTGAGCATTATCAACCAGAACACTGGCGTAGTACTTGCCTGAGGCTTCCCTGACAACCGTAACGGTTTTAACCGTACCGTTAAAGCGTCTATGTAAGATGGCTTTAATCGGCCCGATTTTTGGTAAAACAATATGACCTTTTGTTCCAAGATCAGGAAATTGAACTTTGCAATGTTGAGGGCATTGAAAAGATTGTCTGCCGGAGTGTTTACTTTTAAATTTAGGACGCCCAGCTCGTTTTTCGAAGAAATTCACAAAAGCCCGGTCAGCGTTGCGGGCTGCCATTTGAAGCGATTGTGAATTGACATCCTTGAGCCATGGGTATTCTTCTTTCAATTTGACCAAACGGACAATGAAATCATTGCATCGCATGGTTTTACCGGTTTGTTTGTAACAACAATCAGTCTCAGAGAGGTAACGGTTGAAAACCCAACGGGTGCAACCGAAGTGGTCAACCAGAGATCGACGCTGAGAGCTGCTTGGATAGATCCGAAAATGATATGATACAAACGACATATTTAAATCGTATCACATTAAGATCTTATTATTCAACTGTTTTAAGCTTATTATTTGATATATAGCAATCCTTTTCGGATTGCCGTCTTACATCCACCGCATTTGAATAAACCCTGCCCCATAAAGTCGACCAGTTACAGTTACTGATTTTGGGTTATTTGCTGTCGATATTCACTCGGTGTTAGATAACCCAATTTCTTTTGGATCCGTCCCTTAATTGTCTTTGCTGGCCGGTTAATCCAAAAAATACCCCGCCGGTCAGTTGTCTACCGAACGGGGCACTGCTCAATTAACTCAGCTCCTAAAGCGACTCAATTGCTGTTTAGGCGCTGCAGCATACGGACAAAAATTTCAAAACCCTCGGGCATACTTTCCGTATCCTGGATTTCAAAATTACCCTTATGATGACCGTGGTGGTTGCAACCGTAATAGAAGAACGTTGCTTTGCCGCCGTGTTTCTGAACGGTTTGCATTAAAAGCGAGCAGTCTTCACTGCCGGTGCATGAGGTGATATCAAACACTTTCTGTACGGTGGGCACTTCTTTTGCTTCGGCTTCAAGAATGTCAGAGAGATCCTCGTCAGAATGAATGTCGGTTGCCATACCCATGATGTCAATTTTGTACTGCACACCGTAACTTTCTGCCGAGCCCTTGATCATGCGTTCAGCCGTTTCCTGCATATAACGGTTGATTTCGTTATTTTTGCCTCGAACTTCCAATTCCATCTTGGCGTGAACCGGTACAACGTTTCGGCCTTCACCGGCACTGATCGTACCGATATTGACACTCGTATCGCCCTGACCGTGGCGGGCAATACCCATGATTTGCATGGCAGCAGAACACGCAGCCATCAATGCATTGCGGCCGAGCTCGGCTGCGGCTCCGGCGTGAGCCGGAACGCCCGTAAACGTAACATTCATCTTGGTTGTCGCAAGAAAGCCGCTTCGAATCACAGCCACTTCGTGCAGTTTGGCTGCCACCCCGATGTGTCCCCCGACCAGATAGTCAACATCGTCAAGGTTTTTGGAATAAGCAATGCCGGCTGCACCCTTGGTTCCTTCTTCTGCCGGTTGGAAAATCAGTTTGATGGTGCCTTTGAGTGTGTCGGCATTGTCGTGAATCCAGTGAGCGACGGCAAGGCCCATCGCGGCGTGGGCATCGTGACCGCAGGCGTGCATGAGGCCTGAGCATTCGCTATCAAACCCTTCACGATTGGCTTCGTTTGTGGCATCGTGATTTTCTTCCACATTGACGCAATCGATATCAAAGCGAAGAGCAGTAACGGGGCCGGGGCGACCGGTTTCCCAAATGGCCATGCAGCCCGTGTAACCTTCCAATTCTTTTAAGAGCTGCGGATTCATTCCGAGCTTTAAGGATCGTTGCATGGCTTCTTCAATCACTTTGGGTTCGCGGCCCAAAGCGTGCTCGGTATCAAATAAGGCTTTACCGACGACAGTTTTGAAACCTAAATCACGAACGCGGTTAACAATGGTTTGCGTGGTGAGAAACTCCGTCCAGGCGATTTCAGGATGATGGTGAAATTGACGGCGGGTTTCGATCATTTCAGGAATGTAAGCGGCTAAATGCAGCATGATGGATTCTCCAATGCGAGGATAAGACTATTCTACTGAAAGCTTTTTGCTCTAGAAGAAACGACCGATGGGAAAAGTTGCCTTAAACGCTTAACTCAGGCAAGATGAGCGCTGAAATGATTAACACATTAAGGAAATTACAATGACTGAACCTCTGCAGATTACCGATCTCGTTATCGGTGACGGTGCTGAAGCAACAAAAGGGACGCGTATCAGTGTTCACTATACAGGCAAACTTACTGATGGGACCGTGTTTGATTCGAGCCTTACCCGTGGTCAACCCTTTGAATTCATCCTTGGAGCCGGCCAGGTGATTCGCGGCTGGGACGAAGGTTTTGCCGGTATGAAAGTGGGCGGCAAGCGAAAACTCGTGATCGCTCCGGAATACGGTTATGGTGACTATGGTGCCGGTGATGTGATTCCTCCGAAAGCCACACTTGAATTCGAAGTTGAGCTTTTAGACGTTGAAAAAATTCCGGAGCCCGGTCAATTGAAAATTGAAGACGTTAAAGTCGGTGACGGTGAAGAAGCTCGACCCGGGATGATTGTCAGTGTCCATTACACGGGAAAATTAACCGACGGCACGATTTTTGACTCCAGCATTCCTCGCGGCGAACCGATTGAATTCGAATTGGGCCGCGGCATGGTTATTCCCGGTTGGGAACAGGGGATTGCCGGAATGAAGGTGGGCGGCAAGCGAATTCTCACTATCCCGTACAATCTTGCGTACGGCTCTCGAGGCTATCCCGGAGTCATTCCTCCCTATGCCACGCTTGTTTTTGACGTTGAACTGACCAAGGTTGCAAAATAGCGTCAAAATGTCACTCAGACGGGTCCGATCCAAAATCGGACCTTTTTGTTTTTTTTGGGTGAAAAATCAATAATTTCAATGTGTTAATTGATTGGCCTTAATGGTAAGAATATCGGAGAATTTACTAATTCTTTTGGCGTACAATCATTTCATAACGTTTGCGTTGTTAGCTTATAACAAGGCGCAACAACGCCCGAGTAAGACCTGTTCAGACGTTAAAGATCGTACATTATGGGCGCTAGTAGAAAAATCAATATGCTCGAAGGCAGGCTTTGGGACAAGATCGTTGTCTTTGCCTTACCCTTGGCCTTCACCGGCATGCTGCAACAACTCTATAACGCAGCTGACGTTGCTGTTTTGGGTCGTTTTGTTTCCGATCTCGCGGTTGCTGCTGTCGGCAATAACGTTCCGGTTATCGGTCTGATTATCAGCTTTTGCATGGGTTTGGCCTTGGGTGTCAATGTGGTCGTTGCCCGCGCTTTAGGCATGAAAAATGATCGCAAAGCCAACGAAGCGGTCAGAACCTCATTTTTAACAGCCATCGCCTTCGGCATCATTGCGTTAATCATCGGTGAAATTTTTTCAGCCTCCGCAATGGTTTGGTTGGAAGTGCCCGAAGAAGTGCAGGAGCCTGCACTGACTTACTTACGAGTCTATTTGCTCGGCATGCCCTTTATTGCGCTCTATAACTTTTTGGCAGCCGTCTTTCGCAGTCAGGGTGATACGCAAACACCGTTGTGGGCACTGTTGATTGCCAGCGTATTTAATATCGGCGGCAATTTATTTGCAGTTCTTGTTTTGAATTGGGATGTCGCGGGGGTTGCACTGGCGACGGTGTTAGCCAATTTGCTGTCTGCAGCGATTTTATTTGTAAAGCTCACACGAATTGATGGTCCGCTCAAGCTTGAAATCTCGCAATTACTCAAAGTAGACCTCCCATCGCTAAAAAGCATCGTTCGCATCGGGATGCCCGCCGGTATTCAAGGGGCTGTGTACTCTCTTTCCAATTTGGTTATTCAATCGGCCATTAACAGCTTGGGGCCGGCCGCCATGGCGGGCTCTGTTGCCGCCTTCACGATTGAAATGAACGTTTACTGCTTTGTCAATGCTTTTGCGTTGGCAGCAACTACCTTTGTCAGTCAAAACTATGGAGCGAGAAACTTAGACCGCTGTCGCAACGTTATGTGGGTGACATTGGGATTGAATATGCTCATTACCATCATCATGACGGCTTGGATTGCGATATTCAGCCGAGAATTGTTGGGCATTTTCACCCATAGCGAAGAAGTGATTGCTCTGGGCATGTTCCGTATCTGGTGGGTGGTGCTGCCTCAACCGCTCTGTGTCCTGATGGATACGCTCTCGGGTTGTATGCGTGGTTACGGTTATTCGATGCCGCCTGCGATGGTGACATTAGTTGTTGTCTGTTCTGTGCGACTGATTTGGGTTTATACCGTTTTCCCGCTGACACCGACCTACGAAACGCTGATGATGGTTTATCCGCTCAGTTGGATCATTACTTTGGCAGGACTCATCATGCTTTATGTGCGATTGCTTCGCAGGATTCGCAATCGTAGAGAGCTGATCGGAGAGGAAATTTAAGTTAAAGGCCGCCTAAAAGATAAGTTCTTTCGGCGGCCGAATCCACAAAGATCGATTATTAGTTGCCGGAAACTGTTGCTTGAATCGATCCGGCAGAAACTTTCTTTGCTGCAACTTTTCCGTTTTGTTCTGATTTCAAAACAATAGCCAGACCCACGAGAATAGCAATAAGACCGACTGTTGCCCAAGGATTGACACTTTCATGCACGACAGTAATGGCGAGGACAAACGCTGTGACCGGCTCCAAAAGGCCCAGAGCCACACAGGTGGAGACTTGAGTCGTTTTAAGTGCAGTACCGTAAAGCAGATAAGCCACGCCCGTGACAATCACACCTAAGTAGATGACGATCATCATGTCGCTTGCGATGATTTGCGGGATGTCGGAAAAAATCAGGGCGGCCGCAATCGCAATACAACCGGCCACACTGAAAGCGTGAGCCGAGGCTCTCAGAGGAGTCGTGAGGCTTACAAGTTCCTTGGCAAGCATAGAGTAGCCTGAGTAAAAAAGACCGGCTAGGAGGCAAATACCCATTCCGAGCATATTCAGTTCAATGTTGCCTGCTTGGCTCACAGCCATCCAAACACCGCCCGCAATCGCAATGGCAATTCCGATTAACCAGAGGCTCTCGGGCGCCTTTTTCTTAATGAACGTGTCCAAAATACCGGCCCAGACAGGGGCAGAAGCGATGATTGTGCACGAGCCCAGGGCAACGCCGGCAGTTTTCACTCCGGTAAAGAAAAGCAGATTAAACATGGCCATGCAAACACCCGCAGCCAACACTTTTAAACCATAACCATTTTTATTTGAAACGGGTGTCGTTGAATGGGGCGTGCGGCTTAACCACAGTGCGGGATAAAAGAAAAAGCAAGCGCACACAATGCGCAAGGCTCCGACCCACAAAGGCGAGAGACTCGGGCTTTCAATAAAGGTTTGGGCTGTGCCCGCCGTTCCCCAAAGAATGGCAGCCACGGCCGCTAAGATAAAACCGGGTAATGTCAGTGTTTTCATGAATATCAACTCGATCATTTAGGACTATTATACTCAAATATCTTCACGTGAAGATACTAGGTAAAAAGATTTTAGCTCGGAAGAAATTTTTGGCGAAGATGTTTTTTGCTCAAAAGCCCGGTTTTAGCGTATTCATCTATTGCCCGAGGGTGTGAAGTTGCGTATAGTGACGGCGTCTCTTCTTTTTTAAATCATTTCTATTTTTTCTCTTGTGAGGGCTAATCAATGCTCGAATTAATTATTTGCGTTGTGGCACTCGTGATTGCCGGTTGGGCTATTGCGAAAAACTACGATGCTAAGGTTGTGCTTTTTGCCACCGGTCTTATCCTGTTGGTCATTGCGATTTTGCTTGGCCACCCGGCCGTGAGCGCCAAGGCAAGTTCCGGTTTGAGCTGGGTTGATCCGTTTAAGGCCGTTAAAGACCTTTTCGTGAGCCAGTACTCCAACGCCGGCCTCATCATCATGACGCTTTTCGGTTTTGCGGCCTATATGTCGCATATCGGCGCCAATGACATGGTGATTCGCGTCTTGAGCAAACCGCTCGAAAGAGTGCATTCCCCGTACATCTTGGTCCCGCTCGTTTTCTGGGTCGGTACACTTTTGTCCATCATTATTCCGAGTGCTTCCTCTTTGGCCGTGATTTTGATGGCAACGCTCTATCCGGTGTTGCGTGCGGCTCGTATGAGCATTTTGACCGCAGCCGGCGTGATTGCCACAACCGCTACGATTGTTCCGACACCGCTCGGTGGCGACAACGTGGTGGCTGCCCGCGTGTTGGGTTTTGAGCACGTGGTCGACTACGTGTTCTATCACCATGCTCCGATTACAATTCCTGCTTTGATTATCATGGGTTTTGCTCACTATTTCTGGCAGCGTTACATGGATAAGCGTCAAGCCGGTAAAGTGACCGCCGAAATCGATGAAAGCAAACTTAAAAACCGTGACCTCACCGGTGTGCCGACTTATTATGCGTTGTTCCCGGTTTTGCCCTTGATTCTCGTGATCTTCTTCTGGGCTTGCTTCAAGCACGCTAAGGTCGGTTTGGTTGAAATTACCGTTTTCTGCTTTGCACTGGCTTTCATCTGCGAATTGATCCGCAAGGGCGGTTTAAAGCAAGGCATGAAAGATGCCAACCTCTTCTTTAAGGGAATGGGTGAAGGTTTCTCGCAGGTCGTGGTACTGATCGTTGCCGCCTCGACAATGGTGGCCGGTCTTCGCGCCATGGGCATGATCGATATGATCTCCAACTCCATCTCCGGTGTGGAAAACGCGAGCGCCGGCCTCATGTTTGCCTTCTCCGGCATCACTGCCTTGATCACCTTCATCAGCGGTTCCGGCAACGCCGTCTTCTACAGTTTCATTGAATTGATTCCGTCGATTGCTCAAAACGCCGGTATTGATCCGATCATGGTCGCCTTGCCGATGCAATGCACCTCGAACTTGATCCGCTCGGTCTCGCCCGTGGCTGCTGTGATCATCATTGTGGCAGCATCGGTTCGCACCAATCCTTTGGAAGTGGTCAAACGTACTTCTGTGCCTATTTTGGCGGGATACGCTGCGGTTTTGGTTATATCGTTTATTCGCTATATCTAATTTGAAGGAGTTTTGTCATGGCATATTTGGAACCGATCTCTCAAGAGTGGCTTATTGCCAAGCGCCGTGAAATTCACGCCTGGCCGGAACCGGGTTGGTGCGAGTTTGTCTCCAGCGCCCGTGTGATCGAACACTTGGAAAAGTTGGGTTTTAAGGTCCTCTGTGGCTTGGAAGTCATCAACAAAGACTATATCCGCGGTGCAATGAAGCAGCAGATTGCTAAGTTCCGTGCTGCGGCTCAGGATAAAGTCGATCCGAAGATTCTCCAACGCTTGGACGGTGCAACGGGTGTAGTCGGTATTTTAGAAACGGGTCGTCCGGGACCGACAATCGGTTTTCTTTGCAACTTGGATGCATTGCCGGTGACCGAATCCACCGATCCGGAACATAACCCCACCAAAGAAGGTTATGCCTCTCAAATCCCCGGCTACATGCACGCATGCGGTCACGACGGCCATCAGGCTGTGTTGATGGGTTTGGCTTCCTGGCTTGCTGCCAATAAGGACCAATTGTGCGGTACGGTTAAGTTGATTTTTGAACCGGGTGAAGAAGGTTCTCGCGGCGGCCGTCCGTTGGCTCAAAGCGGTATTGTGGATGACTTGGATTATCTCTATGTCGGACACTTGGGATGTGATGTTCCGGGCGGTGAAGTTGTGACGGCTCCGGAAAAGTTCCTCTGCACGACCAAGGTAGACTTCCGCTTTAAAGGCACTCCTTCACACGCTGGTATGCAACCTGAAGTGGGTCGCAATGCTTTGATGGCTGCTTCTACGGCTAGCCTTGCTTTAATGGCTATTCCTCGTCACGGTCAAGGCATGACCCGTGTGAATGTGGGCTACTTGCGTGCAGGCGAAGGCCGCAACGTGATTGCTTCCACGGCAGAAATGCAAGTTGAAGTGCGCGGCGAAACCGAAGCCATCAATAACTACATGTTTAATGAAGCAGAGGCCCGTGTTAAGGGAGCAGCAGCCATGTACGGTTGCGAAGTCGAAAGCGAAGTGATGGGTGAAGCCATCGATTTTATCAAGGACGATGAAGTTCAGAACAACTTCGCAGAAGCTGCCAAACAAGCCAAGTATTGCACCAAGGTTAGCGATACAATGAACTTCAACGGCAGCGATGACGCAACGGTTTTGATGCGCCGCGTGCAAAGCAAGGGCGG
Organism: Parasutterella secunda; assembly: GCF_016901835.1. Classification (GTDB taxonomy): domain Bacteria; phylum Pseudomonadota; class Gammaproteobacteria; order Burkholderiales; family Burkholderiaceae_F; genus Aphodousia; species Aphodousia faecavium. The sequence continues at coordinate 21,754 of NZ_JACJKX010000017.1, read as the reverse complement.
CAAGGCCGGTTATGTGGTCGTCGGCTCTGAATTGAAGGCCGGTCACCATCAGGCGAAGTTTGAATTCGAAGAATTCCGTCTGCAGGAACTCTTTGATATCTATCACTACCTGGTGATCAAACATTTGGGAGCTTAATAACAGTGATTGACGATTCCAGCAGAAATCTCAAGGACTTTGTCGATTCCTTGGAAGAAGAGTGGAAGGCTCAGGTGCCGACTTTGAGCACCGAGCCGATTTCTGTCGTCGCGCGTCTTGTTCGTATGAGCTATTACGTCGAGCGGCGTGTGGCAGAAAACCTGGCCCGATTTGACTTGACTCGCGGAGAATTTGAAGTTTTGGCGGTGTTAACGCGCAATCCCGATACGGTGATTACGCCCAAGATTTTGCAGACCAAAATTTTGATTACCTCCGGTGGTCTTTCCAATCGCATCCGTAAGCTTGAAGAAAAGGGACTGCTTGAACGCTTCCCGGATACGAGCGACAGACGCGGCGTGATTCTGAAAGCAACGGAAAAAGGTAAAGCCTTGACGCTGGAAGCCGTCAACTCTCACGTGGAAGTCGAACGTCAGTTTGCCTCCTGCTTAAATCATGATGAGCAATTGGAATTGGCCCGTTTGCTCAAACACATGATTTTGTCCCAGCAACGTGAGTTGAATCGCAACAGCTTACGCTAAAGCTTAGCCCGCCTTCGGGCGGCTTTTTCTTTCCCAAAAAAAGGCAGCCACAATAAGCTGCCCAATCTTGGGAGAGAATTTAGTTTTTCAAGGCATTAGAAGCGGAAGTCGCGTTCACCGTCCTCAATTTTCTGCAAACGAATGACGCTGGCTTTCCGAATCTTTTCGTGCACGATCTTCGGAATTTCCGCTTCGATTACTTTTTGCGCGGCCTCGCGTGTGGCGGGACGAGCGTAGTCTTCGGCGTATTCTTTAAGCGTCATAATGGCGTTGGCTTGACAGTAGGTGGCAATTTCGCCCGTTTTAGCCAATGACATGAAGCGATCTCCCGTGCGTCCTGCACGATAGCAGGCCGTGCACCAACTCGGCAGGTAGCCACCGTCTAAGAGCCATTTCACCACTTCGTCCAATGTGCGTCGGTCGCTGGTTTCAAACTGAGCGGAATTTTCTTCCTTTTCTTCTTCCAGAACATAACCGCCGACACTTGTGCGAGAGCCACCGCTGATTTGAGAAACGCCCATTTCCAAACACTTGCCGCGCACACGAGGCGACTCTCGGGTAGAAATGATCATGCCGGTATAGGGTACCGCCAAACGAATGAGAGCCACGATCTTTAAGAACAAGTCATCGGGTACGGCATTGGTAAAGGTCGCGGGATCCACGTCATCGGCCGGACAGATACGAGGCACACTGATTGTGTGCGGGCCCACACCCCAAGTGGCTTCCAAGTGTTCGGCGTGCATGAGCAGACCGACGAAATCGTAACGGTACAAGGTCAGGCCGAAAAGGACCCCAAGGCCCACGTCGTCAATGCCGCCCTCCATGGCGCGGTCCATGGCTTCTGTGTGGTAGGCGTAATCGCTCTTAGGTCCTTTCGGATGCAAGAGCTTGTACTGTTCCTGGTGGTACGTTTCCTGAAAGAGCTGATAGGTTCCAATGCCCGCCTCATGAAGTTTTTTGTAGTTTTCAACGGTGGTAGCGGCAATATTGATGTTGACGCGCCGGATGGCCCCGTTTTTATGTTTGATCGAATAGATGGTGTTGATGCACTCGAGAATGTATTCAATCGGATTGTGGCGCGGATGTTCGCCTGCCTCAAGCAACAGCCGTTTGTGTCCCATATCTTGAAGTGCAATGACTTCACGTCGGATTTGTTCTTGAGTGAGCTTTTTACGAACAATGTGCTTATTTTTGGCGTGATAGGGACAATACACACAGGTGTTCACGCAGTAGTTGGAAAGGTAAAGCGGAGCAAAGAGCACGATGCGGTTGCCGTAAATGTGTTCTTTGACTTTTTTGGCCGTCGCAAAAATCTCATCGTTTAAATCTTTTTCTTCGCAAGCGAGCAGCACGGCGGCTTCTCGGTGAGTCAGACCTTTAAAAGCCTCGGCCTTTTGCAGGGCGGCTTTGATGTATTCGCGGTCATGCTTATGTGCTTCGGCAAAAGCAAGCGTCGCCTCAATTTCTTCGTGGTTGATAAATTCTGTGGCGACTTTGGATTTGGGGTCGTACATATCGGATCTCCGAAATAAAAGAAGGTGAGATTCAGTGTATGCCTAAAAAATTCTGAATAAGACCCTCAAAACTTGATTTAGATCTAACAAAAGTATAAATATTTCAATAAATAAGCTGTATTTTTGCTAATTAAACCCTCTTTAGAGGTATTAATACCCCTAAGGAGGGTATTAGAGAAAGATGCCAAAAAACATCGTTCCGGAAAGGAAAGAATTCTGTTTTGGAAAGAAAAAGAGAGGCTCCTGATCGAGGAGCCTCGGAAGAAATTACCAAATGGCCGAGAAGTAGGCCTGAGTAATGTGATAGTAGATCGGGGCTGAGAACATCAGGGGTGCCAGGCGCTCCAGATTGCCTCGGCCAAGGTATTTATCTCCGTCCATAAAGCGGCTGCCCAACGAGCGCTTCACAGAGGCGATGACGATATCGCCCACAGTGCCCGTGACGACAATCACCACGGCCATGACGAGAGCTTGCCATGTTCTGAAAGGCGTCATCCAGAAAAGGGCGTAACCCACCAAAATGGTGATGGCTCCGCCTATCATCATGCCTTTGATGGTTTTATGAGGATTGTCTCTGAGGGTCTTGCCTCCGAAGTAGGAACTCGCCATCACCACAAAAAGATCGCCTAAGAAAACGATGAGCAGGTAAAAAAGCAAAAGCAAAGACGGGCTCGAACCGAATCGGGTGATATCAAAATTCATTAAGGCCGGAGCGTGGCTGATACAGTACACGCTCAGCATCAAACCCCATTGAACCTTGGCAACGCGTTCAAGAAAACGATCGTTATCAGGTCTGAGAGACATCAATACAGGCAACAGCAGGAAGAGGTACACCGGAATAAAAACGGTGAAAAGCCAGTATCGATCAAGCCAAATGAGCACGTACTGCAGCGGGATGACGATGTAGAAAGACACAACAAGTGCCCAGTGATCGGACACTTTGGTCGGAGTCAAGGCCACAAATTCTCGGAACGTGAAAAAGCTCACGAGTGCGAAAACGACCAACAAAACGCCTTGGCCGGCCCAGAAGGCCAACGTAAAGACGACAATGAGCCACCATCCCATTTTTACGCGAGAATTGACCACACGGATGCGTTCGATCTGTTCAGGCAAGGTGGTTTTACGGATCGCCCATTGGCAATAGCTCGTCCCGAAGGCGGCTAACAAAACCAATACCGTCAGGATGAGCGAATACGTTTCTTGTAATGTAATACCTAACCGCATGCTACGCCTCCGAAAGTTTGATCACCGCTTCTCTGGCTCTCGTGAGGAACTCTTCCTTCGGATCGTCAGGGCTAAACGGCAGGGGGGCACCGAAACGGATGGAGCAGACCGTGGGCACAGGAATCAACGCTCCCTTAGGCATGGCGCGGTAGAGGTTTTCAATATAAACCGGGATTAGTTCCACATTGGGGAACTCTCTGGCCAAACGCCAGATACCGCTTTTGAATTCACTCGGAATGGCCTGAGGTCGACGAGTGCCTTCCGGGAAAATAATCATCGACGAACCCTCTCGCAGGCAGTCGCGCAGAGGCTCAAGAGGATCGGCGTGCTCGGAGCGACGGCGATCCACCAACACCACATTTAATTCTTCAATAGCGATTCTGCGTCGGATGGCTCCCTTGACCCAATAGTCTTTGGCAGCAACCGGTCGCGTGTGCGAGCGCATCTCTTTGGGTAAAGAAGACCAGATAACGATTGTGTCGAGATGGCTCGTGTGATTGGCAAAATAGATGCGTTGCTTGTCCGACGGAGAGCTGCCGATCCATTGGGGATAGGCACCCACCAAAAGACGCGTGAGCAACACAATGGGAGTCATTAATCGAAACAAAATTTCAACCCCTTATAGGACAGCGGTTTTATAGTGCCACTGTAAAAAAGAACTCGTTACAAACAACAATAATAATGCAATTGCAGGCGAATCGTTACGTCAGCCGCCATTAATTAAAGTGTGCGGCTTTTGAGAGCCGGCAAAATATCTCGGGCTTGTTTAATCCGATTTTCATACACTTCGGCAAGCAAGACGCCTTCACCTTGGGTGAGCTCGGCAACGGTGGCACCCCACGGATCAATCAAAATGCTGTGCCCCCATGTTTGACGTCCGCTTTCGTGCACGCCGCCTTGAGCGCAGGCAAGCACATAGCATTGGTTTTCAATGGCACGTGCTCTCAGTAATGCATCCCAATGGGCGCGGCCCGTAAAGGTCGTAAAGGCCGCAGGTAGCGTAATGATGTCCGGTGTATCGAGCTTGCGAAACAGTTCCGGGAAACGTAAGTCAAAGCAAACCGAAAGGCCCACCTTCCAGACGCCTTCCCAAGTTTCAATGTTAACGGACTTCACTTCTTTGCCGGCTTGAGTCGTCTGTCCTTCGTGATAGCGCTCCTCACCGCGCTCAAATTGAAAGAGGTGAATTTTGTCGTAGCGGGAGGCCACTTCGCCGTTCGGATTGTAGACAATACAGGCGTCGATAAAGTGTTTGTCGTCATCGGCTTTAAGCGGGATGGTACCGGCCACAAGCCAGATTTGAGCTTGTTTGGCCGCTTCACTCATCGCTTGTTGCACAGGGCCCTTTCCGAAGTCTTCGGCCATGTCCAAAAGTTCCTGATCGGATTTGGGCATCAGGGCAAAATATTCCGGCAACACCACAAGTTCGGCACCGCTTTGCGCCGCCGAATCAATGAGTGCCCGCGCAGTGGACAGATTGGCTTGAATATTTGTTCCTGAAACCATTTGACAAGCTGCAATTCGCATGACAATTCCTTTCTTTTTTAAGGAGCTCGGGAAGAGGAGCCGGAGACTGTCTTTTCTCCTACTTTCGTGATGACCGGTTCGTACAGAGAACCGGTAATTTCATACTCTGTGCTCAGTAGGTTCGATAACGGAGCCTGCAGAGCCAATTGAGCGATAAAACTGCCGACGCCTAAGATGGGATTGGCAACGGCCAAAGCGAGGCTTGCCCCGCCTAAACTGATATCGGGTAAAACAGTGATTTTATTGTTTTGTGTCATATTGTTCCAATCGATTGTTCCCTCTCCCAGGATGGTGGCTTGAGGGCCGATGAGACGAAACGAATTGGACTTCATCACTCCGTTTGTGATCGTATTGTTGGAAAGAATGCTATCAAATACAAAACCCTGTCCTACCACGTCTCGGAAATCAAAGGTCAGTCGTCTCAATAGTGTCTGCATAGACAATAAAGATAAGAGACGACCGGCACCCGGTTCAACCTGCAAAATTTGTCCTGAATTTAAAGTAGTGGAAACCGTTCCGTTCAGGCTTTCCGTGTTGAAATCCACCGGTGCACCGTTCCAGGTTAAATTCGTATGCAACTGGCCGCTACCGTCGTTGATGACGTGAGCCAATTTGAAGCGTTCAAGAAGTTCGCCCAGATCTCTTACGTCAAGCGTGGCTTCCAGTTGTGTACGGGAATTTTTTCTATGTCCGGCATCCCATACACCGTTAGCAGAAAGCGTTGCCTCAGCGTTTGAGAGCGTGAAATCTTTGAGTTTCCAAAGTGTAGCGGGGCCCTTACCTTCATTTTCAGCCCATACACTCAACGAGCCTAATTCATAGTCCTGGTAGCGCAAATCATTGATGGTCAATGCCACAGAGGGCAATGACTGAGTTTCTTTCGGAGCAGCCTGCATGGCCTTATCGACAATTTCCGGTCGAGGAATATGCAGATAGTCGAAATTGGCCGTCAAGAGCGGATGCGACTGGTGAGTCCGAGGCGTGTAATTAAATTTGGCTTTAGCCAGGGTGCTTGAAATATCCCCGCTCCAGGCGCCTGACGGATAGGCCTGAGCATTGACTCGGACGGTGTCAAAATTCAGTCCCCGGTAACCCAAGCGCCCTATATTGACGTATGTCCGGTTCAGGTTCAATTCTTTCATGTCGCGCTTGGGATCGGTTGACAGTTTGTCATTGGCCTGATTGAGAATATTTTCCCAATCTTCCCATTTAAGCGAGGGTGTCTGCACATAAAGTGCAAGCCCATCGACTTGGGGTTGACGATCCAATCGTTTGCCGACGGATAAAACACCGCGTTGGGCTTTGAGCCCCTTATCAGTATCCCGATAGTGCAACTGCAGACCCAATACGTCGGCCAGGGCGAAGTTCATTTTGGATGCACATCGCTCGGAAGTCAGACAAGGTTCGAAGTCAAAACGCAAGGGCCAGGCGGCTTCGGATGATTTGTTAAAGGGAGCGGGCGCATTGGCTTTAAGACCGACGAGATCACTCGTTACATGAATTCTGACTCCGTGATCGATTTCAACAACGGTATTGACCTTAGCCGTTCCTTCTGTATGAGTCAGAAGCGAAGCAATGGCCGGAGATTCAATGATTTTGGCGGCTGCTTCAGGGGTAGCAGCGGCTGAGAAGGCCTCAATGAGGATTTTGCCTTTTTCATCCGTAGTGATTTGGCCGGTTGTCGGGCAGCCGTAAACATTCGCACTTAAATCCGACCCCCAGACACCTTTTTCTGTAAATGTGACTTGTCCGCGGGCAGCGCTCAGCTCAGGCACATTTTCCATTTTGATGGTGTTTTCACTAAGCGAGACGACACCGTTGACCTTGGTATTGGCAAGATCGGTGATCGGGATGGTCAGCGATAAATCCAAAGAGGCATCCCCGGTTGCCGAGGTGCCAATAAAGGGATTGCCGATCATCGCAGAAACCGGACTTTCATTGACCCATTGAGCCATGTTCAGCAAAGGAGCCTGACTTTTACCTTTGATTAAAAGAGGTAGGCCTTCTGCCGTGTAACTCGGAATTTCGGCTGTCACGTCCGATAACGTGGCTCCCATCGATTGAGCACTGTCGGCTTGGATATAAACAGACATTCCTTCAAAGAGCATTTGTCCGTTGATTCGGTCAATGACGGGCCATTGTCCGGGAATCCACTCGCCGTTTTGGTCTCGGCGGTGACTCGGGACGTAATCGAGTTTGACGTCTCGCGCTTTACCGCTGATGCGGAAAATATAGCCTTTATCCTGTTGATTGACGTAGGGGAACTGACGCAGCGGTCCGTAAAGATCCACTTTACCGTTTTGTGCAATGCCGCCTTGAAGCGCTGCTTTGAGCCAATCGTTTGTCGGTTTGCCGCCGGCGACGATCGGAATAAATCGGTGAGCAGCAGAGGCTCTTAAGTAATGAAGGTCCCCTCTGACTTCGAGCGTGCCTAAGTCTCCCGTGTCATACCACCCGCCGTGAACCTGAGCAGAGGCATCAGAGTTGGAGACAAGAAGATTTTCAACTTTGAATTCCAACTTGGGGTTTCTGCTCCAAGAAGCCTGCATTTGCAGAGTATCCAGACGAAAGTCTTTTTCAAAGAAAATGCCCGGAAAGCTCAGTGAACAATCTGTGGAATTAAGCGTCAGAGTACCGCCATTGTTACTGCCGGTGAGCGAACCAGAAAGATTGGAAAATCCCAAACGGTTGTAATTTTCTTCTTGACTGGCAATGTGGTCTTGAACCGAAACGCCGTTAAAGCTAGCTGAAAACTCAAACGAGGTGGGTGCATTGATCTGCCCTTGCCATGAACTTTGGAATCCCTCAATGGTTCCTCTTGCGCGCATGTCTCGGATGGTATTGAGCGCTTCTTCAGGAATGGGTAATTGCAGGCCGATTGTTGTGAGAGCTTCCAAATCAAAAGATTCAATGAAGAGCGTACCGTCTGAGAGATTTCTGTCTTTCCATGTACCCTGCAAGGTGGCATTGCCCAGATAATAGGGATCTTGACCGATCGGTTTAATACTTAGGTCTTGGGTGCTGAATGTGAATTGATCACCTTCAAGTGTTTCGATCAAACGTCCTTGCAGTTTGTCAACACGAATGGGATCATCGTCGGGCCGCCAGCGCATGCTGACATCTTCAAGAGAGACGTCAGCGGTCAGTTTGGTCAGTTTCAGGTTGTCAAAATCAAGCCAGACCTGAGCCTGACCGAGACCATCTTGTAAAAAGTGATCCAAATTGATGCGATTGGCGATTCGCCCGAAATCAATGGAAGGAATGGAGGCAAAAATTGTGCCGTGCAATTTCCCCAATCGGGAGTCGGAACCGAAGTGACGTTCTCTGAATGTGGCTCGAATGTCAATCGGTGTTTTGTTTTCGCGGATGGCCGTCGACTGCAGGCCGAATTTCCAGGCGATCATGTAACGGTGCAAAACTGCGTTGGTGTTATGCAACAGCACCGGACGCGGACGCTCGCCCGTGAAATCAATGTAATTGAAATCACCGTCAACAATTTCCAAATGCTCCTGAGCCAAAACCCAATCGAGCACCTTATTAGCCGTAGCGCCTCTTGAACCGGTTGCAGGTTTGTCGGAAGCGGAGGTGTCAACACTAAAGCCCGCAATATTGAAAGTACTTTCGGTTAATCGCTCGACATTCAGGCGTGGACTGATGACAACAAGGCGAGAGAAAGTCGGTTGCAGTGTAAAAAAGGAGGATAAAGAAAAGGTTGCCTGCAATTTCGGCAATCTCAGCGAGGCATGATGACCCGGACGTGAAAATGTCACGTCAGTGAGCGTAATTCGGGGTCTGAGCCACTCCCAATCGACATGAATGTCATGTGTGGAGATTTCAATACCGGATCGCTCTTCAAGATAAGTTTCCAGTTTCGGGTAAAACGTTTCAATGTTGGGGGCAACCCAAAGTCTGACCGCGAGCAATGCGGTCGTTAAAAAGAGATACGCACACAATAAGACCCACCCTGCCAGGCGCAAAATAACCCGCAACCGAGAGGGGCGAGTTTTGCGCGGCAGTCCGACAGAGTGTTCTGAAGTTTGAGAGCGTGATAGTGTCAAAAGAAGATGCCGGTTCCGTTAAATCGAAAATTTCCAAGTCCCCATGAATTTTAATGGTTTGAGCGTTTCGAGTGGGCAAATTTCCAAAATTTTTCCTCTGAAACTTTTCGAAAAATGTCTGCGCTTCGCTAAACTGTTTGAAGCGTACTTTCTTGGTGTAGAAAATGTCCCGATTATCCATCTGCGATTTACCTCGTTATTCATTTTTCCTCAAACGCGCTTTAATGGGCGCTAAGCCCATGGCTGATGATTCTGAGCGCCTGAGTTGGCTCTCAGAGTTGGCAGCCGCCCCTTACACTCGGGATAAAATGCGGGCCTTTTTACAAGGAGCAGAGAATGCGGAAACGCTTTCTGAGCGGCTTCGTCTATTAAGACGAGAGATGTTGCTCACGGTTTTATCTCGTGATGCAACGGGTGCGGCCGATTATTTTGAAGTCGTACGGACCATGACGGATTTGGCCCAGGAGGCCGTCAGTCGTATGGTGCGGGTGCAGGCCAAGGCGCTATCGGAGCGATTTGGCGTTCCCTGCTCTGAAAGTGGTGTGCCTCAAGACTTGCTCGTGGTGGGAATGGGTAAGTTGGGCGGCGAGGAACTTAACGTCAGTTCCGATATTGACTTGATTTTTGTCTATGACGAGCAGGGGCGTTGCCGACCCACTTCGACTTGTCCGAATCCGAGACGGGAACTTTCCAATGCCGAATTTTTTGAACGTTTGGCTAAAAAGGTTATTCCGGCATTGTCTGATATTGAAGGAGCAGGGTTTGTTTTTCGTGTGGACATGCGCTTGCGTCCCAATGGGGATTCCGGGCCCATTGTCATCAGCAACGATATGCTTGAAGAATATCTGTACGTACAGGGGCGGGAATGGGAGCGCTTTGCCTGGCTCAAAGGTCGTGTGGTCAACGAACCGGTTTTTACCGATCAGGAAACGTTCGATCAACAATGCAAGAACCTCTACGATGTGGTGCGTCCTTTTGTTTTTCGGCGTTACGTTGACTTCAATGCAATCAGTGCTCTATCCAATCTTCACAAATTAATCCGTTCGGAGACGCAAAGACGCGAGGCAGGAAAAGAGCTCGGAATTGATGTGAAACTCGGTCGGGGCGGCATTCGGGAAATCGAATTTATCGCTCAGACTTTTCAGGTTATCCGTGCCGGTCGTGAACCCCAGCTGCGGGTCAAGGGAACGTTAAAGGCATTGCAGTTATTAGAAAAGTTTGGAGTCATGAAGGCCGAGCAGGTGACTCAGTTGTCCGAAGCGTACATTTTCCTAAGAAATCTTGAGCACGCTATACAGTACATTGACGATCAGCAAACGCATCGATTACCGCCTTCAACTGAGCAGCAGCAACAGGTAGCGACGTTGATGGGATTGGAGCCCGAACAGATGATCGGGCGCCTCATGAATATCCGAGAGTACGTAGCAAGGGTTTTTGACGGCATATTCCAGGTCGACCAAGAACAAAATGAAGATGATGACTGGCCGCAAGGCTGGAGCGTCGGCTATGACCAGGCGCAAGAAGCGTTGGCCGCAGAGCTTTCCCGGATGGGCTACTCGCAAACCGAGCAGTGCGCGGGGCGAATTTTGCAGCTTATGGGGTCGAAATTTTTGGCGGCGCAAACAGAATCAGCACGCTCTCGAATGGCCCAGCTAGTCAAACGGATTTGCGGTTTGTGTCCTGAGCTTGCCGGTGATGATCAGGGAATACCTGCCGAGGTGATTCTGACACGCTTTTTGACGCTTTTGGAAGTGATTGCCGGGCGAAGTACCTATGTGTCGTTACTGATTCAGTACCCGAAAGTGTGCGAGAAGGTGGCGACGGTTTTAAAAACCAGTGCATGGGCGGCAGACTATCTGACTGCTCATCCGATCGTTTTGGATGAACTTGTCGATGAACGTGTCAGTGAACTCGACAATTTCTCCCCGGTTGACTGGAGCGCTTGGCAAGACGATTTGTGGGAGAAGCTTCGTGAGGCCGAGTCCGATCAGGAAGCTCAGATGAATCTGTTGCGCGATGCTCATCACGCGGCTGTCTTTAAATTATTGATGGCAGACTTAGAAGGCCGCTTTACAGTGGAGCGCCTGGCCGATCAGCTCTCAGCTTTAGCCGATGCTGTACTCGAAATGGTCATTACTTTAGCTTGGCAAACGATTGCTTCCAGACACTGTGAAGTGCCGAAATTTGCCGTGGTAGCCTACGGAAAATTAGGTGGTAAAGAATTAAGTTACGCCTCCGACCTTGACCTGATTTACTTATACGATGATCCGAGTCCGGAGGCGAGCAAGAACTACACCCGCCTGGTCCGTCGGATGATGAGTTGGCTCTCGGTGCAAACCTCTTCAGGTATTTTGTTTGATGTGGATTTGCGCCTTCGTCCCAATGGAGAAAACGGTCTGGTGGTGTCGTCTCTGGAAATGTTTAAGCGCTATCAGCGAAATGAGGATGGAACCGGTGCCTGGCCTTGGGAACATCAGGCTCTCACCCGCGCTCGGTTTTGCGCCGGAGACCGAGAAATCGGAGCGGCTTTCGAAAAAGAACGTGAAGACATTTTGCGATTGGCACGTGACAAAGAAAAGGTGTTTAAAGACGTGAGCGAAATGCGGGATCGAATGCTTCAAGGCCACCCCAACCCGACCTCACTTTTTGATGTCAAACACGACCGAGGCGGAATGGTTGACGTGGAATTCGCTGTTCAGGCCATGGTGCTTGCCTACTCACATGAACACCCGGAATTGGTCAATAATTTCGGCAATATTTTGCTTCTGGAAATGGCCGCAAGAGCCGGTTTGATTGATGAGCAACTGGCTCAAAAGTGTGTAGCGATTTATCGGGATTATCGCTTCATCCAAAGAAAACACCGTCTGGAATTCGGATCAGGCCCCGTGCGCGTCAATCGAGGTGAACAGCGTGAAAACATTGAAGCGGTGCTTGAGCTTTGGAAGTCGGTATTCGGAGACACTGGTCCTCAAAGAACGCATTAAAAACGGGGCGCAATTCAGCGCCCCGAAAACAAAGTCTTTTGACTTTAATCGAGCGTTGGCGTTTCCACACCGAGCACCTTATGCAGTTTCGGAGATGTGGTGGTGTATTGCAGCAAAGTCTTTTTCTCCGGATGCACGATTTCAGAGGCAGCAAAAGCAGCCAGTGCACACTCATGGAAGCCGCATAAAATCAGCTTCTTCTTGCCGGGATAGGTATTGATATCGCCGACAGCGAAAATGCCGGGGATTGATGTCTGGAATTTTTCGGTATCGACCACGATTTGCTTGCGGTAAATCTCCAAGCCCCAATCGGCAATCGGTCCTAATTTCGGAGTCAAGCCGAAGAAAACGAGTAAGTGGTCAAGCGGCATGCGACGCACGACGCCGTCGTCGCCCGTGACACGGATCTCGGTGAGCTTACCGTCCTTTTCTTCAAAGCCGGAAACTTGTCCGACTTCAAATTGCATTTCCCAGTTTTCACAAAGTTCGCGCATCTTGGCAACAGAGGCCGATTGTGCGCGGAATCCGTCACGGCGGTGAAGCAAAATGACGCTCTCAGCCTTACCGACTAAGTTAAGTGTCCAGTCCAAAGCCGAGTCGCCGCCACCACAGATGACAATATTTTTACCGTAAAAAAGTTCCGGGTCCTTGACCTGATAGTGCAGCTGGGTGCCTTCAAACTTTTCAATGCCGGGCACGCTCAGGCGCTTGGGTTGGAAACTGCCCACGCCGGCGGCGATAAAGACGGTCTTGGTCATAAAACGCGTGCCCTTATCGGTTTGCACGAAAAAGCGACCGTCTTCTTCTTTACGCACCACCGTCACTTCTTCACCCAAGTGGAACTGTGGTCCGAAGGGATGGATCTGTTTTAAAAGATTTTCGGTCAATTCCCGAGAAGTACACACGGGCAGAGCCGGGATGTCATAGATGGGCTTGTGTTCGTAGAGCTCCATGCATTGACCGCCCACCATTTTGAGGGAGTCGACAACATGAGCTTTGATTTCCAAAAGGCCCAATTCAAACACTTGGAACAAACCGACGGGACCGGCACCGACGATCACGGCGTCGGTTTCAATAATTTCGTCTGTTTGCGGAGCAATCGTCAGATAATCTTCAATAGCCATAATGATTCTCAATTGGATAGAACGGCAAAATTATACGAGAGTTTGTTGTCGCTTTGAGCGTTCGGTCGTAGCCAAATTGTCACAGGTTATATCATTTGTGATATGAGACAAAAGATTTCTTTTGAACTAAGGAAAAAACTCATGTCTCGAATCTATTTTTCCTTTACTATGGGTGTATGAGCAAAAGGAGAGAAAGATGCTCGAGCAAAGTATCCTTGACAAAATCGTTGATTTTTTTAAATCCCTCGGTACCAAAAAGGCCAGTGGCGAACCGATTGATTTAGGTCGCCCTAAGCATGATTGGGAGTCTGAAGAAAAACAGGTACAGATTCGCCATGATGCGCCGGTCAATATTGAGGGTGAACCCGGTTCCAAGAAGGACACGGTGATTGAGTTGACAAAAGAGGAAACGCAACCAGCTCAAGAGCCCGAGGCGGAAAAATCACAACCAGCAAAGACCGTGGTGGCCAAGGTTCGTCCTAAGAGAACGTATTGTCCTGAAGTGGAAGCCTTGCGTGCTCAGTATGTGTGGCGAAAATTAAAAGCGGAAAAGGCACTAACTGTTCAACCTTTGCCAGAGCCGTTTTTCTTTTTGACGGCGGGCAATCAACCGGTAGAAGCCAGTAAGCTTGAGGTGTCATTCGTAAAAGAATTGCTCACCAAAGCCGCCGAAGCGGGTATTGAAAACAAATTTACATTTAGCCTGTCTTCTACAATGAGCGTAGTGGTTAAGTACAAAAAGAAAATGGTGGGCCGCGTATATCTTCACGGCAAAAAGCATCGCATGACATTCAAGATCAACGGCAAGACCGTGCGTGAAGATAATATGAGTCTGGCAGAAACCAAAAAGTTGATTCCGATTTGGATCGGTCAGATCAAGGATTCTCTGACTGCCTAAGACAACGACGGCCGCCTCAAGCGGCCGTTTTCCATAGAACTAGCGGTTTTTGGCTTTTTCTTCCGCAATGATATCGGCTCGTGTCGAGCGCAATTTCCCATCGACCTGACTCATGGTGTAGTAGTCGCCGTCGTTGGCCTGCTGAGCAAGGTTATATTGATATTCAGCGGCACGTTTATCGCCTTGTGCCAAATACATATCGCCCACAGACATGTAGTGGCGACTCATTTGTTTGAGCGCGCGGTAGCAGCGGGCATTGATGGCGTGGTAAGAGGGATTAGATTGAGTCATGGCCTGCTGGGTTCGCATGAAACGCAGCGTATCGTTATAACGCTTTAAATCAAACAACTGGCTTGCATACAGTTTGACGGCCATCTCTGAGAGCGGGTTGTTGCTGACAAGGCGTTCAGACATCGCCAGAGCGCTTTTTTTCTCTGTTTGGTTGCCGTATTGAAAAATCGTCTCCGATTGATTCTTAAGCAAAATGGCGTTGTTGCCGCCAAGGCTCACCGCTTGATTGGCGTATCGAATGGCATCGCTTTTTTGATTGAGTTTGCGGCTGACGACAGACAGACCGTAGGTCAAAGCCGTCTTTTGGCGATTGGTTTTTGCATTTTGCAAATCCTGCTTCATTTCTTTGGAAACCTGAAGCCATCCGTCGTATTTGGTCTGCTGGAGCACCCGCATGCGTTGCTGAATGAGCGAAAAGTCCAGTGAATCGTTATGCGTACGGGCACCGAGCTGTCTTGTACGGTTTTCCATATCGCTGATACGTTCAACTGTCAGCGGGTGGGTCAGCAGGTAAGCGGGTGCAGCCGCTTCGTAGTAGCGGTTATTTTGTCTCAGGCGCATGAAAAAGTTTTCCATGCCCTTGGGATCAAAACCGGCTCGAACCAGTGAGGTGAGTCCCACGCGGTCGGCTTCTCGTTCCGCACCTCGGGAGTAACTCAATTGGTTTTGGATAAGGGCAGCCTGACCGCCTACGGCTAGAGCAGTCGCGGCTTGACCGCTTCCGGCTCTGGCCGCTAAAAGGGCCAGTAAAAACGAACCGATGGATAAAGCGGCACTGCCTTTTTGCGCATCAATCATGCGCGCAATGTGGCGTTGACTGACGTGACCGACTTCGTGAGCGATAACCCCTGCCAGTTCACTTTCATTTTGCGCCGCAATGATCAATCCCGTGTGTACGGCAATAAAGCCTCCGGGAATGGCAAAGGCGTTAAGCGACGGATCAATGAGCGGATAGAAAAAGAAATTGTAGGTGTGAGTGTCGGAAACGCTCACGAGTTTGTAGCCCAGACGGTTGAGATACTCCAGCGTTTCGGCATCGTTTAAATAACTGGGATCATCGCGAATCTGGCGCATCATCTCTTCGCCCAGTGCCTGTTCTTCAGCCGGAGAGAGTTCCGTACCGGCTACCGCCCCCATGCTCGGCAGATTCAGATTGAGTGATTCGGTTGCCAAATCCTGTGCGGCCATGGCTCCTGCCACCGGAGCCAGGGCAAGATGAGCGCAGAGAATTTGAACAAGCAGACGTTTGATGACCACGGTAAACACTTAACGTTGAAGTAACGAACTAATCTTAACGACAGCTCTCCTTCTTTGAGAAGCACTGTTGCAAGTCAAAACAATTTTCAATTTTTCTGTCAATGCAGACGCTTCAACGGACTGCACGACAAGCTCAATTTTTTTCAGTGTTTGTAGTGCAGCGCCGTCAGTGTGTAGTTTTGTAAGACTTCTGCCCGTCGGTCTGGTTTGTCGGCGGCATTGAGCGGAATCGCTTCAACAAAGACAATTTTTCTCGGGCACTTATAAGCCGAGAGCATTTCTTTGCAGAATCGTCTGACATCTTCGGGCGTGGGATGCGTGCCTTTTTCCGGAACAATCAAAGCGCAGACGATGGCACCCCATGTTTCATCGGGCTCGCCCAATACCAATGCTTCCTTGATAAAGGGGGAGCGAGTGAGCATGTTTTCCACTTCAAGAGGATAGACGTTTTCTCCGGCGCTTAAAATCAAATCGTGTCGTCTGGCATGAACGTGCAAGACACCGTCCTGATCAAATTCGCCCAAGTCTCCCGTATCAAACCAGTCACTCTTTAACGCTTTTCTACCCCAGTAGCCAGGCGTATTCATTGGACTTTTTACCCAGATCTGCCCCTCACGAATTTGTACTTGGGCACCGGGAATCACTTTGCCGCTGCCTTTGACCAGATCATATCGTTCGGCGTACGGTGTCATCACCACGTGAGAGCAGGTTTCTGTCATTCCGTAGGTGGTTACGATAGGAAGCCTCTGTTGATGAGCTTTTGCCAGTAATTTATCGTTAGCCGAAGAGCCGCCCAATAAAATGACACGAAGTTTTTCAGGCGCTTTCCAGTCAGGATAGGTTTCAAAAATTTTCGCGAGCATCGTGGGCACAATGCTTGTGATCGTCACCTTGTCATCGGTCAACGCTTTAACAAAAGACTCGGGACTAAAGAGCGGAGAAATCGCAAGCGTTTTGCGTGCCGCAAGGCACCGGGTGAGGATGGACAGACCGCCGATTCGGGTGACTGACATACAAAGTTGCCAACAGTCATGATCCTCCCAGCCGAGATTGGTTTCACTCGCTTTAGCCGATTCCCAAAGCATTTTACGAGTGATGATCGCGGGTTTGGGCAAACCCGTTGTGCCGGAAGTAAAAAGAACTGCAGCTGTAACGTCTGGCAACGGATCGTCAATTTCACGAATGCTTTGTAAAAGCACGTAGCGCTCGGCGGCGGTCAGCTTCGGGTGAAGCATCAATGCAGGGATTCTCAACTCAAGGAGGGCATAAATCAGCACAATCGTTTCAATTGTGTTGGAGCCCTCAATGATCATGGGACGACCCGCACCCGGCAGCACATTTTCCTTTCGCAACCGCTCAATGGTGTTGCGGGTGAGCGTAGCCAATGTCTCGAACGTGTAATCGACACCGGCGCGGCGAAGCCCGATCAGTGTCGGGCATTGCGCCGCCGCTTCAAAAATACTGAATGAATCGGACATCTCGTTTAGGGCAGACGCGGGAACTTGGAGAAATCCGGGTGACGCTTTTCAAGGAATGCGTTTTTGCCTTCTTTACCCTCTTCGGTCATGTAGTAAAGCAACGTGGCATTGCCCGCTAACTCTTGGATACCGGCCTGACCGTCACAATCAGCGTTTAACGCAGCCTTCAGGCAGCGAATGGCGATGGGGCTGTTGGCAAGAATTTCCTTACACCACTTCACGGTTTCGATTTCCAGCTCTTCTAACGGGACGACGGTATTGACAAGACCCATTTGAAGGGCTTGTTGGGCATCGTACTGACGGCAAAGGAACCACATCTCGCGAGCACGCTTTTGGCCGATCAGGCGAGCCATGTAGGAGGCGCCCCAGCCGCCATCGAAGCTCCCCACGCGGGGACCCGTTTGTCCGAAACGGGCATTGTCGGCTGCGATCGTCAAGTCGCAAAGCATATGAAGCACATGGCCGCCGCCGATTGCGTAGCCTGCAACCATAGCGATGACGGGTTTCGGACAGGTGCGGATCATGCGCTGGAAGTCTAAGACATTTAAGCGAGGCACACCGTCGCCTCCCACGTAGCCGCCGTTGCCGCGAACCTTTTGGTCACCGCCCGAGCAAAAGGCGAGGGGACCTGCGCCCGTCAAGATGATGACACCGATTGCGGGATCTTCACGGGCATCACTGAAAGCCTGACACAGTTGTTGAACGGTTTCCGGTCTGAAAGCGTTTCTGACGCGGGGACGATTGATGGTGAGTTTGGCAATCCCTTCGGCTTTTTCATACAAAATGTCGGAAAATTCTCCGGCTGATTGCCAGTCCAGTGCTTTTTTGATTTCAACAGTGTCTTGCATTTTTAATTCCTCATAAAAAACGCCATCAGTCTAAAGAGGTTTGAGAGGTTTTAACAAGTTCTGCCCACTTTTTCTTTTCAGCAGTCAGAAACAGACGGAACCCTTCCGGTGTACTCTGCACAGGATACGCACCGCGAGCGATCAAGTTTTCTTGAATTTTTTCATTGGCAAGCGTTTTTTTAATCGCTTCGGATAATGCCTTCACAATCGGTTCGGGCGTACCTTTGCGCACGACAATTCCATCCCAGGCAAAAAGTTCATAGCCCGGTACACCGTTTTCGGCAATGGTGCGCAGATCAGACGAAAGGTTGTACGAGTGATTGGCGCCTAAGCCCAAGGCAGTAAGGCGCCCTGCCTGAACATGAGGCCAGACATTGGGTGCGACGTCAATCGTAAAGTCAATGCGACCGGCTAAAACATCGGTGATAGAGGCCGCTCCGCCCCGATATGGGATATGTTCAAGGGGCAGATGCGTGAGGTTGCCAAGAAGAACACCCGCCAAGTGGCTCGTTGTGCCGTTACCCGCAGAGGAATAGGTGAGGGGTACAGAGCTTTTTTGTGCGTAGGAGAGAAAGTCTGCCAGAGTCTGCACCTTGATCCGCTTGGAATTGACTGCCATGACAAGTGAAATTTCAGTCAAACGGGCTACCGGTTCAATGTCTTGATCGACGTTGTAGCCGACCTTCGGATATAAAACCGGATTAGTCCCCAAGGTACCGTTCGTAACGTAAATCAAAGTACGGCCGTCGGCTTTTTCTCTAAGGGCCATTTCAGTGCCCAGGCTGCCGCCCGCACCTGCGCGATTTTCAATGATGATTTTCTGACCGATATTTTTCGACAGTTCTTCTGACAGTGTCCGGGCAATAATGTCGGCGCCCCCGCCCGCAGGGAAAGGGACAACGAGTTTGATGGGTTTGCCTTGCGGCCACTCGGCATGCGCACTTAAGGGCAACGTCAGGGCAAACGCAAGAGAAAAAATTCCGATGCTTTTCATGAAAAAAATCAAATTGAAGGATTAATAACGGTAGCCAAATACAATCGTGATGGTTTGGGGATCGGCTGAGGTTTGCAGTGAATCAACGTCCAAATTCGCAAGACACTTGAGATCTTTTACGCTAAGAGATCGGGAGTTTTTGGCAGATAACTTCAAATGCAATCCTTCTTGAGCTTGAGTGATATCGAGCGTCACGTTTTCGGTTAAGGCACAAAGTCGGACGATTTTCTGACTGATTGCACAGACACTCAGAAGGGCACGAGCAGCGACTTTTTGTTCGGTCTTGCTCGGTTGTATTCTTACTTCAAATCCGGTGAGCATTTCGGTGAGTTCTTGCGCTTGATCGTCCGTTAATGAGAGCGGCCTCAGACAGTCAAGGAAGTGCTCGTTATCGATTAATTTAGGCTTTTCACGTAGCAGCGAAAGAAGGGCTTGACAGGTTTTGTTATCGGTACGGCTTTTCGGCGAGCGCAAAAGAGCCTGATTGACTCGGGCGCGAAGCAGATGCCCCAAAAAATTGATACTGAGTAATCCTGCGGCTAAAGCGAAGGCGACATCGGTTGTGCGGGACTCATAAAGCGTATCCAGAATGAAGCCCGTTGCAACCAAAATACAGGCAGCGAACGCTCCGGCCCACCGAATCACGGATTGAGAGCGCATGACCGCGGCCGAATAACTCAGGCAGATGACTAAAAATAAAATAAGCGAAAGGCTTTGCGCAATGAGATTGAGTCGGGAGAATGTGTCTGTATTGATCCACCAGGCCCAACTTAAAAGTGCACAGGCTGCGCCCAATCCGATCACTCGGGTAAGATGGGCATGAACTTTGGTGCGATGAGCCATGACGGTGGTGAGCGCAAAGGCGCACACAAGAAAAAAGACGGTCAGTAATCGCTCAAGGACAAAGAGAGTCATAGGAAAATTTTAGGAAATAAGTCCCATCTGAGAGGCTTCGTAGACAGCTTCGCCGCGGGAATGAACCTGAAGTTTGCGGTAAATTTTTTTGATATGAGCCGTAACCGTATGAGGAGAAATCGTGAGAATGTCACCGATTTCATTAAAGCTCATGCCTTTGGCAAGCAGCTGAAGAATCTCCGTTTCCCTTTCCGAGAGAGGATTGGTTTGCACAGCAGCGGGTTTTTCAATGCTATGGCTGTTGTAGGTTCTGAGCGCCCGCAAAACGCTTTTAGCCACGGCAGGACTGACAGGCGAGCCCCCCGCAGCGAGCAGACGAATGGCAGAGATTAAATTGTTTTCAATTTCCGATTTCAGCACGTAACCTGTGGCACCGGACTCAATAGCACTGACGACGTGAGGATCATCATTGGCTTGAGCCAATACCATAATGTCGACATTCGGAAGCTTCTCGGCTGTGCGTCGAATCAACTCAAGGCCGAACCCGTCAGGCAAATCCAAATCGACTAAAAGCGTGTGAAACTTAAACTGTGACACTAAAGAGTCCGCTTCGCGTCGGGTGGTGGCAGAACCGATGACATGAATGTCGCCGAGTCCCTCAAGCGTACGCTCCAGACGAAAACGCACGCTCGGATCATTTTCAACCAAAATGACTTTAATTTGATTGTCGGTCATAAAAACTCGATAAGGGAAACAATCTCTGGCAAATAAAACGAGGGAAGAATTGTATCAGCTCAGTGTTCCGTACAGATAGCAAAGCTGTGATGTATTCGGGTTAATGCAGAAAGAATGCTCCAATATCTTCCGTCGCTCAATAGGACTGCTAAGGCGTCATGAGCCCGACGCTTTAGCAGGACGAGGAATTATTCGAATTTCAGTACGATCGTTTTGCCCAAGGCTTCGGCGTACTTCTGCAATGTTGTCATCGAAGGATAAAGCCCGCGATTGAGTTTACCTTCCAGGCGGGCAACCGCCGGTTGAACCGTTCCCATTCGCTTGGCCACTTCCATCTGCGTGAGCCCCAGCTCGAGTCTGTAGGCCAACAGTTGACGGGTTTTTTCTTTATCAAAAGTCGTAACCATAGTTCGTTTCTCCGCTTGTTGTTCTTTTAAGAAGTGTTTTTCACTCTTTGACATCCTCCGTCGTCCTGAAGGGCGAGGATTCCCTGCAAAAGGTTAGGTTTCGCAAGGATGGTTCCTGTTGCTGATGAGTTGCTCGTCGTTACCGGCGTGCTCCCCATTCACTTCACAGGCGATCCGCTTTTTATCGTGTGCGGTCGGGCCAGCCCGGCCCTTCTTCTTCACGTTAATTGCTCCCACTACATCCGCATTGTCTTCGTAACCACACCGCACGCAGTGAAAAACTGCCTGCTTCGGGCGATTCTTTGAATCACAATCGCCACAATGAGGACAGGTCTGCGAGGTATATTGCGGAGCAACCGTTATCAATAATCCACCTTCCTTTTGCAACGCCCACTCCAAGCTCCGTCTGAAATCGTAAAATCCAGTGCGCAAAATCGAACGGTTTAAACCGCTTTTTTGCTTCACGTTCTTTCCCGGATTCTCAACGGTACCCTTCGCACTTTTCGTCATATTCCTCACACGAAGATCTTCAGCGTACACACAGCCGTACTCTTGCGCGAGTATGTACGCCGTCTTCTTATGGAAATCTTGACGGATAAGACGAATTTTTTGATGAGCTTTTTGCAGCCGGTGGAGCAGTATCCTGCGTTTACGGCTGGGATGGTGTTTATCAAATGCCTCAACTAATTTCTTTTTAGCGAGTTTCTTTCTAGAGCTCGCGTTTAGCGAAAGTTGTCGTTGCAGTTTGGCAATTTTGAGTTCTTGAGCCTTAATTACCTCAGTATTGAGATCAAAGAACCGTCCATCACTGGTGGTCACAGCATGAACAACACCCAAGTCGATCCCGACATCAAGGGTTTTCATTGCCGGTTGTTCAATTTCGAA
>NZ_JACJKX010000016.1 GCF_016901835.1 Parasutterella secunda | reverse complement strand
TGCGCCACATCCAACAAACGAACCCACTTCCACTTCTCGGGAATAGTAAACGGCACTTCACTCTGAGGCTCACCGATTTCTACAACCTCTGGTTCGCTCCCTAACTGAGCAACTTCACCATAAATTTCCTCTATAACCAAGCTCTTTGTTTAAGGAGCTTTCATGAAAAAATTTCTCAAAAACCTTCATTCACAACTGATCACTCATCGACTTATTTTCAAATTAACCTTTCATCGAGTTACTGTTTCTGAACTATGGATGACATGGCTTCAGGACTATAAAAAAATTAAACATTGGACAGATCAACGTGCCATAGAGAGACGTATGGCCTTAGGAGAAAAATATGTATTCCCTTTTATTGGAGACAAACACCCCAAAAATATCACGACTATCGACATCGTCAGTTGTCTTGAGTTTTGTGCCAATCAAACAACCCAAACTCAAAGTAAATTATTAACAGCTTTACATCAATTTTTAAGTTGGTGTGATTCAAAAAATTACAGAAATTCAAAAGAAAGACTTCCTACCGACAAAGAACTATTAGAGCCATATTTGGGCGTACGTTTACACAACACTCAACGTAACCACTATCCTGCAATTGATTGGAGGGAGGTACCTCGTTTCATAAACTCACTTACATCATCCAAATCAAATTCTGTTAGTAAAAAAATCCTTTTGTTTTCTATCTTGACTGTTTCACGCAGTCAATCTGTGCGACTGGCTAAGTGGAAAGAAATTAACTTTGAACTATCTGAGTGGAACATTCCTGCATCTCACATGAAAGGCAAGCAAGGGAATAATCGACCACACAATGTTCCCCTTAGCAAAGAAGCGTTAGCTCTTCTAATAGAATTGCACAAAGAACAGGAAATTAACCCTGACAAAGAAATTTTTTCTCGTAACTCCTCTCCCATTTCGGGAAATGCTGTTCGAAAAACTATTCGTTCATTAAACAAACAAATGGCTTGTCTGGGTCAACCTACTTTTACTGATCCTTTCCAAAATAGCAGGGATATTGTGCCTCATGGATTCAGAGCGGCTTTTACGACGTGGGCACAAGAAAACGATAAAAATATGATGTTAGTAGAAAAATGTTTAGCTCATAAAGATCCGAACGATCGTCATAACGGAGCATATCGAAGAGGCGAATTTGTTGAGCAGAGACGAGCGTTACTACAAGAATGGGAGGACTTTTGTTTTAGCGAAATCCAAAAGAAGTGAACACTGAAAATTCGGGCAATAACGAAATACCTTTTCCTCCTAGTTCTAAACAAGAAAATAGCAAAAGTTGTTGCCCTTAATTTTTACCGTTTCAATTACAAACAAAAACTAATATAAATCTTGCTCCATTCCTTATTCTGATCATTAGACTTAAAGAATCGGCAATCAATTTGTCCTTGACAAAAATATGGAAAACTCCGCCTTGCAAAGCTTTATGAATTTCCTGCAAACGACGTCCGACTTGGTTGCTGCCGAAGTCTCTCAGAGTTCTTTCTGGTACCAAGTCGAAGCCATCATCGGTGCGATTATCCTGTCGCTTTTGGTCTCGCGCTTTTTAGCGCATCGAATCCGGCGCTGGGAAGAATATTTTTCAAAAGAAAATGTCTCTCACAGCATTGCCCGCTTTTGCTTACAACTTGCCAGGCGTCTTTTCTTTTCGATTTTTGCTGCACTTTTTTTATCACTCGGCGCCTCAGTCATTGCCGATCAGCATTTATTGGCTGAAAAAAGCTTTAATCTCATCAACATCGGCTATCAGATTTTCTACGCCTGGGCCTTGTTGGTTTTTATGATTCAGCTTTTTACAACTTTTGTTGCCACCGACAGTCTCCTGCAGCAAATTAAAAAGCCGCTATACGTCATTTTCTGGATTTTGGCGATTTTAGAAATCGTCGGGATTTTGCCGAAGTTCATTCAGGCTTTACGGGCTATTAATCTACCTATCGGATCGGACTCGCTGACGCTTTGGGCATTAATTGTCGGCGCCATTACGATTTTTGTTTCGCTTTTGCTCGCGCATTGGCTCTCAAACCTCTGTGACAGCGCCTTAAATTCGGCAAAAGACATTGATAACAACCTCAAGATTGTTCTCTCAAGACTCATTCACATTGCATTTATGGCCGTGGCCGTACTGATTTCACTCTCAACGATGGGGCTTGATCTGACAATTCTGAGTGTGTTTGGCGGTGCGATCGGTGTGGGCTTAGGCTTTGGTCTTCAAAAGATTGCCTCAAACTACATCTCCGGTTTCATCATTTTGTTTGACCATTCGGTCAAAATCGGCGATACCGTTGAAGTCGCGGGTTTTAACGGAAAGATCACTCAAATTAAGACGCGTTATTCGGTTTTGAGAAATTTCTCTGGCGAAGAAATGATCATTCCGAATGAAACCTTCGTCACCCAAAATGTGAAAAACTTCACTTTCACGGATCGTGCCTCGGTCGCTACGGTTGAAACCAGTATCGGGTACGAGTGCGACGTCAATCGTGCCTTGGCCATTTTGGTGGAAATTGCCAGACGTCAATCCCGTGTCTTGGAAAGCCCCACTCCGTGGGCTGTGGTATCCGGCTTTGGTAACGACGGAATTAACCTGAAGTTAAGTTTTTGGGTAAAAGACCCCGAAAACGGTACTTCGGTTTTGCGCTCCAGCATCATGAAAGAGGTGCTCGAACGCTTCAATGCGGAAAAGATTTCCATCCCCTACACGATTCGCGACGTGACGCTCAAAGGTGAATTGAAAATTAAGGCTGCTAACGACTCGGCCTCCTAGGACAAACTTGCCGAAGTCACCGCAGAGTCCAGACTGCGAGATGTCAGCTCATGGGAAATCATCAAATTCCCACACTATATTATGGAATTGTTTGCATATTTCCATAATATGTTATGGTTTTTTGCATTAAGTTATTTGGAAAGGCCATGATGACGACACTTCCGTTTTGCGCCCCGGTATCGAGAAAAAGATTCTCGAATGCTTCAATGCGGAAAAGATTTCCATCCCCCACACAATCCACAATCTGACGCTCAAGAGCAAATTAAAAATTAAGGTTGAGTCAGAGCGGTTGCACCGGTCTCTCAATAATGAGAGACTTCCATAATATTTCTTAGCGGTCTTCACTGTCGGAATTCGACTCTGAACGAGCCTTCGTTTGCTGCAAAACGCTTTTGACCAACTCACCGCTTTCTTTAACAAGTTTGACCATGGCCTGCACCCACGAATCAATATAGTGCCCGGCTTGGCTGAAAAAACGTTTGGTTTCCTGAGGAGAAGTTATCAGTGCTACAAGTATGGCGAGCACCGCAAGCGTTAGCACTGATAACAAAATTGACAAAGCACTGACAAGCAATGTGAGGGCCAACACAAAAATCAGAACTAAAACAAAACGACGAAATGTTTGTCCGAGTTTTTCAAGCATCACCACACCCCATCAAAGCACTTTTCTGTGTTGAAGCAAATGAACGCTTAAAAGGGCAATAAAGCCGATACCGAAAGCGACATGGCTTTTCGATTGAGACACCGCCAACACTGCAATGCTTGCCACGAGGCTTGCTAACATCAAACGGTTTTGGGTAACACGACGTTTTCTCGCCCTTTGTTTCACATCGGCTGCCACCCACGGACTTAAGGTGTCAAGAAAACGATTCCCCGCTTGTTCACCCTGCATCGAAAGCTTTTCAATCCATTCTCTAACAGGAGGCAATTGCGGTGAACAGGCGAGACTTTCTTTAGTCCCAATGAGTCCCAGTGCCTGAGCACTTTGCAAATATTCCTGTGCCTGCGTCAGAAGCGACGGCACATCCAATGAATCCCTCGCCGGATCCCAAGTAATAAGTGCACTGCCCACTCTCGGGTTGATAGTCACTTGAGTGCTCGGAGCCTGACTTTTAAGCCACTCTGTCACAAGTTCCACCGTTTCAGAGTCCACGTCCTTCAATACCGGCAAGCGAAGGCGCAAACGCCCGGGCAAAGATGAGCGAATTGCTTTTGTAGCAACAAGCAAGCTATCTTCCATGTTGATGTCCTTCCTGAATATTGACAATTCGGCTGACATAGCGAAGTCCGGTGCGGATCGCTTCAGAGAGATCTTCACCGGAACTGACTAAGGAGCCGGCCCTTGGATCGCGCATTGCGTTAAGACACACGCCGATAGTGGTTCCGTTATGAAGCAGGGCACCTAACGCAGGGGTTAGTGTGCCGGAGAGTCCTCCAGCTAAGAATACACCGTTCAAACCGACCGATGCGCCGAAATTCTGGCGGATTCGTCTCATGGTTGCTCGACCCAATTCAATGGTTTGAGGCAATTGAGTAAGCGTATTTTGCGTTAAGACGACATCGGCCACTTCCTGAGCAATATCGGCCCCATCACGCAGCGTGACTCCGACGTCACTGGCAGAAAGCGCTGGGCTGTCGTTGACGCCATCGCCAACCATCAGCACCTTCGCGCCTTGCGCTTTAAGTGACTCGATAATGCTTGCTTTGTCTGCCGGCAAAATGCCTGCGTGAAATTCATCGATACCCAACTGATTGGCTACGGCCTGAGCGGTACGTGCATCGTCTCCGGTAAGCATCAGAATTCGTTTGATTCCCATGCGATGCAGCCCATCGATGACTGCCTTTGATTCCGGCCGAATCGGATCTTCAATACCCAATACACCGACCAATTGGGAGCCGACAGCCATATAAAGGATTGATTTGCCTTCAAGAGCTAACTTTTCACAAACCGCGTGGGAAGCATCGACATTGATTTTTTCGTCTTCTTCAATGAAGTGCCGTGAACCCAGCACTATGCGCCGTCCCGCTACGGAAGAACAAATCCCGTGAGCCACGATGTAACGCACTTCAGCGTGTTCCTCTTCACTATCATGCCAAAGACCTTCGTGTTCGGCAGCACGCACTATGGCTCTGCCCACCGGATGGGGGAAATGTTCCTCCAGACATGCCGCCAGGCGCAAAAGTTCCTCCCGAGAGTAGGACGGCTCAAGACTCACCACATCAGACAATTTCGGCAAACTTGCTGTTAACGTGCCGGTCTTATCAAAGACCACGGTATCAACTTCGGAAAGAGCCTCCAAGTAACGGCCGCCTTTGATGACCGCGCCCTCTTTAGTTCCCGTTCGCATGGCTGTCAAAATGGCAAGCGGAGTAGCCAGGCGTAATGCGCAACTGAAATCAACCATCAGAACGCCTGCCATACGGTTAAAGTCTCGGGTAAACAGATAGACAAGGCCAGCCAGAAGGAAATTAAAGGGGACTATTCGATCTGCCCAACGCTCGGCCTTTCCCTGAATACCGGCTTTTGCCGCTTCGCTTTCTTCAATGAACTGCACAATTTGACTTAAGCGCGTGCCGTCACCAATATGAGTCGCCCGAACCGTAATTTCACCTTCTTCGAGTACCGTTCCCGCAAAGACACTCGCTCCCGGATAGCGGTGAACAGCGAGAGGCTCACCCGTCATGGAAGCTTGGTTAACCGAACCCTCGCCCCGGGTAACAATACCGTCGACCGGAATGGCGCTGCCGGCGTGCACCACCACTTCTTCACCCTCTTGAAGTTCGGATAGCGGCTTTTGTCGAATTTCCCCATCATCGTGCCGAACCCAGACGCTATCGACATTGATAGCCAATTGATCGGCCAGGCTCGTGAGGGATTTTTTTCTTGTGTAGGACTCAAGCATTTCACCTAAGCCTAACAACACAACCAAAAGTCCTGCGGTTTTAAAGTCCCGACGAAGTAGCGAAACAACAAGAGCTGCGGCATCCAAAACGCTTACATTGAGCTTACCTTGAAAAAGAGACTTCAGACCTTCGGCAATAATGGGCAAACTGCCAAGAATTGCGTTGACCGTATTGACCGCAATCGGCAATAACGGGCGGACAAATACGTAACGAGCCAAAGGCGATAAATCCAAGCCTGTTTCTTCTTTTTCCAACTGAAAGGCTTTTTTAACAAATAATCTCGGAATACGGCTCACGGCTCGAACAATGGGCATACCGCTCATGAGTCGATCCGATGCTTTAACCAATGACCGTACGATGGGCGGCGTTTCATGCGAGCGCGCGATTTGTGATTTTGCCTCTTCAAGGGCCCGAATGGCTTCAGGCGTTTGATGACGCCGGATGGGCGGATGAGTTTTAAGCCAATCAAAGTAATCTTCCAATCTGGCTATGGTTGCCTCGTCTGCGACGGTGACGACAATCGATCCAGTTCGGGCGTTGGCCGTAAGTCCCGTTACGCCGCTGATTGACTCTATTTCAGAGGCAACAAGCGCCATACTGGCTAAAGAAACAGTTTGTGTCGTGCGCCAACGCAAGCGATTGCCGACCGCATGAACTTTTCGAAAAAGCATCGTAAGAGCCTAAAAAGCAGTAACCGAGTGGGAAAAAGAAATCCTTGCTTTATGCAACAACCTGAGGCTTTTCCTCGGTAACCGCAACCTCAGCAGCAACACCATCTTGCTTGGCTTCCTGAGCTTCCTTGGCAAGCTTTCGTTCCTGCGATTTCACTTCCGCTTCAGCCATCACGTCAGCGAGGTCTTCTTTGACACCTTCAACACCGGCCATTACTTTGTCGCGCAGATCAAGGCCGGTGCTCAAAAGATCGGTAGCCAGCGGCTTGACATCGAGTTTTCCGCGAGAGATTGCCACAGCACCTAAAGCACCGACCACAACACCGCCCAAGAAAAAGAGGCCGTACTTGGTTGTTTCTGTCATTTTTTACTCCTAATGATATTGAAAATAAGAACCAGTCTTAACAAATACGGATTTTAGTCTTTTCTTTTTCACATGGCGCGTATTGTGTTAAGGAAATTTTCTTTTAAAAAGCGAAAAATGCAGAGGCAAAATTTCAACTTCCTCTCAAAAAAACTCCCGCCGAAAATTTTCTTCCGGCAGGAGTCTGAACAAGAAAACCAGTGCGGGAAGTACCCCGGCTTCCCGCTTAAAGGAATATTTATAAAATCAGAAGTTATGGACAAGACCGATACCGACCTGGATACTGTCCTGTTCAAAATGTTCCTTTTCTGTTGAATTCATGATTCGTTCGTCATATTCCTGATAGTCATAACCGACTCCGGCGTAAAGGCTTGTGCGCTTACTCAATTCGTAATTGTGGAACAGGGCTACGCCATAGCGCTTGACATCCATTTTTGAAATTTCGGACGATTCTCCATCCATGATTGAATTTTCGTACCAATAAGCCTTACCGTCACCGTCGGCGTAATAGACCGACACTTGCAGTTCACCGCCCCAGATCGGGAATGCCGAACCCACTGCCACGGCATAACCGTCTAAGTCTCCGACATACGTTTCAGTCTCTTCGGTCTCAATTCCCGGCACACCGCCGATCATCTGTTCGTGCTGACCGTATTGGAAACCGATGAAAGGTTTCATAAAGCCCATATCGTAGTTGGCACCGACGCTAAAAGCCATGGCATCGTCGATGTCTTTGTCATAGCCCAGAACTGTCTGACGGTTTTTCATCACCGTATCAACCACTGCTACGGCAGAGAAATTGCCTGCAGTAAAGGTTGCACCCAAAGCGGCATAACGCTCTTTATCGCGCGACGGCAAAGCGTCATCACCGGAGGTACCGAAAGAGTATTGAGCAAAGGCGGTGATACCGGCAAATTCAGGCGATTGGAAAGTAATCGTGTTGTCATAGATACCGCGATCCATCCAGTAGCCTGCACCGATATAGTCGGCATAGCCTCCGTCCATGGCATCACCGTTAGCCATAAAGATGTCGTACGTGCCTTCACCGGCCGTGAGTGCCCCCATGCGGCCCAAACCCAACGTACCGAAAGAAGACGTAACGAACAACTGAGCTTCTTTATCAAAAAGCGTGTCTTCTTCAGCCAACGTGCCGTCATCGGAATTAAAGCTGTTTTCCAATACAAAACCGACACTGAGATTATCAGAGATATTTTCAGTGCCGCGAAGCCCGATTACGCTTGCCGTATTGGTACCGCTTGCGACGCCCCAATGGTCACTGCTTTCGTGCGTTTTACCGTCAATGCTGTTTTTTTACATCGAATGACTCGTGTGTGTAGAGTAAGCCCGTATCGACCGTACCGTAGATTTCGACAGAGCCTGCCTGAGCAGCGCCCATTGTCAACATCAGAGCTGCCGCAAGAGAGGAATATTTGAAGAATTTCATTTTCTTTCCTTTAATGAGAATAATTTTCAATTGCGAACTATATCCCTCTTTTTTCTCATATTCAATACGAAATTCTGCTTAGGGATAATCGAAATTCACCCGCTATATTCGGCAGTTATTCGTCTGAATTGCCGGCTTCTACTTAAAGAATTAGCCAAATATTGATTCTCATTTTTCACACAAATATAAAAGTTTACGATTCCATAATTTTCTGATATCTGTTTGTTTTATATTATTTTTTAATAGCTTCTCCATCTAATGGATATTTTTACTTCCTAGATAAAAATGATTATTTACCTCTTGATATTGATATTAATTCCTATTACGATTGCGTTTTAGATCTAGCGTTCAATTCCGAACGTTGATGCCTTGATCATGAAAAAAAATATGTCTCGAATTCACCCTCTGACTGAGTCTGACCTGATGACCGATGTGACGGTCGTTCGCATGAAGCTCGAAGCCAACGAACAAGAAAAACTTTCACAGCTTGGCCTGCATCAGGGCGGAACCGTGCGCGTTTTACAACGTGCATTGAATGAACCGCTTCTCTTGGCAATCGGTGACGCCCGAATCGGTGTCAACTATGAAACGGCCCAAAAGATTTTTGTCTATTAAAAAAGGATTTTGAAATGCAACTCAAAGATATGGCAATCGGAGCAAAGGGTCGTGTGAAAGCCATGACCACCTCAACTCCCGAATACCGCAGACGGCTACTGATGCTCGGTGTCACCCCCGGCTGCACGATCGAAGTCGTTCGCATTGCCCCGTTGGGCGATCCGATTGAAATCCGCACTCGCGGCTGCCTCATCAGCGTGCGAAAAGATGAGGCTGAAATTCTCGATATTGAACCGATCGGCTAAGGAGTAAGCATGAGTCAACACATTATCAGCCTTATCGGCAATCCCAACTGCGGTAAAACAACTTTATTTAATGCCTTGACCGGTTCGCGCCAACGCGTGGGTAACTGGCCCGGTGTAACCGTTGATAAAAAGACGGGCAATTTTTCCTTTGAAGGTCATGACATCGAAGTCGTGGACCTTCCCGGCATCTACTCGGTGACGCCCACATCCGTTTCCGGCGAAGACGAAGTCGTCGCCCGCGACTATTTGCTCTCGGGCGAAGCCCAGGTCGTGGTCAACATCATCGATGCCTCCAACCTTGAGCGCAACCTCTACCTGACGAGCCAATTGATCGAAATGAATGTTCCGATTCTGGTGGTCGTCAACATGCTCGACATTGCCAAGCAACACAAAATCAAACTCGATTTAGACGCTTTGCAAAAAGAGTTGGGCTGCCCCGTCATCGGTTTGGTTGCCAATCGAAATAAGGGCGTCGAAGAACTGAAAAAAGCCTTGGTTAAATTCCTGGATGCACCCGTTGCAACGCATGTCAGTGTCCGATATGACGAGGTCATTGAAAAGGCCGCCGATACCATTTCGGCAGAACTGGGCATGAAAGAAAACGGACGTTGGTTTGCCATTCAGTTCCTCGAACATGCCCCGGGTATTGAAGACAAATTCGAAGGCGTTGATCTTGCCAAAGTGCATCAGGTGATCGAACAAACCGATAAACACTTTGAGGGCAACACCGATATCGAAATTACCAACTCCCGCTACGAGCTGGTCTCTCAAATTGCAGAAAAAGTCATTATTCGTGAAGGCGAATTGGGCGCTACGCTCACCGACCGTATCGACCGCATCATTCTTAACCGTTGGATGGGGTTACCGATCTTTTTGCTGATCATGTACGTAACCTTCCTCTTTACGCAAAATTTCGGTGCAGTCTTCATCGACTTCTTCGATATTTTGGTGGGTGGCATTTTTGTTGACGGTTTGGGTCAACTGCTTGCCTCCTGGGGCAGTCCTGAGTGGCTTACGGTATTTCTCAGTAACGGTATCGGCGGCGGTTTGCAAACCATTTCAACTTTCATTCCGGTCGTCTTCTTTATGTTCCTGTTCCTGGCCATTTTGGAAGAGTCCGGTTACATGGCTCGCGCAGCCTTCGTGATGGACCGTCTGATGCGAGCTCTGGGTCTGCCCGGAAAAGCTTTCGTTCCGCTTTTGGTCGGTTTCGGCTGTAACGTGCCTGCCATTATGGCCACGCGCACGATGGATCGCGCAAGCGACCGCATCATCACCGTGATGATGACGCCCTTTATGAGCTGCGGCGCAAGACTTCCCGTGTACGTCCTCTTTGCCACCGCTTTCTGGCCCACCAACGGTCAAAATTTGGTCTTCGGTCTTTACCTCATCGGTATTGCTGCGGCCATCCTCACGGGTTTTCTCTTAAAGCGCACGGCTCTGCCCGGTGCTGCCGGTGCCTTCGTGATGGAAATGCCCCCGTACCACATCCCGACCTTAAAAGGCGTGATGCTGCGCACGTGGGACCGCGTCCGCACCTTTATGTTCCGTGCCGGTAAAGTCATTGTGGTCATTGTCGCTTGCTTGGCCTTCTTAAATTCCATGGGTACCGACGGTTCCTTCGGAAACGAAGACAGTGAAAAATCCGTCCTTTCTCAAGTCGGTAAGACCATTGTTCCGGTCTTTGAACCGATGGGAATCCAGGAAGAAAACTGGCCTGCCGCCGTGGGTGTCTTCACCGGTATCTTTGCTAAGGAAGCCGTGGTCGGTACGCTCAATTCCCTGTACGACACCTTGGCTGTCAATAATGCTCAAGCCGCTGCAGGTGATACGCCCGCTGAAGAAGCCGCCGCTGAAGAAGAAGCTGCTGGTTTCTCGCTTTCAGACACTTTCTCTGAAGCCGTCGGCACAATCGGTGAAAACTTCGCTGGCCTTGCCGGTGCCTTCTCCGATCCTTTAGGCATCAATGTGGGTGACCTTTCCGATCAAGCCACTGCTGCTGAAGAGCAAGGTGTCTCGCTTGGCACAATCGACACGATTAAGACTCTTTTCGGATCAAGCTCGGCTGTATTTGCTTACCTCCTCATGGTTCTGCTTTACGTACCGTGCGTAGCAGCCGTTGCTGCCATCTATCGTGAAGTCGGCACCAAGTGGACAGTCTTTGCCTGTGCCTGGACGCTGGCCCTCGGTTATTCTGCTGCAACAATCTTCTACCGTGTCGCAAACTTTGCCTCCGCTCCGGTTTACTCGATTGTCTGCATCGTTGTTGCCTTGGCCATCCTTTTCGGCATGTACTGCTGGATGAAGGCCATGGCTAAGAAAGACGCCGGTAAGGGCCCCAAGATTATTCCGATTATTCCGGTAGCCTAAAAAGTCTTGTTTCTTTCTCTGAGATAGGCGAAGTTGGGCACCACTTCGCCACCTTGCCCCGAAAGGTTTCCCCTTTCGGGGATTTTTTTCCTAAAAAAGAAAAGCGCGGATGAAAGCATTGACCGACACCTTCACCCGCGCGCGACCTAACGAGAGATCGTTGAACGGTAACAAACTGAAATGTAATGATTTTGTTTTTAGCCTGTTAATCCTACTCTCGAAAGATGTGAGCGGCGGGATAGGAAATCAAAAGTTTTTAGCTAAAGGCAAAAAGACTGATATTGGAAGACAAACAGAAGTGCGCAAAGCCCGCCGATAAGCCGGATTATGTTTCGAGAAGAAACCCTCTCGACCGACAATCATTCATCTAGGACAAGACTCACGCCTTGCCTCAAGCCATCTACCCGCAACCTCCCCGAGCAGGATCAGCGGTTGCCTATTTGATGTTGCTCCCCGTAGAGATTGCCCGTTTCACCCGACCCTGACGTCGGCTCGTCTCTGTTGCTCTAATCCGTACCTTGCGGCAGGCAGCCGTTAGCTGCTACGGTGCTCTGTGGAGTCCGGACTTTCCTCGTGTACCTGAAAGTACCCGCGATTGTCGTGGCGGACTTTGCGAGGGACTTATTTTAACGAATTTTCTCCATTCGGTATGAGTACAGAGTGCACTTCTGAGGACTTGACTGAAACCCATGCAAATGTCGCAGAAACCGCTACGCCTGCGATAGCCAGAGGCCATCCCGTCAGGTTGCCCGCCAGTCCCAACAAACCGCCGATGACCGCTCCGGCGAGCCACAGGCGAGCATTGACTAGCGAACGTTTTCTGAGCAATACCACCAGTAAGGGCACGGCCACACCCGGTACAAAAAGGGCATAAGCATATAAAAGCCAGCCGATAATGTCCGAAGATTGATAGGTCAGAAAAACCGCTCCAAAACCAAAAAGCGCAATCAGTCTGCGCAATCGGATCGATTGATCTCCATTGAGAAGGTCTTTTTCAACAATTCCCGCCGCCGACAGTAAAACCGTATCGGCCGAGCCTGCCAGAGCACTCAAAAGGCCCAAAGCCAGAGCAATTTTTATGACCGAGGGCATTGCAGAGCTCTCGGCGAGCCATCCGGACAAGGGGTTTGATGCAGACAAATTACCCATTGCCAAAAGCGTGATCACCACAGCAAAAAACATGAGCAATACTGCCCCCATCCAGGCGCCCTGTGACGCGGATCGGGAACTGGAGGCTGCAAAGGTTCTTGAGAAAATATCGGGCCCCACAATATAAGTCACACCGACTAAAAGCGAGAGCTTAATCCAGTCCCATGCTCCGAAAGAATCATTAAAAGGTACCGGATCAATTGCCTTCCAATCGATACCCGCACGCGTCACACACCACCATGCCGCAGAGACAAAACCGCCGGTTAAGAGCACGGTTTGCATGGCATCGGTACGCAAAACCGCCTTTTGTCCGCCCAAAGCCGTATGCAAAACAATGGCAATAGCGAGCACCAAATAAAATATCTCACCTTGAGAGGCAGGCAAAATATCCGCCAAAAGCGTTCGCATGGCAGTAAATTGAGCCGCTACCACCCCAACCCAACTGACCACGATAATGAAGGCACTCCACCGTCTGGCAGTTGACCCAACCAATCTTCCCAACACATCCGGTAAAGTACAGGCCCCGGTTGAACGGATTACAGGAGCGATCAACCAACCGTGTATGAACAGACCGATGGCCCCGACTCCCAACCACCAAAAAGCGGCCGCACCGATCTTTTGAGCCAAGGTGCCGATCCCTAATGTGGCCGATCCCCCGATAATGGTGCTCACAAGTGACAAAGCACATAAAAGCGTCCCGGCGCTTGCGCCGGCCGTTAAAAAACTGGCCGCATTTTCCGTTTTAGCCTTTTTTGAGCGGTAAACACTCAAAGCGATTAACAACAGAATGTACAAAGACAATAAAGCACTTAGCATTGCGTTCTTTCAACAGTCGATTAAAGGGAGAATGCTTGATTCTATCGAAAAAGATTCTTCAAAATCGTGTCGGTACAAGCAACTATCATCCCAAAAATCAGACAGTGTCAAAGCAAAAATTCGTCAAAAGTCTTGCTCTCAACCAAGGCATTCGGTTATTTGGAACCGGTCAAGGTGGCTCGGGGCAGATCTTTCGGCATTTTGTGGTGGAGAAAGCCGACAAAACATGAAATAATTGAGCATTTTCCTAAAGTTAACTGATTGATAAGGAGCACATTGTGCCCTCACTGAAAAAGATTGCCTTGGCCACCGCACTCTCCTTGGCCACAATCACCGCCCAGGCAGGCTTTGTTGACAGCTTTGTCGAGACTTTGCCCGGTGGCGCCTCCCCCTATCCGGATGCCGGTTTTATCGGTAACCAATTAAATGGCATGCATGACCTCATTGAAAACGGTCGCACGGGCCTGTTGATTCCTGCCTATACGAACCACCCCGCTTGGGATTATGACAACCGTTATGAAGAAAACGGTTATCCCTTCGGTGCCGGTATTACTCGCGGGATCATTGATGAACGCGGCAACGAACGCATGATGTATTTAATGTTCTTCCGCGACTCTCACTACGAAATCGAGCCGATTATGGGTTACGCATGGGTGGCACGCTACCCCATCGCCAACACCGGTTTTCACTTAGGCGCCGGCTACACTGCCGGGGTCACTTTCCGTCAAGACTACAATTGGTTGCCTATTCCTGTTCCGCTTCCTTTGGTAAACGCCGGAACCGATTGGTTTAATGTGTACGCCACATATATTCCGTTCTCCAACGTCTTTTTCTTCTTCTCTAAGATCGAATTTGACGATCAGGCCAGACGTTTTGCCCCGTGGCCTGAAAGTAAAGCGAGCGCTTGGGCTAATACCACCGAAGTGTATGCTCAAGGCTCTTGGGTGAAGACCGACCTTTCAAGCGGTGACGGTGACTTCCCGGGCAGTTTCACCTTGAGCTCTGAGTCCGGCTACAAGTTCGGTATCCGTCAATTCCTCGATCGCCATTGGGCATTGGATTTGAGCTACCAACAAAGCGATCATGATTTGAAGTCGGGCGGTCAGAAGGTAAACGAATACCGTTTAACCAACACCAACCTCATGCTTCAGTACCACTTTGAAGTGCTCGACTCCATGCGCGTGCATGTCGGCGGCGGTGCCGCTTACTCGCAATTGAAGTCCAGAGGCGAGGCTGACTACAAAGAACACAACATCAACCCTGTGGTTCAAACCGGCTTTACGTGGGCAGTCACCGATCACCTTCGTGTCTTAGGCGACATGACCGTGAACTTCCCCTTCTTCCGCAATGTTAAGTACGGAGAAGACGGGCAATTGGACGGTCGCTTTAAACCCGCCAACACAAGCTTTAACTTGGGTGTCGGTTACGCTTTCTAAAAAAAGAGACTAGGAAAAATGGACACGAACGATTCTTTATTTGAGCGCGCCCGTCAAAGCATTCCCGGTGGAGTGAATTCTCCCGTGCGCGCTTTCGGCTCCGTGGGCGGCGCACCGCGCTTTATGAAAAAAGCCCAGGGTCCCTACATGTGGGATGAAGACGGCAAGCGCTACATCGACTACATCGGTTCCTGGGGCCCTATGATTTTGGGTCATAACAACCCGGAAGTGATCCGTGCGGTGCATGAAGCCGTTGATATGGGGCTTACGTTCGGATGCGCCACGCAGCGAGAAATTCTGATTGCTGAAGAAATCAAAAAACTCATCCCCTCTATCGAAGAGGTGCGACTTGTCAGTTCCGGCACTGAAGCCGGAATGAGCGCCATTCGCTTGGCTCGCGGCTACACCGGTCGCAACAAGATCATCAAATTTGAAGGTTGCTACCACGGCCACAGTGACAGCCTTTTAGTGAAGGCGGGCTCCGGTATGCTCACTTTCGGTAATCCGAGCTCTGCAGGCGTTCCTGCCGGTGTAACAGAACACACCCTTGTTTTGGAATACAACAACCCCGAGCAACTCAAAGAAGTTTTCGAACAATACGGCGATGATATCGCCTGCGTGATCGTTGAAGCCGTGGCCGGTAACATGAACATGGTGCCCGGTAAGCCCGAATTTATTCATGCAATGCGTGAACTTTGCACACAATACGGTGCCCTTTTGATCGTTGATGAAGTGATGACGGGGTTTCGTGTTGCGCTGCAGGGCGCTCAAAGCCTCTACGGCGTTACGCCTGATATCACCATGTTCGGTAAAGTCATCGGCGGCGGCATGCCCGTGGCTGCCTTTGGCGGCAGACGCGACGTCATGGAAAAAATCGCACCCTGCGGCCCCGTGTATCAAGCCGGTACCTTGTCGGGTAACCCCGTGGCCGTTGCCTGCGGTTTGAAAACGCTGCAATTGATTCAGGAGCCCGGTTTCTACGAGCGTCTTTCTCAACAGACGAAGAAACTTGTTGAAGGATTGACCGCAGCAGCTAAAGAAGCCGGTGTTGCTTTCTGCGCGCAAAGCGTTGGCGGCATGTTCGGGCTTTATTTCCTTGATAAATGCCCCGAAGGCTTTAACGATGTGATGAAGTCTGACACGAAGCGTTTCAACGTGTTTTTCCATAGCATGTTGGATCAAGGCGTTTATTTCGCTCCGTCCGTATTCGAGGCGGGTTTTGTCTCCATCGCTCATACCGATGAAGTCATTGAGGAAACGATAAAAGCCGCTAAAGTAGCTTTTGCCAAAGTTGCAGCGATGTAGTTTTTTCTCGTTCTGATTAAAAGCCGAATGACCTTGCGTTGTTCGGCTTTTTTCTTTCCAATAGCTATCTTTCAGTGTAGCCTTAATCTCAAAAGCAAGAGGTAGCCCCAAATGAAAGCTCTGATTTATCTTTTAACGTCTTTCTTTACGATCTTACTGTCCGTTTCCGCCTGGGCTCACGGTCATGGTTTTTCTCATCACGACGGCCGTTATTATGATGATTCCGGACGCTATGAAGGCCGGATTGACAATGGGCGGATGTATGACAATACCGGACGCTACCAAGGCCGCATTGATCCGAACGGTCGCCGATATGACAGCGCCGGTCGCTATCAAGGTCGAATGGATAGTAATGGACGGGTCTACGACAGCACGGGCCGCTACCAAGGTCGAATCGATTCCAATGGTCGCCACTACGACAGTTCCGGCCGCTACTTAGGTCGGGAAGACACCAACGGGCGTTTTTATGACAACACCGGACGCTACCGCGGTCAGGTTCGTTAACGCAAACGTATTTCCCACGAATGCCTCTTTTTTAAGCAATGCGTTAAGCTCATGTTCCACTTGAGTTTTCTTTAAAAAAGTTCAGAGTTATTCACATTTTCTGTGGATAACTCTGAATAACTCATTTTGACGGTAAAGTGGGAGAAAGAGTGTTGATTTTTAATATTTTTCAGGCTTTTCGTAATCAACCCGACTTATTTTTGTCACTTAGTGGAATTTTCAACTTTCGGCAAAGGCTTGATATAGCCTCCGGTACCGTAAAGCGGAATAGCCGAAAGTGAATGATGGAAGCTACCGCTTGTCTCTTTGGTGGAATAAGCCACGTACAAAAGCGTCTGAGCTTGCTCATCATAAATGCGGCGAATCTTCATATTCTTTAAAAGCACGCTCTTGGATCGTGTAAAAATCACTTCACCGTCTTTGCTTTTATCGATTTGATCAATCATCTCACGCGTAATAGGGCCTGTAAGGTGACACTCAATGGAGTTGTTGGACGGGTCACTTAAAGCCAAATTAGCCTCAATACTGGAGACGTGGCAGGTCACCCCTGTCACAACCGGATCGACAAAGCGGTTAATTTTGATGTCCTTTAATGTGAAAATTCCTAAAGAGACATCGCCCACATCTTCTTGGCCGCAGCCGCTTAGGGCAAAAACTCCTGCTGCAATCAACAAAACCGATTTCAACTTAGACAATTTCATAACCAAACCTTTTTGCTCATTTCTTTCGAAAAATATTACTGGAAAAAGAAACAATTACCAAAAATGCCGCAAGCATTGCAAAAGCAAAAGACAGACTTGAGGCTTTAGCCACAAAACCGATCAGTGCAGGCCCTGTGAGCTGCCCTGCATAACCCAAAGTGGTCACAGCTGCCAATGCCAAACTCATCGGCATTTCGTTTTGATCGGCCGTACTCGCAAAAGCGATCGGCACCACGTTAGCCAGCCCTATCCCCAAAACAAAAAAGAGTGCGATGACCAGCCAGGGATTGGCAAAAAAGACGCACCCTGCGAGCATCGCCGCCCCCAAAAGACAACCGTAACGCACACAAGCTCTTGGCCCCACCGAAGCGATCAGCTTGTCTCCTAAAAGGCGCATGATGGTCATTGCGGTTGAAAAAGCCGCAAAGGCCAGACCTGCGTTTTCAATTGCCGCCTTTTTCTCTTCAACCAGAAAAACACCGCCCCAATCCAAAACAGCGCCTTCGATCATGAAAAGAAGCAAACAGATAAGCCCCAACCACAAAACAAATCCTCTGGGGATGACAAATGACTTGGTCGGTCCCTGGGCTTTGCCGGCATCACTTAAAAGCTTAGGCGAGGCAAAAAGCCAAATCAAAAGGCAAACGACCAACAAAGCACCGACAGCGATCAAAAGTTCTACACCCACATTGAGCAGCCCCGCCATGGCCAAGGCCCCAACAACACTTCCTAAAGAATACAAAGCGTGAAAACCCGCTATCAAGCGCTTTTCACTTCGGCGATCCACCTCCACCGCATGGACATTCATGGAAACATCAACGGAACCGAAAATCATTCCGAAGAGAAAAAGCAAACAAGCCGTGAGAATGGTATTGGTAGAAAAGTTAATCGCAAAGAGAATCACCGGAATGGCAAATAATGCTTGTCGAAGCAAAAACCTTGCCCCCCTTTTCGCCACAATGCCTCCGCAAAAAGGCATCACGACCAAGGCTCCCAGCCCGACACACAAAAGCAGAGCTCCTAAATGTGCCTCATCGAGAGATAGATTTAATTTAACAAAAGGCACCATAGAGGCCCAAACGGCCATTATGAAACCGGCTAAGAAAAAAGCGGCCCGAGTAGCGGTATTTTCAGGCGGGATTGAGGATAAGAATTGACCGATCGTCTTACTTTGCGTCATACCAGAAATCCTTTCAAAGAAACGAATCTCATTGAGTCAGCAAGGCAAGATTTTCCCTGATTTTGCATTGATTTTCAAGGCAAAAGAGGAAGCTACGTGCCCCCTCTTTTTCGAATAGCTGAAGACAAATTATTTCAACCAGGACGGTTTGGCAAATTCCTCAGAAATAACACCGTCGGTCATCGTAAAACCTTCCAAACTGTTGGCTCGTGTTTGCATGCACAAGTAGCGAAGTGCAGAATCATCAGCCGCTTTCAGGCAGCGTTGAGCTTTGGGATCCACACGAAGGCAATCGCCTTCTTTCACTTCAAATTCCTCGCCATCGATAAAGAACGTACCTTTCCCTGCGAGCACAATATAGAGTTCTTCATTGTGCGTATGAGCATGAACAAACGGAATACTCACACCTGCAGGCAGATTGTTTAAAGACACTTCTGCTCCGGTCAAAGCCAAAGCATTATGCAATTCCGTACGACCGGCATTCATATCCAGATGAAAAGATTGATAGTTACTCATTTTTCTCTCCTTTTTGTTCGATATCGAACCATTAAAGCTAAAAATTGTGAAGTCCCGTTTTTGAAACTTCACCGATTTAATTAATCAACACATTTTTGAAGCAGTGCATTCAATTGATCGATTTCCTCTTTACTCAATCGATCAGCAATCAGCTCATTTAAGCCATCGGAAATTTCCTGAAACACCGGCTCCAATGCTCGCCCTTTTGCGGTGAGCTCCACCAAAACTCCACGACTATCATCAGGATCAGTCTTTTTGCTCACATAACCTTCCCGTTCCAATTTATCCACCAAAACAGTCATGGTCGATCTGGTTCGTCTGACCTCTCGGGCAAGCTCAGTCATGTTGCAAATCCCTTTTCTAAAAAGCAGATTCATCACATCACCGTGACTCGGCACGATCCCTTTCAAACCGGCCTTCTCAAGCGAACGCACAATATAGGCATTGCCCATCGAGCGCAGTTTGGAAGCATTGGCGTAAATCGGAAGATAGTTTTTCATAGCTCATTGATTAATTCGATATCGAA
Source organism: Parasutterella secunda (assembly GCF_016901835.1). GTDB lineage: Bacteria > Pseudomonadota > Gammaproteobacteria > Burkholderiales > Burkholderiaceae_F > Aphodousia > Aphodousia faecavium. The sequence continues at coordinate 16,904 of NZ_JACJKX010000016.1, read as the reverse complement.
CTATATAACGAAAAACCGAATCCGTCAACCTGTCCCTTTAGAATGGAAAGGCCTTGAAACCTTTCCATCCTCTGCAGAAATTATTTCTTGACGACCGGTGTAATACTCGGTTCTTCGCCTTGTTCAAAAACAATGTTGGCGCGACCGACAATTAACGGATCGACCGGACCGATAGCGGCTTCATTTTTGTTGGGATAAGGCAAAAGCTGCAAAACATAGCGCATGGCATTTAAGCGAGCGCGCTTCTTGTCATCGCTCTTGACAACGATCCAGGGGCACTCGACCGTATCGGTATTGAGAAACATCATTTCCTTGGCTCGTGTGTAATCATCCCACTTTGACAGGGATGCCACATCGATCGGAGAAAGCTTCCAGCGCTTGAGCGGATGAATCTTTCGTTCCTTAAAGCGCCGCTTTTGCTCTTCACGACTCACCGAGAACCAGAATTTGATGATGTAGATTCCATTGCGAACCAAGTTGCGCTCAAACTCCGGGCACTCTTGCATAAAGCGTTCATATTGCTGAGGCGTACAAAAACCCATCACGCGTTCGACCCCTGCACGGTTGTACCAAGAGCGGTCAAAGAGAACCATTTCGCCTCTCGTGGGTAAGTGTTCGACATAGCGTTGGAAGTACCACTGTCCTAGTTCACGATCATCGGGCTTTTCCAGAGCAACCACGCGAGCTCCACGCGGATTGAGGTGTTCCATGAAGCGTTTGATAGTACCGCCTTTACCGGCGGCATCGCGCCCTTCAAATAAAATAACGACCCGCTGTCCCGTCTCTTTGATCCAGGCTTGAAGTTTTAAAAGTTCTACTTGAAGCCCGAACTTCTCTTTTTCATACGTTTTGCGGTTTAAGCGATTTTTGTAGGGGTAAACTCCCGAGCGCCAATCCTTAACCAAAATGTCATCGGGATTATCCTCTCGAGAGCTTGTCGTCGCGTAATTGAGTCGCTCCTGACGCAGTAACAGTCTCAACAAACGAATGCGATCGGCCGGAGCCTCACCGTTCAAAATAGTCGTTAAGGCTTCGAGCTCTTTTTGGTCTGCAGCCTCCGTTGTTTCGTCCGTCACAATACCCTGTACTTCCTCGGTTACCCGGGCATGAGAGACGTCCCCTCGGGACACCAATTGGCTTCGATACGGACCGCGTCTCGTTTTAGGCGCTGCTTTGGTATTTTTTGTCGATTCGGTCATAATAAAAATCCGTCCAAAAGTTGAGAGAATATCTAATTATTGTGCCTCTTATTCATCTATCTATCAATAGATAGTATCCACAATTGCATTGATATTTTCCCTACAACAAGATCCAATTTTCGGATTCAATTCAAGAAAATCAGCTTGTTCTTGAGACGAAACTTCAACTCAGGCCCTAACACCAGAATCAAAATAGACACGAACAAAAACAAAATTCCCAACACGGACTCATTCGTGTACGGTTCGTTGAGAACAAAAATTCCTATCACTGCGGCTCCCAAAGGCTCTCCCAACGTTAGAGTGGACGCAATTAATGTCGGCGTGTTCTTAAATCCGATTAATTCGAGCGTGAAAGCCAATGCTGAGTTCACCACCCCTAACATCAGCACGCACAGCGCTCCTTGCGACGTAAACATCCAGTCGATCGGAAACAACACGAAAAATGGCAGCATCAGAACTGATCCCAAAAGCATGACAATAGCCATACCTTCCTCTGCAGAATGAGGTTGGGCGACTCTGGGGGCAACAATCACGCTGACTGCAAGTGTGAAACCGGCCAACAACGGAAGGATGACTGCATACCAGGCAAAACTCATATCATCGACCATATTGACCAGAACAAGTCCGACAATGGCAAATGCGGTGGCGATATACCAAAGAAGGTCCGGTTTTTCTTTATAGAGAAACGCTTGGATCAAACCGGCAAATATCGGAGTTGAACCGACGGCAACCACGGTGCCGACCGCAACACCGATTAAGTGCACGCCTTGAAAAAAGAAAATTTGATATAGCCAAAGTGCCACCGCATAAATGCCGATAGCTTTCCAATCCCATCCCTGTAAGTGGATTTTTCTGTACCGTACTAAACACCACAGAGAAAGTGTCAATCCACCGATCAGTAAACGAGAAGCGCCTATAACATAGGCGGTCGCTCCCTCCGGAGCGATAGCTTGCCAAAAACCGTTGGTAGAAAAAATCAAAACGCCTGCCAACAGCGTCATTGGACCAAAATAAGGATTAGATTTCATTTTCTTCGCACCTTGAAAAAGTTAATCAGAAACTGAATGCTTTAACGCCAAGCGTTCTCTTCAAAGTGGAAATAAAACGAATTTTGGAAAAGCGAGGAGATTTTCAGAATTGGTAAGGAGAAATGAATTTTCTTTTGCATTTTTATTTCTTAGCTGCAAAAACAAAAAAGCAGCCCTGCACACAAGCTTTCGCCCACAGAGGTCTGTTAAACAGAGTTACTCCTTTGTGGGAAGCAGGTGCTCGGATTGCTCCCATCTCATCCACGAGATGCGCATTGTACAGAAAATTTCGTTCGTTTTTGAATCGAATCAAGTTCGCGTCGATTTCAATCAACCAATAGTCAAAATGTTGACTTTCAACACACCTTCCAGATAATGTTTCCCAATCATCTGTCTTAACCACAGGCTAAAAAATATGTCAGAGAAAATTGTTATCGGTATGGCCGGCTTCGGAACGGTGGGAAAAGCTGTTTATACAATCCTTCAAAGGAACAAAGATCTCATTGAAAGCCGTTGCGGGAAACCTATTGAAATCAAAACAGTCGTTTGCAGACACACAGAGCGTGCCCGCTCACAATTATCCTCATCAGTAACGGTTTCCGACAATTCTTTGACTATCTGCCAAGACCCTGAAATCAACACTGTCATTGAAGTCATGGGTGGCATAGAACCCGCCAAAACATTGATTCTGAAATCACTCGAAGGCGGCAAAAATGTCGTCACAGCCAACAAAGCGCTTTTGGCGACGCATGGCGAAGAAATCTTTGCTCAAGCTAAAAAATTCAACCGTTCAGTCTTTTTTGAAGCTTCGGTAGCAGGTGGCATTCCCATTATCAAAGCCTTGAGAGAAGGACTTTGCGCCAACCGTATTCGAAAAATCACCGGGATCTTAAACGGCACCTGCAACTTCATTCTCTCATCCATGCACCAAAAGCCGATTTCGTTTGACGAAGCCCTGAAAGAAGCTCAGAAACTGGGGTACGCTGAGGCCGATCCCACTTTTGACATTGAAGGATTTGATACCGGTCACAAACTGACGATTCTGTCTGCTTTGGCATTCGGCACTGCGCTGCAATTTAAACCTGAAAACGTTTGCGGGATTTCATCAGTTACTCAAAATCACATAAAAATGGCCAACGAGATGGGATATGTCGTTAAACTGCTTGCAACAGCAGAGATTGTTGATCAATCCGTACGCTTGAGTGTTGCACCGACTTTAATCCCGAAAGACACATTCCTGGCAAACGTCAATGGCTCCATGAATGCTGTGCAAATCGAAAGTGACGCTTTAGGAACCAGTCTTTACTATGGAGCAGGTGCAGGTGGTGAACCTACAGCCAGTGCTGTTTTAGCCGATATTTGTGATATCGCCCGGAAACACCATTGCACTTCATGCTCAACCGAGCAGGGTCAGCCTTTAACTCTCATAGACAAAAGTATCCTAAAATTTGAACACTTTATTGTTTTAGACACGGATACTCATCTTTGCGGTTTTAAAGACTTGGTCGAAACTGTCTTTAAAGACGAAAGCATTCGCATTAAACAAATATCGACCGATCAGAATAACTTGGCCTTGATCACCGAACCGTGCCACGACAGTTCAATTGAAAATGCGCTCAAGACCTTAAATCAAAGGTGTCATCAACCGCTATCAAGTTCAAGATTTAACGTTGAAAATTCCAGAAATTAGGAGAAATTCGTAAATCCGGTACCAAGTACTAAGGCAAAGCCGTTCCTAAGCGCTTTTTAGCGACATTATTTCCTGGTATCAAAACCGGAGGCTTTACACGAGCTATCCGGTTAATTTTTGTCCTCTCTTTGAGCCTTTTCTGTGTCTTTCCCTCATTTCTTGCTTGACAGACAGGTCTTTTTCATTGACGTATCAAAGCGTCCTCGCTGTCGCCCGTGGAAGTTACCATAGTACTGCGTTTTGTGAATCTTTTAATAATCAAAAAGATGCAATGGTCTTAATGAGTGTCTTTTAAATTTTTTGATACGATATCCCTGGGCCAACTAATGTCATTCTGTTATATACTCATTAAGCGCTACTCGTTTTTCCTAATTTTAGGAGTACCCCTATGAAACACAAATTTGCCCCCCCAATTAACCAAGACATTAAAACCTTCAGTTATCTTTACTTCGGTTTTACTGGCTTTCTCTACATCTACTCAAGCAAGTGATTGGACATATGAGGACAATGCTTTAGCTCATAGCAATTCTTCGTATTACTATATCAAGCATACTAGTTCAACAGACACAGATCTCGAATTTAAAGAAGGGTTTATCTGGGATAAGTCAACAAATGCTTTAGAGACAGAACAGCTTAATAATTTGGCTAATGCGTACGGTATCTTGGTTAAGATGGACGAAGATATCCCCCAACAAAAACCGTCTTTAACTTTTAGTGGTTTTACAGGTCAGATCATTGGGTTTGAAAGCCCCGTTTCGCCGTTAAAAGGAATTGTTACTGTTGCCACAGACCTGAATTTGGAAGGCTCTCTAACCGCAGACGATATTCATTTGAATTTTTCTCAAATTAAGGTTGCAAAAAATTTATCAGGTCTAGAGGTTGATCCATCGGATTATGAAATCAAAAATTCTGATTTTTCATTTAATCAGATTCAAGCAAGCGAAGGATCCAGTCTTACAGTTAAAGGCGTGGAAATTAGCAGCTACAGATTCAAAAATGGTAGCGTTGAAAATGTTTCTGTGAATGTTGAGAACTCCACAGTGAATCAGGTATTGGGTATCAGTAGTATCGATTACTATCGCACGGTACCAGATAGTCAATTAAAAATTAAAAATAGTAACGTCAGTATCACAAATTCTGATGTCGATGACGTAACAGGTTACCAAACAGTCGATGTAATCAATGCCACTATATCTGGAAATGAAATGAGCGTGGCCGGAGGCGAATATGGTACTGTGGTCGGATTTAATGTCCAAGACATTTTCGGCGCAGTTAAAGAGATTCAGATAACTGATAATCGTCTCGCAATATCTAATGTGAAGAGTCCTAGTGCGGCATTTGCAGGTGTTTTCGTGGAGGGTTCCGCCGATCAAACTTTCGAATCATTTAACGTTACAAGAAATACAGTTTCATTAAAAGATTCGGACATCGGAACATTAGTGGTTGCTTTAGGTCAGCACAATGATATTAACCATTTATTTAACTCTGGCAATACGGTCGAATTTGAAGGTGTTAATCGGATAAATGGCGAATTGGCGGGTTTTGACCGTATGGAATACACGGTTAACGCTGAAAATAAAGACAAAGCTGTCCTTACGCTAAATTACACTCCGATTGAAACCGCGTCCGTGAAGAACGTACCTACGCACACTTTTGACGGAACGACCATCGCTGTTGCGAAAGGAACGGGTATTGAAGACGGCATCAACTATAAACTTGTTTCAGTACTTGGAGTTGATGCTCAATTTACGAACACAACAGTTGAATCCGAAAGCACATTCGTTAATAGCGAATGGAATGTTGATGATTTTACATTGAAAAACGGAGAAACTTTGGAAGTGCGTTGGGGTCAAGAACCGGGTAACCCTGATGTCGATCCCGACCCTGAAAACCCTGAAGTGGATCCGACACCCGATCCGGAACCTGGCACAGATCCGGAACCCGGCACAGATCCTGATACACCGGTATTAGATCCTGACAATCCCGATCATCAAACAGCAACGGAAAACAGTAAAACTTTGTCAGAATCGCTTTTGGGGACAGTTGCTTTCGTGAACCAAGGTGCTGAATTTATCGCCGACGAAGGCATCGTTGCTATGGTGAATGCGGCTAAAGTGGGGCAATTAGCGACATTTGGCGCTGTTCATGGTGGTTCTTCGAACTATCAGACCGGATCCCGTGTGGATGTTGACGGTTATACGTTAGCGGCCGGTGCAAGCTATCAAGTGAACCCGCAATGGATTGTCGGTGGTTTCATCGAAGCTGGTTGGGCTGATAGCGACAGCCATGTGAACGGTACCAAGGGCGAAGGCGACCACGATTACTATGGTTTGGGTTTGGCCAGTCGCTACCTTGTTAATGATGCTTGGTATATCGACGGTTCATTGCGTGCGGGTCAAGCTTCAACCGAATTCACGGGTGTTTATGCCGGTGACAATGCTAAGTATGATTCCGATGCGTTCTACGTAACGGCTCATGTTGGTACTGGCTATGTCTTCAATCTTACCAATACGATGAACTTGGATCTTTACGGTCGTTATTTAATCACGTACTTAGATGGTGACGATGTGAACCTCAATAACAAGTACGGCGATCGCTTGGATATGGATTCGACTGTGACGCATGCAGTTCGTATTGGTACCCGTTTAACCGGTGCCTTCTGTCCGTACGCGGGTTGGAAACTTGGTTTAGCCTATGAGCACATCTTTGACGGAGATGCCGAAAGCGCTGTTAACAGTCTAAGCCTTGAAGTGCCAAGTCTCGAAGGAGACACGGGCATCATGGAAGTGGGGGTGACAATGAAGCCGAGCGTTAATAGCCACTGGAGTATGGATGTCGGTGCTAAAGGCTATGCGGGCGACCGTGAAGGTGTCACGGGTAGCGTTCTCATTCGATACGCTTTCTAGTACATCATTCTTTGACATCCTCCTCGCCATTAATGACGAGGAGGATGTCTAACTCCTGTTCACAGAAATCCACTTCTATTATCTAAACAGGATCCAATAACTCGGATCCGGTCTCTCTTTCAATTTGACTATTAGAAAGCGTAGCGAACTTCAACCTTAAAAGCATGGTTCTGACGTCCCATGTCGCCGGATGTCAAGCCGTAATGGGCACCCACTGTGGTGTTGTTCTGACTCTTCAGGAATTAGCGGGAAAACAACACTTCCAATTTTTCCCTGATTTTAGGAACGCCTCTCCCGGAGAGAATTTCGTCCATGGCGAAAAATGAATTCCCGGGAGGGCTGCCTTAATCTTTAAAAAGAAATATTCCATATCCTTGTAACCAAAGGCTACCCGTTTAATCACCTTGATTTTATTGTTAGCCCCTTCCAATCTCGCCGTATTAAAACCAAAATGTCCGGCATTCATAATGCCATCCGTTCTTCGTGTCATCATCATGGCAAAGCTCTTAGCCGGTTTAAAGTTATGTGTTCGAGCTATTTGTAATAACATCAGGCGCGTTGTTTTGATCAAGTGTTTACCGTCTTGCAATATTTTTGTGTTCCAGATTTTTCGAATCATGTCAGCAATGGAGTAAAGATCGGCTAATAATTGGTTATCTTCCCGAAGCATCTGCAAACGTCTCTTTGCATCGTCTTTCAAGCTGCTTTGTTGGCGAACCATTAACCACTCGACTCCATTAAGGTGCTTTGCTTTGTTATTTAACTCATCGAGTTGCCTCTGTAAGTCTTCGCATTCCAATTGAGTTTGTACACTTAGACTCTCTTTTTTCTTCGCTTTTAACTGTTTTTGTTGTTGAGATATCCGATCTTTACAGTTCTGCACAGTCTTGAGCTTAGCGGCTTTGAGCACATCACGAGTAAAGTTTTTCATGACATGGAAAAGATCATAGACGAGGGTGGCATTGGGCAGATAATTTCTCACCATGGACGGATAAGCAGCGTTCATGTCACAACTGACGGACTTAATCTGTCCGGCCCTGTTTTGGGCAAGCAGTAAATCAAAGAAAGGCTGAACACTTTTTTTGTTTTTCCCATACCGATCCAAACAACTTTTCGTTCAACGGCATCCATGATAACGGTGGCGTACCGATGACCTTTGTGCACAGCAAATTCGTCAATCATAAGATGCTCAACATTTTTTAGATCTATCTGGTTAAAGAGTGCTTTGAGTTGAACTTTGTCGTAAGTTTTAACGGTGTCCCAAGATACACTGCAATGGCGTACGACATCGGTAATGGGAACCCGAAGCCGTAACAGAGCCTGTATCCATCCAACCATGGCATTGGTTAAACGTGCCTTAGGTTCGAGCCAGGATAGTTGTTCACATTGATGACAACCACAACTGCAACGAACTCGCCGGATTCGAAACCTCAAGTAAAGTTGTTCTCCGGCGTGGCTCATCGGCATGTCTCGAACTTCTCTTTCGGTGCGATCATGAATCTTGGGGCAGGGCTTACCGCAACGAGGACATATAGCCTCGGCAGAAGGTTCAAGGAAAAAAAGTGGTTCTGCCTAAACGGTGTTCGAAACGAACCAATTTATAGCCGGGATAACGAAATGAGAAAAAATTTTTGGCGGCATCAACAGCCGTATGTACAATACTTGCCATGGCGTGTTTTTCAATTGTTTAGGTCGAATGAAACAATTTTATGGAAGGCACGCCATTTTTGTTGTCTGTGCCAAAGTGCTGAACGGGTCAAGCCCTCGCGGCTTGACGCGCCAATGATCGCATAATCCGCGGCGCAGCCGGGACAGGGAATCTGGCCCGGCCTGCCCAGCGGCGAGCGATCAAAAAAACATTTTCCCCTTTATGTTGCCTTGACAGCCATATTTACTGAATTTTTTCTACTTTCCCGTAAAAACCTGAAGAACCTTGCATTTTGATCCTCGTTATAGGTGAGTGTAAAAAAGCGAAAATTAAAATTCCGAAACTCCGATCTTATTTCAAAGTACTTTGTAGAGTAGGTGCAAAACGCCGTTCGGATAAGTCTTCGTCTGTTGCAGTTTCAGTTGTGTAGGTTCTTTTTGCATAGGCAGACCGTCAAAAAGTGCAGCCATTTCGCCGCGTCCGTCAATAGCCGGTCCCAACACCAAACTGACTTCATCGAGTAATCCTGCAGCGAGGAAACCGGCATTAATGTGCCCGCCTCCGACAATTGCCATGCGCTTGACATTAAACTCAGTGACCAAAATCTCGCAAGCCTTAACCAAATCAATTTTGTCTGCACCCACGGCAATCCAGGAGATATTTTCAGAATCCAAATACTTGAGATAATCCTCTTGAACATTCGTGCCGGTCACGACAATAAGCGGCAGAGACAGTTCTTTGGGATGGGTCCAAAGAAGTGTTCCTTTCGTATCGACCACAACACAATAGCCGTCGGCATCGGTCTTTTTCGAGAAGGCCTCGTGACCTAATACTTTGGAATCACTCGATTGAAACTGTCCGTCCTGCGCCAGTTCTAAAAGGGCCGTCACACGACCGCTCACTGTTGTCGGTGTATTCAACGCTTCAAGTGTCTCGTAGTACTGCTCGACACCTTGAATCTTTTCGGTCATTTTGCAGTCAATGCGGCCGGCGATTGAGGCCATCATATGGCAGACAATGTATGGTTTTGTCATTTTTAACTCCTTTATGCTCGAAAGAAAGAATAGCCGCTCAACAATTCAAGAACAGGCTTGAAATTATCAGATTCTTACACAAATCTTTCTTTGATTTTTTAGAAATTGAGTGTTAACATATCCGACATATGTCGGATACAAGAGGATTCATTTCATGCCGAAACCGAGTCGATGCCGCCGCGTTTGCGCAGAGCCTGCTTTCAGAACATTTCTTCCGGGGTGCAACCGAAATGCTTTGGCTGTCACGCTTTTCGTGGATGAATACGAAGTGATTCGCCTCGTTGATTTTGAAAAGCAAACCCACGAGCAGTGTGCGCAACAAATGGAAATTTCTCGCACTACGGTCACGGAGATATACGAAAAGGCACGCTTTAAAATCGCCGACGCCATCGTAAACGGCAAACCTCTTGTGATTGAAGGCGGACACTACAGGATCTGCCGCGGCACAAGTCACGATTGTCGTGGAAAATGCCGCTTTAAACAGTCCTGTCAATCATGCCGAGATTCAAAACTTCATGGAGAATTAAAAATGAAAATCGCTGTTCCTGTTAAAAATGAAATGATTTACCAACACTTCGGTATGGCTTCACAGTTCAAAGTTTACGATGTGGTAAATAATCAGATTGTGCAAACCGAAACCATTCAATCCGATGGCCGCGGTCACGGGCTCAAATTGGCCGCCCTTCTTGATAATGCCGTGACTGTTGTGATCTGCGGCGGGATTGGCGAAGGCGCCATTGAAGGATTAACACAGGCGGGCATCGAACTTGTGGTCGGTATCAGCGGAGAAGCCGATGAAGCGGTCAATGCCTATTTAGCCGGCGGCCTTCAAAGCAATACTGAAGCGGCCTGCAGTAAGCATCATGGACAAGGTCACGGCCACGGACATGATCACTGTGGTGAGCACTGCGACTGCCACTCGGGCGGCGAAAACCACCAATGCCACTGTTCTAAATAAAGTCTGAATTTTCAACAGACTGAAAGTCCGTCTGCAGAATTTGCGACGGACTTTTTGTTCATAGGAAACAAAATCTTGCAATCTTTCCTACCTGTTGTTTCTTTCAGGCAAAAATGAAAGACTTTTGTTCTATTAGTACAACTGATCGCGCCAATAAACTTAATGTGCCATCCTAAAAAGGAGTTTCACTATGTTGACGCGCAAAGAATTTCTGAAAGCCATTTTGCTTGCAGCTGCTGCCGGTAGCACTACGCTTGTTCAAGCCCAAACCGCATCCAAAACCTTAGTGGTTTATTACTCCTGGTCGGGCAACACGCGCGAAATGGCGCAAGCCATCGCTAAAGAATTGAAAGCCGATATCTACGAAATCCGAACGGTCACTCCCTACCCGGAAGCCTATAACGCCACGGTTGACCTGGCTCACGAACAACTCAGACAAAATGCTCGTCCGGCCATTCAAAAAGATGTTCCGGATCTCTCTCAATACTCCACTATCCTTTTGGGTACCCCGAATTGGTGGAGCCATGTGGCGATGCCTGTGTTTACTTTTATGGATCAAAATGATCTCTCCGGCAAAGTTATTCTCCCCTTTGTCACCCATGGCGGCGGTATGTCAAGCTGCGAACGGAACATCCGCAATAAGTATCCGAAAGCCGATGTTCGCGAAGGTTTAGCCGTCTACGGTTCTTCATTCTCTCTGGACGAAATCCGTCAATGGCTCAAAGAAAATAAAATCGGTTAATTTTGTCCTCCCCTATCAAAACCGTCCGCCTCTCGGGCGGTTTTGCTTTCCAAAGACTATCGGATCGATAGATTTTCTAAAAAATATCCTTTTTAATCAAAAAGATATCCTTTCGGCCAATTTCGAATCCCTTATTTCATCCCTATATTGAAAACAGAACGTAAGCGATTTCCTATGGAGGTTTATCATGAGTTTTGTTTTTGAGAAAGAGTACAAATTATTGATCGGTGGACAATGGGTTGAAGCGGAAAATCACGCAACGTTCGAAACTCATAATCCTGCCAACAATGAACTGCTGGCTGTGTGTGCCAATGCCTCCGCAGGCGACGTCGATAAAGCAGTCAACGCAGCTCAAAAAGCCTTTGAAACGTGGTCAAAAACCAGTCCTCAAGAAAGATCAGCTCTTTTATTAAAAGCGGCCGACTTAATTGATGCGCACGCAAAGGAACTCGCCGAAATTGAAACTCGGGATAACGGTAAACCTTTGCGAGAAACAACCCTTGTGGATGTCCCGCTCTCATCCGATCATTTCCGTTATTTCGCCGGTTGCTTACGTGCTGAAGAAGGCTCAGCCGTGATGATCGACGACAATACCCTTTCGATCGTTATGCATGAACCCATCGGGGTGGTCGGACAAATCATTCCGTGGAATTTCCCGTTACTGATGGCGGCTTGGAAAATCGCTCCGGCATTGGCCGCCGGCAACACGTTGGTTATCAAACCGTCGTCAACGACTCCGCTTTCGATTCTTTACCTTGGCAAACTTTTAAATGAGATTTTGCCTCCCGGTGTCGTCAATATCATTACGGGACGCGGTGCTCAAAGCGGACAAGCCATGCTTGATCATCCGGGCTTTGCCAAACTGGCCTTCACCGGTTCAACCGAAGTGGGTTACAGCGTCGCCAAAGCCGCTGCCAACCGTTTGATTCCGGCCACTCTCGAGTTGGGCGGCAAGTCTGCCAATATCTACTTTGATGACTGTCAAATGGATAAGGCGATTGAAGGGGCACAAATCGGTATTCTCTTCAATCAAGGTCAGGTTTGCTGCGCGGGCTCCCGTATTTTCGTTCAGGAAGGAATTTACGACGAGTTTGTCGAAAAACTTGCACAGGCCTTTAAGAGCGTCAAAGTGGGCGACCCCATGCGCATGCAAACCCAAATGGGCTCACAAATCAATCAAAAGCAACTACAAAAGATTTTGAGCTACGTCGATATCGGCAAATCCGAGGGCGCTCGGGTATTAACCGGTGGTGAGGCCGCAGAAGTCGAAGGCTGCGCGGGCGGCGCTTTCATGCAACCGACACTGCTCGTTGATGTCACCAACGATATGCGCGTGGCTCAGGAAGAAATCTTCGGCCCGGTCGCCGTGGTGATCAAATTCAAGACTGAAGAAGAGGTCATCGCGATGGCCAACGACAGTGAGTACGGTCTGGGCGGAGCTGTTTGGACTCGAGACATCAACCGCGCTCTTCGCGTCGCTAAAGCAGTCCGCACGGGACGCATGTGGGTCAATACCTACAACGAATTGCCGGCTCACACCCCCTTCGGCGGTTACAAGAAATCCGGCATCGGGCGCGAAACGCACAAGATGATGCTTGCGCACTACAGTCAAACGAAGAACATCTACATTTCGTTGTCTGAGGCAAAACGCGGCTTCTTCTAGAAAATCCACATAAGCTAAACGGGCCCCAGGCCCGTTTAGTTTTCCTCTCAAAAAATTTAGTTCTCGGATCTCTCGATTTTCCAAAGACTGTGACGGTGCGAGGCGTAATCGGCATCAACGTAGCCTGAGAACATCGCTGGAATTAAAAAGCGATTCGCCTTAAAAACAAAAGCCGCCATGTGGCCGAAAAATAGCAGAATCGTCAGAACCATCCCTAAGTTGTGCAGTTGAGCCAACCAAAAAAGCGCAGGGTCGGCCAACTCAATACCTGCTAAGTTTTTTAATGTTTTCAATAAACCCGTCACGATCACCAAAGCAAAAACTGCCACAAACGCAGCCCACGCCAGGCGCTGCTCGGGTAAATATTTTCCGCTCGGAGGTTCTTCTTGACCGGTCAACAGTGCCTTAATAATGGTTATGCTTTTTGAAAAATCACCTTTTTGCGGCACGATATCAAAGTCGCCTTCCAAGGCATGCACAGCCAAATGAAACACACATAAAAAGGTAAAAACCACGGCAAAAGCGTAATGCCAAGGAAGCGTGATAAAAAAGTCCGCTGTACTCGGAAACACCGCCGTAATACCGTAACGTTTGGCAACCGGCATCTGAAGAATACCGGTCACAATGAGTCCGAAACACGATAAGGCTATGCCCCAATGCACCAGACGATTCCGAAGGCTTTGACGAAAGACTCTCATTGACGATCCCCTGCTTGATCTTGATTTTTCCGACGACGTGCAACCAAATATGCAACCCCCAATGCAACAACCGGCGCAGCCAGTGTTGCCATTGCCCAATTTTCTGACTCTTCAAGTTTGGGCTTTATTGCTGAAAAATCTGCTCGGCCGTCATTGACTCCTTTCTTTTTCGTCTTCAATATTGCTTCTTGAATTGTTTCAAACGGAACCGACGAAACATACCAAGTGGCCGTTCCTCCGTTTTCATTTAAACCGTACACATAGCGGCCGACGGCGATTTCCCGCAACTTATCCATCGCTTTTGATAACGGTAAGAACATCATGGCCTTTTTAGGACAATGCGAAGAGCATGCCGGCATCTCTCCCTCTTTAAGGCTCGACGCACAGAAGTCACACTTATACATGATGCCGCCACCCGCAAATTTCGGCGCAACATCCAAGTAAAGTCCGACACCGGCCTGGCGTTGCGGAACCTGCCAAGGGCAGACATCCCGACACTTGGCACCACCGAAACAAACGTCAGGATCAATCTGCACTGCTCCCTGCTCAGAGCGATCAATTGCTCCGAACGGGCAAATCTTTCGGCATGGCGCATCAAAGCAGTGCATACAACGTCTGGGCGCATACACCGTTTTGCCGTCACTTAAAGAGACTTTTTCCACGTAGATCCAGTTGTATGGCGTCAGCCGATCAATCCGGTCTCGCTGATTGGAAAAATCTTCAAACGTTCTCTGTGGCCAATAAGGCTTTAACGGTTTCTCAGGTTCCGGAAATCTCGTTTGATTTTTCTCTCGGCAAGCGGCCACACACGCAGGAACCGCTCGATTTTGACAACCGTCGCATCGATCCAGATCAATGATGCTGATCCATTGATCCGGAGAGGGAACGCCGGAACCCGTTTCTGTTTGGGCCTGCGCCGCCCCCATCGCCATTGTCGCTAAAAGCGAACCTTTGAGGAATGTTCTTCTGTCAGCCATTTTTGCTGTTTAAAAGCAATGTTTTTCTTAAAGGTAAAATCTAGCATTAATTCGGTGTAATTTGAGCGCACCGATAATTTCTTTCGTTTGTCCTTATGCACTGACATCGGAGTCAATCCTATGGATATTCGTGTTCTTCGGTACTTCATCGCTGCGGTAGAAGCCGAAAGCATTACGGCTGCCGCTGAGCGATTACACCTGACACAACCGACACTCTCCCGACAATTCATGACTCTGGAGCAGGAGCTCGGGCACAAACTTTTTGTCCGCTCAAATCGCAAGCTGCGCCTGACGCCAAAGGGTCAAGTCTTTTATGAACGAGCCCGAGATATCGTTGAACTTTGCAATCGTACAAAACGGGAGATGTTGGAAGAAGATGAGTTAGCCGGAGAAATTCGTATCGCTGCCGGAGAAAGTGTAGCTCTGAAAACATTAGCCCGGGCAATTAAGCGTTTGCAGCTTGCAGCTCCCAAAGTTCGCTGCGACATTGTGAGTGGAGCAGAAGCCACCGTCAAAGCCGAGCTTAACTCCGGTCTGACGGATATCGGCGTATTTATCGGAACGGCTGAAACAACAGAATATTACACGCTGAAACTCAAAACCAAAGATGCTTGGGGCGTCCTCACTCAAATCGACGGTCCTTTTGCCGACAAAGATAAAGTTGAAGCCAAAGACCTCATCGGTAAACCCATTCTTTGCTCAAGTCAATCCTATGAGCGAAACGAATTTGCCGGTTGGCTGCAACCTCTCTCAAAAGATTTTCATGTGGTCGGTACCTTCAATCTGTTGTACAACGCCTACCTGCTTGCTCAAGCAGGTGTCGGCCATGTCCTGGCCTTAAAAAGTGTCATTAATCCTGAACCGGATAGCGGAGTCATTTGGCTTCCCCTATACCCTAAACTTGAAGCCGAAATTATCGTCGCCTGGAATAAAAACAGACAGCTCGCCAAACCTGTTGAGATGCTGCTTAGCTTTTTAAGGCAAGAGGAATCTCTGCTTTAAATCTGCGATATCTTAAATACCTAAAAAGCATATCCAGCCATAAAAAGAAAGTATTTGTTATTTAAAAGTGTTCTTCATAAACTGTAATAAACAGGAGATATTCTTTAACTCTCTCCTGCAAGTCCAATACCTTTGATATTTCGCCTGCCGACTGTTCGGGCGTTAACAGGCAACAGGAGTACGCAATGTTTAAAAAAACTGCCTGCACAGCCGCTTTTGCGGCAGCTCTGTTGAGTCTTGTTTCTTTAAACGCATATGCAGTGGAGAAAAAAGTTATGACTGAACCGAGTCAAATTGTCAGTACAAAACTTGTTCTTGAAGACAAATGGGATAAAGTTTTCCCTCAAAGTGATAAGGTCATCCACAAAAAAGTTGTCTTTACCAATCGCTACGGTATTACGCTCGCCGCAGATCTTTACATCCCCAAAGTTCACCAAGGCAAAATGCCTGCGATTGCCGTAAGCGGCCCTTTCGGCGCAGTCAAGGAACAATCTTCCGGCCTATATGCTCAAACCATGGCTGAACGCGGTTTTCTCACCATCGCGTTTGACCCCTCATTTACCGGTGAAAGCGGCGGACAACCTCGTTATGTTGCCTCGCCTGACATTAACACTGAAGACTTTTCAGCTGCAATCGATTACTTAAGCACACGAAATGACGTTGATCCTGAGCGAATCGGCATCATCGGCATTTGCGGTTGGGGCGGTATGGCTGTCAATGCGGCTGCAATGGACACTCGTATCAAAGCGTCAGTTGCCTCTACCATGTATGACATGAGTCGAGTCAATGCCAGAGGCTATTTTGATCAAACCGATGAAAATGGCCACTATCAATTAAAGCAAACGCTTAATGCTCAACGTACAGCAGATTACAAGGCCGGTCGCTACAGCCTTGCCGGCGGTCTGCCCGATGCCCGTCCGAGCGAACCTCAATTTTTTGCAGATTACTGGGACTACTACAAAACCGATCGCGGCTATCATAAGCGTTCACTGAATTCGAACGGCGGTTGGAATACCACCTCTTCGCTTTCGTTTATCAATATGCCGATTCTGTCCTATGCTTCGGAAATTCGAAGCGCCGTGTTGCTCATTCACGCTAAACAACTCCCCTCTGAAGAGGGAAAGTTTCTTTTGACCAAGCACGAACTTTTTCATCCGTTCCCATTGAGAATCTCTTCACAATAGGGCTACAGATGACTGTCATCCGTACCACAAAAGATTTCAAGACGAACCTCCTCCGGCGTCACAGCTTTCGGCTCCGACGCAAATGGCTGACAATTGTCCCCATTACTCGATGGTTTTAATATCACATACCCCGCGTCTCTCAGGAGCTGTTTCGCACCTTCCAGAGTCTTTATCA
>NZ_JACJKX010000015.1 GCF_016901835.1 Parasutterella secunda | reverse complement strand
CTAACAGAGTTAATAAAAAGAAAAAAATGCAACCTAATAAAGTCGCAAGAGGGAGCTATAAATACAAAAGAGGGTGTTAATTAGTCGTAGCGACTTTTGTAACACCCCCTTTTTTGATTGTACAAATGAACTCACGACTATTGACGAGCAATCTTGCGTTGAGCACGCTGACGGATCAGCAGAGCGATCATATTAAGTCCCAATACCATCAGCACCAACAGACAAGCTGTACCGTACTGCATCGGACGGGTGGCATCAACGTCAACACTGGAAGTTGCCAACACATAGATGTGATAAGGCAAACTCATCACCGGATCCAAAACGGAGTCGCCCATCTTCGGTGTGTAGAAAACCGCAGCCGTGTACATGATGGCGGCCGTTTCCCCTGCCACACGCGACAGAGCCAAAATGTTACCGGTCAGGATACCGGGCAAAGCGGCCGGCAAAATGATCTTAAAAATCGTCTGTCGCTTGTTGGCACCGAGTGCCAAAGACGCTTCACGCCAGGCTTGAGGAACTTGATTTAAAGCGGCTTCAGTTGTGTTAATGACGATCGGCAAAGCAAGAACTGCTAAGGTGAGAACACCCGAGAGCAGACTCACGCCGAAACCGCAAATCGTCACAAAGAAAGTCAAACCGAAGAGCCCGAAAATAACCGAAGGCACGCCCGAGAGGTTGGAAACAGACAAACGAATAGCCTCGACCATTCGACCCGATCCACCGTATTCGGTCAAGTAAACAGCCGTACTCACACCCAAAGGCAGAGCAATGACAGTGGCGCCGACAGCAAGCCAAAATGTCCCGACAATACAGGGCCAGACACCACCGGCGGTCATCATGTCACGAGGCGGCTCGAAGATAAATTCCCAAGACAGGGCGGGTAAGGCGTTATCCAACAGATAAAGGATAATGGCAACTATAACACCGGCGCTGAAAAGCGTTGACAAACGCATAAAAAACATACCGATGTGTTCGTACGTATAACGCCAGGTCGGATTACGTTCTGCAGACATCTTTCTATCCCCTTAATGCTTTCCGCCGATCTGGAATTTCTTCGTCAGGAAGAAGGCCAGTGCATTGAAAATGAAAGTCGTAATAAAGAGCACCAAGCCGGTAGCAAACAGTGCATAGTAGTGAGTGGAACCCACTGCGGCTTCAGCCATTTCTGCAGCGATGGAGGCGGTCATCGGACGCAACGGATCAAAGAGACTTTCCGGAATAATCGCAGCGCCGCCGGCAACCATCAACACCACCATCGTTTCACCTAATGCGCGGGAAATACCCAACATAATGGCTGTACCGATACCGCCCAAAGCGTAACGGAACTGAACCTTATAGAGCGTCTCCCAACGGGTCGCCCCCAAAGCAAGCGATGCTTCGGACAAAGCAACCGGCACATTTCTGAGTGCGTCTTCAGAAATAGAGCAGATAAAAGGAATGCACATCAGGCTCAGCATGACAGAGGCGTTAATCCAGTTCAGACCGGAGTCCAAACCCATGGATTCCTGAAGCCAAGGAGCCACAACGACCATACCGAGGAAACCGACGATAACCGAAGGTAATGCGGCTAACAACTCGATGGCCGGTTTAACAATACTGCGTACTTTCGGGCTCGCAAAATAGGCCAGATACGCTGCCGTGAGAAGACCCAGCGGCAAAGAAATCAAAGTGGTGGTCGCAGCCACCGCAAGGCTGGCTACCAACAGGGCACCGATCTCAAAATCCGGTGCAGGTCCCGTCGGATACCAATCCGTACCGAACAAGAATGTGAAGAACGGAACTTCACGAAGAATAGGAAGGGCTTGAGTGAGCAGAAAAACCAAAATGGCAGCGAGAGCCACAATCGAGAGCATGGCTATCGCTGCCAAAGACTTTTCAAACCCCTCGCCTCGTTTTAACAACGTCATAACGAATTCTCAAAGGGTTTGAGTGTCAATTACTTCTTGGCAGGAACCGGAACGAAACCGACTTCTTTCACAGAAACCTGACCTTCAGGAGACAAAGCGTAATCGATCAAAGTCTTCGTGTCACCCTTGGGTTGACCGTTTGTGAAGAGATAGAGGTCACGAGCGAGCGGCCATTCACGAGACAGAGCCGTTTCAGCAGAGGCGGCCTTGCCGGAGATCGTCAAACCCTTGATGTCCTTGGTGATGTAACCCAAACCGACGTAACCGATGGCATTCGGGTTCTTAGCAACCGTTTGGAGAACAGCACCGTTGGAAGCTTGCAACAGAGCACGTTGTTGAACGCGTTCACCCTTCATCACGAGTTCTTCCCAGGTTTCAAACGTACCGGAAGAAGAGTCGCGGCTCACAACCGTGATACGGGCATCGGCACCGCCGACGTCCTTCCAGTTGGTGATACGGCCGGCGTAAATGTCACGGATTTGTTGCATGCTCAAATCCTTGACCTTGTTGTTCGGGTGAACAATCGGAACGATGGCGTCAACAGCCACCGTGAAGCGAACGGCTTCACCACCGTTCTTCTTAACGTTTTCCACTTCTGCGGGCTTCATGTCACGGCTGGCCATAGCCACATCCGTGGTCTTGTCCATCAAAGACTTGATGCCGTGACCGGAACCACCGCCGGACAAGGAAACTTGAATGTCCTTGTGCTTGGCCATGAACGTTTCACTGATCTTTTGCATGGCGGGCAAAACCGTCGTGGAGCCATTGACAACAACCGTGCCGGCAGCGGCAGCGAAAGAGGCCAAACCAACACAGCCGGCCACCAAAGCAGAAATCAAAGTACGTTTCATTTTCAGTTCCTTATAAAAGAAATTTCAGAGTATTAGTCGTTTGAACTTGATCGGTATTGTGATGTCTGCATATGAATGAATGGTGACGGCTTTATGAAATTTTGATGAACAAACGCCGTCGGGGAAACAAATTCAACCGACGGCGCGTTCTTTCTGACCGGCAAAAAGTCGTTTATTAAAAATTGTTTTTTGCCTAATAGAGCCAATGTACAGCAATATTGCCGGCTACACCCTCCTTTTGACCGACATAACCGTTAATCGACGCATCCACTCGCCAGGAACTGGTCTCTGACGGTTTAAAGTGAACGCCTAACTGAGCGCTGCCGGTATCTCCTTTGAGGCTTAATTCTTCAAGTGACAAGCCGTATGACTTTACATTAGCATTGCCATCAAACTCATGTTCCCAGCTTAGTCCGACATATGGAGAAAGTAAGGAATTCCCCGTATACGCCATCCTGGCAGTATCTAATCAATAAAATTTTATTGTCTACATAATTTTTTATGTTAAACTGAGTATCCTCGTGAAGGAGAAACTATGGCTAAAACGCTTTATCAAAAAATCGTTGAGGCACACACAGTCAAAAGCATCGATGCCAACACGGTTTTGCTCTACTGTGACATTCATTTTGCCAACGAATACACCTCTCCTCAGGCCTTTGCCGGCTTACATAGCAGACACCTTCCTGTATTGAGTCCGGACTCTCACCTCTGCGTAGTCGATCACATCATTCCGACACACGATGAAGAGCCGCGCCGCATTTATGACGAAGCTTCCCTCACACAAGCCAAAACGTTGCAAAGTAATTGTGAGCATTTCGGCATCAGCGCCTTTTACGGTCCCAATAGTCCCGATCAAGGCATAGAGCACGTTGTCATGCAGGAGCAAGGACTCGTACGACCCGGAATGGTTGTGATCTGCGGCGACAGTCACACCACCACTCACGGAGCACTGGGCGCTTTAGGTTTCGGAATCGGTACGTCTGAAATCGAACATATTTTGGCGACTCAAACGCTCGTCTACAGAATGGCAGGTACTATGCGAATCACCGTTAACGGACAACTGCACGGAGATGCTACCGCCAAAGACCTTGTATTGGCAGTTTTACGAGAAATTTCCGCTCGAGGCGCTCTGGGTCTTGTGGTTGAGTGGGCCGGTGAAGCAATTCGGGCGCTTAAAATCGAAGATCGCATGACAATTTGCAACCTCACCGTTGAGGCCGGCGCACGAGGCGCTCTTGTGGCACCTGATGAAAAAGCTATTGACTGGGTTATTGATCACGCTAAAGGCTTAAGCGGCGAAGACATTGAAGCAATGTGGGCCTACTGCAACGAACTTCACTCTGATGAGAATGCGATCTTTGATAACGAAGTGACTTTTGATGCGGGTCGTGTCAAACCGATGGTCACCTGGGGCACAAGCCCCGATCAGGCAATTGCCTTTGATGAAAAAATTCCGACACCGGACTCTTTCGGTGACCCGATTGCCCGCCAAGCTGCTAAACGAGCGTTGGAGTACCAGAACTTAAAGCCCGGTTCTGAAATTGTGAGAAGCCCTATTGAACATGTTTTCATCGGTTCCTGCACCAACTCACGATTGTGTGATTTGCAGGCGGCCGCTCAAGTGTTGAAAGGGCGCCATGTGGCTGCCGGTGTGCGGGCTCAAGTGGTACCGGGCTCCATGCGTATCCGCAGACAGGCAGAAGAACTGGGCCTGGATCGAATTTTCAAAGACGCCGGTTTTGAATGGAGAAAAAGCGGCTGCTCGCTATGTCTGGCTATGAATGACGATATTTTGAAAGCCGGTACCCGTTGCGCATCGACAACCAATCGCAATTTTGAAGGTCGTCAAGGCCGAGGCAGTCACACACATTTGGTAAGTCCTGAAACTGCCGCAGCCTCTGCCGTCATGGGTTACCTCTGCCCGAAGAGCGAACTGGAAGAATAATCATGGAAAAACTCATTTCGTTAACGGCCGTAGCCGCCCCGATCAATGTCGATAATATGGACACCGATCAATTGATGCCCAAGCAGTTTTTGCGTGGCATTGATAAGTCAGGTTTGGATAAAGGCCTTTTATACAACCTCCGTCATTTACCCAACGGAAGCACCAATCCGGAATTTGTGCTCAACAAACCGGGCTTTGAAAATACACAAATCATCATGGCAGGTCCCAATTTCGGCTGCGGATCCAGTAGAGAGCATGCCGTTTGGGGTCTGATGCAGTACGGTATCCGAGTTGTCATTGCGACGGGGTTCGGAGAAATCTTTTATTCGAACTGCTTTAACAACGGTTTGCTTGCTGCAAAAGTCACCTCTGACGATGCTCAGGAAATTTTTGAGTATCTTTCCGATAACCATGCCGTTAAGCTCACAGTGGATGTTGAAAAAGCGCAGATTCGATCCGAAGATGATTCAAAAGTCTGGTCCTTTTTTATTGCGCAGCGCCATCAAACGATGTTGCTCGAAGGTCTGGATATGCTTGAGGCAACGATGAAAGATATCGATCTCATCAAACGCTTTAAGACTGAACACGAAAAAGCCTTTCCCTGGATGAGCAATTTGGCGGGTCAATACACAAGAAATCGTTGAAATTCATCTTAAAATTGCCTTTTTTTGTCGCCGAATACTGGTTTTTGCCTAGAGCAAAAGCCGTATCGGCGATTTTCGTTGTTAGAATGGCAAATCAGACTTGCTATATCGTGCCGGCTATTTCCCTCATAACCTTCCTAGCCCTCCTCAGCTCGACTTTGCACCTCTGAGCTTGGCGATTCATTGATTCGGCCGGCTTATTAATTATTTTTGACTACTCATTCTGTTACCGGGGTAAAAATGGAGTTTTTGAATAATTTATTCAGCGGTATCAATAGTTATCTTTGGGGCGTGTTCGTTCTGATCCCGCTTTTGTGCGGAACGGGGATTTTTTATACGATCAAACTGCGCTTTGTCCAAGTTAGACTTTTTCCTGTCGCCCTTAAATTTCTCTTTAATAACGCCACGCTTTTCGGTAAGCGCGCCGACCAAAGCGGTATGAGTTCCTTTCAGGCATTGGCGACAGCCGTAGCTGCTCAAGTCGGCACGGGTAACGTAGCCGGCGCCGCCACCGCCATTGTGGCGGGTGGCCCCGGTGCTCTTTTTTGGCTTTGGGTCGCTGCCTTTTTCGGTATGGCGACGATTTTTGCTGAAGCCGTTTTAGCTCAGACCTATAAAGCAACAGGCGAAAATAACCGCGTTGTGGGCGGCCCTGCCTTTTATATTTCCCTGGGCTTAGGACCGAAATTCAAACCCATGGCCATTTTCTTTTCTGCGGTTGCCATCATCACAATGGGCTGTATGGGTAGTCTCGTTCAATCCAATACTGTCTCTCAAGCCTTAAATCATGCTTTTGATGTACCGCTTTTAGTTTCAGGCATCGGCGTGGCGATTTTGTCAGGCCTTGTGATGTTCGGCGGCATGGCCAGTCTTGCCAGTGTCACGGAAAAACTCGTTCCCTTTATGGCCGGTCTTTACCTCATCGGCGGAAGCTACGTTCTGGTTTGCCACTACGATCAGATTCTTCCGGCCTTTGATCTGATTTTTACAGCCGCCTTTAATCCCGAAGCGGTCGGTGGCGGTGCTCTCGGTCTGACTGTCGCCAAAGCCATGCAGTTCGGTGTTGCCCGCGGTTTGTTCTCTAACGAAGCCGGTATGGGTACCACGCCTCATGCTCACGCCGTCGCTAAAGTCGAACACCCGGCCGAACAAGGACTAGTCGCTATTTTCGGTGTCTTTACCACGGTTCTCATCGTCACTTTCACCGTGTTGGTTATCCTGGTCACCGGCGTCATGGACTTTAACACCACCGGCATTGAACTCACTCAAAAAGCCTACAACGTCGGTTTGGGCAGCATCGGTGTGCAGTTTGTCGCGGTTTGCTTATTCTTTTTTGCTTATTCAACGATTATTGCCTGGTATTTCTTCAGCGAACAAAATGTCCGCTACCTCTTTCACGGTCGAGGCATTTTCCTCTATCGTGTAATCGTCTGTGCTTTCTTGGTTTTGGGAGCTGTTACGCACGTTAATCTCGTCTGGACCCTTTCGGACTTCTTTAACGGTATCATGGTGATCCCCAACGTGATTGCTCTTGTTCTTTTGCATAAAGTCGTCGGAGCATCGCTTAAAGATTTTGAAAAGAAACTTAAAAAAGCCGGAATCGACTAAATGGTCTCACCTTTACTGGTTGTCGCCCCGATGGAAGGCCTCACAGGCTTTCCATTCAGACGGGTACATGCTCATTTTTTCGGAGCAGCGGACAGCTATTATCTCCCGTTTATCACACCGACAACATTGCCTCGTTTTACCGATCGTCAAATGCGGGAGCTTGCCCCGGACATCAATCTGGGCATCAGGGTCGTCCCTCAACTTTTGACGAGGCGCACGGAAGATTTTCTTTGGGCTGCCCGGGCTCTTGCCGATCTCGGGTACGATGAAGTGAACCTCAACCTGGGTTGCCCGGCCGGAACCGTCGTTGCCAAAGGGAAAGATTCCGGCTTTTTACGCGAACCCGCAGAGCTGCAGCACTTTCTGGACAAAATTTTTAATGCCGATCTTCCCATCGCGATTTCTCTGAAAACCCGACTCGGTTGGTCAGACGAAAATGAGTTTGATCTGTTGGCTGACGTCTATAACCACTATCCGCAGATGAAATCGCTCACCATTCATCCACGCGTGAGAAGCGATTTCTATAAGGGTGATGTCCGAGAAAACGTTTTCAGGCAATACTTTCATTGTCTGAAAATGCCTGTGGGCTACAACGGTGATGTCATTACTGTCGGCGACATTGAAAAAGTACGATCACAGTATGCTCCGCTTGCTCATATCATGGTGGGAAGAGCCCTGATGGCCGATCCGGCTCTTTTCAGAAAAGCAAAGGGCGGAGCGCCTGCTACCTTAGAAGAAATTCAAACGTACTACGATGCCCTGCTTGAGAGTTACTGCGTTGCTTTCGGCAACGTTAAAAATGCTCTCATGCGAATGAAAGAATATTGGTTTTTCCAACACAATCTTTTTGAAAATGCCGAGCGCGCGGTCAAAGCCATCTATAAAGCCAAATCAATGGACGACTATTTGAATGCGACTCGTTTTATTTATGAAAACTGCAAACTCAAAACCGAATCTCATTTCGGTTGGAAGAAAGAATTGCTCTGAGGCAAATTCGCACAAAAAGGCGCTTTGCTTTAAAATCACTACTCCTTTCAAGAAAAGGAAGGGCCTGTAGCTCAGTCGGTTAGAGCAGCGGACTCATAATCCGTTGGTCGTGGGTTCGAGCCCCACCGGGCCTACCATTTTCTTTCGCTTCCTCTTTCCTCTCATTTTTCAGAAACTAACAGAAACATTTTTCCCCGGCTGCTTAACCTATAATCTAGGCGTTCTTAATTGTCTTGCCTAAGGTTTGTCCCATGTCTTCTTTTTCCAAACTAAGTACCTGTGCTGTCCTTGGATTAACATTGGCCGGTGTCTGCGCCGCCGCTCAGACAGACGATCTGAAGGCTTTGCCTCATATCAGTACCCTGAGTGCTTTTCAGACCGGTGTGTACCATTTCTACGATCAAAACCAAAGTCTGCATAAACTGGGGAAAAAGACCGGTCAAACCTATCGTCTGATCAGTGAATACTCCAAAAATTCACCCAAATATTTTTCCTATGGCACCACTCGGGATTGGACCGTCAGAAACGGGGTACTCCAACGCCCGATTTCCCCCAATTCCGCTCGGGCGGTTTCAGGCAACAAAATTAACCTCACTCGACGTGGTAATGCGAGCGGCCTTGCGGTTCAGCTCAAAGCTTATGATGTATCGGAACAATCGATTTCTTCCTACCTGAGATTACAAAACGGCAAAGAGACGAAATTGTCTGAAAAAGTCTCGCGCTGGAGTAAATTCCCGGCCGGTTCCATTGCGTATGAACCCGTCATCACCAGTCTGCGTACTGAACTCGTTGTCCCTGAAATCAATATTTTTACGGGACAAAAAACCGTTGAGGGATTCGTGAAGGCTTTTTCCGGAAAAATCCCTAACTGCCTGCGGTACGAAAAACGCTCCGGCTCTCAACCCTATGCAATTCGTTTCACTAACAGAAAAGGCAACAGCGGCACTATCGAAATTTATGAAGCAAAACGTGGCAAAGTATTCTGTGAGGTGGACGGTCCCAAGGTAGCCAACGGCACCTACAAAATCCAAACCATTAACGGAACAAAAGTTCTTGCGCTCAATTTCCCGCAAAACATCGACCGCCGCGACATCGGCATTCACTCAAGTGAAAGCGGCGCTTTGGATTTTGCCTTCATTGAAGTGAAAAAGCCTCATGCCCAGGTTCTGCCCGGACGAATTCTGCATGCTAATAAATCCTTTACCGACAATCAGTATCGGTTTAATAAAACAGCCGCCGAGAGTATTCAAAAGGCTTTGAAATAGTTCCAAGGGGCGATCGAACAGTCGCCCTTTTTTCAACTCAGTTAACTCACCGACGGTTTCTACAGGTTGTTTTTCACGGCCTTCTCGTCATAATTGATCGTACATTGAAAGGAGAATCAACATGTCCGAAAACTATATTCAAGAGATAATTGAAACCCGCCGTGCGATCCATCGCAGACCTGAACTCGGTTGGACAGAGTTTGAAACGATGTGGAATGTCTGCAACCACCTTGAACGCTGGGGCATTCCGTACCTCACCGGCACGAAGGTCATTAATCCTGACTTCGTGATGGGCCGCGATGAAACGGAAGTAAAAGATGCCATCGCCCGCGCCATCAAGCATGGAGTACCGGAAAGCTTCATTGAAAAAACTGAAGGGTACACCGGAGCCGTCGCTATCATTGATACGGGCCGTCCGGGTCCCGTCACCGCCTTTCGCTGTGACATGGACGCCTTACCCGTAAGGGAATCTGACGATAGTTCGCACGAACCGACCCGCTTAGGTTTTGCAAGCGAACGCCCAGGCATTATGCATGCCTGCGGCCATGACGGACATACCGCCGTCGGTCTTGCTGTAGCTCATTGGCTCTCGGACCACAAAGAAGGACTTTGCGGAAAATTTAAAGTTTTATTCCAACCGGCAGAAGAAGGTGTGAGAGGCGCTCGTCCCATGTCCGAGTCCGGCATCGTTGACGATGTCGATTGGCTTGTGGGCAGCCACGTGGGCGGTGCTTTGCACAGCGGTGAAATCTGTGTGCAGGACGGCGGCTTTTTAGCCTCCACCAAAT
Organism: Parasutterella secunda; assembly: GCF_016901835.1. Classification (GTDB taxonomy): domain Bacteria; phylum Pseudomonadota; class Gammaproteobacteria; order Burkholderiales; family Burkholderiaceae_F; genus Aphodousia; species Aphodousia faecavium. The sequence goes on along the minus strand of NZ_JACJKX010000015.1, from coordinate 40,095 downwards.
TTGATATTCATTTCACGGGGTTGGAAGCTCACGCAGGCAACGCTCCCCACAAAGGTCACAGCGCCTTGGTGGCCGCAGCCTGCGCCACCATGATGATTCAAGGCATTCCTCGCCACGGTGACGGTGACTCGCGTGTTGCAGTCGGCAAACTCGTTGCCGGCGAAGGTCGTAATATTGTGGCTGCGCACGCCATGATGCAAATGGAAGTTCGCGGTGAAACTCAGGAAGTCAACGATTTCATGGCTGAAAATGTCGAATATATCATCGAAGGCGTAGAAAAAGCCTATCAGGTCACAGCCAAAATTAAGCGGGTTGGAGAATCCTCAACCTTGGTGGTTTGTCCTGAAATTTTTGACAAACTGGAAAAAGCGATGTCAGAGGTTAAAGGCGTTAAGATTTTGCCGCGCTTTCATGCTCCTACCGGCTCCGAAGACTGTTCTTGGCTCATTCGCAAAGTTGCCTCTCACGGCGGTCAGGCCGGCTTTTTCCTCTACGGTTGCGAACACAAGGGGCATCACCGTCCGGATTTTGACATCCAGGATGAAACAAACCTTCCGGTTGCATTTAACACGTTTATCAGTTTCGCGAAATTAATAAATGGAAAACAATAACCGTTTTTCCTCATAGAAAAGGGGGTGTTGACAAAGTCAGCTGTTGCCGGCCTGATCATCACCTCCTATGACGAATTCAAAATCTATCTCTGAATAGACAATCTTCCGTACTCTTGTCCCATCAATCGGTGCTCATAGCGACCGTCTTTTTGAGGCACTGTCAACTCAAAATCCACGCCTTTTTGGAAAAGCATCACAATGTCGCTGCCCCCGAAAAGGAAACAACCCAACGGATCACCTTTTTTAACACGGGCGCCCACCTTCACCGATTTTTCCAATTCAACGGAAGATATCTGACTCATACCGATGGGCAGCACTGCAACCAGACCATATTTCTCGGTGTCGAGTACTATAAGGGCACGCGTTTCAATCATCTGCCAGCCGGGAATCGAGGCATTCAAAACATACGATTTGGAAGAAGGCTCCCAAGTGATAAAACCCCCGACTGCAGTGTCGCCCTCAATTTTCAAAACCTCTTTGATCGTACCTGTTACCGGAAAATGGAATCGATGGTAATCGTAAACATCTAAAAAGGTATGCGTCATCGTGCCGCCTGCAAACGCCTCACGATAGCGGCTCGGTCCCATCAGCTCACCAACGCTCGTAAAGAGCTTTGACTTCACCTGTACAAATTCCGGTTGCCCGACAGGCCCCTTTATCAGAGAATGCAGGGTATTGTCTTTTCCGATCGACCAGACGCCCTGGGCTACAGAGTCACCCGGGAAAACCACAACACTGTCATCACCGCCTGAGGCAGTCGGGCGCTTGTCGGGATCGGCTAAGCGTCGAACAAAGAAATCATTGAAGCTTTTCCAATTTGAAGGACTTTCATATTCACCGGTCTGTAACCCAAAACGGTCATCCGTTTTTGCGATAGCCAGATACTCATCGTTCCAAGACTGATCGGTAGAGAGAAATTGACCGTAACTTTTCACAAAATCAATCAACCAGGAGCGGTATGGTTCCAGATACTGTACAGACGGAATGTAAAGCCCTTTATTCTGAAGTTCGGATAAGGGTTGATCGTTTACAAAATAAAAATAGTTCAGGCTCTGGTCAATGCGGTTGTAGATTGAAGGATGGTTCTTCTCAACTCCTGGCAAAATAGCCCACGGCATCGCGGTTTCTGCCCAATTGACATACTCAATATAAGCTTTGAGATTTTGAGCAGGATTAGTTTGAGGATCCGGATTGATTTTCGCTGCTTGAGCAATCGACTTTTCTAACAATGCTTTCAATTGCGTGTCTTTTTCAAGCATCTGCACAAGCCGTTGTGTGGCAGGATGATACGACCGGACCTCCTGATCGGAAACGATCGGACTTTGTGCGGCATAAATAGTTGCCGAGGGATAGAGCGCAGCCGTGCCGGCACTCAAAGCCAGGACAACAGCCAAAAATGTTCCCTTAAAAAACTTTCTTCATAACAGCACTAAAAATCAAAGAATTATTTTTGTCGACAATTTAAAACAATAAGGATATAACATTTTCTTAACTGATTTTTGCCGGCAAACAACTCATCTGCACCTGTAAAAAAAGCGGTTCGCTTTCCATTGAACCGCTTAAAAAATCTCAGGCATCAGCGTCTGATCACGTAACCGTAAGCCCGTTTTCTTCCGTCGGGATCTTGCTGGATATAAACCCCTTGAAGTTCAGGAGAGAAACCCGGCATCCGGTTAATCCCCTCTTCGAGCGCCAGGAAGTATTTCAGCACGGCATCACTCCATACTTCACCCGGCACACAGCAAAGCACCCCCGGGGGATAAGGCAGAGCGCCTTCCGCAGCAATACGGCCTTCTGCTTTTTCCAAGGGCACCAATTCCACGTGGCCGCGGATAAATTCAAAGTGAGCCTCTTGCGGTTGCATGGCCATCTTCGGGAAATGAGCCTTGCGGAACATATCTTTTTGAAGTTGCTTCACATTACGGCTTCTGTAGAAATCGTGCATTTCCTGGCAAAGCCGACGGATGGTATAACCGCGATAACGTTCTTCATGAGCCGCATAGACACTCGGCAAGACTTCCGATAAGGGAGCATCCGCATCGAGCAACTCTTCAAAACGTTTGATTTGAGCCACCAAATGCGTCATTTTTGCCATGTCTTCAGCAGGCGTCATCAGGAAAAGAATGGAATTTAAATCACACTTTTCCGGAATGATATTATTTTCCCGCAGATAATTGGCGAGAATGGTCGCAGGAACCCCGAAATCCTCATACTCACCGGTTTCGGTATCGATGCCGGGCGTCGTCAACAGGAACTTACAGGGATCGACGAAATATTGCTTGTCCCCGTATCCCTCAAACGCATGCCATTTTTCGCCGGGTTTGAAATCAAAGAACTTCAAGTCGTGCGCCATTTCCTCCGTGTCATAGTTTTCCCACGGTTTTCCGTCTACGGTATCGGGCACGAACGGACGGATATAGCGGCAAGTTTTTAGAAGCAACTTGCGGGCTTCAATCCCCACCTTGACGCAGTCAAGCCACAGGGCTTTACCCAACTCGCCCTCATGGATCTTAGCGTTGACATCCAAAGCTGCAAACAGCGGATAGAAGGGGCTCGTAGAGGCATGCATCATAAAAGCGTTGTTTAGGCGCTTGTGCGGAACGTAACGTTCCTGACCTTTGATATGGCTGTCTTTTTTATGAATTTGGGAGGTTTGAGAAAAACCTGCCTGTTGCTTATGCACCGATTGCGTCACAAAAATGCCGGGATCGTCCGGTCCCAGTTCAAGCAATAACGGAGAGCAATCCTTCATCATCGGAATAAACTGCTCGTAGCCCACCCAGGCGGAGTCAAAGAGAATGTAGTCACAAAGATGGCCGATCGAGTCCACAACCTGACGGGCGTTATAAATCGTGCCGTCATAGGTTCCCAATTGAATCACCGCTAAACGGAAGGGGCGCTTAAGTTCGGCTTTTTCAGGAGCAACTTCACGCACCAAGCCACGCAAATACTCTTCATTAAAGCAATGCGCATCAATGCCGCCGATAAAGCCATAAGGGTTTCGAGCCGTTTCAAGGTAAACAGGCGTCGCACCGGCTTGAAGCAAGGCACCGTGATGATTGGATTTGTGATTATTGCGGTCAAAGAGCACCAGATCACCCGGTGCCAACACGGCGTTTAAAACCACTTTGTTGGAAGCAGACGTCCCGTTCAAAACAAAGTAAGTCTTATCAGCGTTATAGACCTTTGCAGCCGCTTTTTGCGCAGCGCACGGTGCGCCTTCATGAATCAACAAGTCCCCCATGGAGACGTCGGCGTTACAGAGGTCGGAGCGGAAAATGGATTCGCCGAAAAAGTTATAGAACTCGCGCCCGGCCGGGTGACGCCTGAAAAATGCCCCACCTTGGTGCCCGGGACAGTCAAACTGCACGTTGCCTGACTCGACGTAACTTTCCAAGCTACCGAAAAAAGGCGGTAAGAGCGCGTTTTCATACTTTTGAGCGGCATTGTCAATCTGTCGACCGTAAAAAGCTTTATTCGTAGGATTGCAGTCAATCACACCGTAGAGCTTGTCCATCGGTAAAGTTGACTTTCCTTGCGAAACCGCAAAAACCGGGATATTCAGATGCAAAGCCTCAATGTCCTGAAGTTTTCCAGCCTGCAAATCGGCTTCACTTAAAACCGCAGCGGAGACTTCCATCCAATCCGCTTCGGAAACCGGTACTTGGTCGCGAACGGATTCAAATACGCCGGTTAAGGTGTCACTGACGGCAATTTTCAGTTTTCTCATAGCGCAATCCCATAGGAAAAATTTATGCGTTGACGGTTTGACAGATTAAAACAGTTTTACTCTGCGTCCGGATTAACGGGACGAACAACGTACAGTTTATCGTTTTCTCGTACTTTTTCCTTCACTTTAAACGTGATATCCATCCCCTTTTCAATATTTTGCTGAGCAACGTCATCGACCAAAATGGTCTCAGGCGTCACATACACGGCCCCGGTCGTGGGACCGGTGATCAAAAGTTTTTCACCGAGTTTAAAGTTCTGAGCTTGAACCAAAAATTCTGCCACGCCCAGTTTCGAGTAGTATTTCAAACACTTACCGGTATAACACTTCTTCTCTGTTGCTCTCGAACCGTAGTGTTCGGTGAGCTCTCCCACGGGCTGTCCGAGGTAAAAGCCATCCCAAAATCCGCGATTAAAGACCGTTGCCAGACGTGCGTCCCAAGACGTGGAGAGCGCTTCGCTCCAACGTCCTTCGGCGATGGCGTGCAACGCCTCGTCGTAACACTCGACAACCGTTCTGACGTATTCCGGACCGCGTGCGCGGCCCTCAATTTTGAAGACTCTTACGCCGGCTTTGACCATTCTGTCCAAAAATCCGATGGTCTTCAGATCTTTCGGACTCATGATGTATTCATTGTCGATTTCGAACTCAATGTCACGCTCTTTGTCTTTGGCAATGTAAGAGCGTCTGCACGTTTGAATGCAACTGCCACGATTGGCACTGTAGCCACGAGTGGACAAACTCAAATAACACTTGCCGCTCACAGCCATACAAAGCGCCCCGTGGCAAAACATCTCAATGCGCACCGGATTGCCCGAGGGCCCGCAGATATTTTCCTCTTTAATCGCCCGAGCGATCACCGCTACCTGCTTGAGAGTCAATTCACGCGCAAGAACCACGACATCGGCAAATTGAGCAAAAAAGCGAAGCGACTCAACATTGGAAATATTCAATTGCGTAGACAGGTGCACTTCCAGACCGATCTGACGGCAATAACTCATCACCGCCACATCCGACGCAATAATCGCATCGATAGCAGCCTCTTTGGCGGCATCGAGGATTTCACGCATGAGCGGACGCTCTTCATCATAGATAATCGTATTGACCGTCAGGTAGCTTTTAATGCCGTGTTCTCGACAAATCTGAGCGATTTCCTTTAAATCGGCAATCGTGAAAGTTTTAGCCGAGTGGGCTCGCATATTGAGTTGCTCCACTCCGAAATAAACAGCATCGGCCTTGGCCTGAATGGCTGCAAAGAGGGACTCTCGAGAACCCACCGGAGCCATGATTTCAAAATCACTGCGCTTTAACATAATCTCAAACTCTAGAAACCGGAGGCAGGTTGATTGGAAAAATCAAGCACCATGTCATACCAGGCCGCGCCGCCATGAACCGATGCAGAAAGCCCCTTATTGACAAAACCGAACTGCTCATAAAACGGGATGAGTTTTTCCTTACAGGTCAAAATAACGCCTCGGCGATTTTCTCCTCTGGCTTTTTCAATCATTTCCATCATCAATAAAGACGCGTAGCCCCGATGGCGTTTAGTAGGCATCACCGCCAGGCCGAAAATACTTTGCCACGCGCCTTTTGGGTTATGAAGCTTTGCATCCTCATAAAGATCATCAGTAATGGTTTGTTGATCGGTCACCATCCCGTCAATGAGGCCACAGACTTCACCGTCCTCTTCAAGCACGATGAAACAATCGGCAAAAACAGCCAGACGTTTTTTGAAATTCTCCAAGCTGCATGCCTCGGCTTCAGGAAAAGAGGCCTTTTCAACTTCTGCAAGAGCCTGCGCATCTTCGAGCGTTGCCGTTCTTAATTGAATCATCACATTCTCCAAAATAATGGCGCCCGAGCTCAAAAGAATCAGGGGCGCCTCAACCGGTCTATTGACCGTCAGGAAAAAAAATTATTTTTTCCATTTACCGTGGACAAGCACCACACGATAGCCGTCTGCGTCTTCATACGCCACACACGGCCACTTACCGTTGACATATTGAATCGGGGGCGTGACCTGAGGAACACCGGCCTGGAACATGGCGGCTAATCGAGCAGCCCAATGTTCATCCTCTTCAATGCAAAAGACCCGATAGTGTTCGGAAGAGGGGGCACGGGGAGCGGTATCAGCCCCTCTGATCTGAGCAAATTCAAATTGATAAGGCCAGTCCTTGTGACCGAGCAAAACCGTATCCATCCCGTCGACATTTTCACTGCGATCGAGTACTTCAAAACCCAAACCGTCACGATAAAACGGCAACAGCAATTCAATATCTTTTGTCTGACGAGACAGGCGTAATTTCGGGCAAGCTGTCATGTTCAACACTCCTCGTTTACTGCTTTCAAATCCCTGAATGTTCATTATAAACAGGCAATGATCGTTTTTTGTGATTCAATGCCCGATTTTGCTTAGAAAAACCGTAGGAAAATCAGTCAGTTTTCTTTAAAATAATCAGGTTCAAGACTATTGTTTGCAGGGATAACCAAATTGAAGCTCTCCGTCAAAAATCAATCCATCACCAAAATCAACACCCAGGCGTTGATCATCGGTCTTTTTGAAAAATCTGAAACTCCGCGCACACAAACGGATGCTCAGGGGCTCTTAAACAGTATCAGCGACATGGTTGCAATCGATGGTTTTAAAGCCAACGTCGGAGAAGTCACTCGGGTTTTGCGTCCGATGGGATTGGCAACCCGTGAATTGATTCTGGTCGGATTGGGGCCGGAAGACAATTTTGACGAAGAGGCGCTCACCCGAGCCGCTCATGCCGCTTTTTCTGCCACTCGTGCCGAAACGGTTTCCGTAATGCTTGATGATTGGCGACTCGAGACCAAAACTGAAGAGTGGTCGGTATTGCAAATCGCAATGGCTGCGGGCTCTGCCTTTGAACCTTTGACAGAGGAAAATCGCTCCCTTTTAGCCAAGCGCCGAGTCAGCATCATCGTCTCACAAAAAGGTGTGGCTCTGAGCGAAGCAGCCAAAATCGGCGAAGCGATTGCCGGTGCAGTCAATCGAGCGAAAGTCTGGGGCAATTTGCCTGCCAATATCTGTACGCCTTCGTATTTGGCCGATGAGGCTCAGAAACTCGCGAAACTTAAAGGCGTCACGATCAAAATTCACGATGAAAAAGCCGCCCGAAAAATCGGCATGAATGCCTTTTTAGCGGTAGCTCAGGGCTCTCGCGAAGCTCCCCGCTTCATTGAATTGCACTACACGGGTGCTACCAAAGACGATGCTCCCGTTTGCCTTGTGGGTAAAGCCATTACGCTCGACGCAGGCGGCCTGTGCCTGAAACCTTCTGCGCACATCACGGACATGAAGTACGACATGTCGGGCGGCGCTGCGGTTCTCGCTGTTTTTGAGGCCGTGGCCTCACAGAAATGGCCCTTAAATCTCGCGGCTTTGATTCCTGCCTGTGAAAATTTACCCGACGGGGCTGCCTATAAGCCTTCCGATGTCATCCGCACGCTTTCGGGTAAAACGGTTGAAATTACCAATACTGATGCCGAAGGACGTCTGATTTTGGCCGATGCCCTGAGTTATTCAGCTCGCTTTAAACCTCAGGCAGTGATCGATGTGGCGACGTTGACGGGCGCCGTGGAAGTTGCGTTGGGCTCTGACATCAGCGGACTCTTTGTCAACGATCCGGTTCTTTGCGACATGATTGAAACTTCTGCCGACGTCGCTCACGATGCTGTCTGGACTCTTCCTTACGGTGGCCGTCGATTTGAAGAACTCTTAAAGAGCAATGTGGCCGACTGTGTCAATACCGGCCCGCGCGGTATCGGTGGCTCGTGCGTAGCGGCAACGTTCCTGTCTCAGTTTGTCGATGAGGATACCCCCTGGGCTCACCTGGATGTCGCTGCGACAGCTTTCAGAGGCGGGAAAAACGCTCATTCCACCGGACGCCCCGTTCCCCTTTTGATGGTTTTGCTGCATCAAATGGCTGCTTTTGCCGAGTAAGCGAACATGGCTCAACGCATTGATTTTCACTTCAATGTCACCAACAGGCTTTTATACGCCTGTCGTGTGGTCAGAAAGGCTCGAGCCAACAACCTGACCCTGGCGGTGTGGACAAAAGACCGTCATAAGCTTGACTTTTTTGTTCGCCAACTTTGGAGTTTTGAACCCACCGGGTTTTATCCGCATGTAGCGGCTGACGATGAGCTCGCCGCCGAAACGCCCATTGTTTACCACACTGATGAAACGCTTTTACCTGCTCGCGATGTATTGATTTTGCTCGATGACGAGGTGCCCGATAACTGGTCCGTGCTTTTCGGACGATTCGGACGAGTCATTGATATTGTCGGCACTTCTGAAGCTGAAAGGCAGCCGGCTCGCGAACGCTTTAAGATTTACCGATCGGCGGGAATGGCTCCCGTCGCCCATGACCAAGGAGGTCACTAAACACATGACCAATGAACTCCTCCGAAAGGAACCGACCATTGCCCACTACGATGACATTCCGGTTTTAAACGACCGCATCAATGTCTCGTGGGACAAATTAAGCCGAGTGCTCGAACCGGTGAGAATGCCGACAATGCCCCAAGAGGGAGGAGCCCTTTCAGATAAAGAAATGGCTCTTGTATTGGCCGGTGACCGCATTGCTGAAAATGTTTCGGCTCAGATGGATGATATTCTGAGCATGGCGATCAACAACAGCTACCATCGTCTTCGCGCCGACTTAACCAATCAATTGCGAGCGGCTGTTAAAGAAGCGGTGCATGAAGAAATCGAAAAGATCGTACAATCCGACAAACGTTCGACTTTGTCGTAATACAATCGAATGACTGAAACTTTGTAAAGAAAGACTGAAAAATGAGTACAGAAGAACTTGCCAAGAGCTTTGAACCGGCACAAATTGAAAAGCGCTGGTATGAAACCTGGGAAAAGCGCGGCTATTTTGCCGGCAAACAGGATCCCTCCAAACCCTCTTTCAGTATCCAATTGCCTCCTCCCAACATTACGGGCATTTTGCACATGGGTCATGCTTTTAACCAAACGGTTATGGATACGCTTGTGCGTTATCACCGCATGAAGGGATATAACACCGCTTGGGTTCCAGGCACCGACCACGCCGGTATCGCCACCCAGATCGTGGTGGAACGCCAACTTGAAAAAGAAGGGCTCAATCGCCGTGACATGAAGCGCGAAGACTTCATCGCTCGCGTGTGGGAGTGGCAAAAGTTCTCCGGCGGCACGATTCTGCAACAAATTCGCCGTATGGGTGACTCGGTCGATTGGGATCGTCTGTACTTCACGATGGACAAAAAGCTCTCCAAGGTTGTTGTCGATACCTTTGTGAAGCTCTATAACGACGGCCTTATCTACCGCGGCACGCGCCTGGTGAACTGGGATCCGAAGCTGCAAAGTGCCGTCAGTGACCTCGAAGTCGAAAGTGAAGAAGAAAACGGCCATCTGTGGGAAATCCGTTATCCTGCAGCCGACGGCGGCGAAGGTGTGGTTGTGGCCACGACTCGTCCCGAAACGCTTTTCGGTGACCAAGCCGTTGCCGTTCACCCTGAAGATGAACGCTACCAAGCGTTGGTCGGAAAAGAACTCGTTCTTCCGCTTTGCAACCGCACGATTCCTGTGATTGCCGACGAGTACGTCGATCGCGAATTCGGTTCCGGCTGCGTGAAAATTACCCCGGCCCATGACTTCAATGACTTCGCTGTCGGTCAACGTCACCATTTGAAACCCTTGTCCGTTTTAACGAAGACGGCCAAGATGAACGACAACGTTCCTGAAAAATACCGCGGCATGGATCGCTATGAAGCCCGTAAAGCAGTCATTGAGGACCTGAAAGCCTTGGGACTGTTGGTGGGTATTAAGGATCACAAGCACATGGTGCCGCGTGTGAGCCGTACGGGCGAAATCGTCGAGCCGATGCTCTCGGAACAGTGGTACATGGCAATGAGTAAGCCGGCTCCTGAGGGTGCACACTTCCCCGGCAAATCAATCGGAGAGATCGGTCTGGAAGCGATCGAGTCCGGTGAGGTCAACATTCAGCCCAAAGAATGGCGCGGTGTTTATCGTCAATGGCTTGAAAACATTCAGGACTGGTGCCTGTCTCGTCAACTTTGGTGGGGCCACCAGATCCCGGCTTGGTACGATGAAAAGGACAATGTCTACGTCGCTCACGATGAAGAAGAAGCTCAAAAGCAAGCCGGTGCCGGTGTCAAACTCACGCGTGATGAAGACGTGTTGGATACGTGGTTCTCTTCAGCCATGGTCCCCTTCTCTACTTTAGGCTGGCCCGACAAAGAAAAGATGGCTCAGGAAGGCTATGACCTGTTCCTGCCGAGTTCTATCCTCGTGACTGGCTACGACATCATCTTCTTCTGGGTGGCTCGTATGGTCATGATGACGCGCTACTTCACCGGCCGCGTTCCCTTCAAGGGCGTGTATCTGCACGGTTTGGTGCGCGATGCCGAAGGCAAGAAGATGTCTAAGAGCGAAGGCAATACGCTCGATCCTTTGGACATTATGGACGGCATCGATCTCGAAAGCCTGATTAAGAAGAACACCCGTGGCCTGCGTCAACCGGAAAAAGCCCCGCAAGTCGAAAAGAAACTGCGCAAAAATTATCCCAACGGTATTGCCCCGCACGGTGCCGATGCTTTGCGCTTTACGATGGCTGCCTATGCCACCTTGGGTCGCAACATCAATTTTGATCTGCGCCGTGCTGAAGGCTATCGCAACTTCTGCAATAAGCTCTGGAACGCCACGCGTTTTGTGCTCATGAACGTTCAGGGCAAAGACTGTGGAACGGATGCTTCTTTGCCTCAAGAACTCTCCTTTGTGGATGAATGGATCCTTCGCGAACTCGATCGCACGATCGCTGAAGTGGAAAAAGCTTTTGCCGAATGGCGACTGGACAATGCCGCCAATGCCATCTATTCCTTTGTCTGGGATCAATACTGTGACTGGTACCTGGAATTGTCCAAGGTTCAGTTGGCTAACGGCAACGAAGCTCAGCAGCGCGCAACACGCCATACGTTGATTACGGTGCTTGAAGCCGTGCTGCGCTTGGCGCACCCGATTATTCCGTTTATCACCGAAGAGCTCTGGCAGAAAGTCAGTGTGGTGGCCGGTACCCGTCAAGAAGACGAAGAAACCTCTGTGATGATTCAAAATTATCCTCAGGCTCAATTTGCCGGAGCTGACACGGGCGCTGATCACAAAATGGCTCTGACCAAACAGATGATTGATGCCGTGCGTAATCTGCGAGGTGAAATGCAATTGTCTCCTTCGCAACGTATTCCGCTTGCTGTTGAAGGCGACGAAACGGTACTGAAGACGGTTGCTCCTTATATCATGCATCTGGCTCGAGTCAGCGAAGTGAACATCTGCGAAGACATCAATAAAGCCAATGAGGGTTCGATTGCCCCGGTGGCTATTGTTGAAGACTACAAACTCATGTTGGTCGTCAAGATTGATGTCGCCGCCGAACGTGAGCGTCTCGGCAAAGAAGCTGCTCGCTTGGAAGGCGAAATCGCCAAGGCCAACGCTAAGCTCAGCAACGAGAAGTTCACGGCCCGCGCTCCGGCTGCGGTGGTGAATCAAGAGCGTGAACGCCTGGCCAATTTCACCAAACTGTTGGCTAAGGTTCAGGAACAATTGGATAAGCTTCCCAAAGCTTAATTCCATTACCTAAGCGCTGAAGAAATCCGTCGGTAACCTTTGTGCCCGACGGATTCTTTTTTTTCAATAATGTTAAAGTTAGGCTTTAATCGAATCACCTTGCGGGAATACCGCTTCAGAAGAAAGGAACTCTGACCATGTCTGAAAACTACCAAGGCAAACGCCCTCGCGAATTAGGAATCTCTTTCGGTGTGTTACCCACCGGCAAAAACAATGCCATCACTGACGTTAAAGGCGTTAAAGTCGGTCAGGTCACTCTGATTGATGACAAAAAGGGCATGCGCACCGGCGTCACTGCGATCGTCCCGCACGAAAATAATATCTTTCAACATAAAGTGCCCGCCGGTATTTTCCTCGGGAACGCTTTCGGGAAGATGGTCGGATACCCCCAAGTCAAAGAACTCGGCAATATTGAAACGCCGATCGTTTTAACCAACACTTTAAATCTGGCCGCGGCCATTGACGGAATCATTGATTATGTTTTCAGTTTCGAAGAAAACGATTCCGTTCAATCCGTCAACTGTGTGGTGGGTGAAACCAATGACGGAGCCATCAATGACATTCGCTCCCGATTTGTCAAACGTGAAGATGTACTCAAAGCCATTTTAGAAGCCAAAGACGGTCCGGTTGAAGAAGGCGGAGTGGGTGCCGGTACGGGTACCAAAGCGTTCAATTTCAAGGGCGGTATCGGTACCGCCTCTCGAAAACTACCCGACAACATGGGCGGCTATACAGTGGGCGTCATTGTCCAGAGTAACTTCGGGGGGTTACTGAACATTAACGGCGTCGAAGTCGGCAAGGCTCTCGGCGGTTTCCCCTACCAGAAAGAAATTGAAAGCGCAGACGGCTCCATCATGATGATCGTCGCAACCGATGCGCCGCTCGAAGCACGCAATCTTGAACGCGTGGCCAAACGCGCTTTCATGGGACTGGCTAAAACGGGCGGCGTGGCCTCCAACGGTTCGGGCGACTTTGTGATTGCCTTCTCGACCAACGAGGACGTTCGGGTCGATCATAAGGCCGATAAATTAGCCAAACAGACGATGTCTGTCGTTCGCAACGATGACATGACGCCGATTTTCATAGCAACGATCGAAGCCACAGAAGAGGCCATTATCAATTCATTATTTGCTGCCCATGACACCCCGACTCATGACGGTCGAGTCATCAAGGCACTGCCTTTGGATAAGGTGATGGAGATGATGCGCGAACACAAAAAAATTTCGCTTCAATAGAGCGCCAACTCAATTCCGACTATCTAGTCAGACAAATTGACCATCTGAAAGCCTCTCGGGTTATTCGAGAGGTTTTTTATTAAGTTTCCAGCATTGAGAAGACGATGGGCATTAATGCTATGGTTTAATATCTGAAACAAAGGACCTATTGGAGTCGGAAATGAGTATTAACGCAGTGCTAGCCGGAGATTATGAAGGCTGCCAGATATCTTTCAACGAAATCAAATTGCCTCTTCTCGAAACCTGTCGAATTCAGAAGGAAATAGAAGCGAAAGGTTATCGAACCGTCCGTAGCGACAACTTCAAACCGTTAAACAAGGACTTTGTCGAAAGCTATCAGCTGATTGATTCGATTGACGATGTTCAGAAAGACGTCTTCAGTGCCATGTTCAGAGGCGGAGTCGGTCAAATGGTTTTCGGTAATGTCGGAGGTGTAGCGGGCGCCGCTACGGCCAAAAACCGCAACGACGGATACAAAATTGTTGATGTGCACTTTCGTGACGGCAAAAGAAGCCTGATTCGCTTGGATTTGAAAGCATGGGAACAATTTCTCTCTGAGACCTATTGCTCACCGGATTACATTCCTAAACCGATCGTTCGTCCGAAACTCACGAAACCATTTCAAGTGGCCAGAAGTATTTTAGCCGTCGCTATAGTTATCGGATGTGTGTGGCTAATTGTTAGGTGTACAACCGTGATTTAACTTGAGGACTAGACTCAAGAAAATCAGGAATTAGAAAAACAGTTGAAAAACAAATTTAAATCTTATAAAATCCGCATTCTTACTGAGCAATACTCAGTGTGTGCGGAGAAGTGGCCGAGAGGCTGAAGGCACACCCCTGCTAAGGGTGCAAGCTCGCAAAACGGGCTTCGGGGGTTCGAATCCCCCCTTCTCCGCCATTTTTTATCCTCACATTTCTCAAAATCCCCTTAAAAATCAAACCAATCCCTCTGAATGCGTTTATTTTCAGGCTTTGCAGCTCGATTTTGATTTTCTCAAAAATTCTCAAATTTTCTCAAGAATTCTCAATTTTTCTCGTTTTGTCGCATAACATTTGTGGGTAAATTAGGGGGCAAAATTGAATCTTTTAGTTCGAATCCCTTTTCCCGCCACCGACTTATCGGCTAGAACATCCATCCCAACTTCAATCCCAAATTAACTCCGGAGTGATCGTCTGTGAAAAATTCACTGCCGACATCGAGATTGGCTTGGAATTTTTCATCTACAGACAAATGCAGCCCCATCTGTACCAAAAGCGCATCCTTATCACGTTTTTCCGACTCGCCGACAAATCTGTTGGCACCATATCCCACAAAGTTAGCCTCGGTTCGATAGGCTGCGTCAAGCACCTCGTAGCGCCAAGCGGTTAAGAATTGAGCGGTTCCGACAGAATGGCGATCATCTGAAAGTGCACTCAGTGAAGCTCTGAAGCCTGCAGAAAGCAGCAAAGAATCATATGTCTGGGCTTTTGTATGCAACGCTGCAGCACTCGCTTCTTTTTCAGTCACACTCGGACGTCTGACAAAACTGTATTCGGCCCAAGCTACAGGCCCAACGGCTATTGCTGTATCGTCTATCATCCGTGTCCAATCTTTACCGGCTGCCAAAAAAGTGCTGCCTGAAACCTGAGTCCAATCGGTTTTAAAGCGCGAAGAATATCCCGGGAAGGTTACATCACGATTCATCTCTGCGTCTTGCAGACCAAACCGAAGGCCGCCGGCCACATAAGCACCTCTCCAATCTCGGGGACCATAAAGCATCTGAGCTCCAAGATGAACGCCCTTACTTTCAAAGTCAGTTCCTCCCAACTCATTCATTTCAGTTTCGCTCTCTGAAACGATAAGATGACCGCCGAGCGTCAGACCTTGCTGCAAAGTGGTGTCAAATCCGGCCATAAGACCATAGCCCGTACTGTCCTCACGGGCATCCGTTCGATAAGGCATCACCCAAAAAGCGTCGCCTGCAACGGGTGAACGGCTCGACTCAAACCGAGCATTTAGCATGTGCGAAAGGATTGAAACATTAAATTCACTTTGCTCAATGAGGCCTGAGCGTGCGGCTTCAGCAAAAGCTCCCGGACCTAAAACGTTCAAAGCACGAGTCACACCACTACCGTCTGCTCCTGACCAATCAATGGCAGAAATCAAGGCCTGCATGTCTGTTGAACTATTTTGAGCGATCGCACTTAAAGCATTACCAAGACCAGCCTGAGCTGAATTTTGAGCCCATTGGCTGTACGCATCAGAGGGTCGGTCAACGGCAACAAAATAGTCATTACCCGATGTTATTAAAAAGACATCCAGCGTAGGAGAGTCCGTTTGTGCCGTCAAATCCAACTCTCCGGTTGAATTTCCGTTAATTTCAATGACGTTGCCCGCCAGATCATATTGAGCAGACCGGTAGAAAAGATTGCGCTCCGGGACAAAGACAAGTGTTCCCGCCAGTGTGGCATCGTTTTCAACTTTAAGTTTGGCATGATTTCCTTCGGCATCAAAAGTGATGGCAAGCGTTGCCTCATCGCCTTGCGTATAGTTTCCTACTGTCAAAGTATCGCCGCGCCAACCGGGCCTCACCGTTCCGTTATTGATGAGTGCCTGTTCAATGAACCCGTCCCCTGAAAGTATTCCGTTTTCACGAACGACAACAGAGCTCTTTTGCAAGGTGCCGCTCGTCATTGAGTCTTCTTCCGAGATAACCTCAGTCGTATCGGCACGTTGTGCAATGACAAGTACGCCCTCTTCTACAATGGTTGCTCCCTCATAGGTGTTGTAACCGCTGAGAATCAACATGCCGGGGCCCGTTTTCAAAAGCCCGACTGATTTATCTTTCAGACTTTGGGCATTTTTATTGCCGGGACCCGTAGTTTGATATTCTTCATGGTGGTACCGGTCATCCCACTTTCTTTCTGAAATATCGTTGGAAAATTCTGATGTATAAACCTGCGTGTTGAATGTTTCTATGGCATAGGTCTTTTGGAGTTCGGCTACCTCCAGAACATTGTCTGCAGTCATGCGGTTGGCATCAAGCCTAGCCGGGCCGCGCACGGCCTTACCTACATCAAGAATGCCTTGACCGAAAACCTCTTCACGAGTGAGCACCTCTATGACAAAGTTGCCTTCTGTCACTGCCTGATGAGCATAGTCTGCTCCCCCTACCCAGGCCGAAGGATCCTGCTCGATTTGTTGATCAAGCAATGCCAGAACACTCTCTTTGTCTGCATTGATCGTTATGAGTGTTCCGTCAATATCGGTGCCGTTTTCTCTAAATTTATCGGCTTGCTCCTTGTTATCGGCGATAATCACGAGGCTTATCGTGCCGAAATCACCTTTGGACGGATTAAAACCGGCTGTTCTGTACTGAATAGCGTATTTCGGCGCCTCAAAACTATTGTTTGCCGTAGTCAGGACTGCGTCAGCCAACTGCTTGCCGTTCATCCATGGGTGAGCCTGAGCAACCAATGCTAGAGCACCGCTAACAACCGGCGCCGACATACTGGTTCCGGAATCAAGCATATAACCGTTGGTACCGGCATCAAGGGAGAAAATGTTGCTGCCGGGCGCCATCACCGTAAAAAGTTCTGCACCCTTAGAGAGATTCGTAAACCAGGGAATGCCACCGGAATTTAAGATAAGTTCCCCATTTTCTCCTGTCGTTATGCAGCCGTTATTGGCATTGACCGAGCCTACATTAATCCAGTTAGCCAGATCGCCCACGTTAAGATACCTCGGCAGGTTAGCCGTGAAACCAGGAGCAATCTCTCCTTCATTTCCGGCTGCAAAGACAAATACACTCCGAGGATGTTCGTGGGCATGAACAGCAATAGTGACCAGTTCAATGTCTGAAGAAAGAATCTCTGCAAAGTTCTCTATTGAGCTTTCCTTGCCATCGGCTCCAAACATAGGAATGTACTCGGTATATCCCCAACTGTTATTAAAAATGCGGACTTCCGGATGAGTCGCGAAATACTGATTCAGATCAAGAGGGGTGTACTCATTGAGAAAATCGCCTGACCAAATCTCTGCATCAAAAGCGACCCCATGCATGCCGATACCATCGCGTTTAGCTGCCATAATTCCGGCTACGTGCGACCCATGAGTATTATCGTTGTCCCAAGTCTGAGTGCCTGAGCTCGAGTTCATCAGCATCTCTGCCTTGCCGGCCAATTCCGGATGATCAATGCGAACAGCCGTATCAAGAATTCCGATTGTCAGGCCCTGCCCCGTGTAACCGAGGTCATAAGCTTGCGAGGCCTTGATGATGTCAAGAGCGCCGCTGCTTTTGTATTCTTCAGTCTCTAAATCAGTCGGTGAGGCCGTTACTTGAGAAGAAAACGATAAGGCTAGCGACACAGCAACGACAAGAGGGGAAAAACGAAATCGCATACCAACTCCGAAAGCTCTATGAGCTTATTCTATTCCCTGTCCTATTTTTTACACTTACGGCCCGCCCTTTCATTTTTCGGGGAAATAATCTGGGAACAGACTCCTCTGAGGAGATCGACTTCAGGTTGAGTCAATAGAGTACGCGAAAAAAGTCTTCTGACTCTCGGCATAAAAAGCTTAGGTTCTTTCGGATCAAGCACTCCGCAATGAATCATTGCTTTTTCGAAATGATTCAGAAAACCCTCGACGGCTTGAGGGCCTGCCAATTTTTCACCGGCAAACCGCTCCTGCCAATCATAAAGTCCATCATGGGTTTTGGTCTGATCCATGATCGCCATGTGCAGTTCATAGGCCATAATCTGAACTGCCTGCGATAAATTCAAGCTCGTACACTCGGGATCGGCCGGTATGGCTGCGCATCCCTGACAAAGAGCCATCTGCTCATTGGACAGGCCTGTGCGCTCGCAGCCGAAAACAAAGGCGATATTGCCCTGTCCTTCTTTGATAAATTGCTCGGCTTTTTGAGCCACCACTCTGACCGGTTCGATTGCAGGGCCGAACTCACGGTCGTAACCCGACATTGCCCAAGCAAAATTCACTCCCTCAAGGGCCTCAATAAGTGAAGGATAAGATCGGCTGGCAGCTAAAACGTCGACGCTACTCGTTGCATAGGCAATGGCCTCCGGGTGATCGCGGTAATCACTCTCCCATGGACTGACCACCCGCAGATCTCTAAACCCCATGGTTTTTATCGCCCTGGCGGCCGATCCGATATTGCCGGGATGCGCCGGTTCGACAAGAATAAATGAAACATGTGGGGCAAGGGCGGAGGTTGACATTTTTACAAGCTAAAGGGCCAAAAATCATTAAAATAACCAGATTCTACACGTAGTTATCTCGTAACTGACTCAAACTTATTAATAAGGATTCCGACAATGGCATCTCCTATGCTCAACACGGCCATGAAGGCTGCTCGCGCCGCCTGCACCATCTTAAACCGTGCTGTTGACAACCTCTCCGGTTTGGAAGTACACAAAAAGGGTCACTCCGATTTCGTCAGCGAAGTGGATGTCGCTTGCGAACGCACGATTGTTGAAATCTTGCGCGAAGCCTATCCCACGCATCAGATTCTTGGTGAAGAAAACGGAGTCACGGGACCTGAAAAAAGCGACTTTCAGTGGATCATCGATCCGCTTGACGGCACGACCAACTTCCTGCACGGCTTCCCGCAGTACGCGGTTTCCATCGCTTTGAAACGCGAAAATGAAATTATCGAAGCCGTTGTTGCCGATCCGGTTAAAAACGAGATTTTCACGGCGACCCGCGGAGTGGGAGCTTTCTTAAACGGACGCCGCATTCGTGTCACCAAGCGAGTGTCGCTTGCGGACTCTTTGGTGGGAGCCGGTTTCCCCTTCCGCAAGTCTGACGACGTTGAAGCGTACATGAAGGTTTTCTCTCAGTTGGCCAAAACGACGAGCGGCATTCGCCGCGCCGGCGCCGCTTCGCTTGACCTCGCTTATGTAGCGGCTGGTCGCTTAGACGCCTTCTGGGAACCCAATCTCAAACCCTGGGATATTGCTGCGGGCTCTTTACTCGTGTTGGAAGCAGGCGGCCTTGTCACTGACTTCAAGGGTGAAGCCGATTATCTGACCAACGGCCAAATTATCGCCGGTACACCAAAAGTGTTCGGCCAGTTGCTCGCTGTCGTCAATAAAAATTACGGCGACATCCGATAATCGAACGATCGATTCAGACTCTGATGGCTACCAATAAAAACGCTCAAAATACCAACGATCCTCTGGCCGGTCATACACCGGCCATTCGGCGTTTTCTGGAAATCAAAGCCCAGCATCCGGAAACCTTGGTGCTCTACCGGATGGGGGACTTTTACGAAACATTTTTCGATGACGCTGTCAGAGCCAACAAACTATTGGGAATCACACTGACTTCCCGCGGAACCGATGCTCAGGGCAACCCCATTCCGATGGCAGGAGTGCCGGAAAAAACGCTTGAGCAATATCTTGCCCGTTTGGTCAAACAGGGAGTGTCGGTTGCCATTTGCGAGCAAATCGGCGATCCGAGTAAGGGCCCTTTGGAAAGAGAATTGGCCCGAATTGTCACGCCCGGCACACTCACGGAAAATGAACTCTTGCCTCAAAAGCAAGACGCCGCCCTTTTAGCGATTTCTCCGGCCGGTCGGCACGGCAAGCGTTTGGGTCTGGCGTGGCTCGTACTCAGTAACGGGCACTTTCACGTAGCCAATACCAGTATTGAAGAACTCCCCTCCGAACTCACGCGTATTGCGCCGACCGAAATTCTGGTGCCGGAGGACTTCAAAGAAACAATCGATGAGCTACGACCGGCTGCTGCTGTCACCCCGTTGCCCAAATGGCATTTTTCAGTTGAGCACGGCACAGCGAAATTAAAGCATCAGTTTCAGGTGCAGGAGCTCACCGCCTGGGGGCTTGATGATGTACCCGATGCCGTCAGTGCTGCGGGCGCCTTGCTCACCTACGCCGAAAACACACAATGCGAAGCCATCCCGCATCTTTTGCCCCCTGTGTTGGAAGTTCAAAGCCAGTTTGTCGGCATGGATTCGGCCAGCCGCCGAAACCTGGAACTCACCCAAACCCTCAGAGGCGATGACGGTCCGACCCTTTTTTCATTGCTTGATCAATGTAAGACGAGCATGGGCTCGCGCCTCTTGCGTCAGTGGATTCATAACCCGTTAAGAGATACCCGAACGGTAAGCAGTCGTCATCAGGCGGTCGAAAGTTTTCTGATTGCCGAGCATCTTCGGGAAAGCACTCGGGAAAAGCTTAAAACCGTTCCCGATTTTGAGCGTCTGGCGACACGAATTGCCATGCGCACGATTCGCCCCAAGGAGCTTGCTGCCCTTCGCGATGCTTTACCTCTTCTGGCACAGATTGCTCAGGAATTAATCACCGTTGACGATCCGCTTATTGAAGAAAAGGTAGGCGAATTGGTTATTGATCCCGCACTGTACGAAAAACTGCACGCGGCACTCCTGCCTGACCCGGCCGTGCTTTTGCGTGACGGTGATGTGATTGCCAGTTCCTATAACGAAGAACTGGCCACGCTTCGCGAGTTGCGCGACAATGTGGGCGAATTTTTAACCCAAATGGAAATTCGGGAGCGTCAAGCCACAGGCATTGCCACGCTTCGTGTTCAGTACAACAAAGTTCAGGGCTTTTTCATTGAAATTTCCAGAGGCCAGGCCGAGCGTGTACCTCTGCACTACCACAGAAAGCAAACGCTTAAAAATACCGAGCGCTACATCACGCCGGAATTAAAAGAGTATGAGGATAAAGCCCTCTCCGCCCAAGAGCGTTCCCAGGCACTGCAAAAATCGCTTTACACGGAGTTGCTTGAGTTTGCCGACTCCTTTGTGCCCGCTCTTCAAAAAGCGGCCGCTGCGGTTGCTGCAATAGATGTGTTGAGCTCTTTTGCTTTTCATGCGGCTCGGGCCAACTGGGTACGTCCTCAGCTTGAAGCTGCGCCCGGCATTGAAATTGTCGGCGCCCGTCACCCTGTTGTAGAAGATGCCATTGAAAGCTACACCCCCAACGACTGCCATTTGATACCGGGCAGACGCCTTTTGGTTATTACCGGTCCGAACATGGGCGGTAAGTCAACCTATATGCGCTCCATTGCCCTTATCGTGCTGCTCACCTACATCGGCAGCTTTGTACCGGCAACGAGCGCCAAAATCGGCCCTGTCGACCGAATCCTGACCCGCATCGGTGCAAGCGATGATTTGGCTCGAGGTCGATCGACATTCATGGTCGAAATGACCGAAGCAGCCGCCATTTTGCATCAGGCCACGGATCGCAGCCTTGTACTGATGGATGAAATCGGCCGCGGAACTTCGACTTTTGACGGTTTAAGTCTGGCGGCGGCCATTGCTCACGAACTGGCTTTGGTTAAAAAGAGCTTCACGCTTTTTGCTACACACTACTTTGAACTCACCAAACTGGAGCAGACCGCTCCTGAGGTGGCCAATGTTCATGTGGCGGCGGCAGAAAATAAAAATCGAATCGTATTCTTGCACGAAGTCCAGGAGGGCCCTGCCAATCAAAGCTACGGTATTGCGGTCGCCCAATTAGCCGGCGTTCCCAATTCGGTCATTCGCCGGGCTCGAAAAATGCTCAATGAGTTGCAGGAAAAAAGTCAGATTAATGAACAGTTGGATCTTTTTGCCGACAACAACGTTGAGATGCCCGATGAAAAAGCGCCCGAGCCCGACAGAACTCAAGCGCTTTGTGAGGAAATCGAAGCCCTCGATATTGACCAACTCACTCCCCGCCAAGCCCTGGATCTCTTATACGATCTCAAGGACAAGGCTCACGAAGTGCTGACCAATTAGTGTACCGTCTTCCCGACAAGTTCCTCATCGCCTTGGTCATCCACTACATTGGCGACCATGGGCTTGTCGGAAACCTGCAAAAAGGAAGGAACCACGACGTCGTCGTTGCCGACAGTTTCCATTCCCTTTTTGACCGGTTCAACTTTGCGAACAGTGATTTCAAACTTGAGGCCGATACCGGCCAACGGATGATTGCCGTCCAACACCACGACGCCGTCGGCAATATCGGTCACACGGTATACCCGATCCAAGGTTTCTCCACGGATTTCCGTGTAACTTAAGCCCACTTCCACTCCGCCGTCAAAATCGGTTTCAGGTCGAATGATGAGGGCCGTTTCATCATAATCACCGAACGCTTCTTCGGGTTCAAGCTGAACCGTAACGGTGTCGCCGGCTTTTTTCCCTTCGAGCGACTTTTCAATAACCGGGAAAATGTCGCTGTGGCCGTGCAAATACACCAGGTCATCGGCCGATTCCATCAGATCGCCCTGCAGGTTAAACATTTTGACTGAGATCGTCACCAATGTGTCTTTTGCAACTTGCATACTTTTTCCTACTTCAAAATAGAACGCTTGGCTTTTTCGTATTCCGCTTCGGACAACAGTCCTTTTTCAAAAAGCGCTGCCAAATCTTTTAACTCTTTGACCCGCATCTCGTCGTTGCCGGGAAAGTAAACATTTTCCTGCCCGAGAGGATTGAGCCCGTAACGGTTAGCGCCTCGCTGCGAGCCTATCAAACCGATGACCAGACAGGCAATGAATTCAATACCGGGGACAAAGAGCAAAATAGCCCAAAGACCGCTTGCGTCAAAATCATGCAGGCGGCGAACGGCAACCGAGACGGTACTCACCAGAGAGATCGCCGTCAAAACGGCGTAGAGTTTTCCGGCCTCAAAAATCTCAGGGCTTGCCGTCGCATCCTGAATATCAAGAGACTGCCCTGGCAACATCGCAAAACTGTAAAGCAGGTACGGAACACCCAGCCGCACCAACCACCAAAAAGCGATCACTGCCCAAAAGCGTCCGCGATTGACACGACCGGAAAATGAGAAAAAGAGTTTCAACATTTCGCTTTAGTTCACTGATAAGAGAAAGGGAGCAGGTTGTTTGAACGTGCTCCCCATTCGTCTGAAATTCCTGTTGCCGACTACTTCGTCTGTTCGCTCAGTAACGTGAGAATTCTGGGTGCAACACCCGTTGTATCGGCCTTTCCGTCCGGTCCCAACACATGCACACGGCACTCGGTATCGGACAAGCGTTGCAGGTAAATCACGTACTGCGGAGCCTCAACCGGCGTATCCTTGCCGAACACATTGCTCCAGAAGCCTTGTTCAGAACGCTTCTGATCTTCGTATTCCTGATCAAGGTAACGCACGAGGAAGAAACCGCGTGAACGGTCACGATCTTCGACGGTAAAGCCCATACGGTCAACGGCTAAAGCCAGACGGCGCCAGGCGCGTTCGAAATCTTCCTTAATGAAGATGCTCGTGGCAACACCTTCGGCGTTTTGTTCAAGCTGGCTGATGGAGTTTTCAGGCTGATAGGTAGCCAATTTTTCCACTTCTGCCTCATGTTCGGCAGCAGAAGGCTTGGTCGAATTGGGATTGAATTCCTGATTGATTCGGTGAGCCAAACGCGTGAGCATTTCAGCTTCCATTTCCGGATCACTGGGACCAGGCTGCCAAACGGTTGTTTCGTTGTCCCCGCCCATGCTCTTGACCACTTCAACCATGGCACGGTGCGTTACGAAAATATCGCAGCCACCGTCGGCCGTGCGTTCCACGCGGGCACGGTATTGATCGCGTTCACCGGTCGAGTAAACCAAATCCACCACTCGGCCCAATGTCGCACGAATGATATCCTGAGGCAACTTGGCACGGTTTTCCGCCCAATTGGTTTCCATCACACCGGTCGTCGCATCCTGACGGGAAAGCGACAAACCGACCGTTGTCCAAAAGTCCTGCATGATGGGCCAAACCATCTCAGGAGTCATGTTCACATGAATCCAACGGTCATTGCCTTCGCGGACAATTTTGGCCACTTCGCCCTGAGGCAACAAAACCATGTTGGCGGGCGTACCGTTAGAAGCCGAGGCATCGGCCTGAGCCTGTTGACTTGCCCAGACAGTCTGAGGACGAGACGGAACCGTGTAGCGATCCGAACCCGGTACAGAACTTAAATCCGGCGGGATTTCCAAAGGAGCACGAGAATCACTCGTTTCATATTGAATGCGGTCTTGACCGAAATCGATGGCAGAGCAAGCGGCCAAAGCCATCGGCAACGCAACCGCCAAACCCGTACGGACGAATTTTTTAATCATTTTGGAATCACTCATGCAGGCGTGGGAAAAGAGCCACGCTCAGTTATTTCAAATTAACCCGAGTATTGTACCCATTTCATTACGCCTATGGGGCTTAAGCCTGCGGCGAATTTTGAAACAATTCTCAAAACAGTACCCATCTCAGAAGTTCTCTGGCTGTCCAAACAAAGGGATGCATAAAATAAGTCAAAAAGCCTGAAATGATCAGTACCACAAGAATGATCATGCCGTAGCGCTCGATTTCGGAGAATTTCACCGCCGCTTCATAAGGCAACAACATCGTGACAATTCGTCCGCCGTCAAGGGGCGGCAACGGCAAAAGGTTAAAGGCCATCAGGTAAAAATTCACCATGACGCCGGCAATCGTCAGATCCAGAAGCGACTGAGAGATAAAGCCTGTCAGAATAAAAATCTTCAGAAGCAATAACCAAAAAAGAGCCTGAAGCAGATTACTTAAAGGCCCCGCCAGGGCAACCATGAACATCCCCTGACGAAACGGATGCAGATTTCGGGTATTGATCGGAACAGGTTTGGCCCAACCCAAAAGGATGCCACCCAAACCGGTTACGGCCGACCCCAACAGCAACACCCCCGGCACAATAATCGTGCCCACCAAATCGATATGCGGAATAGGATTTAACGTAACACGACCCAACATACTGGCCGTTTGATCACCGTAGCGCGAAGCCACCCAACCGTGGGCGGCTTCATGCATGGTGATGGCAAAAATCAAAGGAATCACATATACCGCAATGTTGTAGAGCTCATTCATTTCAATTTAACGATCTTTCAAAAGTTCGAGTACAGTGGGCAGATATTCCGGCAACGGTTCCTGTAAACCGGGCTCGGGCCGACCGGGTTTAAATCCGTGATAGTCACTGCCGGTGCTTGCTAAAAATCCCATGTTAAGTGCCACTCGTGTGTAGCGTTCGTTTTCCGCCTCAAAATGACTCCCTGTTGTCACTTCGATCGCATCGCCCCCCAACGCCTTAAATTCTTCAAGAAGGTCTATGGTCGTGGTGGGCGCCGCAAAATTGTAACGACCCGGATGAGCGATAACGGCTACACCCTCCGTTTCGCTGATAAAGCGCATCGCCTCAGGCAGGCTCATCCACTCGGTTTGAACAAACGCCGGGCCGTTATCTTTGAGGTATTTGTCAAAAGCTTCGTCTTCGGTACCCACCGTGCCTCTTTGCACCAGCGCCAAAGCAAAATGGCGGCGGGAAAGATTCAGTTTATTGCCGGCCAATTCCAACGCCTGCTCATAGGTGTTGTAGATCCCCATGGCATCAAACTTTGCCGCAATGGTTCGCGCTCGGGTATCGCGCTGACGGCTTAACTTCTCAGACAGCTCCCGATAAGGTTCAAATTTTTTGGGCCCCAAACTCACCACATGAATGGTTTTCCCACCCCAACAGACAGAAAGTTCCACCCCGTCGATAAAACGCATGCCGAGCTTTTCAGCCTCTTTGCGCGCTTCTTTTAAACCCGCCACCGTATCGTGATCAGTCAAAGCCACCACTTCAGCGCCGTTGGCGTGCGCCTTTCGCATCACCTCAGCCGGAGAAAACACTCCGTCGCTGGCGTTGGAGTGCATATGTAAATCCATTCTCATGACAGTACTCAAACCCGTTACAATTCAACCCTTAACTTTAACCGATCTGATGCTTGATAGATGGCTATTTTTTCAATTTCTGACAAGATTCCGCGCGTTGCTGACTCGGCCTATGTTGATGAAGCGGCTACGGTCACAGCCGATGTCTTTCTGAGCGCAAATGTGAGCGTCTGGCCCGGTGCCAGTATTCGCGGCGATGAAGCCCCTATTTTCATCGATGAAGGCAGCAATATCCAGGATTGTGCGGTCTTACACACCGATCCCGGCAAACCTTGCCGTGTGGGCAAAAATGTAACGGTCGGCCATAGCGCGATTCTTCACGGCTGCACCGTGGGCGATGACAGTCTGATCGGCATGGGAGCGGTCATTCTCAACGGAACCGTTATCGGGAAAGAAACACTCGTCGGTGCAGGCACACTCATTGCCGAAAACAAAACTTTTCCGGACGGCGTGTTGATTCTCGGCCGACCCGGTCGTATTGTGCGAGAATTAACCGCTGAAGAAAAACGAAAGATTCGGGATAATGCCCGAGAATACGTTGAACAAAAAATTCGTTATCAAACCGAGAAAAAAAGAATCGGTTAAACAGGACAATCATGACTGAACACGACACTTTACTTCGTTTTATTTTTAAACACACCCCCATGAAGGGCGCTTGCGTAAAGCTCACGACTGCCTGGAAATCCATGCGTCAATATCAAAAGTGGCCCGTGTGCGTTACGCGCCTGATGGGCGAGATGACCGCCGGTTCCATTCTCCTTGCGAGTTCTCTAAAGTTTGAAGGTTCACTCATTATGCAGGTACAGGGAGACGGCCCTGTTCGCCTCGCAATCGTTGAAGTCCGAAACGGTCTTTTGGTGCGGGCCACCGTGAAAATGAATACAAATGAAGAATTGTCCGACAGCATGGACATGAAGGCACTCTTAAACGCTCACGGCCGCGGCCGTTGCGCGATTATGCTCGATCCCAAAGACAGACGTGAAGGTGAACCCCTTTACCAAGGCGTTGTGCCCCTGACAGGCGAAAATATCGCTCAGGCTCTTATGGGTTATATGGAGCAGTCCGAGCAGATTCACACCAAGTTGTGGCTTGCGGCTGATGAAAATGCTGTGGGCGGCTTGATGCTGCAACAGATGCCTGATTTCGGCGGCAAGGATGAAAACATCAAAGACGATGAAGAAAGCGTCAACCGCATTGAAACGCTTGCCGCAACGATCACGGACGAAGAGCTCTTGGGTCTTTCCTGCCAAGAGGTGACTCACCGCCTCTTCTGGGAAGAAGCCCCGGAATATTTTGAAGCAACCGAACCTAAATTTGCCTGCACGTGCTCGCGAGAAAAAGTCGCGGCGATGATTAAGAATTTAGGAGAAGTCGAAGCCCTTCAAATCATCAAAGATGAAGGAAAGCTTGAAGTCACATGTGATTTTTGCGGACGAACCGAAACCTTTAATGCCGAAGACATCGTCAACCTTTTCGATGATGGATCTGCTGAAAAAAATAATTAAGGAGCATGTGCTCGTCTGGACGTTTGTACCATGAAAACAGTTTTTAAAACAAACGAAAAACATAACGTCATGGGCTTTTCCCTTGAGGGTCTTCAGGGTGGTTTTTATCTGATGGGGGACCCCATCCTCGCCACCTTAAACGGTCCTTACCCCATCCGGAATCTGTCTGAAAAAGAAGCTATTGAAAAAATTCGCCTCATCACCGATGACTTTTTGGAAAAAACCGGGAAAAAAGAGGGGCTCATCGCCTGGGTATTCAAACTGATCATTGACGGAGAATGTCTTATTTATTCCGTCAACATCAATGCTGCCACTAAAGAGATCAGTGTCACGCATCAAAACTTAAAAGAGGTGCTTGACTCTTTCTTACCCAAGCAAGTCAAGGGCGGCGAAGAGGTCGACGGCTTTTTCATTAAATCTGAAGACGATAAACTCTGGGCGTTTGAACCGGTGGAACACTTCCTGCTCTGCCTCGTGCCCGATAAAGAACAAGCCGCTATCAACGTTCGTGTGTATCAGGCCGACCCGGCTTTAGCCGACTTGATTGAACACGACCAAAACGACTTGCTTGAGCGCTTTATGAATCAGGTCTTGCCCAAACTCTCAGATCGGTACCCGCAGCTTTCTCCCGTGAACGAGGCTAAACAGGCTGATCCTGAAAAGCTCTTTGAAGGCCTCATGTCTTTGCTTGAAAGCCCCGCTGAGCGGATGCCTTTGCGTGACGTGACGCTCAAGCTCACCGGTCAACCCGAAGTCACTATGAAGCTTTCTCACCTCTTCGGCTTCCGTGCGATCAGAGAAAATGACAGAAAAACCGAGCACCTCACGGTTTATTCCGACGGTCACTGCTACTGGCTCTATACCGTCACACCGGCCGAAAAAGAAACCGAGGAACCGCTCATGACTCTTGAGAAAATCACACCCGAACAAATCGTGGATTTAGCCCGCCGTATGGTTTGGGGACAGACGAAAGCCGATGAGATCCTCAAGACGCAAAAGTGGATTAACTGAACGTAGCGTTGAACGCAACTTTGAATCGGGATGCCGAGAACCGGCATCCCTTTTTTGCACAATATCAGGCCTGCATTCGATTCAATGCGATGGAGACAAGAACCGCAGCCCCCGCGGCAATGGCCTTATCGTTGAAATTAAAGCGTTCGTTATGAACCGGTGCGGTATGATCCGCATCTTTCATACCGAGTCGGAAAAGGCAGCCGGGACGCTCCAAAAGCATGAAGGAGAAATCTTCTCCGCCCATCGTGCGCTTGAAGTCACCGACATTTTCTTCACCCAAAACCTTGCAGGCAATGGCCTTAGCAGCAGCCACTTCATCGGGAGTGTTATACATAGCCGGATACAGGCGAATGTATTTTGCCTCAGCTTTAATGCCGTGCGTTTGCGCAACTCCTTCGGCAATTTCTTTAATGCGGCGTTCGATCAAATCACGAACTTCGGGTTCATAAGAGCGCGTTGTTCCCCGAATGAGCGCTTTTTGCGGAATAACGCTCGTGCCGTTGGGGTCGCCTGCCTGTGCACACCCGATTGATACCACTGCAGACAAATTGGGATCGACATTTCGGGAAACAATACTCTGAAGCGCCCCGATCGCTTCGCCCATCGCCAAGACAGGATCTTTGGCAAAATGCGGACGTGAACCGTGACCGCCCTTACCCTCAAAAACAATTTCAAAAATATCGGCGTTTGAGGTCGCGTAGCCCGAGACAAAGCCCACCTTACCCACATCAATCGAGGGTTCGGCGTGAAGTGCGTAAAACTCTTCAATGCCGAAACGATCCACGAGCCCGTCTTCGACCATATGACGAGCGCCGGCAAAGCCTTCTTCACCGGGTTGGAAAATAGCCACAACGGTTCCGACAAAGTGGCGATGCTGCATCAGATATCTCACCACCGCCAAAAGGGTTGCGACGTGGCCGTCATGGCCGCAGGCGTGCATGTGTTTGGGCTTTTGACTGGAATAGGAAACACCGGTATTTTCATTGAGCGGTAAAGCATCGCTGTCGGCTCTGAGTCCTATCGTGCGACCGGGTTGATCACCCTTGATCACGCAGACGACACCTGCCACATCAGGGCCGCCCACTCGCGTATGAATCTCTTCACAGCCGAAACTCTTAAGCGAATCCACGATCGTTTTTTCCGTTTCGGTGAGATTTAGACCGATTTCCGGATTGTGGTGAATCACGTGGCGAATTTGCGCCGCCACCTCCGCACACTCAGCCATCTCTGCCGGTGTGACACAAATGCAATCAGCCATAATAGTTCCCCTTGAAGAACAAAGTATTTTTCAGTTATAGCTGATCGCAGAAAAAGACAGCGAAAAATTTTTAGAAAAGGTAGAGATTTCGCCTTATTTGGCGGCCTCAGATGACGGAGGGGTTACCGGTGCAGGACGGTACAAGGGGTCGTTAAGAATATCGGCAGGAATAGCGTTGCCGGGTAAAACTTTCTGAGGTCTTTGAATGCGGAAAAGCACTTCGCCGGGTCGAACCATATTCAGATCGTACCGTGCACGCTCCTCAATGGCATCGGCGCCTTGCTGCAGAGAACGGACTTCGGCGGCCAAGCGTTGGTTTTCTTCGAAAATGAGCACGTTCTGCTCGCGGATATCGGCAAGCTCTTCACTTAACGACACCACCCGAATATAACCGCCTTGACCGCCGATCAAAGGCCAGAGCATGAGCAGCAACAAAATCACCAATACTTTGATGATCTTATCGGCAGTTATCATCGACTCTGACCTTTACCCGTCAATTAGAAGGACCATTCCTTGACGCAATAGAAAGCGTCACGGCCCGGATAAACGGCTTGGTCGTCCAATTCTTCTTCAATACGAAGCAATTGGTTGTACTTGGCCATACGGTCACTGCGGCTCATGGAACCGGTCTTGATCTGGCCGGCGTTCACAGCCACGGCCAAGTCAGCGATGAAGCTGTCTTCGGTTTCGCCGGAGCGGTGAGAGACCACGACGGAGTAACCGGCGCGCTTGGCCATTTCAATAGCAGCGAGCGTTTCGGTGAGGCTACCGATTTGATTGACCTTAATGAGGATGGAGTTGGCCACACCCTTTTGGATGCCTTCGGCCAAAATCTTCGGGTTGGTCACAAAAAGGTCATCGCCCACGAGCTGCACGCGGCGGCCCAAAGCATCGGTCAACTTCTTCCAACCTTCCCAGTCGACTTCAGCCATACCGTCTTCGATCGAAATGATCGGATACTTAGCCACCCAGCTTTCCAAGACCTTGATCCATTCTTCGGCGGTATAGGTCTTGCCTTGTCCCTTTTGGACATACTTGCCGTCTTCGTAGAATTCGCTTGCGGCGCAGTCCAAACCGATGGCAATATCCTTACCCGGTTCGTAGCCCGCAGCCTTGATGGCTTCAATGATCAACTCGATAGCTTCTTCGTGGCTGTCGATATTGGGAGCAAAACCGCCTTCGTCACCCACAGCCGTGCTCATGCCGCGACCGTTGATGATTTTCTTTAAAGCATGGAAAGTTTCTGCACCGTAGCGCAAAGCTTCATGGAAGCTCGGAGCGCCCAACGGGATAATCATGAATTCCTGCAAATCGAGGTTATTGTTGGCGTGAGCGCCGCCGTTGATCACGTTCATCATCGGCACGGGCATTTGCACGGCACCCATACCGCCCAGGTAGCGATAAAGGGGCAAACCGCTATAGTTGGCTGCTGCACGGGCGCAGGCCATGGACACACCCAAAATGGCATTGGCGCCGAAGTTGCTCTTATTTTCCGTGCCGTCGTCTTCGATCATTTGCGTGTCGATCGAAGCTTGCTGCGTCACATCAAAACCGATCAAAGCCGGCTGAATCTTGGCGTGAATGTTTTCCACGGCCTTCATGACACCCTTACCGCCGTAGCGAGAGTCCTTGTCGCGCAATTCAAGTGCTTCACGAATACCGGTGGAAGCGCCGGAAGGCACGGCAGCGCGACCCATCACGCCGCTGTCAAGATAAACGTCGCATTCAACCGTGGGGTTGCCGCGGCTGTCCAAAATTTCACGAGCGACGATGGCATTGATCGTAGACATATCGGAAGTTCCTCAAAAGTATGTTTTAAGCGGTTGCGACCCCGCAGCCGCCGCAAGAAAAAATACCGAAATCGGCCGTGCCGACTTTTGGTCGCTATTGTACCGAAGCGGCTCAAAAGCCGCTTCAATACAGTTAAAGATCGTTCTCCAGTAAGGGCAGTCCCTTGACCACTTTATCAATGACCACCAGGCTGCTCAAAAGCTCACGCATGCGAGAAAGCGGCACCATATTCGGGCCGTCGCTCTTGGCACAGGCCGGATCCGGATGGGTTTCCATGAAAAGCCCCGAGACGCCGACAGCCACGGCTGCACGCGATAAAACCGGAACAAACGCGCGATTGCCGCCCGAACTCGTTCCGTTGCCTCCGGGCAACTGTACCGAGTGCGTTGCATCAAAGACAACCGGCGTGCCGGTCTCACGCATGATGGCAAGGCTTCGCATGTCGCTTACCAAATTGCCGTAACCGAATGAGGCACCGCGCTCGCAACACATGAAATTGTCTTCATTGACACCGGCCTCACGAGCGGCGGCTCTCGCCTTTTCAATCACATTGACCATGTCATGCGGAGCAAGAAATTGTCCCTTCTTAATATTGACAGGTTTTCCCGTACGGGCGCAGGCACAGATGAAATCCGTTTGACGACAAAGGAAAGCGGGCGTCTGCAATACGTCAACGTACTTGGCAACTTCCGTGACTTGGGCTTCGTTATGCACGTCGGTTACGACCGGCACGCCGACCGTTTCTCTGACTCGGGCCAGAATTTCCAGACCTTTTTGCATCCCGGGGCCCCGAAAGCTCGAGACAGAGGTACGATTGGCCTTGTCAAAACTCGCCTTAAAAATATAGTGAATGCCCAAGCCATCGCAGATAGACTTCATCTCACGGGCAATCTCCATCACCATTTCCTCACTTTCGATCACACAGGGACCGGCCATGAGAAAAATAGGTTGATCAAGACCGACTTCAAAACCGCAAAGTTTCATTAGTACGCCTTTATAAAAGAACCGCAAAAAAGACCCATTCGGATAATGTCCTTAGGAAAAAGAACGTATCCGTTTGCAAAAATGTCATTTCGGCGGGTGTTATTTTGTCTGTTTTGATTATACTGATCGATTGTTGTTTTTCTGACTGAAAGGACTAGGAAATGAAGACGATCGGTTTTGATAATGAAAAGTATCTCACGACCCAATCGGAACAGATTCGTCGCCGAATCGCCCAGTTTGGCGGAAAACTCTACCTGGAGTTCGGAGGCAAACTTTTTGACGACTTCCACGCCTCCCGCGTTTTGCCGGGTTTCCAACCCGACAGCAAAATCCGCATGCTCCAACAACTCAAAGACGATGTTGAAATCGTCATCACCATCAATGCCAACGACATTGAATCGAGCAAAGTACGCGGTGACCTGGGTATTACGTACGATGAGGACGTTTTACGCTTGATTGACTCTTTCCGTGAAATGGGTCTTTATGTCGGCAGCGTCGTTCTCACTCAATACACCGGTCAGAAAGCCGCAGAAGCCTTCTTAAAGCGTCTGGAGACTTTGGGCGTTCCGCATTACCGTCATTACCCGATCCCCGGTTATCCCTCAGACGTGGATTTCATCGTCAGTGAAGAAGGCCTGGGCCAGAATGAATACATCGAAACGTCCCGTTCGTTGATTGTCGTTACGGCTCCCGGCCCCGGAAGCGGCAAGATGGCGACGTGCCTGAGCCAGCTCTATCATGACCACAAGCACGGTATTACTGCGGGTTACGCCAAATTTGAAACGTTCCCCATCTGGAACCTTCCGTTAAAGCACCCCGTGAACTTAGCCTACGAGGCAGCCACGGCGGACTTAAACGATGTGAACATGATCGACCCCTTCCATTTGGAAGCCTATGGCAAGACCGCTATCAACTACAACCGTGACGTGGAGATTTTCCCGGTTTTAAATGCCATTTTTGAACGCATTCAAGGAGTTTCTCCTTATAAATCCCCGACTGATATGGGTGTGAATATGGCGGGCAATTGCATTGTTGATGATGCCGTCTGCCGTCACGCCTCACGCATGGAAATTCTTCGCCGCTACTACGCAGCCGGCGTCAAACATATGCGCGGAGCTTCAAATGAACAGGAAATCAACCATCTGAAGCTTGTGATGAATCAAGCCGAAACAACCCCGGATATTTTCCCGGCCGTTGCGGTTGCCTTGAAAAAAGCGGAAGAAACAGGAGCTCCTGCTGCCGCGATGATGCTGCCTGACGGACGCATGGTAACAGGTAAAACCTCCAGCACGTTGGGTTGCGCTTCGGCCATGCTCTTAAACGCTTTGAAACTTTTAGGCAACATCGATCACGATGTCGATTTGATCTCTGCACGGGTTCTTGAGCCGATCTGTCAGTTAAAGACTCAGTATCTGCTTCACAAAAACCCGAGACTGCATATTGATGAAGTGCTGTTGGCTCTGACAATTTCTGCCCTGCGCAATGAACCGGCTCAAATTGCCAAAGAGCAGCTATCCAAACTTCGCGGCTCTGAAGTGCATTTCACGGTGATTATCAGTGAGGAAGACGAACGGATTTTGCAACGCTTGGGCATTAACATCAGTTGCCAACCGCGTTACGAAACCACACGCCTTTACCACAAGTAAGCCGAGTACCGTAAAAAATCCCCGATAGAAAAAATTCAATCGGGGATTTTTTGTTGCTCTTCAATTAATGTTTTTCAGACAAGGGACAGGTACTTTCCCACTCCGGCTGAAGTGCAACGTGATCAATGTTAAAGCGCTCTTTCACGTTCTTGCGCACCTCTTCCAGAATAACCGGCCAAGACTGATGCGAGTCAATGTGCAGGTGCGCGGTAATGGCCGAATACCCCGGGCTCATCACCCAAACATGCAAATCGTGCACACTTACCACTCCCGGTATTGATGCAATGGCTTCGCCTACATCGTCAAAATTCACGCCTTCAGGAACGGCATCGAGCATCACCGGAACCGTTTCTTTCAGCACTCCCCATGCTGCATGAGCCACCAATGCGCAAATCAGGAGCGACAAAATCGGATCAACCTCCACCGGCCCGCCGAAATAAATCACTGCGCCGGAAATAATGGCGGCCACAGACCCCAACAAGTCGCCCAAAACGTGAACAAGAGCCGCACGGGTGTTGACGTTTTTCTTGTCGCGCGACAATGAAAGAGCCACGGCAATATTGACAAACAAGCCGATCGTGGCAATCAGCATGACGCTGCCCCCGGATACATCATGGGGATTGGTCAAACGATCAATGGCTTCGTAGCAAATCCAACCCAAGACCACAAACATGATCAAAGCGTTGATAAAGGCCGCAAGCACCTCAATTCGAGCATGACCGAAAGAGTGGTGGCTGTCGGCCCCTTCCCGAGCGAGCCAATTGGCGACAAGCGCAAAAAGAAGGCTCGCAGCATCGGTAGCCATATGACCGGCATCACCGATCAAAGCCAAGGAGTTACTCAGTAAGCCGCCGATCAGTTCCACCGCGGAAAAGCCGAGCGTTAATAAAACCGCCACGCCCAAAACACTAGTTTTTACCTGACGGGTTGCGTGGTTATAAAGACTGTCCCCCTGCCCATGGCTGGAAAACAGGCGCTGCTCCTGAACTTTGTCCGTATTTTTTGAGTTCAACATCTTTTCTTCGCTTTCTGACGAACATGGGCTCGCAGTGTACTGCTTTTAAACGTTCAATTGATGATTGAAAATCAGTCTCAAAATCCTGTTCCAATCGCCTAAAACTGCTCACGTATAATGCACACATTATTGTTAATGTTGACGATGTTCGGGGATTTTTCCGGTCGCCCGAACCTTTGCAGTAGATGAATTCAGCGTATTTTTTGATCCCGGGTCTGAGACTGCCCTCTGAGCTGCTCAGCAACGGCTGTGCGATTGATTTCTCCCCTCTTTTACAGTTAGCCGAAGGCGCGGGCGATGTTATTGTCCAAGAATTGGTGCATGACCCGGTTCTCGATGGTGCTTCGCACCTCGTGTGGCTTTGGCAAGTGATCGGCAAACGTTCAGGGATGCCCGAAACCGCAGCGTTTGAGTGGGAAGCCGACGGCGGACCTGCCATGGGAGCGCAGACTTGGCGCCTTCACAGTGTTCATGAAGAAGACCGTGATTCAATGCGCATTTTGCGAAAACCCAAAGAAGATCTCACTGCGGCCGAGCGCGACGATTTGCATGATGAAATATTGGCTTGCGTACGAGAGTTCGGGTTTCAGCTTCAACAATGGGCTGATCGGTGGTATCTCACCTGTAACCGAGACTGGGCGCTTTTCGTGCGTCCCTGGTGCGCCCAACAATATCGCCCCTTCACGGATGAGAGTTTGGACGGCCCGGCCGCAGAAGAATTTAAAGTACTGACCCAAAGACTTCGAGAGATTGTCAGTAAGAGCGGACTTAACGCCAGACGACAGGCCGCAGGCAAGGAAAGCATTGACGGCTTTTGGCCTGACGGCGGTTCCCGTCGCCATTTGCTCAAACCTTCCACCCTTCGTGCCGTCATGGCCAACGACTCTTTTGTATGGGGTTGGGCACAAAATGCAGGACTACTGAATTTCAGAACCACTCCCCTTAAAAACGATTGGCCCGAAGCACCCGAAGGGGATCTGCTTGCAGTGGTCGATGATCTTTATGACAGCTACCGTCAACAGGACTGGCAAACCTGGGCAACGAAACTGCCGCAGGTCATCGATACCGTCCGACATTTATCGGATCTGGCCCATGCCAGACGAGCTTCGCGCTTGGTGCTTGTCGCAACCGGTGCGCGCGACACGCACACTGTAGTTGTTGAAAAAACGGCCGGAGCCAAAGGACTTTTTGCTCGTTTTAAGAAAAAGAAAGCGCTCAATGTCCAGGCCTTTTTGAGTGAGGAGGCAAAATGACCCGCTTTATCACTCGAGATTACAGCCCTGCCATTGCAGCCCACTTACAAACAGAAGGGTTCCCGGAGCCTCTTGCACGAGTCTTGGCAGCACGAGGAATTGAATCGGCCTACGATCTGAAGGCCGATTGGCGAGCCATGCTGCCTCCCGAGACACTAATGGGAACGTGTGCCGCCGCTCAGCACTTAGCCGATGCGATCGAAGCCCGCAAACGCATCATGATTATCGCCGACTATGACTGTGACGGAGCAACGGCCTGTGCAGTTGCACTCAAGGGTCTTCGCAGCATGGGCGCATGCGTTGACTATCTGGTTCCCGACCGATTTGTCTACGGTTACGGCTTAACACCCGCTATTGTTGATCTGGCTGCTGAAAAAAAAGCCGAGCTGATTTTGACGGTTGATAACGGCATGGCGAGCATTGACGGGGTACTCGAAGCCAAAAAGTTGGGCA
Organism: Parasutterella secunda; assembly: GCF_016901835.1. Classification (GTDB taxonomy): domain Bacteria; phylum Pseudomonadota; class Gammaproteobacteria; order Burkholderiales; family Burkholderiaceae_F; genus Aphodousia; species Aphodousia faecavium. The sequence goes on along the minus strand of NZ_JACJKX010000015.1, from coordinate 3,245 downwards.
TTGATGTCATCATCACTGACCATCACTTACCGGCCGATACGCTGCCAGCTGCAGCCTGCATCGTCAATCCCAACACTCCGGGGTGTAATTTCCCGAGCAAAAATTTAGCCGGTGTCGGCGTCATGTTTTATGTACTGATGGCCCTTCGGGCTGAATTCAGAAAACGCGGACGCTTTGATGCCAAGACTCAGCCCCGATTAGATTCGCTCGTCGATTTGGTGGCATTGGGAACTGTCGCTGACGTGGTCAAACTTGACCGAAATAACCGCATTCTTGTGCAACAGGGCTTATGCAAAGTTCGCAGCGGTCACACTCAACCGGGCCTTAAAGCCCTCTTTGAGATAGCGGGCAGACCCAGCGCTCAGGCTCGTGTGCGGGATTTCGGTTTTGTCATTGCACCGCGTATCAATGCTGCGGGCAGATTGGATCTGATGACCGCAGGCATCGAATGCCTAATGAGTGAAACAAACGAAGAGGCTCAGCACTACGCCAAAATTCTGGACGACTACAATCGTCAGCGCCGCGAACTGGAAATCAATATGCAGTGGGATGCGGCGATGATTCTCAATCAAATTGATGTCACGAAACGCCACACCTTAGCGCTTTTTGAACCGAGCTGGCATCAGGGAATTGTCGGCTTGGTCGCCAGCCGTATCAAAGAAAGCAAACATCGACCGACCATTGCCTTTGCCAATGCGGGAGATAATGAATTGAAAGGTTCCGGCCGCTCGATTGAGGGCGTACACCTCAGAGATATGCTGGATCTTGTTACCAAAACTTCACCCGGAATAATCAAAAAGTTCGGGGGGCATGCGATGGCTGCCGGACTGACAATTGAGGCGAACCGTTTCGAAGAATTTGCCGATGTGTTTGAAAAAGTCGTGGCAAACAGTTGTGATGAAGATGTCTTCGAGCGTCATGTGCTCATTGACGGAGAGCTTCAGCCTCGGGACATTACCCCCTCACTGGTCGAAGCCATCAATTCGCAAATCTGGGGACAAGGCTTTTTGCCGCCTCTTTTTGCCAATGAGTTTAAAGTGCTGCATCAAACGGTACTCAAAGGCGGACACCTTAAATTAACACTTGATTTACAAGGGTATCGTTTCAACGGTATTTTCTTCAGACGCTCGGCCGAGGTGGGGTCAGTGGCGCGCCTTGCGTATCGGCCTGAAATCAACGAGTGGATGGGACAACGAAGCATTCAGCTTGTGATTGAACAAGTCGAAGGATAGTTCGTTCAGCGCCTTGTTTTTTCTTGATATTCGTCTAAAATTAAGACCTTTATTTTGGGTGGTGTCGTTATGACTCGTAAACCTTTTGTTGTCGCGAATTGGAAAATGAACGGTAGTCTCAAAGCCAATGCAGATTGGATTGAGACCGCTTTGCCGCAAATGAGCGGTACCCGTCTTCATTGCGATGTGGCTGTTTGTGCCCCGAGTGTCTACTTGTCACAACTGGTAAAGGGTTTTGAACATAGCGCAACGCTTGTGGGTGCTCAAAACTGCGCTCAATACACTCAAGGAGCCTATACCGGTGAAGTATCCGCTGGGATGCTTGCCGATATCGGTTGCGATCTCGTCATTCTCGGCCACTCTGAACGCCGCACGCTTTTCGGAGAAACCGATGAAACGGTTGCTGAGAAAGTCAAACTCGCTTTTGATAACGGCGTGATGCCGATTGTCTGTGTGGGCGAAACGCTTCAAGAACGCGAAGCCGGTCAAACAATCGAGGTTGTGAGCCGTCAATTACGTGCTGTTTTAAATAAAGTCGGCATCATGCCTTTAGTGGCCGGTGCCGTCGCTTATGAGCCTGTCTGGGCAATCGGCACGGGTAAGAGCGCAAGCGCAGAAGACGCCCAAGCCGTGCATCAGGCTCTCCGAGCTGTTTTGGCTGAGGTGGATGAAGAAGCCTCTAAACGCACTCGCATCCTCTACGGCGGCAGCGTCAAAGCGAAAAATGCCCCCGAGCTTTTTGCTCAGCCCGACATTGACGGTGCTTTAGTCGGCGGAGCCTCACTGAAAGCTGAAGATTTCCTGGCTATCTGCCATTGTGCAGATAACCTGTAATTGAATAAAATTTCGAAATAATTTTTGCGTTAAAGGAAAATAAAAAAGATGTCCTCCATGTTGATCTCCATCGCAATCGTGGTTCAAATCATCTCCGCGATCGCCGTGATCATTCTGGTTTTGTTGCAACACGGTAAAGGTGCCGACCTCGGTGCTGCTTTCGGTAGCGGCGCCAGCGGTTCTATTTTCGGTGCGTCGGGTTCCGCTAACTTCTTATCTCGTTCAACTGCTGTGGCTGCCACGTTCTTTTTCCTGGCTACCATCGCGTTGACGTTGGGTTCCGGCGCCTTCAAATCGGCCCCTGCACCCACCTCCGGTGTATTAGGTTCCGTCGAACAATCACAATCTATTGACGCAGATCAAACAAATACGACACAACCTGCCGCTCCGGCCTCGCAATCTCAACAGATTCCGCGCTAAAATAATGAACTCTGATTTGGAGACTTTCTCCGAAAAAGAGTAGAGATTCGCGGCCGTGGCGAAATTGGTAGACGCACCATCTTGAGGGGGTGGCGGAGCAATCCATATGAGTTCGACTCTCATCGGCCGCACCAAATTTCAAACCCGAACTGATTCATTTCAGATCGGGTTTTTCGTATTCGTTGCACTCCCCTGCAATTACCTCTTTCTCTAAGCTACCTATACGGTAGTGAACGAAGAAAAGCAATCAGACGTTTCTACTGTACTTTTCTAGGCTACCTACACGGTAGTGAACGGGCAAGTAAGATCATTAACGCACTCTTTTGTTTTTCTAAACTACCTACACGGTAGTGAACCATGCAAAAAGATCTGCGAGCTGCAAATGCGATTTCTAAACTACCTACACGGTAGTGAACCCTTATAGTTATCTTATAGTTTATCTCTTAGTTTTCTAAACTACCTACACGGTAGTGAACTTTTAAAATGGCTGAATTATTATCATTGGAATTTTCTAAACTACCTACACGGTAGTGAACTGTAGAAAATTATTTCAAAAATCAGATAAATCAAAGACAATAATCCCGGTATCAAGTACGAAGTGCAATTTTCCCATCGGATCTAGACTATCACTTTAATTCCGACAGAGACTATTGATATCTTCTTCGATATCGTTTCAACGCTCGGTTGAAAACATCGTCCGGAGCATTGTATCCCAGAACCCGTTTCGGACGGTGATTAATTTTATCTTGTGCTTGTTTA
>NZ_JACJKX010000014.1 GCF_016901835.1 Parasutterella secunda | reverse complement strand
GGTCCCACTCCTTCCCATTCCGAACAGGACAGTGAAACGCCTTAGCGCCGATGATAGTTGGTTGTATTTCCAGTGAAAGTAGGACATTGCCCGGCTCCCCATTCAAAAAAAGCCTCGAATCTTCTGATCTCGAGGCTTTTTTATTACGTATAGCTGGAATTGTTCCCTGTTATCTCGCAATCTGCGATAGAATTTACAGGTTCAAGCACCTTAGTGCCAGTGTTGTAGTGTAAGGGATCCGCATGATATTCAGACGTTCGCTCGTCTCAGAATTAGCCAATACGGCCGGAGCTGTTTTTACAGTGATTTTCTCGATTGTTATAACAATCGGGCTGGTTCGAATTTTAGGCATGGCCGCCGGTGGTCGTATTGATAGTGGTACGGTCATCGAAATGGTGGTCTATGAAGCACTCATTAATCTTGCGCCGCTTTTGGCTGTCTCCCTTTTTATTGCTGTTTTGATGACTTTGACTCGAAGTTGGTTAGACAGCGAGATGGTTGTTTGGTTTTCCTCGGGGGGCATCAGTCTTCTGTCCTGGATTCGCCCTGTTCTGCGATTCAGCATTCCCATCATTATTCTGATTACCGCTCTTACCTTTGTCATTTCGCCCTGGGCTCGTGGTCAGAGTGAAACAAATCGAGAGGTATGGTCTCAGCGCGATGATGTTGAACGTCTTTCTCCCGGTCGTTTTATTGAACTTGCCGGGGGGCGTCAGGTTCTCTTTGTTGAAGAAGTTTCTTCCGATGGTTTAACTGTCAAAAATGTGTTTCTGACGGAAACAGCCATTGATAGCGAAATGGTTTTGATGGCTAAAACAGGTGAAATCAAAACTAATGAAAGCGGGGATCGCTATGTGATTTTGCACGACGGTCGTCGCTATGAAGGTAAGCAAGGGGCATCGGACTATCGCGTGACAGAATTCAAAACCTATGGGATACGACTGGATGTCAAGCCTGAAAATGCCATCAAATTACGAGACGTCGATACCCAACCTTTACCGCTATTGATCAGTCGACTGGATAATCGAGAAGCTCAAAGTGAATTACTATGGCGGGTTTGCTGGCCGATTGCTGCTTTCAATTTAATTTTAATTGCCATTCCTCTCTCGTTTACGAATCCTCGTGCCGGTCGTAGTTTGAATATGGTGGTGGCATTGCTGCTCTTTGTTTTATATCTGAACGGTATCAGTGTGGCCTGTACTTGGGTTGAACAAGGGACGATGGGACCTGTTCGCGCAGGAATTATTCTCAACGGTGCATTTGCTGCGTTAGCTGTCGTACTCTTTTTAAGACGAACGATCATGCAGCGTTGGGTTCCGGTCTGGTTGACCATTGGCTATTGGCGGACAAGGAGCTAAATCATGATGGTCATTACCCGGTATTTAACCAAAGAAATTTTGCAAGCGACGGGTTTTGTCCTGCTTGCTTTGGTTGCGCTTTTCGCGTTTTTTGACCTTGTCGGTCAGTTGGGACGAATCGGCAGTCGCTACGGATTACTCGACGCATTCATTATTACTGGCTTGAGTCTGCCCATGCGCATCTATGAAGTGATGCCGATTGCTGCACTTCTCGGCACCGTGTTTGTGATGAGTCAGTGGGCTTCACGTTCAGAATTTACGATTTTGCGTGTGGCAGGCCTCTCGCCTGTGCGCTTGGCCGGGATGCTTATGGTTCCGGGTATCCTTTTGGTGGCTTTTACGTATGTTTTCGGTGAATTCGTAGCACCCTCATCTGACACCTATGCTCGCGAATATCGAGCCACTATTCAGCACACGACGATGAATATTCGGGGCTCCGATACCGGTGCTTGGGTTCGTGAAACCATTGATTCTCCCGATGGACCTCAGGTTCGGTATATCAATATTCAAAAAATGACGCCGTTGGAAGAAGCTATCGATTGGCGCATTTATGACTTTGATGCCAAACAACGACTCACACGGGTGATTGCTGCGCAATCGGGCAATTACGTGAATCATCAAGGTTGGTTATTGCATAAAGCGGTCAATACTTCTTTACCGCTATTGGAAAATCTCGAGCAAACTCCGATTATCGATCGAGTGATGATCAGTAAACCTCAACGAATGATGTTTAGGTCTGAGATTGACCCGAGTATTTTCGGTGTGATGATGCTAAAGCCGGAAAACATGTCTATGCGTGCACTTTCCCGCTATGTCACTCACTTGGAACAAAGCCGACAACAGTCAGCCCGCTATGAGATTGCGCTCTGGAATAAAGCGTTTTACCCCATCGCCATTCTTGTCATGATTGCTTTGGCCATGCCCTTTGCTTATATGAATCGTCGCTCCGGTGGCGTGAGTATTAAGATTTTCGCGGGCGTCATGATCGGTCTTGCTTTCTACACGATCAACAATCTGTTCTCCTATGTCGGTATGCTCAATACCTGGCCGCCTCTTGTTGTAGCCATGGTGCCAACGGCCTGTATGCTGGTATTGGCCATGATCGGTATGTGGTTTGTTGAAAGACGCTAAGAAAGATTTACTTCTCGAAAAGGTCCGCTTCGGCGGACTTTTTCAATGTAAGTGCTTAGGCAATTTGTGATAGAAAAGAGCCGATACAGGCAATGATGCCAGTATCGGCTGCGAATCAGAAAGCAAAAGTCATTTTCAGTTTTTTTATCCCTTGATTAGCACTCCTGCCTGAGGATTAAAAGAGACATTGACCGAGGTGTCGATGTCAATAATTTCTGTGCCAGGCAAGAAAGGTACAGACATACTGAAGGTTTTTTCCTGTTTGCTTCCCTCTAACACGACGTGATAGTCAATTCGGTCACCTTCAAAAAGTCGATTAACAATGCGCATTTCAATGCCATTGTCTTTTTCGTTCATACGCAGGTTCTCCGGTCGAACGACCAACAAAGCCTCTTCACCGACAGCAGGCGGATTTTGCTGACCCATGCGGGCGCGAAGCATTTGTCCGTCGACAACAAAATGCCCTAACCCCTGCTCATCAACACTTTGCAGTTTTCCGCGAATCAAATTGGCCTGTCCGATAAAGTCCGCCACGAACGGCGTAGCGGGGTCTTCGTAAAGTTTCATCGGAGTACCCAATTGATCAATGTGGCCACGATTCATCACCATAATACGGTCAGACATCGTGAGTGCTTCTTTTTGGTCGTGCGTGACGTAAAGACACGTAATGCCTATATCTTTCTGGATACGGCGAATTTCCGTGCGCATATGAAGACGGAGTTTTGCATCAAGGTTTGAAAGCGGTTCATCCATGAGCAAAAGCTTGGGTCGCAGCACCAATACGCGAGCCAGGGCAACGCGCTGCTGTTGTCCGCCTGACAATTGATTCGGATAGCGTTGCTCTTCTTTACTCAAACCCACCATGTCCAACGCTTCACGCACTTTTTTAGCAGCACTTGCTCCGGTTTCCCCCCGTATTTTGAGACCATAGGCGACATTGTCGAAGATCTTCATATGAGGGAAAAGAGCATAGTTTTGGAACACAAAGCCTAGGCCGCGCTCATTGGCCGGAACATGCGTGATGTCCACGCCGTCCATAAGGATCTGACCGCTTGTCGGGGTTTCAAAACCGGCGATCATACGCAGAGTGGTTGTTTTGCCGCAACCCGAGGGACCCAGGAAGGTTAAAAACTCTCCGGGATTGACCTCAAGGTTAACATTATTGACCGCCATGAACTCTTCATTGTCCTTGACGTAGCGACGAGAGATATTTTTTAAAGTAAGTGATACAGACATGATTTAGTGGGCTCCAATATTGTCGCCGTTACGGCAAAGTACTTTCGCAAGCAGGGTCATAGCGCCCGAAGCTGCAAAAACCAGCAGAATCAAAATCACTGAGAACGCACAAGCCTGAGCAAACTGCAACTCGGTCATGCACTCAAGAATACGTGTTGTAATCAGCGTCCAGTTAACCGATACGAGGAAAATGGTGGCACTGATAGCGGTCATAGAGTGAATGAACAAATACTTCATACCTGCCAGGATGGCCGGCAGCACGAGCGGGATCGTAATTGAAATAAAGGTACGAGCAGATCCGGCCCCCAGGCTTCGGCTTGCTTCCTCGATTGAGGGATCTATCTGTGTCAAAGCGGCAATCACATTGCGAATACCGGCAGACGAGTACCTAAAGAGATAGGCAGCAATCAAGATGTAGATAGTCCCTGTTAGAACGATCGGTTTGTCGTTAAAGGCAATGATGTAAGCGATACCGACCACAGTACCCGGCAGCGTGTAGTTTAAAAGTGAAACAGTTTCAAGGGTCTTGTGTCCGCGAATCTTAAGGCGCGTTGTGACATAGCCTACCAGGACTGCAAGTAAACCGCCCAAAGGCGTACCGATACAGGCAATGATCAACGTATCTTTAATTGCCTTCATGCCATGCGTGAGCACGTAGTGGTAGTTATCAAACGTGATTGTATTGTTGACGCCCCAGACTTTCACAAGCGAGCCCACCAGGATCACTGCGTAGATGGCAATGATAAACGCAATCACAATTGCGACTACGCTACCCATGATAGTTGTTAAGGCAAGTCCCGGTCCTTTGATACTGCTCTTGCCGCCAGCTTTACCGCTCACCGTGACGAAACTCTTCTTACTCACCCAATAGTGCTGAAGCGCATAGACCACCAAAGCAGGAATGAGCAGCATGAAGGAAAGCGCCGCACCGCCCTTGAAGTCATACATACCGGTAATTTGCAGATAGGCTTGCGTCGGCAGCACGGGGAAAGAGTGACCGCCCAACACCTGAGGCGTTGCAAAGTCTGCCAAAGAGCAGGAAAAAACCAAAAGGAAGGCATTGGCAATACCCGGCGCTGCCAGAGGTAATGTGACGGTTCTGAAAACTTCCGAACTTGAAGCGCCCAATGAATTGGCGGCATCTTCCAGGTTTGGGTCAATACGCGCCAAAATCGTAGAAATCGTCATAAAAGCTACGGGGAAGAACGTCAGTGTTTCTGAAATAAATGTTCCCCAAAAACCGTAAAAATTGAAATTATCCAACCCAAAAAATTGCAACACCATGCCGTTGGGGCCCAGTAAAAGAGTAAGAGCAATACTGCTTGTAAAGGGCGGAGAAATCAGGGGCAGAATCGTAATTGCACTTAAAGCGAATTTAAGCCACGTCGGCAGATTTAGGCGTGTGGTGACAAAAGCAAAAATAAAGCCCAGTGCTGTGCCGGCTAAGCCAACTGAGCAACCCAGAAGGATACTGTTGACAGCAGAACGTCTGTCATACCAGTTATCCAGGAAGGGACGCAGGTTTTCAAAAGTAAAGTTGCCATCGACCCAGAAAGTCATGGCGAATAAGCGACATAGAGGATAAAGGACAAAGACGCCCAGCAAAAGCCAGAGCATGACGACTGTCAGTCGCGTGACCATGTCCTTATTTGTAGAGCATGCGGACGAACTCATGGAGAAAGAACCGACAAAAAATACATATGCCGGAAATAGGATCAAAATATTCTGACCCTATTTCCGGTGTTTAAGCGTCAATGCGTGAAATTACTTGATCACTTCATTGATCCAGCGTTGGGTGAATTCTTTACGCTTTTCACCCTTCCAGGTCACATCCACAGAGATCGTCTTAATCTTGGTGAGATCTAAGATGGGATTACTGGTCTTCACGTCGTTGCGTGTCGGCACGTAGTTGATCTTATTGGCAACGATAAATTCAGCAAATTTCTTTGACGTTGCCCAGTCCACAAACTGCTTTGCTTCAGCGTTGTTCTTGCCGCCCTTAACAACCCCCGTGGCTTCAATGCCGAAGCTCACACCGTCTTCAGGATAGGTGATCGTTACAGGATAGCCTTGCTGTTGGATATCCAAAGCGTCCACAATGTAGAAAATACCGGCTGCACACTGACCGGTGGCAATCGGCATGGCACCGCCTGCACCGCTCTTGGTGTACATCTGTACGTTGGCATTCATCTGCTTTTGGAACTTAAAGGCTTCGTCTTCACCCATGACTTTCACGAGCGAATAGATGCGTTCGGTAGCCGTACCAGATGTGCGGGCGTCGGCCATTTGCAGGTTGTTCTTATAGCGGGGATCGAGCAAGTCAGCCCACTTGGTCGGGGCCTGCATCTTGTTCTTTTCCAGGAATTTGGTGTTGGTGAGGAAGCAAAGAGGAATTAAACCGATACCGGTCCAGTAGTTATTGGGATCGCGGTAGGCCGAGGAAATAGCATCGGAGTTGGCCGGGCGATAAGCTTCCAAAATACCTTCTTTAATACCTGCTGCGTACATATCGGCCGGTCCGCCCAACAGAACGTCAACTTGAGGATTACCTTTTTCAGCCGTTAATCTTGCCAATGCTTCACCCGTAGAGAAGCGAAGGAAGTTCACCTTAATCCCCGTATCCTTGGTGAATTGAGCAAAGATTTGGGACGCATACTTCTCAGGCATGATGGTGTAGGCATTAAGTTCAGCAGCGTTTGCCGAAACAGAAAGCACAACCAACCCTGCCAGAAGCGCAGAGAGTTTCTTAGACATAATCGATCCTCGAAGTTTTCGTTTTATTGATCAGAGCACAAGCACGATCTAACATAGATCCGGCACTAAAAATAGAAGCACCGCATCAAACACAGACCATACTTAATTCAACATTTTATCAACGAAAAGAGAACGCGATTTGAATATTTTCCCTAGTTTTGCGATTTCAAAGGATTGAAAAAATCTATAGTCCACTATAGAAAAATTCCATAGCGAACTATAGGATTTTCCTTATTCTATTCAGACTGTTTTTTGATTTTGTCGTGTTCACGCTTAAAAGCTACCAAAGCTTGAGCTGTATGTGAGTTGGTTTTCATCACCTCTGATGGTGCCCCGCTTGCAACGACATCGCCTCCATTGACGCCGCCTTCTGGCCCCATGTCAATGATCCAATCGGCCTGAGCCATAATGTCGAGATTGTGTTCAATCACAATCACAGTATTGCCGGCATCTACGAGCCTGTGGAGTACGGCAATCAGCTTTTCGACGTCGGCCATATGCAGTCCGACCGTGGGCTCGTCCAACACATAAACGGTTTTGGGAACTTTGTAGCCTCGACGCTTAATATCGTCACGAGCCTTGATCAGTTCGGTAACAAGTTTGATGCGTTGCGCTTCACCCCCGGAGAGAGTCGGCGAGGGTTGCCCCAAACTGAGGTAGCCCAACCCCACATCCTGCATGAGTTTGAGCGCATGGGCAATGGAGGGTTGAGTGCTGAAAAAGTCAACCGCTTCATCGACATCCATCGCGAGAATCTGACCGATGGACTTGCCTTTCCAGAGTACTTCAAGCGTTTGGGTGTTGTACCTGAGACCGCCGCAGGCTTCGCAAGGAATTTTCACGTCCGGCAGGAAATTCATTTCAATAGTCCGAACGCCTTGCCCTTCGCAAAGTTCGCACCGACCACCTTTCATATTGAACGAAAACCGTGAAATGCCATAGCCTCTGGCCTGCGCTTCATTGGTGCCGGCAAAAACTTTGCGGATAGCATCTAAAAATCCGATATAGGTAGAAGGACAGGAACGAGGTGTTTTTCCGATCGGTGTTTGGTCCACTTCAAGCACCCGGTCCACCAGCTCAAACCCTTCAATTGCTTTGCAAAGCGTCCCTTGATAAGGCTTTTTCGCAGACAGCGTTTCGCTCAGTACGGGCATGAGCACCCCGCGGGCAAAACTGCTTTTGCCGGAGCCCGAAACCCCGGTGAGCACGGTAAGGCGGCCAATCGGAATACGGATTTCGTGGGCTTTAAGGTTATTGAGTCTGGGCTTTTTAATGGTGAGCCACTGAGTGTCACTGTCGACAGCCCGTTTGGGAATAAAGGTGTGCTCAATGGGCTTTAAAAGGTAATGCCCGGTTAAAGAACGTTTATTTTTCATAATGTCTTTAACGGTGCCCGTGGCGATGATTTCGCCGCCTCTCACGCCGGCTCCGGGACCGACGTCAATGACATAGTCGGCTTCGCGAATCGTATCCTCATCGTGTTCAACTACTAAAAGCGTATTGCCTTTTTTCACGAGTGCTTTCAGAGAATCCAAAAGCAGACGATTGTCCCTCGGGTGTAGGCCGATCGTCGGTTCATCGAGAATGTAGCACACGCCCTGAAGGTTGCTGCCCAATTGTGAAGCCAGACGAATGCGCTGCGCTTCGCCCCCCGATAGGCTGGGCGAGGATCGATCAAGCGTTAAGTAGCCTAAGCCCACTTTTTCTAAAAATTGAAGACGCAAGCGGATTTCCTTGAGTGCATCTTCGGCAATATCGGCTTCGCGCCCGGTGAGTTTAAGGGTTTTAAAAAAGGCCGAGGCTTCCGTTACCGTCATGTGCGCCATCTGTGCGATATTGAGTCCCGCAAAGCGAACGGCTCTGGCCACTTCATTTAAGCGTTCACCGTGGCAAGTCGGACAGGGTTCGCTTTGAGCATCGGCCCAAATACGCTCTTCTCCGGTGGCCGTTTCATCAAAGCCCTCGATTAAAAGGCCGGTGCCAAAACACGTCGGACACCACCCCATGGAGGAGTTATAGGAGAAAAGTCGGGGATCGAGTTCCGGGAAACTGCGGCCACACACCGGACAGGCCCGATGAGTTGAGAAAATGGTTTCACAATTTTCCTCATCTAAAACGATAACGACCCCCTTACCGATCGTAATGGCTTCCTGCAGCACCCGCTTAAGTGTCTTTTCGTCATCAACCCTGACATCAATTTGAGCCACAGGTAATTCAATTGTATGGTCTTTGTAGCGGGCAAGTTTCGGGAATTTTTCCGTGCTTACAAATTTCCCGTCCACATAAAGCTGAGAGTAACCCTTTTTGTTTGCCCATTTTGCCAGATCCGTGTAAATGCCTTTGCGCTTACTGACAAGGGGGGCCATGACGTGCACGCTTTGACCCTTGTAGCGGCTCATCACGGTTGACACAATGGCGGGGAAGGACTTGGGTTCTACTTCAACGTTGCAGTCCGGACAGTACTGGTGACCGAGTTTCACAAAGATAAGACGCATGAAGTGGTAAAGCTCAGTCATCGTTGCAACCGTGGATTTGCGTCCGCCGCGTGAGGTGCGCTGTTCAATGGCTACAGTGGGCGCAATGCCGGTAATGGAATCTACATTGGGTTTACTGGCCGGTTGCACAATTGAGCGTGCATAAGCATTTAAAGATTCCAAATAGCGGCGCTGACCTTCTTTAAACACAATGTCAAAGGCCAAAGTCGATTTGCCCGAGCCCGAGGCGCCCGTCACGACCGTAAATCGGTCATGCGGAATGTCGACAGAAATATTTTTTAAGTTGTGTTCCTTTGCACCTTTAATGGCGATGGCATTGTCAAGCGGTATAACGGCAACGCTTTCGTCAGGGCTGCCGGCTGCGTCTTTTGTAAAGTAGCGGGAAGTGTTGTCACCCGAGAGCGTCTTTTGATATGTTTGAAGTGCTTGACCGGTGTAAGAACGCTCAGTTTTTACTAACTCTTGAAGCGTGCCCTGGACAACAACCTCGCCGCCTGCGTCACCGCCTTGCGGTCCCAAATCAATCACCCAATCGGCACAATTGATGACATCGAGGTTGTGCTCGATGACAATCGCAGTATTGCCTCGGTCGATCAGTTCCTGAAGCGAGTGCATGAGTTTGTCGATGTCATCGAAGTGAAGACCGGTTGTGGGTTCGTCAAAAATGAAAAGGTCGTTTTTACTGGCTTGAGAATTCTTTTGAGCCAAAAAGCCCGCAATCTTCAAGCGTTGCGCTTCTCCGCCCGAAAGGGTGGGAACAGGTTGACCGAGCTTAATGTAGTCTAAGCCCACTTTGCGCAGGGGTTCGAGTTTGGAGACTACGGCTGAGTCATTTCTAAAGTACTCACAGGCTTCTGAAACAGAAAGATCGAGCACTTGAGCAATGTTGAGCGACTTACCCTCCCGTTCAATTGTAATTTCCAGAATTTCCGGGCGATAACGGGTGCCGTTACAGGCCGAGCAGCGTAAATAGACGTCCGAGAGAAACTGCATTTCTATGTGCTCAAAACCGTTTCCGCCGCACACCGGGCAGCGCCCGTCGCCGGAATTAAAGCTGAAGGTGCCGGCTTTGTATTCACGGGCTTTTGCGGCATCCGTTTGAGCAAAAAGATTGCGGATCGCATCAAATGCGCCCACGTAGCTTGCCGGGTTGGAACGCGTGGTCTTGCCGATAGGGGATTGGTCTACGTAGTGAATGTTCTCTACAAGATCGGCTCCCTTTAAAGATTCAAAATGACCGGGAGATTCAGTAGGCATTCCTTTGGCTTTGTAAAGAGCCGGTACAAGGATATTTTCAATGAGCGTGGACTTGCCGGAGCCGGAGACACCGGTGACAACCGAAAGAGCGCCTATCGGAAAGCGTACGCAAATGTTTTTGAGGTTATGTTCACGGGCACCCTTTAATTCAATAGCAGGCGTTTTTTTCGTGAGCTTTCTCTGACTTTTCCGGCTGCTTACCTTTTCTTTGCCCGATAGGTAACGGGCCGTGAGCGTATCGGCTTTGAGAATTTCAGCCGGTGTTCCTTTAAAAATAATTTCGCCGCCCTTTTCTCCGGGACCGGGTCCCATATCAAAGAGCGTGTCGGCTGCAAGCATCACCTGAGGGTCGTGCTCCACGACAACTAAGGTGTTGCCTGAATTTTTGAGTTTTTGCATCACCCGATTGATGCGGTCCATGTCACGGGGATGCAAGCCGATAGAAGGCTCATCGAGCACAAAAAGCGTGTTGACAAGCGAGGTACCCAAAGCTGTTGTGAGATTGACACGCTGCACTTCGCCGCCTGAAAGGGTACGGCTTTGACGCTCAAGCGTTAAGTAGCCGACTCCCACGTCGACAAGATAATGCAGTCGAGTCAGAATTTCTTCGACAACCATTTTGCCTGCGTCATCCATGGGTTCTTTTTCAATGACTTCGAAAAAGCTCAGCAGTCTGGATAGAGGCAAGCGCATGAGGTCATATAAGTTGAGTCCCGGCAGCGCGTTAAGGACATCGTCTGAATACGCACAAACAGAGGGCTTATGGCGCTTAAATTCAAGTCCTTGAGTAGCCGCTTGCGCGGCCTCTATTGAACCCACTCGCCACAAAAGCGCTTCGGGTTTAAGCCGTGCTCCGTGGCAGTCCGGGCACTCCTGATAATTTCTGTAGCGAGATAAAAGCACCCTGACATGCATTTTGTAGGCTTTGCTCTCAAGCCATTCAAAAAAGTGCTTGACGCCGTACCATTGACGAGTCCATTTTCCGCTCCAACCGGGCTCGCCTTCAATGACCCATTTTCTTTCTTTTTCGGTGAGATCCCGATAGGGAACATTTAAACGGATACCGTCACGCTTGGCGTAACGCTTCATGTCTTTGAGACACTCTTCGTTGGTTTTAGTATTCCACGGTTTAATGGCACCGCCTTCAAGCGTTAAAGACTCATCGGGAATCACCAAAGAGTAGTCAACGCCGATCACTCTGCCGAATCCGCGGCAGGTTTCACAGGCACCTAACGGAGAATTGAAACTGAAAGTGGCGTCAGTCGGTTTTTGGTACTCAATGCCGCAGTCCGGGCACGATAAGCGGTTAGAGAAGGACCTGAGCTCTTCTTTTTCATCATCGGTTCTGGCAACGACTGTCAACTCACCTTTGCCGAACTTAAATGCATTTTCAAGGGCTTCAATCACGCGGCTTTTCTCTGCTTTTGAAAAGCGGAACCGGTCGGCAATGACTTCAAGAAAATGCGTGCTTTTAACAGTCTTTTCGCGATAAATTTTGGTAAAACCCTGCGCCATGAGCCCTTCGGTGACTTCCGCTGCTGTCATTTTTTCAGGAACGGTTACATCAAAGAGAATGAAAAGGCGCGGGTCAGAGAGCTCTTGAGTCCAAGTTTTTAAAGTTTCATAAACGTTTGCAGGGGTATCTGCACGAACGAGTTTGCCGCATCGGGCGCAGTAAAGTCGCGCTTCTCTTGCAAAAAAAAGTTTTAAATGATCGTTGATTTCCGTCATTGTCCCGACGGTTGAACGAGAGGTACGAACGGGATTGGTTTGGTCAATGGCAATGGCAGGCGGCACGCCTTCAATGCGCTCGACCTGAGGGCGATCCATACGGTCTAAAAATTGCCGGGCATAGGGGCTGAACGTTTCGACATAACGTCGCTGACCTTCAGCGTATAACGTGTCAAAGACAAGCGAACTTTTACCCGAACCGGACACACCGGTGACAACCGTGATTTTTCCGGTTTCAAATTCAACGTCAAGATTTTTTAAATTGTTTTGTCTTGCACCAAAAATTTTGATGTTCTTGTCCATTAACAAACCTACGAAAAAGAGAATTAATGAGACGGCTTATATTGCGATGATTTCAAAATTTTAGTCGTGGTATCCGACGAACTCCAATGCATTTTTTCTTTCAGGTTGATAGAAAAACTCAGAATCTTGTCACCCATTAAATGGAAGCAGCAAATTGAGGAGACGGTTTGACATAAGTATGCTGGTTACGACAAAAAATCGTAACCTGAAGAAAAATATATATCTGAACTGTTATTAGTTTTGATTCGGGGCTTCAGGCACGAATCAGTCATTTCTGGGAATAATTTCGGTGCCCGATTGCCCCTTAAGCATATCGGACAAACGATCAAGAGAACCGATCAGAGCCTTGTGACCGGTTTTTTCTACAAAGCGGCAGACAGCCTGCACTTTCGGTCCCATGGAACCGGCCTGAAAGTGCATCGAGCGAAGACTCTGAGGGGTGGTTTTGTGCAGAAGGTTTTGTTTGCCTGAATCCCAATCAGTAAAAATTCCCTGTACATCCGTGGCGATGATAAAACAATCGGCTTTCAGTTCGCAGGCTAAGAGTGACGAAGCCAGGTCCTTATCGATAACTGCTTCGACTCCTGTGAGATGACCGAATGAATTTTTTATAACAGGAATTCCGCCGCCTCCGCAGCACACAACGATATGTCCCTTTTGAAGCAGAATTTCGATAGCCTCGCGATCGACAATTTGTTTGGGTTCGGGACTGGCCACGACACGACGGAATTTGTCGTTGTCTGCTGCGATGTGCCAGCCGTAAAGACGGGCGAGCGCCTGAGCCTGAGTTTTCTCATAAACTGGGCCGATCGGCTTACTCGGCGAGCGAAAGGCCGGATCGTTCGGATCAACTTCAGTTTGTGCCAAAACAGCTGTGACAGCACGCCTTGCCGGTAAAAAATGCTTCAATTCTCTGGTAATCAAGTAACCGATTAAACCAATGGATTGCGCACCCATTGTATCGAGGGGGTAAGCCGGTGGATTCCCAAGCGCTAGCTGCTGCAAAGCAATCAGTCCCACTTGAGGGCCGTTGCCGTGAGTGACAATGAGTTCATGATGGTCTGCGATGGAGGCGATTGCTTGGCAGGCTTTTCTTACACTACTGAGTTCTTTTTCGTAAAGCATCGGTTCGCCACGTTGCAGTAATGCATTTCCGCCTAAGGCAATCACAATTCTCATTTTGCTCTCCTGTCTGATGCCGACTCATTTGGGCGGCCGTTAAGAATTTTAAGACTGCCGTATTGTCAATACAGAGTCTGACATCAGCCGAAAAGACAAAAAAAATCCCCTCAAAGAGAATTCTCTCGATGAGGGGAAGCGTTTTAGCGCAGGTAGTTTTCCGTTACGCGGGCAAAGACGCTGGCGGCAATCGGCAGACAGGCGTCATTGAAATCATATGACGAATTGTGTAACAGACACGGGCCGTCTCCGTGACCTTCCAGACGGTGAGAACCGTCGCCCGAACCCACAAAGAAGAATGCTCCCGGGGTCGTTTCAAGATAGTCTGCGAAGTCTTCAGAGGGCATCACGGGTTCTTGTTCATGCAACCCTTCTTCACCGAAAAGTTCACGAACGGCATCCTGCACTCGATCAACGCATTCAGGTGTATTGATAACGGGCGAATATTGACGCGTGAAGGTGAGTTTGGCTTCTGCACCAAAAGCCTCGGCCACACAACGGCTGATCTGATCCAATTCTTTTTCGATCAGGTTCGTGACTTCGTTATCAAACGTGCGGGTTGTTCCCAAAATCGATGCTTGATCGGGAACCACGTTATAAGCGGTACCGGCTTCAATCTTACAAATGCTCAAAACTGCCGGATCAATCGGACGCTTGATGCGGGTAATGATGCCTTGAATCGCCTGGCAGATTTGAATAGCGGTAAAAACCGGGTCTTTGGATAAGTTCGGCATCGCACCGTGCGAGCCGCGGCCATGAACATCAATTCTGAAAACGTTGCCGCTTGCCATCATGGCTTTTTTATTAATGCCGATTTTCATGGCGGGCGTTTCTGGCCAATTGTGGCAACCGAGATAAAAGTCTGCGGGGAATTTTTCCAACAGACCGTCGGCAATCATGTGCTGAGCACCGAATCCGCCTTCTTCACCGGGTTGGAAAACGAAATTGACTGTACCGTTGAAGTTTTTCGTTTCTGCCAGATAACGAGCGGCTAAAAGAAGTCCGGTCACATGACCGTCGTGGCCGCAGGCGTGCATGACGCCCACATTTTTAGAGGCGTGAGCAAAGTGGTTGGCTTCTGTGATCGGCAGCGCATCCATGTCCGCACGCAAGGCAATGCGTTTTGGGGAGTTACCGTTTTTTAAAACGCCGACAACACCCGTGCCGCCGATACCGGTGTGAACCTCAATACCCCATTCGGTGAGGTAACGGGCAATGGTTTTCGCCGTTTCGAATTCTTTGTTACTCAATTCGGGGTGGGCGTGAAATTCACGACGAATTTGTGTGAATTCAGGGGCCAATTCCTCAATACGTGCAATGTTAGGCATGACAGAATCCCTATTGGAAAAACAGAACTTTGTAAGTGTAGCGCAGAAAAAAGAGGGGATCTTTTAAAAGACCCCCTCGAGATCAATTACAAATGATTAATGACCGCGTAATTTTTCTGCTGCGTCTTTAACCGAGCGGCGCAATGTGTCAAAGGCTTCCCGAATGGCAAGCATCACATCGGTGTTGGTACGGGAGACCACCAGGTCACTGCCGGAAGAAACAACGGTAACGCGAACCGTGAAGGCACCCATCGTCTGATGACCTTCTTGAGTGATGGTGGCGTGGCAGGGGCCCAGGTTGCGGTCAAATTTACCCAAATCGTTCAATTCTTTTTGAACCGCTTGTTCCACCGCTTCAGAACGACTGATTCCATGGAATGTAACTTGTAATGCTTGTGCCATATATATCCCTCTTCTTGTTTTGTTATTAGTAAGAGTGGGAAGATGGCTTTCTTCCCTTCCTAATTCATAGTGTACTGAAGTTGTTGAACTGAAAGTGTGCTTTTAAGCAAAAGATTGTGCAAAGTTGAAAGAAAATATTCGGGCTTTTTCCCCGATAGAAAAGCGTTTTTCTGCTAAGATCGCGGCCAGTTCAAATAACTTTTACGCGCAACCGATTGATTCAAAAGCGCGTTTTAACCTGAGGAAAAGAAATAATGCGTAAACCCTGGGAAGAATCGGGCAGTCACCGTGATGATTTCAGTTTTGAGGATCGCCCTCGCCGCACCGATCGCCGTTTTGATGACCGTGACGGTTTCA
Organism: Parasutterella secunda; assembly: GCF_016901835.1. GTDB lineage: Bacteria > Pseudomonadota > Gammaproteobacteria > Burkholderiales > Burkholderiaceae_F > Aphodousia > Aphodousia faecavium. Next base: position 48,517 of record NZ_JACJKX010000014.1, on the reverse strand, counting down.
AACGTCGCTCTGATCGTCGCTTTGACCGTCGTGAAGATGGTTTCGGTCGTCGGGATGAAGGCTTTGGTCGTCGTGACAGACGTCGTGATGACCGCAAAGGCGGTTTTGCCAAACGTCGGGACGATTTTTCGGATAATGTCTACGGCGTGCGCTCGGGTCCCCGTGCTCGCGCTGCGATGGCAGGACGCGGAGTGCCCGCTCGCCGTCAAAGTGCACCCAGCCGCAACGCTTTGATTACGTTGGACGCCGATGTCGCACGCGTATTCGGTACGAGCGAAGCCGTCAATGCTGCTTTGCGTCACCTGATTGCTTTGGCTTCCATTATGGGAGTGGACGCTCTTAAACAAGCTGCCCTGGAATCAGAACAAAAACAAGAACAAGAAATGATTGATGAAGAGCCCAAGCAAGCGCTCGAGTCTGACTCCCTTTCCGAGGCGCAAGAAGTTCAAACGACAGATGATGAAGAAGAGTGGTTTGACCTGCCCATTGAACCTGAAAAAGGCGAGTAATTGAAGCCCACGGGCATTCAGGAGCAAGAAAAATGCTGCGATATACGATAGAACTCAAACCCCAGGCGGGAACGTTTCTGGTTGATTTCGAACTGAATGCCCAAGATGAACTGTTACTTCGGTTGCCTGCGTGGTTGCCGGGCAGTTATATGATTCGGGACATGGCCGCCGAGATTCAATCTCTCGAGATTGTCTGCGGTCAAGAAAAGCTGCACGACACAAAAATCGATAAAAGCACATGGCGTGTATTCATAGGGGAGCAATCCAAGAGCATTCACGTTCGCTATGAAGTGTTTGCACAGGATACGTCTGTGAGACGCGCTTATTTGGATAATGAGCGGGCTTTTTTAACCTTTTCCAGTTTGTGCCTGTATCCGGTAGGCCGCGAAGAAGAACCGATTGAATTGAAGATTAAAAAACCGGCCGATCATCCTGACTGGGCCGTTGCAACAGCCCTGCAGCCGGTTCGGAGCAACTCTCAGGCTTTTGGGATTTATCGTGCGGCCGACTACGATGAGCTGATCGACTCGCCGATGGAAATCGGTCTCTGGCAGTGCATTGAATTTAAGGCGTACGGTGTACCCCATCGCATTATTTTGAGTGGTAAAGTCCCGCCTTTTGATCGTACTCGTTTACGTGAAGACGTTAAAAAATGCGTTGAAACGGTGATTGCATTTTTTGAACCGCAGTCCCATCAGGCGCCCTTTTCTTCTTATATGTTCTTTTTAAATCTTGCGGAAAATCTCTACGGGGGACTGGAGCATCGCAACAGTTGCGCTTTGGAGGCTTCTTTTTATGACTTGCCGTTGGCAGGAAACAAAAACGGATCGAAAAATTACGCAAGACTTCTGGAACTTTTCACGCATGAATATTTCCATGCATGGTGGGTCAAGCGGGTAAAACCGGCGGTTTTCATTCCCTATGACTTAACGAGTGAAACCTATACCGATCTGTTGTGGGTTTTTGAAGGATTCACGAGTTACTATGATGCATTGCTTACGGCACGAAGCCAAGCCGTGGATGCTGATACTTACCTGAAGTCATTAGCGGCGACGCTTAATCGTCACCTGGGCGGCACAGCAAAGAAACGCCAAAGTCTTGCGCAGTCTTCTTATGAGGCTTGGACAAAATACTACAAAGTCAGAACCAATCGCAGCCGTTCGGTCACAAGTTACTACGATAAGGGCGCTCTGGTTGCACTGGCATTAAATGCTCGCATCATCGAAAAAACGCGTGGGAAAAAGAGCTTGGATGACGTATTGCGCTTTGCTTGGGAACAGTACAAAGAAGCGGGCGATGATTACGCAGGGCTTGACGAAGAAGTGATCGCTGAGCTGATCTACGATGCCACAGGAGTCGATGTAAGCAAAGAGCTTGATCGGTGGGTATACGGTCTTGAAGAGCCCGACTACAAAAAGGCTCTGAAAACCTTAGGGATAAGCTGTGAGTGCAAAGACTCGGATAAGCCTGAACAATGTATCTTGGGTGCAAAGTTAATCGGCAGTGATCAATTAACGGTTACCCAACTCGAAGAGGACGGTGCGGCAGAAAAAGCCGGCGTGTGCGTGGGTGATGAACTGGTGGCGCTTGATGCCATAAAAATCAGAAAAAATAACCTTGATCAGTTGTTGAGTCGTTATCGGGATCAAAAATGTGTTGATCTGCACGTATTTCGAAACGGACTTTTAAAAAAGTTGTCTCTAAACCCCAAAAAAGATCCGATCCTACAATACGAACTCAGATGGAGAGCCAAAGTCAGGCTTTAAAAATATTTGATTCTCCTGACAATCTGAGACAAATCGTTTTTGCTGAGTTTCCTGTTTTAAGGAACTCAGCAGTATTTTCCCAGCCATTCTTCAAGTGCCGGAATGAGATTTAAGGCGTCTTGTCTTCCTTGGTCATATCCTTTTTGTACATCCAGCGGACTGTGTGTGAGGCGTTTGATTCCCAGTGATACTCGGGGGCGTATGACAAAAGCCGTTTTGTCGTTAACAGCCTGATCGATATCTTTTTGCGTTTGTTCGTACGCTGTCGGGGAATGCGAAAAAACTCGGCAAAATTGAGGATATTTCCTGTAAAAAAGTTTAGCCAGATAGGCATCACGGTCTTTAACTTTATGTTCTCGCGGCTGAGTAGAAATGACGATATTGCGATCAAAGCCAAGTCGCTCGAATGCTTTCAAAGGAATCCGATCCGAACAACCCCCGTCCAATAGTTTTTTACCTCGAAATTGAACGATTTGCGAGACGTAAGGAAGCGAGGCAGAAGCTCTGAGCCCGTCCAGTTCTTTATTCATGTCCGACAGCAGCAGATATTCCGCTTGTCCCGTTTCGACATTGGTGCAGGTGACATAAAAGTCAATGCCGGATTGCATGAAAGCGTTGTTATCAAACGGATCATAAATGTAAGGAATATCGTGATAACAGAACTGGGTGTCGACGAGATTACCTGTTTTAATGAGTGACTTGAAACTGAAAAAACGATCATCGGTAATAAAGCGCTTATAAAAGCGCAGGCTTCTGCCTTTTTGGCCGGCGACAAACGAGCAGCCGTGAATCGCACCGGCTGAGACTCCGATGACTCCTTTTACGGGGAGGTGAAGATCTGATAAAACATCGAGTACGCCGGCAGCATAAATTCCGCGGATGCCGCCGCCTTCGACCACAATACCTAAACGATGAACAGTCATAAAGTACTCAAAAAAACAAGATCCGGCAATTATCAACCAAATCAGAACAAAAAAGAAAGCGTTTGGGCGGTCGAGAAGAGAAGAAAAAAAGTCCACGTCGGATAACCGACGTGGAAAAATAGAAGTAATAGCAAACGCTCTTACTTCGAGGACGGATTGATGGCGATGATCGCCAGGGTCACAGTATGCATAGAGAAAATGACAGAAAGATGAGGCAAATGTGACAAGGTGATGAATCTGAGGGCCTTGCTGATTCAATGCCATCTAATGAACGAAAAAATAGACTCTAGCGGTTTGTTTTCTTTCAATTTTTTGTGTAAAATGCCCAACCTTGCTATCGGGAAGAGGTGTTTCTCTGTCGCCTTTTTCAGATAACGAGGGAACGAATTTTTGGACTCTGTCGCTGGTGCTTGCGGCCTTAAGCGACAATCCGGTTGCGCGCGACTGAAAGATTTGTCGTGCGTTTTCATTAATAGGTGAATACATAATGAAGACCTTCTCGGCTAAGCCGCTCGAAGTGACTCGCGAATGGTACGTGGTTGACGCCACCGATAAGATCGTCGGTCACCTCGCCGCTGAAATTGCTGCCCGCTTGCGCGGCAAGCACAAGCCTGAATACACGCCGCACGTTGACACGGGCGATTTCATCGTTGTGATCAACGCTTCCAAGATGAAGATGAGTGGCGAAAAGGCTAAGAACAAGCGTTACTATCGCCACACCGGTTATCCCGGCGGCATCATCGAAACGACTTTCGAAAAGATGCAACAACGTCACCCGGGCCGTGCTCTTGAAATCGCTGTCAAGGGTATGCTCCCGAAGGGACCCTTGGGCTACGCCATGATTAAGAAGTTGAAGATCTATGCCGGTGAAGAACACCCGCATACGGCTCAACAACCTAAGAACCTCGACATCTAATAAGGATTCGGCATGATCGGCAATTACAATTACGGCACCGGCCGTCGCAAGAGCTCCGTGGCCCGCGTCTTTATTAAGCGTGGTTCCGGCAAGATCGTGATCAACGGTCGTCCTTTGAATGAATACTTCCACCGTGAAACCGGCCGTATGGTCGTGATGCAACCGTTGGAACTCACCGAAAACGTTGAAACGTTTGACGTGATGGTCAACGTGCGTGGCGGTGGTGAAACGGGCCAAGCCGGCGCTGTGCGCCACGGTCTTACCCGTGCTTTGATTGACTACGACGAAGGCTTGAAGGCCCAGTTGTCCGCCGCGGGCTTCGTGACCCGTGACGCTCGCGAAGTCGAACGTAAGAAGGTCGGTCTTCGCAAGGCCCGTCGCCGTAAGCAATTCTCCAAGCGCTAATCGATTCTCGATTGGTTGCTGCGAAATCCCGCCTTCATCGGTGGGATTTCCCACGAGCTCTCCGACTGTCGGGGAGCTTTTTTTTCGGCGCTAAAATGGTGCAACAAAAAAGGACGGATAGTTATGTCATTGACGGCTTTAATCCTCGTACTCACGGCAGCGCTGGTTCATGCGACCTGGAACTACTTTCTGAAAAAAGCCAATGCCACGCGCCCTTTTTGGTGGCTGGTTTATATCATCACTGCTGTGGTGACCGTTCCCGCATTGTTTCTTTATGACCCTCAGGCTCTCAGTAACATCACTCCGATCGGATGGCTTGTGATTGTTTTGTCGGCACCGATTCATGTGATTTATGGCCAAGTGCTTCAGATAGGGTATAAAAAATCGGATTACTCGATCGTCTACCCGACCGCAAGAGGAACCGGACCTTTGATTACGGTGTTAAGTGCCGTTTTGATTTTGGGTAATCGACCGACATTTTGGGGATGGGTCGGCATTGCGCTGATTTTGATGGCAATCGTGCTTTTGGCCATGCCTCACAAAGAGGATCAGCAAACGCAAAGTCTTCGCATCCGTACCGGTATCTTTTGGGGGAGCCTGACCGGGTGCTTTATTGCCGGTTATTCGTTCTGCGATGCCTGGGCGGTTCAGCAAGCAACCGGCCTCACACCGTTGAGTTTTTATTTCCCTTCCATTGCCGTGCGTGCGATTGTGTTTGCTCCCTTTATTGTGAGCCATGCCGATTGGAAGAAAGAGTCCCGTGAAATTTTGACAACACCGCGCTTACTCAAGGCACTTGCCGTGGTGACGGTGGGGTCGCCCCTGGCCTATATTCTTGTGCTTTATGCGATGACAATGGCCCCGTTAGCGTACGTCGCTCCTACTCGGGAAGTCGGGATGATGATCGGAGTGGTTTTAGGCGGCTTGTTGCTCAAAGAGCGGCTCTCGGCCACGCGTATGGCAGGTGTTATCGGGATGACTCTCGGGGTCATTTTGGTCGGTCTGGAAGGTTGATTGTCCTGAAACGTTTTTAGACGAGAAAAAACGTATAATCAACACGTTTTTTGATGGATGGAATAGTACATTATGCAAGATCAACAATCGAACTTGGCTCCTGAACCGATTCGTTTTACGGATGCTGCAGTGGCAAAAGTCAAAAGTCTTATCGAAGAAGAAGGCAACGATAAGTTGAAGCTTCGTGTCTTTGTGCAAGGCGGAGGCTGTGCCGGCTTTCAATATGGTTTTCAATTCGATGAAAATGAAAACGAAGATGACGCCAAGATGGTCAAAGACGGTGTGACGCTTTTGATTGATTCCTTGAGTTACCAGTATCTGGTCGGTGCAGAGATCGACTTTAAAGAAGATTTAACGGGTGCACAGTTTGTGATCCGCAATCCGAACGCGGTGACCACCTGCGGTTGCGGTTCGTCTTTCTCTGTTTAGTCGGCAGGATAAAGGGCGCCCAGTATGCGCTCGCCTCTTGCTCGAGTCACAGCCGGGAGGTTCCCGGCTTTTTTATTGACGAAACGGTAAGCAAGCCAGGCAAATGCCATGGACTCGACATGCATGGGATCGACTCCCAGAGCTGACGTGCTTCGGACAACATAGGGGCCTTTGGCAAGCTCTTGCATGAGAAGGGAATTGAGTGCGCCGCCTCCGCAGACAAAAAGTTCACGCGTGAGAGGCTGAACATTGTTCACGGCATCAAGAATGCACCGGGCGGTCAGAGCCAGAAGTGTTCTTTGTACGTCTTGCGCAGGCAATTGGACTAAATCAGGGAACCGTTCTTTCAACCACTTTTCATTGAAATATTCCCGTCCGGTACTCTTGGGTGGCCTTCTCTCAAAATAGGGATCAGCCAACAGTGAGTTGAGTAATTCAACGATAACAGTCCCTTTTTGAGCCCAACGTCCGTTTTCATCGTAGAGCAGTCCGCAGTGCTTCTGCACCCATATGTCCATGAGCGTATTGCCCGGTCCGCAATCAAATCCCAAAATGGAGTTGTCTTTTAAAAGAGTGACATTGGCAATGCCACCAATGTTGACGATGGCTCGAGGGTCTTTACTTGAAAAGACGCAGGCATGAAAAGCAGGAACAAGCGGAGCGCCTTCGCCGCCAGCGGCCATGTCTCGGCTGCGAAAATCCGCAATAACATCAATGCCGGAGAGTTCAGCCAAAAGGGCGGGATTATTGAGCTGGAATGTAAAACCCGCCTGCGGGCAATGTCTGATCGTTTGACCATGTACACCGATTGCACGGATTTCTTTTCGGTTCAAGCAAGTTTGTTGCAGAAGTTTTTCGACGACAGAGGCGTAGAAATAGGCTAATTGAATACCGGCGTGACCACAACGATTAATCTCGTCTTCACCCGTGGTCAAAAGGGATAGGAGCTGATTTCTCAGTGACGTCGGATAAGGTAAGTGAGCATGCCCCAGGAATTGCGCATGGTTATCTTCAAACCGACAAGCAACGGCATCGGCTCCATCCAGGCTTGTACCGGACATTAAGCCAATGAAGATATCAGGAAGTCGGGGCATAGTGGTTACTTGGGAGGTTCAGCAGAATTTTGTTGTGCAACCGCTTCACTGCCGGTAAGGGGTTTGACCGATTGAATGCGGTTGAGCATCGCCAAACGGGTCACCAACGGACGGGCATCAGCTAAAAGCTGTTGCTTTTCTTCACTGGTTAAAAATTCTTTATCCGGGATGTTGGTCTTCAAGGGATTGACCTGGCGGTTGTTCACACGCAGCTCATAGTGAAGGTGCGGGCCGGTCGCAAGACCGGTTGCGCCGACATAACCGATGACCTGGCCGCGCTTGACACGGGTTCCGACCTTCATGCCTTGCGCGATACGAGACATGTGACCGTAAAGCGTTGTGCGGGAATCGTCGTGCTTGATCATGAGGTAGTTGCCGAAACCGCGTTTATCAAATGAGCGGCGGGAAATCACGCCGTCGGCAGCTGCAAAAATCTTATTGCCTCGGGGCGCCCCGAAGTCCGTCCCCTGGTGCGGACGCAAAACGCCGGTGACCGGATGGCGGCGCATAGGCATAAAGCTTGAAGTCACTCGGGCCCCTTCAACCGGTACTCGGATGAAGGTGGTGCGGCTTGACGTTCCGTCCAGATTGTAGAAGCCGCCGTTTCGGGTGCCGTCTTCGGCCCAGAAGCTTTCGTAATTTTTACCTTGGTGCGTTAAAGAAACCGCAAGGATTTTGCCGTTTCTGACAAAATCGCCTTCCATGAATTGACGCTCGAAGATGATGCGGAAATCATCTCCGTCGGTGATATCCAGACCGTTGTTGATTGCCCGTTCGAGAGCAATCGGCATCCTCTTGGCAATCTCATCGGGAACGCCCACGGCTTTAGCCGAATCTATCAAGTTGCCTTTTACGATCCCGGCGCGCATAGCCTGCTGGGTTTCGTAGACAAAAGGTTCGGAATGAATAACAAAACGATCACCGCGGCGCGTAACCGTGACCACGGAGTTTTGTTGATTGGCCGAACGGGCTTCAAGGAAAATCTTGAGCGTTTGGGCTTTTTGATTGGCCGTTACTTTAGCCTGAACATACACACCCTCACGAGGCGTAGAAAGCGGTTGGGCCAGTGTCTGACCGCGAATAAATCGTAAGAGCGCCGCGTCTTCAATATTCAGGCGCGAGAAAATGGCACCCAACGTGTCATTGACACGAATCATCGTGGTATGAGTGGTCACAGCGCTCGGCGTGGTGACGACCGTGATTTGATCGGCAATGGCAGGAATGGGTAAGGGGGCCACGATCTCTGTTTGCAGACTTCTGGCTATTTGCTCATCGTCTGAAGGATAGGCCGTATAAGTAGCAATGGCTACAGAGGCGGGTAAAACGCCGAAAGTGATGCCTAAAACGAGCTTTCTGTAGGGACTTTTGACTACTGTAGACCAAGAATGCGCACAGCCTCGGACAACAAGGCATAAGCCTTGACCGATCGCACGTAAATTTTTGGCAAGGATGCTGGGCGCAGACATTAGGGATGTGATTGGTTACAATAAGCCGATACGCAAACGGAAAACGGCACTAATTTTACCCGAATTAGTCTTGCCGACCGCTTGATAATTCCTTTTTTCTTATATTTATTTTGTAAAAATTCTATGACCGAAATTGAAAAGAAATATCCCGTTACCTCCGAAGTCAAAGAGGCGATGGAGACAATTAAGCGTGGAGTGGACACGCTGTTGATTGAAGCGGATTTGGAACAAAAATTGGCCCGTTCTCAAGCGACCGGCACACCTTTGCGCTGCAAGCTCGGTCTGGACCCGACGGCGCCCGATATTCATATCGGTCACACCGTGGTATTAAATAAATTGCGTCAATTGCAGGATTTGGGCCACACGGTGATTTTCTTAATCGGTGACTTCACAGCATCCATCGGCGATCCGTCCGGTCGCAATATCACGCGTCCGCCGCTTTCTCGCGAACAAATTGAAATCAATGCCAAAACCTACTTGGATCAGGCCAGTCTCGTTCTTGATCGTGAAAAGACCGAGATCCGCTACAACTCCGAGTGGAGTGACAAGATGACGGCCACCGATATGATCAAGTTGGCTTCCCGCTACACCTTGGCCCGTCTTTTGGAACGTGACGATTTTGCCAAGCGTTATGCCGAGCAGGCTCCGATTGCCATGCATGAGTTGCTCTATCCGCTTATGCAGGGTTACGACAGCGTTGCCCTAAAGGCTGACATCGAATTAGGCGGCTCTGACCAGCGCTTTAACCTCTTGGTCGGACGCGAGTTGCAACGCCAGTATGAACAGGAACCGCAATGCATTCTGACGATGCCCTTGTTGGTGGGCCTCGACGGTGTCAACAAGATGAGTAAGTCCAAACACAACTACATCGGTATTACGGATACGCCCAATGATATGTTTGGTAAGGTCATGAGCATTTCCGATGATTTGATGTGGAACTGGTATGACCTGTTGAGCTTGAAGAGCAACAGCGAAATTGCTACTTTGAAGAGTGAATGCGCCAACGGCCGCAATCCTCGCGATGCCAAGGTTTTGTTGGCTAAGGAAATTGTGGAACGCTTCCACGACAAGAGTGCAGCCGATGCTGCCGAAGTGGAATTCAATAACCGCTTCCGCGCAGGTGAAATGCCCTCAGAAATTCCCGAAGTTAATGTGGCGGCCGTCGACGGTGAAATCGGTATCGGTAAACTCATTAAGGAAGCCGGAATGGTGGCTAGCGTGGGTGAAGCCAACCGTAACGTTGATCAGGGCGGTGTGCGCGTCAACGGTGACCGCGTGACCGATCGCGGACTGAAACTGAAGGCCGGTACTTATACGATTCAAGTCGGTAAGCGCAAGTGGGCTAAGGTAACGGTTCATTAAAAAAGCGAGTGTTTAATCAAAAAAGCCGCGTGAAAACAGTTGGGTTTGCGCGGCTTTTTTAGGAGATAGAGAAATGATCGGTCTGCTTCAACGCGTCAAAAGCGCTTCAGTCACGGTCGACGGACAAGTGATCGGCAGCGCCGGGCAGGGCCTGTTGGTACTCGTTTGTGCTGAAAAAGGCGATACTGAGGAGCAAAGCGAAAAGTTGGCGAAAAAGGTTCTTGCGTACCGTATTTTCGAAGATGAAAACGGCAAGATGAATAAGAGCCTGACGGATATCGGCGGGGATATTTTGATTGTGTCTCAATTTACGTTGGCGGCAGAAACTTCAAAAGGACTTCGTCCGAGCTTTACGCCTGCCGCAGATCCTGAAACCGGCAAAAAGCTCTACGAGCATTTTGTCTCCAAAGTTAAGGAAAGCGGCCTGAGAACGGAGACGGGTGAATTCGGCGCTTATATGCAGGTTGCCCTTGTCAATGACGGGCCGGTCACCATATGGTTGAAGTGCTAGATTGACAAAAACTGTCTTCGGGCCGAATAATAGACTTGAGCCAATCAATAAGGAGGCGGTATGAAAATAACCAGTCAAGATTTTGAACACGGCCAGTGGATTCCGAGTGAATGCGCTTACGGCCAATTGGTCAAGGGTGAGTTCGCACTGGCGGCCAATCTCAATCCTCAACTGAGTTGGAGCGGTGTGCCCGAAGGGACTCAGTCGATTGTTTTGGCCTGTATTGATCCCGATGTGCCGACTGATCGAAAGGCTTTAAATGCTGACGGTGAAATTCCTGCCGATCAGCCGCGCCGTGATTTCGTTCACTGGTTGGTTTGGGATATCGACCCCAGTGTGACTGAAGTGAAAAAAGGTCAGGCCGAGGTCGGTGACGAAAATACCGGCAAGCGTTTTGCTCAACCCATCGGGATTGAAGCCATCAATGACTATACTTCGCAGACGCAAATTCACCGCGGATATGACGGCCCGTGTCCCCCGGGATTTGATGCCCGTGTTCACGGCTATGAATTCCGAGTGTTTGCGCTTGATGTGAAAACGCTGGGACTGCCCGATACCGCCCGCTGGGCTGAAGTGCGTCAACGCATGGCCCCCCATGTACTGGCGAGCGCCACCATCCAGGGTGTCTACAGTCTTAATCCCAGACTCCAACCTTAATGAGCAAAAAGTCGTGCCCGGATGTCGTTATTCGGGCACGAAATTTTATAGATCGGCAATCCAAAGTCAGCAGGCGCTGTCAAATGGTGCCGTCTTCGTTACGTGCTATCTTTTTCAATCCTATATTTAGTAATAAAACGTTCTGTTATATTGACGGTTTAACTCGCTACGGAAGGCAGTGTTAAACACAATCTTTTCTACAGAAGAAACTAATTTTCCACAGGTTGTGTTCTTGCGAGTACAATCAAGTCTAAATGCTCCGATACTATATCTTGTGGTTTTCGGATCAAAAGAATTCAATGGGTAAAAATAGGAGAGGAGTGTATGCATTGTCCTTTTTGTAAGCATGATCAAACTCAGGTGATTGACTCCCGCACGAGTGAAGACGGCACGACCATTCGTCGTCGCCGGCGTTGTTTGAAGTGCGAGAAGCGTTTTACAACCTATGAACGCGTAGAGCTTTCAATGCCCTCCATCATCAAGCGCGGTGGCGGCCGTTGTGAATATGATCAAAAGAAACTTCGCTCTTCTATGATGCTTGCGTTGCGCAAACGCCCTGTCTCTCGTGAACGCGTGGATGAAGCGATCAATCGTATTGAACAGAAAATGCTTGCGTTGGGTGAACGAGAAGTGCGCAGTGATCGTTTGGGCGAACTCGTGATGGAAGAGTTGCGAGGTCTGGATAAAGTCGCCTATGTTCGGTTTGCAAGCGTTTACCGTAATTTTGAGGACGTGCAGAAGTTCGCCGACATGGCTCGCGAGGTTTAAGACGTGTCGCATTCCGATTGCGAATACATGAAAAGGGCTTTGGCGCTTGCGGCCAAGGCTCGACCGATCAGCCCTCCCAATCCCTCAGTAGGTTGCGTCATTGTGCGTGACGGTACTGTGTTGGGAGAGGGTTTTACTCAAAAAACGGGTTCTGACCACGCAGAAATTCAAGCGATCAAAGATGCCTATGCCCGAGGAGGGAATATCGCCGGGGCAACGGTTTACGTGACGCTTGAGCCTTGCTCTCACTATGGTCGGACGCCTCCGTGTGCACTGCGTTTGATTAAGGAAAAAGTCGCCCGAGTGGTGGTTGCTTGCCTTGACCCCAATCCTTTGGTAGCCGGTCGAGGGGTCGCGATGCTCAGACAGGCGGGTATTGAGGTTCAGGTAGGTGTTCTTGAGCAGGAAGCCTGGCAGATGAATGCGGGCTTTATGACTCGTATGACTGAGCAGCGCCCATGGGTCCGAGCCAAAGTCGCTATGAGTCTGGACGGCTTTACGGCGCTCGGTAACGGGGAAAGTCAATGGATTACCGGTGAAGCAGCCAGAGAAGACGGCAGACGTTGGCGATGTGTGGCAGGCGCCGTGCTGACCGGTCTCGGCACGGTCTTAGCGGATAATCCTTCATTGACTGCCCGTGTGGAGGGTAAGCTTCAGGAACGTCAGCCTCTCAAAGTTCTTGTGGATTCCTCTTTGCGGGTCAATGCTGAGAATCGCTTTTTTGACGAGGGGCAGGTTCTGGTTGTTTGTGTCCAAAAAAATGATGCGAAAATTCAGCAATTGGCTGCCCGAGAAGCAGAAGTTTTGCAATTGCCCGGAGCGGACAACCGAGTCGATCTCAAAGCGCTTTTGTCCGAATTGGCACGCCGAGAGATCAATGAGGTGCACCTCGAGGCGGGCTCAATTCTGACGGGCGAAATGCTCAGGCAGAATTTGGTCGATGAGCTCTTAGTTTATGTGGCGCCGAAGATTTTAGGCGAAGGACGTCATGCGTTTAAACTGCCTGCGGTACAAAGTTTGTCTGACTGTGAAAGTTGGATATTGGCAGAATGTACTCAGGTGGGTAACGATGTTCGAATGATTTTAAGAAAAAGGAAATAGAGAAATGTTCACAGGCATTATTGAAGCAATCGGTAAGGTAAGAGAGCCCGAAACCTTGGGTGACGGTGTGCGTCTTACGATTGATACGCCGGCCGGTTGGTTGAAAGGTACCGAAGTGGGTGAGTCCATTGCGGTCAACGGTGCATGTATGACCGTGGTTAACATTGAAGGCGATACCTTTCAGATTGAAGTCTCGGCTGAGAGTCTTTCAAAAACCTGCGGCCTGGATACATGGGGTGAGGTGAATTTGGAAAAAGCCCTTCGTGTCGGAGACAGGCTCGACGGTCATATTGTTTCCGGTCACGTCGACGGCGTGGGTCAAGTGGAGGTGATGGAACCCAAGGCAGAAAGCTGGCACCTGGTGGTGCGGGCTCCGATGAAGCTTTCGCCCTACCTTGCCTATAAAGGTTCTGTGACCGTTAACGGTGTGTCGCTTACGATAAACGATGTAGAAGACACTCCGGTCGGTACCCGAATTTCCATTAATTTGATTCCGCATACGGTAGAAGTGACGACGTTAAAGCACTTGAAAGCACAAGATTGGGTCAATCTCGAAATTGATACGATTGCCCGTTATGTGGAACGGATGATGAGCCTGAAAAACGACGACGGATTATTCTGATCAGGAGCGTTGAAGATGCGCACGCGATTGTTTACGCCTTACAAAATTGGCGATATGGAGCTGAAAAACCGTATCAGTGTGCCGCCGATGTGTCAGTACCAAGCCAAAGATGGCAAGGCCACAACCTGGCACAAGGTGCATTATGGGAAACTAGCCGGTTCCGGCGCGGCTCTCGTTTGTATTGAAGCGATGGCTGTTACCCCTGACGGACGTATTTCCGGATCCGATCTGGGATTGTGGTCCGATGAGTTGGGTTGGTCTTTGTCAGAAATCGTCGAGACCATGCGTGCGATTGATCCGAGTACCAAAATTGCAGTGCAGATTAACCACGCCGGTCGAAAGGCTTCGGAGCGTGCGCCTTGGCTGGGTGGTCATCTCAGTCAAGAAGAGGGCGGTTGGGAGCCTGTTGCGCCTTCGGCGGTGAGCGCAGGCTCAGACCGCCCCGTGCCCAGAGAAATGTTGCCGGGCGGCATTGAGGCCGTCATTCAGGCCTTTGCCTATGCAGCCCAAAGGGCTCAGAAGGCGGGTGTCGATGCCATTGAAATTCACATGGCTCACGGGTACCTTCTGCATCAATTCCTTTCTCCGCTTTCCAATTTGAGAACGGATGAATACGGCGGCAGTTTTGAAAACCGTATCCGTCTGCCTTTGGCAGTGTTTGATGCGATGAAAAAAGCGGCCCCGCAAGTGCAGTTGGGTGTTCGGGTGTCTGCGACCGATTGGCTTGAAGGCGGTTGGAATCTCAAGGAAACGATAGATTTTCTCAATATTCTCAAAGCGCATGGCTGCGCATTTGCGGATGTTTCCACGGGCGGTTTGCATGAGGATCAGAAAATCCCGGTCGGTTACGGCTATCAACTGCCTTTTGCCCGAGCCGTGCGTTTGCAGACCGGTTTGCCCACGATTGCCTGCGGTTTGATTAAGGACGCTCGTCAGGCAGAGAGTGTACTGGTTGAGGGAACGGCTGATCTCGTCGATGTGGGGCGAGAGATGCTCTTAAATCCCCACTGGGGCTGGCAAGCAGCGTTGCAATTGAACGAGAAGGTTGAATTCCCGCCTTCTTATGTTCGTGGCATGCATCGTTAAACGAGCTTCTAGCGGTTTGATTTTTCTTTGAATTTTGCAGTTTCTGGCGTGTTGAAGAGCGGTAAAAACGGTACAATATGCCAATTTTGGTAAGAAACAGATTTTCTTTGGAGAAACACAATGTCCATGGACATTATTGAGAACTCTTTAGACGGACGCGGTTTGCGTATCGGTATTGTTCAGTCTCGCTTTAATGAATATGCCGGAGAGGGCCTTCTGAAAGCCTGCTTGGCTGAATTGGATCGCTTGGGAGTGGTCGAAGAAGACATCACGCTCATGCGGGTGCCGGGCGCTCTTGAAATTCCGTTTGCCTTGCAACAGTTGGCCGCTACCGAAGAGTACGATGCATTGATTGCGATCGGTGCGGTGATTCGAGGTGAAACCTATCACTTTGAAATTGTCTCCAATGAATCGGCTTCCGGCATCATGCAAGTGGGTCTTGACTTCGATATTCCCATTGCCAATGCGGTGCTGACGACAGAAAACGACGAACAGGCTCAGGCCCGTTTGCATCAAAAGGGAACGGATGCCGCACAGGTGGCTGTTGAAATGGCCAATATCCGCAAAGAATTTGAATACGACATGCAGGAAGGGGAGTAACGAATGACTGAAGTGAAACCCCATCGCCCGAGTCGTGGTGCACGCTCGTTGTCTCGTGAATTTGCACTGCTCGGTGTCTACGAATGGTTGGTGAGCGGCTCGGATGCTGTCACGATTGAGCGTACGCTTTTGAGTGTATTGAGTGATGACGGAGAGCCCGTTGCCGGAGCCAGCATTGATGCGGCGGATTTTGAGCGTTGCGATAAGAAGCATTTTTCGGAATTGCTCGCTGGTGTGATCGACAATGCCGAAGAGTTGCAGGCTCTTTTCTCCAAACACGTTGACCGCGATATTTCGCGCCTTTCTTTGGTGGAACGCTCAGTATTGCTCTTGGGCAGCTATGAACTGAAGTTTCATCTCGAAATTCCGTACCGCGTTGTGATCAACGAAGCGGTGGAACTCGCCAAACAGTTTGGTGGCTCGGACGGTTTCCGTTACGTCAACGGTGTTTTAGATAAAGTGGCAGCCGACGTGCGGGTTGCCGAGGTCGGGGCAAAAAAGTAACCGTATGGGCTCATGCCTTAGTGAAACAGAGCTGATTTCTCGTTTCTTTGATTTTCAAATCCCCGGTCATTGGTCAACCCAAGGGATCGGGGATGATTGCGCGATTGTCGAGGTGGGACAAACCCGCCTGGCGATTACGACCGATACCGTAGCAAGCGGTACGCATTTCCTTCCTGACGCCGATCCCTTTACTGTCGGGAAAAAATCTCTTGCCGTGAATTTATCGGACCTGGCTGCAGCCGGAGCCGTCCCCCGTTGTTTTTTCCTTTCTCTTTCATTACCACAGACCGATTTGAAATGGCTTGAAGCGTTCAGCCGAGGTCTTCGTGAGACGGCAGAAGAATTTTCTTGCCCTCTGATCGGAGGCGATACCACTAAAACCGCAAAGATTGAGGACAAACAGGCACCATTTAGCATCACGATTACTGCCATCGGTGAAGTGCAAAAGGGACTGACCCGTCAAGGGGCGCAAATCGGTGACGATATTTGGGTGAGCGGGAGAGTGGGCGATGCGTATTTGGCGTTGATGCTTAGAACCGGTCAGTGGAAAGGCCTCTGTACGCAGGACGTGGCTCACGCGATGGATTGTCCGACTCCTCGAATAGCTTTAGGACAATTTCTGGCTCATTATGCAACGGCCTGTGCAGACATTTCCGACGGCTTTTTAAAAGATCTGGGCAATATTCTCACCCGATCATCGGTGGGGGCCCGTGTCAATATTGACGATCTTGCCGTCAGCGAGGCTCTACGGGCCAGAAGTCGCGATGAAAGGCGTCAGGCACAGTTAGCCGGGGGCGACGATTATGAGTTGGTTTGGACTGCTTCCCCTCAGGCACGCGCGGCCATGAGGGAATTTGAAAAAACTGCACGGATGCAAGGCGAGCCTTTGGTTCTGTCCAGAGTGGGTACGATTATTCCCGACGGTTTGATACTGGTAGATAATAGTGGTTGTGAAGTGATGAATACCTTTAAAGGATTTGATCACTTTGCTAATGAAAATGTTTGAAAAATACAGCAACGACAACCCTGTCAATAAGGTGCGGATGACGTGGAGCTTTGCCTTTAATCATCCTGCGCATGTGATTGCTTCTTTTTTCGGAAGCGGTGTTATTCGTCCGGCTCCCGGGACATGGGGAACACTGGCCGGGTGGCTTGTGTTTGTCCTATTAAGTCCTTGGATTCCCTATTCCTCTTGGTTTTTCATCGTCGCGGTGACATTCTTTCTGGGTGCGTGGGCGTGCCAGAAAACATCCGATGATTTGGGTGTGCCTGATCATGGCTCGGTCGTGATTGATGAGGTGTTTGCCATCTGGTTACTTTTAGCCCTGATGCCTCCTGTGCTTGCCTGGCAAATAGCGGCTTTTTTGGCATTCCGTTTCTTTGATATCGTGAAGTTGCCTCCGGCAGACTACTTTGATACGAAGATGAAAAACGGCTTCGGCATCATGCTCGATGATGCGATTGCAGCTCTTTACGCATGGCTTGTTTTGTTAGCTGTTCAATGGGTGTTGTACTGAAATGGAACTGTTTGTTGAACTTTCTGAACAATTGGGAGAAATTGCACTCAAAAGCGAAGACGTGATCGCCTCGGCAGAATCCTGCACGGCAGGCGGCATTGCTTGTGCAATTACTCAAACAGCCGGTTCAAGCCAATGGTTTGATCGGGGTTTTGTGACCTATTCCAATCAATCTAAAGAAGATCTGTTGGGTGTGCGTCATGAGACGCTGCAAAAGTTCGGAGCGGTCAGCAAAGAGACCGCCGAGGAGATGGTTTGCGGCGCTCTGGCGCGCTCTCAGGCCACGATTGCCGTGGCAGTCACAGGGATTGCAGGTCCCGGAGGAGCAGTGCCCGGGAAACCCGTCGGGACGGTTTTTATGGCTTGTTGTCGCAAAGGACAACTACCGGTGGTGGAACGTCATCAGTTTGCGGGCGACCGCAACGCAGTCAGAGAGAGCACAATCGAAGCTGCGCTTTTGGGATTGAAAAAATTAATTTTGAATAAAATCGATTTGAAATAACGGATGAAGACAAATGGACAATTGGTTTAATGTTTTGTGTCTTTTAGCGTTGATTCTTTTAAATGGCGCTTTTGCCATGAGTGAGATTGCGCTAGTAACCAGCAGAAAAGCGCGTCTGCAAATAAAAATCGATGATGGCAATACCGGTGCTAAGGTCGCTTTGAAATTAAACGAGGAGCCGACCCGTGCATTGTCGGCTATTCAAGTCGGCATCACATCCATCGGCATTCTGTCCGGTATTGTCGGTGAAGCGGCTCTGGCTACTCCGGTGGCCATTTGGCTTAATGAAAATTTCGGAGTTGATATCAACACGGCCAAAGGTGTCGGATTGGTTCTGGTTGTCGTGCTGGTGACCTATTTTTCTATTGTTTTGGGTGAATTGGTTCCGAAACGCTTGGGACAAATGAACCCGGAAGGTGTGGCTTGCCGAATTGCTCCGCCGATTAATTTCTTAGCCATCCTGATGGCTCCCTTTGTGAAATTGTTGTCCGTTTCCACGGATCTGCTTTTGAAATTGACCGGTAAGCACGATATTGAAGAAAATGCGGTCACGGAAGAAGAAATTCATCAGATGGTTGTGGAAGGCAGTGAAGCGGGAACGATCGAAGTCCAAGAGCGCGACATGGTGCGCAATATTTTCAGACTTGATGACCGCACGATCGGTACGCTGATGACGCCCAGTAACGAAGTTGAATGGATCGATATTCAAGATAGCCCCAAAGATAATGTTCGCAAACTTTTGACATCCAAGCACTCACGATTGCTGGTCTGCGACGGTTCGCTCGACGATATTAAGGGGCTTTGTTCAACCCGTTATCTGTTGCAACAGATAGTGGATACAGGCAAGGTGGACTTTACGGCACACATGATTCCTGCTGTGTATGTGCCCGAATCGCTTACAGGGTTGGAACTGTTGGACAACTTCAAAAAAAATGATGTCCCCCTTGCGATTGTCGTTGACGAGTACGGTTCGGTTCAAGGTATCGTCAGTCCCCGTGATGTGTTGGAAGCGATTGCCGGCGAATTTAAAAATGTTCCGGGAGAAGAAGATTGGGCGGTTAAACGTGAAGACGGATCGCTGTTGGTTGACGGGATGATGCCGGTGCCGGAACTTAAAGATCAGCTCAATCTCAAAACCTTACCCAATGAAGATGCGGGGCGCTACAACACGTTGGCCGGTATGATCATCTGGATGACAGGACATTTACCTAAGACAGGCGATGTGGTCACGTGGGATGATTGGCGCTTTGAAGTTGTCGACATGGATGGACGTCGAATTGATAAGGTGCTGGTCTCTTGTATTGAAAACAAAGAAGGTCAAGCAACGGCGCAATAGAAGGACTTAACTGATAGTGGAGAATTGATATGCAATTCGGTATCAACTACGGAAAATTGCCGCTTTTTCAGATAGCAGATGAGTACTTTAAGCCTTTACCTGATTGGGATTTTTTTCACTCCATATCCAGTGTTCTTTTTGAATGGGAACTTTTTCCGGGAAAGATCGGCAAACGGATTTGGCTCATTGCCAAGAATGAATTCTTCAATACGGTGATTGCTTTTCCGTTGAGTGAGCAAAAAGAAGTGATCAAAGATTTTCATGGGGCGGTGAAAATTCTTTTTGATCATTTCCAATTGGCAGATTTTGCTCAGAAGGATTATCTGAAACTTGTCGATAACGCTTGTGTGACTCCGGTTCGGGGGCGCTCGGCGTTGACCGTTGCGAAATGGAAAGAAGAGTATCAGGATCTAATTAAATCGGTTGTTTCTCAGAATCTGCCTTCCGATGAGGAAATATTGGAAATCAACCGATTGTTGATTGAGTCCGGCAAGTCGGATTTGGAGAAATATTTCGCAGAGTTGGTACGTTTCTACGCCATTTATTTTGATGGTACAGAGGGGAATTACAAGCGCTTGTTACTTGATGTCACCCTTCATGCGGGGCGGGAAAAAATCGTCCGTGAATTAGAAGTGCCGGCCTCGCTGACTTTTGAGGAATTCCATCGCGTATTACAGATCGCTTTTAATTGGGATGATGCCCACCTGCATGAGTTTATGATTCCCGAAAATCCTGAAAAGTTAATGGATAGCACAGCGCAGGCGTTGTGCAGAATCAAAATGGCCGATGACGAGGATTGGGATTTCGGTTTAAATCCCGATGAGCAGGTATTCGACGAAAATCAGATGGTTTTAGCGCAAATGTTTACCGCTGTTTCCGGTATCCAATATCTTTATGATTTCGGAGACGGATGGTTCCATACTATTGAACTTAAGAAAGTATTTAATTCAAGAAAAAGAAGTTCTGAATTAATTTCCAAGCAAGGGCTTCGTCCGCCGGAAGATATCGGTGGATATTCAGGATTTGAACGTTTTAAACAAGCCGTGGCTGAATTGGAAAAAGGCAAATTTAAAGAAACGAAATACCGGGATTACGGGTATGGGACAAAAGAGGATTTTGCTGAGTGGGTTAAAAGTTGGAAGGAATTGGATTTTCCGATCAATATAACAAATGTATTGTTGCGTAGAATTTGCGCAATCCCGGTTCGGTTTCGTCGACCTCCGGAAATGTTCTAGGAAAATGGCCGGCTAAAAACCGGCCTTTAATGCGTTAAGCGAGCTTTTGGTACTCTTCGTCAGTTACCGGTTCACACCATTCGTTACCGGCGCCTTCGGCCGGAGCTTCAATAGCAATATGGGCAAACCAACTGTCGTGGGCCGCTCCGTGCCAGTGTTTGACTTCAGGCGGAATATTGACCACGTCGCCGGGATGCAATTCACGGGCTTCTTTTCCCCATTCCTGATAGTAACCGCGTCCGGCGGTTACCAGAAGAATCTGACCGCCTTTATGATGAATATGCCAGTTGTTACGGCAGCCGGGCTCGAATGTGACATTGGCGGTAACCACTCCGGTTTTCGTTAACATGTTGAGGTAACTCTGACCGATAAAGTATTTTGCACAGGCTTCATTTTTGTCGCCCCGTGCAAAGGGACCGAACTTTTCTTCAGACATTTTCTCTCTCTCCCTGATAAAGATTTTTCACTCGTAAGCTTATTGCTAATTGCCTCTTAGGGTTTCCTCAACTGGTGCAGATTGTTGCCTAATTTTCCCATTATCAATAAGGGTATTGAGCGTACTAATTTGTTTCGAATTCTTGTGTCGGGATGACTTTTTGTTTTCGCATTATTGCGAAGTTTGGTTTCCGTTAAGCAAAAAAACCGCCCGAAAGTCGGGCGGAAAACGTTGCATGAAAGAAAGTATTTTCCGGTTTAAACCAGCATGCAGGACATGATGTAAATCACGAAAAAGGCCGTAAGCATCGGGATTGCTGAACGACGAACAATTTCAAATGGCGAAATATTTGCTAAACCTGCCGCAGCAATCACACACCCGGCAATCGGGCTCATCGAGCGGATACAACCGGAAGATAATTGCATACCGGTGAGCATCCACTGAGCATTACCGCCGACGGTTTGACAAATTCCGGGAATCATTGGAGCAAAGCTAAAGAATGCAGCATTACCGGAACCCATCACAAAAGTACACAGACCGACAATCAGGAACATGATCGTATAGACGATGATGTAGCCACTACCTAAGTTGCTGGCAGCTTCGATTAACGTTTGGATACCGCCCGAACGTGTCAGGCCTGCAGCAAACGTTTCAGCACAAACAATCAAAACGACGGTTGAGGAGAAAATTTTGCCCATGCCTTCAAAGAACGTCTTGATGTAGGCAAAGGATGTCTTGATATCGCGGCGCACAAAGCAGTCAATGACAAAGGTGATCACCATAGAAGCCATGACGGCATTGATGATGTCCAGTTTGATGCCCTTGTAGACCAAAGGTGAGAAGATAAAGAGAAAAACCAACGGTACCAGGGGGAAGATCGCATAAAAGCCCGGAGCTTTTTCGCTCTTATCGCCATCCGACAAATCTTTGGCAATAAAATCCTCTTGAGTGATGCGACCGCTTGCCAAATCTTTTTTGTCCAGATAGCGTTGAACGAAGTAGTGGACGATGCAGACAATAACTAAAGTAACCGGGGCGATAACGAGCTGATAATCCACGAAAATGTTCATGACGTGAATGCCGGTCAACTTACTGGCTACTATATTGTTAGCACCTAAAGGACTAATGCCGAAACCGCCCGTCATCACAACAGAGGCACACGCAGCTTGACGACTGACGCCTGCGCTCAGCATTAACGGATAGACCGTTACCATCATCAAAATGGCTAAACCTACTGCTGATCCGAGGACTACATTTAAGCATTGCCCCACCACATAACCTAATACCATGATGATGTATGGAGAGTTGATCATGGACATGGGACGAGTGCAAACATGCACCAAGGCACTTGTGGCTCCGATTTTGTTCATGTAATAACCGAAACCGCCGATGATCATAATGTTCATACCAAGGCCACCGGCGCGAGATTGAAGCAGACCACCGAAAACGCCCAGGATGTCAAAGCCGATAAAGCCGGTTGCCTTTTTACCTGTTGCAACGGGATCACCCGTTATGGCAGCTACGATAGCAATCGTCACAATACCGACGACAAACAATGACCAGGATGGGTAAAACTTTTTAACGATCAGCCAGCAAATGACTGCTACTGACACTAATACGATAAGGACACCTAACATGACTGTCTCCGAAAGCGAGAGAAGGGGCTGCCAAGCTCAGATTGACAGGCAGCCCGTCTGATTATTCGTGCTTAGGCAAAATAGCTTTGAAGCCCTCACACCCGACCAATCCCACCGCAGTGAGAATCAATAATTGAGGGCCAAGATGGATATCTACCTTGTCAAAGTATTCGTTAACGGTATGGCATTTGTATTGGATACCGCCTGAAGACAGACATGTAGCCGGAATGCCCATGCTGACCGGAGCGTTGGCGTCTGTTGAGGAAACGCCGTAATTGGTGAGCTTTTGACCGAGCACTTCCAGGGCAGAACGAGAGACTTGAAGCACTGGGCAGTCTGCAGGACGCATACCGGCCGGACGGTTGCCGATATTTTCTTTTTTCCAGTGAACCTGTTTGGCAGGATCGGTGATATTCCAAAGAGCGTTTTCTTCGGCGACGGCTTTATCAAAACAGGCAAGAATTTCAGATTCAATCTTTAAGAGGGCCTCGTTATTTAAACTTCGCATGTCAATTTCAACCGTACAAGTCGGAGCAATGGAATTGACACTGGTACCGCCTTTGATGGTTCCGATTGTGAAAGTTGTCTTCGGATCTTTCGGAGTTTTTAGGTGAGCAATCATATTGCCTGCAATGCACATTGCATGAATAGCACTGCCGACTTCTGCAAAATTGCCGTAGGAGTGTCCGCCGGGCCCTTCAATGGTCACACGATACCGATGAGAACCCACGGCTCCTCTTAAGATTCTGCCGATTTCTGTATTATCGATTGCAATAAAGCCATCAATGCGATGGGTTGCGACAAAATGTTTGGATCCACGAATATCTCCAAGGCCTTCTTCGCCTACCGTTGCAACGAAGTAAATATCGCCTTGTGTTTGAATATCGGCTTCATTTAAAGAACGAATAATTTGCAAAAGTGCACGCAGACCCGAGCAGTTATCGCCGATGCCCGGGGCAAAGTACCGATTACCTTCTTGTTTAACCGTTACATCTGTGCCTGCTGGAAAGACGGTGTCCATGTGAGCGCCGATAGCAAGAACCGGGCCGTTGCCTTTGCCAGGGCGAAAACCGATGACATTGCCGATATCATCAACGCTTACGTCTGTTAAACCATACGCCTTCATGCGTCGAACAATATCTTGGCCTCGCTTGGCTTCCTCAAAGGTTGGAGCGGGGATTTCACACAATTCAATTTGCTCCTTCATGCCGAGTTCAGCCTCGTCAAAAGCAATCTGAAGGGCCTTGGCCATCTTGGGAGAGGCTTTGAGCGCTTCAATGGAGGACAAAATTTCAGGATTTAATTGAGGAATTTCAACAGACATGACAACTCTCCTTAAATGTCATGCACTTAGTCTAGTTTTTCCTAATATCGGTGAATAGATGTAAAGATTTATCATTAATCATCTATATGAATGCTAAAGGCCCTATTATGCAAAGTCTCACTCGGGTTAACCGGCAACCGCTGTATCAACAGGTCAGACAAATACTGTTAAAAACAATTCAAAGCGGGGAATGGAAGCCCGGAGAAAAAATTCCGATTGAGCCCGTATTGGCTGAACAAATGGGAGTATCCATCGGTACATTAAGACGAGCTGTAGAGTCTTTGGTCAACGACGGTATTTTGCACAGGCGGGAAGGCGCGGGTACTTTTGTTCGAACGTATCGTGATTTAGGTTATTGGAATGTTTTCCAAATTTACCGAAATTTAGACGGTCAAAGACGAGGGGAATTCGGAAGATTGGTGACTTTTGAGGTCACTAATCATGTGGAAGAGAAAATTGCAAAAGCTCTGCATTTGTTGCCCGGTCAGGAGCTTATTCACATGATCCGTCATTGGATCACAACAAAAACAGGAATCGAAGAAGTGGTTTCCATTGACGAGAGCTATTTGGTTAAAGAAAAATTTGGTGCTCTTACTCGCGAGTTTTTTGTGAAGAATTTCCGTCAAGGGGAGTCATTTTATGAGTTTTTTGATCGCGAATTCAATGTTGTCATTCTGAGTCAAAAATGTTCCGCTCATTACGAATGCCTTGATCAGGAGATAAGCCACAAACTACAAGTTCCAGAAAATTTTGAGGCTTTATGTACCGAGAGAGTGTCGCTGACATTTGGCCACGAACCGGTTGAGTATCGTATTAACCGCGGAAGAGTGGATGTGACCAAAATATTTTTTGACCTGAGTTAAAAGTACTTCGAGGGTAAGAACAATGCTTCTACCCTCGGGGGAACTTAAAACCGTTCATACACAAAAGTGTATGAGAGCTACAGCTGTATTGACTACACAGTCTCATTAAAGAGCTCTGGCAGCATTAATTTTGTCACGAGTATCTTTTGCAACCCGTGCGGCGGCTTCCTTAAAGTCTTCGCCTTGAGAGGCGTACAGGATGGCACGGCTGGAGTTGATCATCATGCCGGTCTTATCGGCAGTAACCCCAGATGTGACGCAGGCATTGATGTCTCCACCTTGAGCACCGACTCCGGGAACCAGAAGCGGTAAGTCGCCGACAATTGAGCGCACTGCTGCAATTTCGTTGGGATAAGTGGCTCCGACCACAAGGCCCAACTGACCGTTTAAATTCCAGGGACCGGCAGCCAATTTAGCCACATGTTGGTAAATGGGTTCGCCGTTGACCTGGAGCATTTGAATATCGTTGCCTCCGGGGTTGGACGTGCGACAGAGCAAAATAGCGCCTTTATCTTCGTATTCAAGATAGGGCTGCACGGAGTCAAATCCCATGTAGGGTGAGAGTGTTACGGCGTCAGCGCCGTAACGAACGAAGGCTTCTTTGGCGTAATGTTTAGCCGTTGAGCCGATATCGCCGCGCTTAGAGTCCAAAACGACAGGGATCGTGGGGTAGTGTTGATGAATATAGTCAATGATGGCTTTCAGTTCAGCTTCGGCAGCGCAAGAGGCAAAGTAGGCGATTTGGGGCTTAAAAGCACAGGCGTAGGCTGCCGTAGCATCCACAATTGCAGTGCAGAATTCGTAGTAGCAATCCTTTTTTTCTTTAATGCTCTCAGGGAAACGGTTCAGATCAGGATCGAGACCCACACAAAGCAAAGATTGACTTTCCGTCCAACGGTTTTTGAGTTTTTCAATAAAGGTCATAATTCGGACTCCAAATACTATGGGCAATTGTACTTGAGCCCTTGAGACTTGCCTACTTGAATCTGTTTTTTGCCTATAGAGGAAAGGTATGGCAAAACAAGCCAATAAGCATTTGACGTTGCGGCAAATCGATTTTTATACTCCGAAATCGGATAAAACGATACTAAAGAAAAGGTTTTTCGCTCTCTGTGAAGAGCGTACCTCGAGGACATTGGAGTGAACGCCGCATTAGAACTTTTCATCGACTCTTTTTGGGATATTCTGTTACCCGGTCTTTTGGTGACGATTCCTCTTACAGCCATCTCGTTTGCATTGGCTTTGGTTATCGCAGTAGTCGTTGCGTTGATTCAATTTGCAAACGTACCGGTACTGAGCCAAATTGCCCGTTTCTACATCTGGATTATTCGCGGAACACCGCTCTTAGTACAACTGTTCATTGTTTTTTACGGACTGCCTCATGTGGGCATCTTGATTGATCCGTTTGTAGCAGCTGTTGTGGTGTTTTCGATTAACGAGGGAGCCTATTGTTCGGAAACAATGCGTGCGGCTCTGGAGTCCGTTCCTAAGGGGCAGCTTGAAGCCGGGCTTTGCGCAGGCCTCAGTTGGGGGCAGACCATTCGAAGAATTGTGCTTCCTCAGGCTTTCAGAACCGCTTTCCCGACTTTGGGTAATTCCTTGATCTCTATGATCAAGGACACATCACTAGCCGCCAACATTACGGTGACGGAAATGTTTATGACCACGCAACGCATCGTGGCCAGAACCTATGAGCCGCTTTTACTTTATGTGGAAGTTGCTTTGATATACCTTATTTTCTGCACCGTTTTAACAAAGCTGCAGACAAGCGGAGAGAAGCGATTGCAGCGGTACGGCAAACGTTAAAAATGAGCAGGTGACATATGATCGAAGTAAAAAATCTGCGCAAATCGTTTGGTGAGGTGCGAGTACTCAAAGGGGTGGGACTGACCATTGAAAAAGGGGATGTGATCTCTATTATCGGTCCGAGTGGGTCGGGCAAAACGACTTTGTTGCGTTGCATGAATTTTTTGGAAAGCGCTGATTTGGGAGAAATGGTTTTTGATGGGCAAACTTTTGACATGTCCCGCATGCATCGCAAAGACGTATTGAACATTCGTAAAAAAACGGCGTTTGTTTTCCAAAATTACAACCTGTTTTTTAACAAAACAGCACTGGAAAATGTGACCGAAGGGTTGGTAATCGGACGTGGAATGGCTAAGGATAAAGCCACAGAAATCGGACGCAGATTGTTAAATCGTGTCGGTTTGGCTGAACGAGAAACCTATTACCCTTCAGAGCTCTCGGGCGGTCAACAGCAGCGAGTAGCCATTGCGCGAGCGCTCGCCGTTGAGCCTGAAATCATCTATTTTGACGAGCCGACTTCGGCTCTGGACCCGGAACTGACGCAAGGGATTTTGTCTTTGATGCGGGAGCTTGCCGATGATGGGATGACCATGTTGGTTGTCACCCATGAGATGGGATTTGCCAAAAACGTTTCCAACAAAGTCTGTTTTATGGATCAGGGGCAGATGGTCGAGATGGGACCCGCGAAAGAATTTTTTAATTCGCCCAAAGATTCGCGCTCAAAGGCTTTTCTACGTACGGCGCAGGACTCTTAAATTATTTTGAAAAAAGAAGGGAACAATAATGCTTAATCGTCGAGTTTTTCAGATTTCTCTGGCTGCGGCTATTGTCGGTGCTTGTGTGGGCTTGAGCGGTTGCGGGGATAAAAGCAGTGCAGACACAACTCCTGCTGCAACTTCTTCCTCTCAGGATCTCTTGGATCAGATTCGGGCTAAGGGAACCATAGTGATTGCGACAGAAGGGACCTGGTCACCTTGGACTTTTCACGATGAAAAGGGCAATTTAACAGGCTACGACATTGAATTGGGACGACTCATTGCCAAGCACCTCGGTGTGAAGCCTCAGTTTGTCGAAGGTAAATGGGACGGGTTGCTCGCAGGGATCTCTTCGGGGCGCTACGACATCATGATCAACGGCGTGGATATCACACCGGAGAGAGAAAAAGCCTTCAGCTTCACGGAGCCTTATGCCTACAACAAAACGGTTGTTGTTACCCGAACATCCGACACAGCGATTCAATCCATGCAGGATCTCAAAGGCAAAGTGACCGCCAACACGATTTCGAGTACGTACGCTGAAGTAGCCGAACGTTACGGAGCTAAAGTCACCGGAGTGGACGATTTGAATCAAACCTTTGAGTTGCTGTTGAGCGGCAGAATTGATGCGACTCTCAATGCTGAGGTTGTTTTCTATGACTACAAGCGTGTGCATCCGACTGCAGAGGTAAAAATTGCCGCTGTCTCAGACGAGATGACTTCTGTGGGCATTCCTTTGAAAAAAGAGGGCACGGAAAAGTTGAGACAGGAAATCAACAAAGCACTGGCCGAGTTGCATCAGTCAGGAGAACTCTCGAAGCTATCCCAACAATTTTTCGGGACGGATATTTCCAAAAAGTAGATCAAGCAAAATGGGCGCTTCAATCGGGCGCTCATTTTTCAATGGGAAAGAGTATGGCAGTTACTCCAAAGAAAAAATTAGCCTGCGGTTTTGTTTTGCCTATGGTGGGATTAGGGACGTGGGCGCTGAGAGGTACGCAGTGTATCGAGTCTGTGCGCACGGCAATTGAATCGGGCTATCAACTCATTGATACCGCATCCTTTTACGACAATGAACGAGAGGTAGGACGTGCTGTGAAAGACTCCGGCGTACCTCGAGATAAGATTCTCATTCAGACAAAGCTCTACCCTGATCAGTATGAGAAGGCCGAAGAGGCAATTGATCTGGCTTTGCGAAAACTCGATCTGGACTATATTGACATTTTGATGTTGCACCATCCTGCTGGCAATGACGTGAAGGCCTATCGGGCAATTGAAAAGGCGATAGAAAATGGCCGGGTTCGTGCGGCCGGCATTTCGTGCTATTACGTTCGCGAATGTAACCGCTTTTTGCCGCAAGTAGACGTTTCTCCCGTCCTGATTCAAAACGAAATCCATCCGCTTTACCAAGATCAATCCGTTGTTGAACATATCCAGAACTTGGGTATACAAGTTCAGAGTTGGTATCCCTTTGGTGGCCGCGGGCACGCTGCCAAACTTTTTGGGAATCTAACACTATCGGAAATTGCCCGCAATCATGGGAAATCTGTAGCCCAGATTGTGCTTCGCTGGCATTTGCAGCGAGACGTGGCCGTGATTCCAGGTTCTGTCAGTCCTGAGCACATCAGAGAAAATATTGTGCTATTTGATTTTTCATTAACTGATGAGGAAATGAGACAAATAGCTCTACTGGATCGGCATGAAAAGCACGACTGGTACTGATTTTTGACTAGACGGCAATTTGAAAAAGAACTCCTGTGTGATAAACTCATCTCGTTTTTATTGAAAACTTTATTCATGATTGTTTACTTCCAACCTTCACTTTCTTGGTGGTGGCACTCCTAAAAGCGGGTGCCTGAGGTTGTTCGTACGATTTTTCATAAACCCGCCTTCATTGATGCGGGTTTATTTTCAGCCTTTCATTCTCTCCGTATAAGTCCGCTCAATTAAGGCAATATTGAGGAGCGACTTATGTCTCAATTAAATCCTTTCTTCGGTCAGTTCGGTGGTCAATATGTGCCTGAGGCGCTTGTGCCTGCGCTAAAAGAGCTTGAAGAGGCCTTTTGTCAGGCTCAAAACGATCCTGCTTTTAATGCTGAACTTCACGAACTTTTAACGCAGTATGCGGGTCGTCCTACGCCGCTGACTTTGTGCAGGAATTTGACGCGCGGAACGCGAACAAAAATTTATCTGAAGCGTGAAGACTTGTTGCACGGTGGAGCTCATAAAACCAATCAGGTTTTGGGGCAGGCGCTTTTGGCGCGTCGCATGGGCAAAAAACGCATTATTGCTGAGACCGGCGCTGGGCAGCACGGAGTTGCGACGGCTCTGGCCTGCGCATTGATGGGTTTTGACTGTACGGTGTATATGGGAGCCAAAGACGTTGAAAGACAAAAACCCAATGTTTTCAGAATGGAATTGATGGGAGCAAAAGTCGTGGCTGTGACCGAAGGTTCCGGGACTCTTAAAGAAGCCTGTGAAGCGGCGATGAACGATTGGATTGAAAACGTCGGTACGACTCACTATCTTTTGGGCACTGCAGCCGGTCCCCATCCTTTCCCGACTATTGTGAGGGAATTTCAGAAGGTCATTGGCGAAGAGGCGAAAAAACAGTTTCTGGCCGCAGAAAAAGTTTTGCCTGACGCTGTCATTGCCTGTGTGGGAGGAGGTTCAAACGCAATCGGGCTGTTTAATGACTTTATCGAAGAAAAGAGTGTTCGATTAATCGGGGTGGAACCTGCCGGTTACGGCATATCAAGCGGCAAACACGGCTGCGTTTTACAAACCGGAACCGAGGGAGTGTTTTTCGGCGCTAATGCGTTAAATATGGTCAATGACAAAGGAGAAATTGAAGAGTCCTATTCCATTGCCGCAGGTCTTGATTTTCCTTCTGTCGGGCCTCAGCACTGCTACCTTCAGTCAATCGGCAGAGCTCAATATGTAGGAGCGACGGACACCGAAGCCCTGCAGGCCTTTATGCTCTTAAGTCTTGAAGAAGGCATTATTCCTGCGCTTGAAAGCTCTCACGCGTTGGCTTACGCCATTAAATTAGCTAAAGCGCATCCGCAGCGGGAGCAAAAATTTATTGTCAACTTATCCGGCAGAGGCGATAAAGATATTTTCCAAGTCTATGAACGGTTTGAAAATGACGGAATTTTGACTGACGGTCACTTAACGCGCGAGTCTTTAAAGAAATTTAACCAGAAGCACGGTTTAATTTAAGGGTCGAAATTTGTTCGTTCTATGATCTAAAAATCCCCTGAGAAGATTGAACTTCTCAGGGGAAAATTGCATTAACCTGAATTAAGACAGGTTATTAATCAGACTCACTATTGTTTGGTAACACTCACTGTCAAGGTATTACCGTCTTGGGAGACCGAGACCTTAAGTGATTCATCGGTTGTCATCGGACGGTATTCACCCTTAATTGAGGCGCATGTAACCGAGGCAGTCACTGTTTGACCGGCTTGCAATGCTTGTTGCACGGCAGGGTCGGTCAGGTCAATACCGACTTGGCCTTCTGCGAAATTCAAAGTACCTTGGCCGAGGTTAACGGCTTGTCCCGGCACCAAAAGATAGGTACCGTCTTCTTCAATGGTGACATCCACTGAGTGGTCAGCCTTAGCGTCGGCAACGTGCTTGCCGGTTTGTGTGACGGTGTCGACAAAGGTGTTGACAATACCGAATTGGCCACCCTCAACAACGACCTTGCCGTTAGCATGATTGGAGCCCGAAACGCCGAACGAATCAATAAAGCCCAACAGGGTACCGCCTTTAACAACTGTACCGCCGCGATAGACATTGTGGCCGGTCAAGACCAATGTGCCTGTGCCGTCTTTAACGAGCTTGCCGTCATAGCCGTCGGTGCCTGCTTGAGTCTTTTGCAAGCGTTCACCGATTGCTTTGGCGCGTTTTTGATAGTACTGCGCACGCCACTTGCGAGCATCGGCAACGGAGATCGAATCGTCTTCAACACCGACAACGGTCACGTGATTGCCGACTAAATAAGCGCCGCCCACTTTTTCGGGTTCAGCCCCGGCTTCATAAATGACGCCTGAATTTTCCGTGTCTTTACCGTTTTTGGTAATGGCCATCCATTGACTTTCTTCTTCACGGCGTTGGTCCCAACCGACCTGCGTGATGTCATTGGTCCACACATCAAGCGCTCTTTGATTTTGTGTGTACTCAAGCGTACCCAGTAATTGAGCCGGACCATACATGGCTTTACTTAAGTCAGGCGTACCCCAACCCAAACGATCGGAAACTTGACCTTCTTTGAGGTTCTTATCCCAACCGTCCATGAGTGTGCCGTCAGGATTGTGATGGTTGGCCGTTGAGAACAGCACCGTGCGGGCTTGAACAGCAGTCATGTCAGGATAACGGGAAAGAATCACGCCCATTGAGCCCGTGATGTGAGGTGCAGCCATGGACGTACCCGTGAGGTATGAATAGTAGGGTGTTCCAAGCGGTGTACCTTCTTTGACGAAGTTGCCTTCATCGTCGGTTTGACCGGGGATGAAGTAGTCACCGTCGACCACGGAGGAACTGTAAATATGAGCGCCCGTGCCCGCAATGGCCCACCATTTGCCGTTACCGGCTTCGTCAAACTTGGTGATCAAACCATATTTGGCCTTCGCCCCCTCGCCTGAGAGTTTTTGAAGACCGGCTGCTGCAATCCAATGACTTTCTGCTTCAGGATTGAAGTACGGATACAGAGCCCGATAGTACGGGTGCTTCATATCGCGGTTACCCGTTGTCATCACTTGCACCGTGTTGCTGTTTTTGACGGCGTCGTAGGCCGCATCAACAAAGTTCTTCTCTCCTTCATAAACTTTTTGGAAGAGGAAATATTCATACTCAGTTTCTTGAGTCGTATTTACAGGCAACATGTCGGAGACATCAAAGCCGTCAGCCCCGTTGACTTTACCGTTGGGAACGATGCGGGTGTTGGTGCCGAAACTGTTATTGATGACCTGTGCGCCGTCTTTAACTAAATTACCCCAGCCCTGATAGAAGAATTCATAGTCAAGGAACGGACCGTAGTTACTGGAGTCCGTGCCACCCGTGTTGCCGGAATAAAGTTCTGAACCCCAGGCCACACCGTGGAAGACCGAGCCGTCACGGTTACCGGCAATGGTACCTGCAACGTGCGTGCCGTGAGAGTCGTTGACGTTAACGATCCAATCACCGGAGACATCGAAGGTTTCCCCTTTTTCATAGGTGGCATCAAATTGTTCTGCTGCGCCTTGGGGGTAACGATTTCCGGAACGGCTGTATTGACCCTTGGCGGTCGTCGCATGGAATCTCTCACCTCTTAAGTCAGGGTGCGATTGCAACAGAGCACCCGAATCCATGACACCAAGCTTGACTCCTTGACCATGAAAGCCCAAAGCATAGGCATGGTCAGCCTTCATAGCGGTCAATCCCCAGTCTTTTTTAAATTCAGGAGTTTGCCAGGAACTAATCGCTTTGGTGACTTGAGTGGGGCTTTCGGCGACTTGCCCTTTTTCCACGTAGGCTTGAGCAGGAGAGGCTAAGAAAGCCGCCAGGGCAACCGCAACGGCCAAGACACACGTTTTTGGTTTGCCGTGAGAGCGACGGGCCTCATCGGTCACCACGTAGGTTTGGCGAGCTTCGTTCCAAAGAGTCTTGAATTGCTTGTTCATAGATCCTCCCTAAAAAATCAATGAGATAAGCACTATTACCTACGTTACTCTTATGTCAACGAGTGGCCTATTGGAAGAAACTCTTAGAGGAAGTTTAAAGAAGAGAGGACCCAAAGTCGGCCCTCTCAAGCTATTGATCTATTTAGTTTTTGGGGGCGTTTTCAAGTTCGTAAGGCCACTGCAGGATGCCGTACATGTTGTAGACATGTTTGTAGCCGGTTGCTACCAAAATCTTAGAGGCGTTTTCCGCTCTGACGCCGCTTCGGCAATGCACAAGAACTTTTTGATTAAAGTCGGGGGCAGCCGTTAATTTGGCTCCCGGCCTGAGCGTCTGAAGAGGAACATTGACGGATCCTTTGATGTAGCCTTCAGTAATGCGTTCAATCGGGTTTCTCACATCAATAACAACGACGCCCTCTTTAATCATCTCTCGGGCAACTGCAGGCACAACCTTTTGGTACGCAGGATTTTCAAATGTCAAAGGAGTGGCTGGTTGGGGATCAACCGGTTCAAGAGCAAAGGCCGTGCTGCAAAGCAGCACTGAACCGAGTAAGGCAGAAATAATTTGGATACGCATGATTTCTCCTTTTTGATTGAAGCTATAGAGAATATAACGCAGCAGTTTCTTCAGTGAGTGTCTTGCAAGTTGACCGAATGGACAAAACGAAGCCGCCCGAAGGCGGCCCGTTGAGAATTAACGATTGGTGTAATCGTCAATAGGAATGTACTTTAATTCCTGTGTATCACGGAATACCTTCGGTTCAGGCAATTCAGGCATGGCAGGAATCTTGGCATCGGTTTTACCCAGCACTGCGTGAAGTTTTGTTTCGTCGAGTTCTTTGCACCACTTACCGACCACAATGGTGGCGATACCGTTACCGATGATGTTGGTGAGGGCTCGAGCTTCAGACATGAAGCGGTCGATACCCAGAATGAGCGCAAGACCGGCAACAGGCACGTGACCGACAGCTGAAAGCGTAGCAGCCAAAACAATAAAGCCTGAACCGGTTACACCCGCAGCGCCCTTACTCGTTAAAAGAAGCACAGCCAAAAGCGTGAGCTCTTGCATAAGTGTCATTTCAACATCACAGGCCTGAGCAATGAACACAGAAGCCATGGTGAGATAAATGGCGGTACCGTCAAGGTTAAAGGAGTAGCCGGTCGGTACGACTAAACCGACAACAGATTTACTCACCCCGGCTTTTTCAAGCTTATCCATAATCTTGGGTAGAGCCGATTCTGAAGAAGAGGTACCTAAGACGATTAAGAGCTCTTCTTTGATGTAGCAGATGTACTTCCAGACGGAGAAGCCTGCCCAACGGCAGATGGCACCGAGTACGACAAAGATAAAGAGCAGACACGTAAGGTAGAACGTGCCCATGAGTTCGGCCAAAGGCAGAAGCGATTGCACACCGTACTTGCCGATCGTAAAGGCCATGGCACCGAACGCACCGATCGGAGCGACCTTCATGATCATGTTGACGATTTGGAAAAGGATGTGCGAACTCTTTTCGATGACGTCGAAGACAAGGGTGCCGCGACCGCCGAATTTATGCAGGGCAATCCCGAAAAGTACGGAGAAGAAGAGAACCTGCAGGATGTTGCCTTCTGCAAAAGCGCTCACCACCGTGTTGGGGATGATGTTCATCAAGAACTCGGCCGTCGATTCCATCTTGTCGCCTGAGGTATAAATGGCAACAGAACCCGCATCAAGTGTCGCCGGATCAACGTGCATACCGCGGCCCGGTCCAAAGGTATTCACAAGGACAAGACCTACAACGAGAGCGATGGTACTGACCACTTCAAAGTACAGGATGGCCAAGCCACCGGTTTTGCCCACTTTTTTCATGTCTTCCATGCCGGCGATACCGGTCACGACCGTACAGAAAATGACGGGGGCAATAATCATTTTGATCAATTTGATGAAACCGTCACCGAAAGGTTTCATCGAAGCGCCGATATCCGGGTAGAAATAACCCAGCAAGACGCCGATGATGATCGCACAGATCACCTGGAAGTAGAGAACTTTATAGATCGGTTTTTTCATATCCGTCCTTTCTTAAAGGGCGGGTTCTTCCATCTCGTTTATCGTTTTTGGGAGATCAGAAGCCCACAAGGGTTGTAAAGATTTGTGTCAAAATTGACGCACGTCTAGGATTGTACGGGTTTTCCCTACAATTTTTCAATAAGCAAAGCACCTGATGTCTTTTGAGTCAGCGATTCAATCAGGTTTTCGGTTTGTGTTTGAGGAACAGAAACGGTGAAAGTGGCATCGAGCCCAAAGTCTTTTTTGATGATTTGAGCCTGATGGGTTTCAAATTCACGTAAAGCAATGTTGACAAAGGGGTGTTCAAGTGTGAGCTGTAAACGGTCACAAGGAACCCTCTCGGTTGTAGGAAGTGTTTCAAGTCCTAATTTGACCGAACCCTGATAGGCGCGTACCAGACCTCCGGTGCCCAACAAAATTCCACCGAAGTAACGTGTCACGACGGCAGCGATTTCGCCTACACCGCAATGAAGCAAAACGGTGAGCATCGGGCGGCCGGCCGTTCCTTTGGGTTCTCCGTCGTCGCTTGCGCCGACCTGCACGGTACTGCCGGGCTCGCCTGCAGCAAAAGCCCAACAATTATGAGTGGCCTGAGCGTGCTCTTGCTTAACTGAGTCAATAAAGGCCTTGGCCTCTTCAAGTGTACTCACCCGTGCCATCGTTACGATAAAGCGCGAACGATGGATGGTTTGCTCCGCGCGGTGAATTTCACCGGGCGCCAAATCGGGAACTAAGTAACGCTCAGCCATAAGTCAGACAAAAACCGGCCCGGGAAAGCATTACCTTTCTCGGGCCAGAATCATATTACACGGTCAACAACCGATTACATCATCGGCATGCCGTCCATGCCGCCCATGGCCGGAGCCACCGGTTGCTTGTCTTCAGGAATATCACCGATCATGCAGTCGGTGGTGAGGATCAAGCTGGCAACAGAAGCAGCGTTTTGCAAGGCCGTACGGGTAACCTTGGTCGGATCCAAGACGCCCATGGCAACCATGTCACCGTATTCGCTCGTTTGAGCGTTAAAGCCGTAGTTGCCTTCACCGTTAGCGACAGCGTTGACAACGACGCTCGGTTCGAGACCGGCGTTACCGACGATTTGACGCATCGGTTCTTCCATAGCACGCAACACGATCTTGATACCGGCGGTTTGTTCTTCGTTGTCGCCCTTTAATTGAGCCACAGCCTTTTGAGCGCGCACCAAAGCCACGCCGCCTCCCGGCACCACGCCTTCTTCAACAGCAGCACGGGTAGCGTGCAAGGCGTCGTCGACACGAGCCTTCTTTTCCTTCATTTCAACTTCAGTAGCAGCACCGACCTTGATCAAGGCAACGCCGCCGGCCAACTTGGCCACACGTTCCTGAAGTTTTTCACGATCGTAGTCGCTCGTGACGCTTTCGATTTGCGTACGGATGTTCTTCACACGGGCTTCGATCATTTCGGGATTACCGGCGCCGTTGATGATGGTCGTATTTTCCTTATTGACTTCAACGCGCTTGGCTTGACCCAAGTGTTCGAGCGTAGCCTTATCAAGCGACAAACCGATGTCCTTGGTCACAAGCGTGCCGCCCGTGAGGATGGCGATATCTTCAAGCGTGGCCTTACGACGATCACCGAAGCCCGGGGCCTTCACGGCGCAGACCTTCAGGATGCCGCGCAAGCTGTTCACCACGAGGGTAGCGAGAGCTTCGCCTTCCAAATCTTCGCAGATGATCAAGAGCGGACGACCGGCCTTGGCCACTTGTTCGAGGATCGGGAGCAAATCACGGATGTTGCTGATCTTTTGGTCATGCAACAAGATGTACGGGTTTTCCAAGACGGCCACTTGCTTGTCCGGATTTGTGATGAAGTACGGAGAGAGGTAACCGCGGTCAAATTGCATACCTTCAACAACGTCCAATTCGTTCTTCAAGGACTTGCCGTCTTCAACCGTGATGACGCCTTCCTTACCGACCTTTTCCATGGCTTCGGCGATGATTTCGCCGATTTCGGTGTCGCTGTTAGCGGAAATAGAGCCGACCTGAGCGATTTCCTTGGTTGTGGTCACGGGCTTGCTGATCTTCTTCAATTCAGCGATGGCGCATTCAACAGCCTTATCAATACCACGCTTGAGGTCCATCGGGTTCATGCCGGCGGCCACAAACTTCATGCCTTCCACAACGATGGCTTGAGCCAAAACCGTAGCGGTCGTCGTACCGTCACCGGCGTTATCGTTGGTCTTGGAGGCGACTTCACGCACCATTTGAGCGCCCATGTTTTCGAACTTATCCTTGAGTTCGATTTCGCGGGCAACCGTCACACCGTCTTTGGTAACCAGGGGGCTGCCGAAGTTACGATCCAATACAACATTACGGCCCTTCGGACCCAAGGTCACTTTAACAGCGTTAGCCAAAACATTGATGCCACGAACCATGCGGACGCGGGCATCATCACCAAAAAGAACTTGCTTAGCAGTCATGGGTTATTACTCCAACTAATAAATCTGTACTTGGCGGAAAATTATTCCAACACGCCCATGATGTCTTCTTCGCGCATCACGAGCAATTCTTGACCGTCAACCTTGACGGTTTGGCCGGCATACTTACCGAAGAGTACGCGGTCGCCCACCTTCACATCCATCGGGATGATCTTGCCGGAGTCATCACGCTTGCCGGGACCGACGGCCAACACTTCACCTTGATCAGGCTTTTCACCGGCGCTGTCCGGAATCACGATGCCGGCGGCAGTTGTACGTTCACTTTCCAGGCGCTTGACGATCACACGGTCGTGCAGAGGACGAATTTGCATTTGGAATGTCTCCTAACAATAAATTCAAAATCGATACTGAAATGACCGAATGCGGTCATTTTTTGCGGGAAATTTCTTGTCGATTGCGGGACAATATGCGCAACCCCAATGAATTGTTCCCTAAAACTAATGCTTCATATGGGGACAGTTTTTTGGTTTTCAAGGGTAAGGATAAAAAAAGATGAAAAAAGTCTTGGCGGCAGGGTTGTTTTCTTTATTAACCTATTGTTTTTCAATGGGAATGGCTTGTGCGCAAAATTTTCTTCCTGTTACAGTTAAAAACGCTTTGACTTCTTCGGGACTGTCTTTTGAACAGCTTTCTGTCAGTCTGATTCCTTTAGATGGCGGAAAACTCAATTTAAGTTGGCGCGATCACGTCAAAGTTCAACCCGCCTCAACAGAAAAAATGATCACAACCCTTGCGGCGCTCGAATTGTTGGGCCCGGATTGGCGATGGAAAACCTCTTACTCGTACACAGGAACAATTGAAAACAAAACTCTGTCGGGAACTTTATTTATCAAGGGAGGAGGAGATCCCAAGTACGTCAGTGAGACTCTTTGGCGTGATCTTTCCCGCTTGAAGTCTTTAGGTATTGATCGTATCGAAGGCAATGTGGTGATTGATCGATCCTATTTTGAGAAAGAGCGTCAGGATCCGGCCTTTAAAGACGATTGGGACAGGCCTTATACGGCACCGGCCGATGCCGCTCTTTTAAATTACCGCTCAATTGCTATGACGATTACGCCTGAAAAGGACAGAAAACAGGCAACGGTGACTGTTGTGCCGCAACTGATCGGTTTGGTGACGCCTTCGAGTGTCAAGATGAGCAGACAAAAGGGATGTGTGCGGTGGCGTCAGGCTCTGGAACTTGACTTGGACGATCCCCTGGAACCCGAATTTGACGGAGCCCTTCCTTCAGGATGTGATGAGAAGGTTTTAGCCTACCTTGCTCCCGATGCCAATCAATATTGGGAAATGTTTTTAAGAACCGTAGCCTCTCAAGTGGGCCTTACTTGGCAGGGAGAGGTTTTCGAGGGAATTGCGCCGGCAGAGTCCAAGCTTTTATTTGATGTTTGGTCAGAGGATTTGGGCACAATCGTTAAACTCACCAATAAATTCAGCAACAACGTGTTGGCCAAACATATTCTTTTATCTCTGGCAGCAAAGGACAGCCCCGGAATTCCCGCCAGTTACGCCAGAGCGCGGGCTATTGTTAACCAATGGTTGCAACAGAGGGTTGGGATTGGCGCAGGCGAAATCCTGTTGGATAACGGTTCGGGATTGTCCAGGCAGGCTCGTGTGACAGCCCGTGCAATGACTCGGCTTATCTCCTACGGATGGAAGAGTCCGCGCATGCCCGAGTGGTTGGCTTCGTTTCCGATCTCGGCCACAGACGGCACAATGTCCAAGCGTCGGGTGGCGCCGGGCTATGCTTATATCAAGACCGGGTTGATGAATACCGTGAAGTCGGCCGGCGGCATAATTCAAGCCAGAAGCGGGAAGCGTTATGCAATTTTTGCTGCGGTTCAAGGTAAAAAAGCCACCGAAACCGATGCGCCGATTGATCGCTTGATAGAGTGGGTGTATTTGCAAGGGTAGTGCGAAATTTCAAAGACCTGAACTATTACAGAAAAAGGGACTTGAGCGGTCCCTTTTTTGTAAAGTATCAGTCAAAGAGGTGTTTTAAGCACGGCTCAACCTGAACACCTTCTCGATAGTCGCTGCCGCTATCGTAAGTGTATTGAATAGCAAGACTGACAAAACGCATCGCAGCCAATACGGCGTCACTCAAGCTTTTGCCTTGCAGCATAGCGCCGGTCAGCACACTGGTGAAAAGATCGCCCGTGCCGCATGTAGCAAAGGGAATACGCTCTGTACTGTGCTCGGCAAATTCTCCGCTTGAGGCATCAAAGCAGGCTACTTTAATTTGATTGTCCGCAGCGGGCACACTGGTGATGACCACTTTTTGATTTTTACGTGTGGCCAGTTTGCGGCAAAGTGTTTCGAGTGCATCATTGTCGGGAATGCTCGTTTCGTAGGCAAGATCAAGAAGCAGACAGGCTTCCGTGTAGTTCGGGGTAATGAGGTCTGCCTGTTGCACGAGGGAGCGCATATTAACGACAAAGTCGGCGTTCAGAGTTGGGTAGAGCTTACCGTCGTCACCCATGGCGGGGTCGACAACGACCAAGGCATTTTTCTTCCCACGGGCAAAACGGGCAACGGCTTCTTTGACGATGGCAATTTGGTTCACATCGGCAAGAAAGCCGCTGTAGATACAGTCATAGGTGAAGCCGAGTTTTTCCCACTTATCCATAAAGCCCGTCATCTTGGAGCTGAAGTCTGAAAAAGTAAAGTCCCCGTAAGTGAAATTGTTGCTGAATAAAGCCGTGGGGAAAGGGCACACCTGCGAGCCCATGGCTGAAATAACAGGTATGGCAGCTGTGAGCGAGCAGCGACCGAATGAGCACAGATCGTGAATTGCAAGAACACGTTTAGTAGCCATAATCACAGTACCTTTCAAACATAAAAGGGAAAGAGTCTTTTCTTAAAGAACGTAGTCTAATCATATTTGGTACAAAAGCTTGTTTGAAAAATAGGCAAAAGGTTGTACCACCAAAAAACAAAAACTTTGAGCTAACGCAAAAGAAAAATTAGTCGACAAAAATTTAGAGACAGCACCGCAAAGAGTTCGTAGCCAGAAATTTATAACTAATTGATTAAAAAATAAAAAACTAAGTTTAAACTTAAAAATCTCAAATATATTTTTATTGAATTGGCGGGTGGCTATCCCTGAGATACAGTTCTTATTGAGGACCTTTCGACAAACCGCGTTCAATAATGTTCGTATATTTTCAGAGATTTTCTTTTCGAGTTTCTGATTTTTTAGATTTTTGGTACTTTGTGTTGAGTTTGGTCGTTTTTGGTGTATTTATTGTCGACATTTTGTTGAATGTCTTCGACCATTTTTTCTTCCAAGACTCGTATACATTGACTTGTGAGAGTCAAAGGAATCAATAAACTGTCACCTCACAATCCGATTTTTATCAATCGGTTACAACGAAATACGGACTGGCGGTGACGGCGCACGGGATTGAAACTGAGAGCGAATCACCGATTATTTTTAATTAGGAGAAATAAAAATGACCTTCAAAGCAAAAATGACGGCTCTTGCAGCTGTATTGGCTGCTACCGGTGTATTCGCTCAAGCTCAGGCGGCTGAAGTTTATAACGTAGGCTCGAACATGGCTTTTGCCCCGTTTGAATATGTTGATGAAAACAATCAACCGGCCGGTTTCGAGATGGAATTGATTGTGGCCATTGCCAAGGCTCAAGGCGCGGAAGTTAAATTAAACAATGTACCTTTTGACGGTTTGATTCCTTCGTTGCAAACCGGTGCTATTGATATCGCCATGTCCGGCATTACGATTACCGATCAACGCAAGCGCCGCGTGATTTTCTCTACTCCGTACTATCAATCGGGTTTGGCTGTGATGGTGCGGGAAGCCGACAAGGATAAGTACAAGACAATCGACAGCATCAAAGGAAAGGCCTTGTGCGCTCAGATCGGCACGACCGGAGCCATTACCGCACGCAAGTTCTCCGGCAAATTGGTCAAGGAATTCAATAACGCTCCCGAAACATTCATGGAATTGCAAACGGGCGGTTGCGAAGCGGTGGTGCACGACAAGCCCGTAATGGACTACTATATGGCTCGCCGCGGAACCAAGGGCGTATATCGTTTGCCTGAAGTCCTGTCGGCAGAAGACTATGGAATTGCCGTTGCTAAGAACAACCAGAAACTGGCCGATTGGCTCAATGTCGGTCTGGAGAAGGTTAAGGCAAGCGGTGAATACGACAAAATTTACACCAAGTGGTTCGGCGCTCAAAAGTAGTTGACCGTTTGGGATGAGATGGTAGAAAGGACAGCAAAATCATGAAAAAGATTTTACTTTCATTGGCAGTGGCAGCAGCGATGGTAACGGGAGCCCACGCAGCAACGATTAACGTGGGAACAGAGGCTACTTTTGCTCCGTTTGAATTCATGGATGAACAAACCAAAGAGCTCACGGGCTTTGATATGGAAATTATCGAAGCGGTAGCCAAGGAAATGGGCGATGATGTTCGCATCCAGAATATGGGCTTTGATGCGCTCATTCCGTCTTTGCAAACCGGCATCATTGATGTGACGGTGGCTGCGATGACCATTACGCCTGAACGCCAAAAGAGAGTGGACTTCACGAATCCTTACTACCAATCCGGTTTGGTGATCATGGTTCGTAAGGACGATTTGAGAAAATATAAGGACTTTAACAGCCTTGAAGGTACTCGCCTTTGTGCTCAGATCGGTACGACCGGAGCCATGATGGCCAAACGTGTTAAAAACGCCAAGGTTACGGAATTTAACAGCATCACCGAAGCCTTCATGGAACTGAAGGCAAAGGGCTGTGAAGCCGTGATTAACGACAAACCGGTGGTGGATTACTACCTTGCTCGCCGTGGAGACGGTACGGTGACCACTGTTCCGCAGGTTTTTGATGCGGAACACTACGGGATGGCTGTCAAGCAAGGCAACAAGGCTTTGGTTGAAAAACTCAACGAGGGCCTCAAACGAATTCGCGACAACGGCGTCTATGACAAGATTTATGCCAAGTGGTTCGGCGCCCATTAATTAATACAACAGACAGGAAAAAATGTTTGACTTTCAACTAATCATTGACTCTCTTCCCTTGCTTTTCCAAGGGGCCTGTGTCACCGTGCAAATCACGGCAATCAGTGTGGGCTTGGGGTTGTTCTTTGGCCTGTTCATCGGCATTGCCCAGATTTCACGGGTGGCTATTTTCAGAGTCCCGGCGAAGATTTATGTGGACTTTTTGCGCGGCACGCCGCTCTTGGTTCAGATCTTCATGATCTATTTTGCGTTGCCGATGTTAATCGGTACCCGCATTGATCCTTTTATTGCGGCGATTGTGGCCTGCAGTATCAACAGTAGCGCCTATATTGCAGAAATTTTCCGTGCAGGCATCCAGTCCATTGACAAGGGACAGATGGAAGCGGGTCGCTCTTTGGGCCTTAATTGGTCTCAGACGATGCGCTTTATCATTATCCCGCAGGCCTTTAAGCGCATTATTCCGCCGTTGGGTAATGAATTTATCGCCATGTTGAAGGACTCTTCGTTGGTGTCGGTGATTGGTTTCGAAGAATTGACCCGTCAAGGCCAATTGGTGATTGCGAGTACTTACGGTGC
Organism: Parasutterella secunda; assembly: GCF_016901835.1. Classification (GTDB taxonomy): domain Bacteria; phylum Pseudomonadota; class Gammaproteobacteria; order Burkholderiales; family Burkholderiaceae_F; genus Aphodousia; species Aphodousia faecavium. The sequence goes on along the minus strand of NZ_JACJKX010000014.1, from coordinate 5,627 downwards.
CATGGAAATCTGGACGGCCGTTGCTTTGATTTACTTGATTATGACCATGCCTATTACCCGTTTGGTCGCTTATTTGGAAAAGAGGTTCAAGTCAAATGATCGTAATTAAAGACTTAAAGAAGGCCTTCGGCGATCATGTCGTCTTGCCTTGCGTGAATATGGAAATCAAAGAACGCGAGGTGGTGGTGATTATCGGGCCGTCAGGATCCGGTAAGAGCACGCTTTTGCGCAGTATCACGCACTTGGAGCAGCCCACGGAAGGTAAGATTTTCATCGATGGTGAAGAAATCGATGACAAGACCAACATCGACCGTATTCGCGCGGAAGTCGGCATGGTCTTTCAGCACTTCAATCTGTTTGAGAACATGACGGTGCTGCAAAATCTCACCTTGGCTCCGATTCAGGTGAGAAAAATGAGCAAAGAAAAGGCCGAAGAGATTGCTTATCGTCTTTTGGATAAGGTCGGTCTGAGAAGCAAAGCGGATCAATACCCTTCGCAACTCTCCGGCGGTCAAAAGCAACGTGTGGCCATTGCCCGGGCATTGGCGATGCGACCGAAGGCTTTGCTGTTCGATGAACCGACATCTGCCTTGGACCCGGAAATGGTCAAGGAAGTGCTCGACGTTATGAAGCAGTTGGCCAAGGAAGGAATGACCATGGTGGTGGTCACTCACGAAATGGGCTTTGCCCGTGAAGTGGGCGATCGGGTGATATTTATGGACGGCGGCAGCGTTGTCGAAGAAGGTACGCCTGAGCAGATCTTTAATCACCCGCAGCACAACCGCACCAAGGCTTTTTTATCAAAAGTTCTTTAGGTTGACGCAGGTCTGACAAAACCGGGGACGCTTCCTTTAGGAATCGGCCCCGTTTTTATTAGTGCTTATTAACGAGTTCAATGGATTCTTTGCCTGTGATGTGATCAATTTCAATGTCGATCACAGCGAGGTAGTGAATTTTTTGTCTGGCCTCTTCCATCCCTTTTTCAATAAAGTCCGGAGCAAATTTTTGTGCGAGAAGCTCAAGGACATGAAGTTTTTCTGCCTCATCAGCAATGAGTCGAGCCGTACCGAAAACAATGACACTTCTGAAGTAGCTTGTGAGCTCTTCCGGGTGAATTTCGTCTTGTTCAATCACACAAAGTGAAACTTTCGGGTTGGCTTTGATGGCGGCAATCTTGTGACCGATCGGTGCGCTGTGAATGTAGATGTGGTTATCGGTATAAACGGGGCTTACCGGGACAGCGTATGTATAACCCGAAATATCGTCTCTGATTGCTAAAACAGCGTTGTCGGTTTTAGTCAATATAGAGAGAGCACGTTCATCGGAAATTTGCTGAAGGCGTCTACGCATGGTTGGAAACATATCTGACTCCTTTATTAGTAGGTGAGCTTAAGGCCGATGATGCCCACAAGGATAAGCCCAAGGAATAAAAGCCTTAATAAACTGGCGGGTTCATTAAAAAGAATGATCCCGAGAATAGCCGTACCCATAATGCCGATACCGGTCCAAACGGCATAGGCTGTACCGATAGGGATCGATTTAAGCGATTGAGCCAGCAGGAAAAAACTTGCGACCATGACCACAATAGCGGTGATCGAAGGGAGGAGACGGGAAAAACCGTGGGAATATTTAAGGGCAATAGCCCAACCGATTTCAGTGAGGCCGGCCAGAAATAAATAGATCCAAGCCATAGGGGATTGATCCTTTCTGTGGGGCCGTCCCCGATGGTGCAAAGAGCGGTCGTCCGCTGAGGCTGCAGTATAGCAATTAATTGGCTTGCAAAGCGGTCATTTTGACCGTATTGCAGATATCCAAAGCGCGCATGGCGTAGTAGGTGCTTTCCAGATACCGACGGTAGGCAAGGCCGCATCCCACCACACCGTCATGAATTCCGGACATGGCAACGCTTTTGAGGTACCGGACAAGCTCTCGGAATTCTTTTGCCGAAAGCGTCAAGCGTTTCGTGAACTGACTCAGAAAAGATGGTTTGGAGCCTTCAAATGTATGTCCCTCACAGGCCTTCATAATCAGTTGGGCTTCTTCGCTTTTGAATTTGAACTGCATGATGATTGCCTCTGTTTTTTTGGTGATTTCAGTGTCTCAAATTTCGGTAGATATATCTTTCTCCAGTTGTTAAGAATCATTATTTTTGAGTAGAGGCTGGAGATTTTTGCTATTGTTTTTCAATGAGTTAGAAGGGGTTGATGAGAACTTTTTTTTGCAAAAGTATTAAATCTGACACAAATGTTTGCAAAGCGCCCGCCAAAGAGGCGGGCGCACCATAACAGGGGATGAATTATTTTGTGATTTCGTTAACAACTGCCAGCGCATTTAACGTTCTCGGGAACCCGATATAGGGCATGGCAACCATGATCGTATCAATGAGATCCTGACGGGTGTTGCCGACGCTTAAATTGCCTCCTGTGTGGGCTTTGAGCTGCGGCTCGCATCCGCCCAGGCACATGATGGCCGTAAAGGTAATCAATTCACGAGCTTTCAAATCCAGTCCCTTGCGTGTGTAGAAATCACCGAAGCAGTACGCAGTCAATGCCTGCTTGTTGATGTAGGCAAGTTCTGCAGGTGTCGTGGCGTGCATCTTATCAATCGCTTCACCGAAAATTCCTTTCTGTACAGCCAGTCCTTTGTCAAACCGATTCTGGTTATTGACGGTACTTTGAGAGGCCGGTGTGGGATTTTGTCCCAAAGTTTCTAAAGCTGCATTGACCTCTTCAAGAGCGCTTTCCACTCGGGTGATACCGATATAAGGAGCACATTGGTAAAGCGTTTCTTTAATTTCCACCACGCTCATACCGGCTTTGAGAGCATCTTCTGTAGCTTGAGCTAAACGAGTCTCTGCGGTCATCGTTGTCAGCGCAGCCAACGTTACCATCGCGCGAGTTTTGGCTGGCATTTTGCCCGCTTTGGGCATTTCGGTTTTAAGTAAGTAGTCTTCAATGGCAGTAAAGTCCGGATCAGTTTTTGCCAAATTGTTTGCGGTAGCGGGTGAGGCTACGGCCTGTGCGGCAAAGGCCGCAGGAATAATAGAACCGCTCATCAGTAAAGTCCTTCTTTTCATAAAAGTCTCCGAGTTCGGAAGTGGTCAAGAAATAGTTTAGGTTCGGTACGTTTTTCAAACTGCTGTTTCTTTTGCAAATTCTTGCCTAAAAATAGAAATGACTCGAATTCAGTGAAAATGAGTGGAAATGTGGTTTTAGGTAAAAAATATTCGTGTAATTGTTGTAAAAAACTGTAATGAAAGAGAAATAGGCAAAAATAAAAGTTGTTTTTCAGTGGTTCAGAATTTCATTAATTGCCGATAATTGGCATCAGAGAGGTGTCATTATGCAAAGCGAAAAACTTGAAAAAATCAATGCTGAACTCAAACAGATCATGCTTGAAAAGGTTCATAAAATCGGAACATTTCAAACAGATATTCCCGGATTGTCCCTTTCCCGTCGTGAGCAGGGCAATTGTGAGGGTGCCAGTATTTACTCGACGAGTTTGGGCTTTATTGTTGATGGAAAAAAACGCTCCGTAATCGGTGATAAAGAGTATGAGTACGGTAAGAACGATTGCTTGGTTGTCGGTGTAGATGTACCGGCATCGTTTTGTACCATAGGCGCCACACACGACCATCCGTTTTTATCGATCAGTGTAGAAATCGATCGAGCGGTTTTGTCTGAGCTCATCATGCAGTTGGAGGAAATCCACGGATTGCCCGAAGGCATGCCTAACGAAGCACTTTGCGTAGGTACTGTGGATGAAAATGTGTGGGAAACGGTGCTGCGTCTGATGCGTCTTTTGGATAATCCGGTTGAAGCAAAAGTCCTTGCTCCGATGATTATTCGGGAAATTTATTTCCGTGTACTGCAGACACCACTGGGTATGAGTTTGCGTGACTTTAATGCCAAGCAGGGGGCAAGTGCCCAGATCGCACGAGCGATTGCGTGGTTAAGAGAAAACTACGCCTCGCCCTTGAGCGTGGCGCAACTGGCGGACAACGTTCATATGGGAGTCTCCACCTTTCATCGTCACTTCAAAGAAGTGACGTGTATGACTCCCTTGCAGTTTCATAAGCGTTTGCGTCTGCATGAAGCCAAGCGTCTGATGTTAACTGAAAAGATGGATGCAACAACCGCCTGCTATGCGGTCGGTTATGAAAGTCCGAGTCAATTTAATCGGGAATACAAACGGCAATTCGGTCGTCCCCCTTATCGCGACATTAAGCAGCAAAGGGAATTGATCAGGGGTAATCCGGGCGCTACTCTCCAATGAAGCAGTTAAAATACTGCCTGCATTTTTGTTTCTTGGTTAAGGATTGCCGGTGATCAACATCCTGATGATTATTTCGCTTGTCTTGGCGGGCTATGCCATATTGAGTTTTGTTTTGCCCTACAAAACAAAGTGGTACGTGAAAGTGGGCTGGTCGCTCTTTTTTCTGGCGATCAGCCAGAAATTCACGTATTACTACTACGTGGGCGGACACATGTTTAATCCGCAATTGCCCGAGACCACTCTCATTATTTGGGAAACGCTCTTTAACATCATTTTGGTGTTAGTGCCTTTGCTTGTCGTTAAAGACGTGCTTTTTTGGGTGGTTAAATTCGTCAATAAAGCCACGCATTCAAACATTCCCTGGCCTTTGACTGAAGCGAAAAACCGTTGGCTTTTGATGATTTTTTCTGTTGCTGCAGCTATTTCCGGTACACACTATGCGCTCACTGTGCCGACCGTCAATCATGTACAGATCACCGTTGATCGATTACCGGCGGAATTTGACGGCTATCGTATCGTGCAGATGGCCGATCTTCATGTCGGCCAGTTGTTAAAGCGCCCGTGGCTTGAGGCGGTGATTGATACGGCTAATGAACTCGATGCCGATGCGGTGGTGCTTGTGGGCGATATGATCGAAGGACCCGAGTCGGAGCTGGCTTCAGAAGTGAAAGCGTACGGTCTTTTGAAATCCAAAGACGGAGTTTTCGGCGTAACGGGTAACCATGAGTGGCACCATGGGGCTGCACCTTGGGTGAAGTTCTTTGAAGAAAATGGTGTGCAGATGCTTGAAAATAAGCATCATGTCATTACGCGAGGCGATGCTCAGTTAGTGATCGCAGGTACCACTGATCGTTCCGCCGTGCGCTACGGTGCTCATGGACCGGATTTGAAGATGGCGCTTGATGGTGCTCCTGATGCAGCCACCGTTTTACTGGCGCACCAACCGACGGGAGCCCGACAATTGCAGGGAGTGGATTTGCAATTGTCCGGTCACACCCACGGGGGCCTCTACGCCTTAATGCAGCCATTGGTAGCTTACTTCAACGACGGGTTTGTCTCGGGCTTATATCAGGTTAACGCTACGACTCAACTTTATGTCAGCCGCGGCACGGGACTTTGGACCGGTATGGCACTTCGTGTCATGTGCCCCTCGGAGATCACGGAAATCACTCTGAAAGCCAGTCCGTTTACGATGATGAAAGAACAATAGTTAAAAAGAAGGCGGCCCTAGCGGGCCGTTTTCTTTGTGTGCCTGGCATGGCACTTAATCTAACGGGTGAAAGTCCCGAGGGCGGTAAGTAGCGACAAGCCCATAGCTAACGGCAAGGGTGTCCACTGCGAGGTGGAATCTG
>NZ_JACJKX010000013.1 GCF_016901835.1 Parasutterella secunda | reverse complement strand
GCTTCGTGAGCAACGGATTGCGTATTTTAACCCGCGTTTTCCCTTTGTCAAGCCCTTTTTCAATTATTTCTTCTGACGCCTCTTTCCCCTTTTTCCAACTCTTTGATTACTTTGTCTTTCCTATACAACACTCACTTTCGCAATAAATCGAAGCCCGACAAAAATTAACTTTTGTCGAGCTTCATTTTGGCTTTACAGCCACACATACCGATTTTATCAACCGTCTTATTGCTTCTTAGCAATTAAAAGTGCCTTTTGTCCTTCAACACCAACAAGCATACACGCTGCTAAAAAGACGAGTTGCGGTCCCTTGTAACTATCGCGATCAACAAAATATTCATCTAACGTGTGGAACTTCTCGGATAATCCACCCGAACCTAAACATGCAGCAGGAATATTCTTGCTGATCGGTGCGTTAGCATCCGTTGCAGAAGGTCCGTATTGAGTTAACTCGATTCCCAACACTTTTTGTGCACTTAAAGCACATTGAATGATAGGACATCCCCCGTCACGAGAACCTGCCGGTCGATCGCCGATCTGTGTCTTGGTTAACGTCAGCATCTTTTCCGGATCAGTGATACCCCAACGCTTATTTTCTTCCTCAACCCCGGCATCCAAAGCTTCAAAAATTTGCGCTTCGAGTTTAAGCAATTCATCGTTGGAAATACTCCGAATATCAATGTCGACTTCACAGTGAGGCGCGATCGTATTGACGGACGTTCCGCCTTTAATCGTACCGATATTGAAAGTTGTATACGGTTCTGAGGGCGGGACCAGATGATCAATCAAATGACCGGCGTGGCACATGGCATGAATGGCACTCGGAATTTGGCTGAAATCCATAAAGCTGTGACCACCCTTACCGTCTATTGATACGCGCCAACGATGGCACCCCACTCCACCGTTCACCACAACGCCTTCAGAGAAGGAGTCAATCGCGATGTACCCATCAACCTGTCGATCGCCTTTAACAATGAATTTCGCTCCGCGAATATCACCGTTACCTTCTTCACCGACGGTCCCGACAAATAAGATGTCACCTTCGGTTTTTATATCGGCTTCATTAAAGCAACGAATCAATTGCAATAAGGCACGGCACCCACTTGTGTTATCCCCGATTCCGGGAGCATAGTACGTATCACCTTCACGGCGTACTTTTACATCGGTTCCCATCGGAAAAACTGTGTCCATATGAGCATCAATTACCAATACCGGGCCGTTTCCTGTCCCTTTGCGAACACCGACTACATTACCGATTTCATCAATACTGACATCTGTTAATCCGTATTGTTCCATACGGCGTGCAATTTCTTTAGCACGCGTGGCTTCTTCGAACGTTGGTGAGGCAATTTCGCAGAGTTCAACCTGTTCTTGCATCGCAAAACTTGCCTGATCCTTGGCTATTTGCAAACCTTTCTGAATCTTAGGATCGGTGGCAAGGACCTTCATGGCCTGCAGTACGGATTCATTGATGGAAGGAATTTCGGGATGAAGACTGTCAGACATTCGTTTCTCCTTTTCGGAAAATTAACGCACAGTCTTTAATTTAACACGACAACAGGATCGTTTCTTGAATTTTTTAGGGCGGTCTTTCAAACCGATACAGACCGCCCCAGTGTTTAGTTACTCAGTTCTTTCAGTAAAGCCTCAATACCGGCTTTGGCATCCATAACCAATCCGTAATCGGCGACTTCAAAGATCGCAGCCTCCGGGTCATTATTGATTGCAACCACCACTTTGGCATCCTTGATGCCGGCAATATGTTGCATAGCCCCGGAAATGCCGATAGCAATGTAGAGGTCAGGAGCAATGATTTTTCCCGTTTGTCCGACTTGCCAATCATTGGGACAAAGTCCCATATCAACGACAGCACGCGTTGCACCGATTGCAGCACCCAAACGATCAGCCAGTTGTGCAAGCTTTTTAAAACCTTCCTCATCTTCAAGGCCTCGGCCGCCCGCCACCACTATGCGCGCACTCTGTAAGGCCGGGCGATCGGTTTTAACGGCTTCGAAACTGACCTTGCGGGTTTTCATTGTTTCGGGGAACGGTTTATTAACCACAATTTCTGCATTCCCGTCGTTTCCGCACGGATCAAAAGCCGTTGCCCGCACGCTGGCCACAACAACCGGTTCTTCATCTTTGAGAGTTACGTCAATACTGCCGGCAAAAATCGGACGTACATACGTTTGGGCATCCAGCACAGCTGTCACATCTGACAATGGAGCCACGTCTAAAAGTGCAGCCACACGAGGCATTACACTCTTACCCATAGAGCTGGCTTCAAAGAACACATGGCTGTAACCTTGCTCTTTCACAAGTGCCACAACCGCTTTGGATAACGATTCCGTCAAAATGTTTTCGCCGCTATCGGGGTTGACAAAAACCTTTTCCACACCGCTGAGCACCTTGGCAGCTTCCTGAGCCTTCGGAGCCTGTCCCAAAAGAAGAAGATCCACCGAACCGGCCGCCTTTAAAGCTGCACTGACTAAAGAAGCCGACGTCGGCTTCATACCACTGGCATTAACTTCACCAATTACTAAAGCTCGCATGACTTTCTCCCTTAGAGTACTTTGGCTTCGGTTTGAAGTTTATTAATCAGTTCGGCAACAGATCCTAAAATCTGACCGTTTTTTTCTTTCTTCGGCATACTGTAGCTCACCGGTTTGAGTCGATGGGCCGTGTCAATTCCCAAGCTCGACACATCAATTGTTTCCACCGGTTTTTTCTTCGCTTTCATCATGTTAGGCAAAGTGACATAACGCGGTTCTGCCAATCGCAAGTCAGCAGTCACGACAGCCGGCAATTTCACCGCAACGGTTTGCACACCTCCGTCCACTTCTCGTGTCACAAGCGCTTCACTGCTGTCGGTGATCTCCAATTTGGATGCAAAACTTGCCTGAGGGATATTGCAATAGGTTGCCAACATCTGCCCCACTTGGTTGGCATCGTTGTCAATTGCCTGTTTACCGACGATCACCAAATCAGGATTTTCTTTTTCGACAATCTTTTGCAAAATTTTTGCCACCTGCAAAGGCTGAATCAATGCCTCACTGACAACATGAATACCTCTATCGGCTCCCATTGCCATCGCTACACGCAGTGTATCCAGGCTTTTTTGAGCTCCGATTGTCACAGCGACCACTTCAGAGGCGATGCCTTTTTCTTTTAATTGCACCGCACATTCGGTAGCGATTTCATCAAAAGGATTAATCGACATTTTCACTGAGGCGGTATCCGGTTCACCGGCTTCATTCAGACGAACCTTTACGTTGTAATCAACAACCCGCTTTACAGCAACCAATACTTTCATATCACACCTGATCAAGCTTAATTAAAAATTTTCAGATTCCGCTCATTATATCGGGCAAAACTTCAGAATTCGTCATCATCCCGACGATCATCTGTCAACCGTTCACCCCAACCCGCACTGGCAAATGCCGTTTTCAAAATTTCTGTTCCACTTTCTGCGAAAGCTGCTGGATCTGAAAGAGTGCGGCGGTAGAAACGAGCTCCAGCCAACCCCTGAAGCAAACCGATCATTGCCTTAGCCGTGGCACGCGGTACATGACTGTCCTTGGGCGTTTCTCTTCGTAAGTACTCAGTCATAATTTCAATCAACTCCTCACGTGTAGGCACCGGATGCATATCAGCAAACAATCGAGCATCCACATCACTGAGCACCCAAGGCGTCTTATAGGCCGCACGGCCCATCATTACACCATCGACTTTTTCCAGCAACTCTTCGGCCAATTCCAATGTATCGACCTGCCCATTAATCACAATGGAAGCCGATGGGAAATCTTTCTTCAGAGCAAAGGCCACTTCGCGCTTCAGAGGCGGTACTTCACGATTTTCTTTCGGACTCAAACCTTTGAGCCAAGCATTGCGGGTATGCACAATGAACGTTCGAACGCCGGCCTCATAAAGCCTACCCACGAAATCACGCACAAAAGCGTAATCTTCGATTTTGTCAATTCCGATCCGATGCTTCACCGTCACGTCAATATCCACGGCATCCATCATTGCTTTGCAACAATCGGCGACAAGTTTAGGCTCGGCCATCAGGCACGCACCGAACGATCCCCTCTGAACACGTTCGCTGGGGCAGCCGCAATTGAGATTGATTTCGTCATAACCCCAATCCTGAGCGATCTTTGCACACTTGGCCAAATCGGCGCAGTCACTTCCTCCCAATTGCAGGGCTACCGGATGTTCTTCCTCGTTGAAGTTCAGGTGTCTTGCCTTATCACCATAAATAATGGCGCCCGTAGTCACCATTTCGGTATACAGTCGTGCATGTTTGGATAATTGACGATGGAAGTACCGACAATGTCTGTCGGTCCAGTCAAGCATCGGCGCCACACAAAAGCGCCACGGATTCATTTCGGTTGTCATATTTTCGAAAAAGGCCACTCGTACCTTCCGATATGAGTGGCCTGAAGATAAACGGATTAGCGGTTAATGAGTCTGAACATAGTCACGAAGTCGTTCAGCAAAGTCAGGGCTGCGCAACTTACGGATAGCAGCACTTTCAATCTGACGCACACGTTCACGTGTCAGTCCCATGGAGCGACCCACTTCTTCGAGCGTGTGATCGTGGCTCGTGCCGATACCGTAACGCAAGCGCAAAACCGTGGCTTCGCGATCAGTCAAACGATCGAGAGACTTTTTGATCTCTTCTTCCATGGCTGTCACCATGAAGCGGCGTTGCGGATCCTGTTCCTCGTCACCACGAACAAAGTCAAGTTTCGTTGCATCTTCATCGTCACCGATCGGAGCATCAATCGATTCCACACCACGCATAGCCTGAATCAGCAATTGCACCTTAGGCAACGGCACGCCGGACAACTCAGCCAACTCGTTATCCGAAGGTTGCTTACCATGTTCTTGCAGATACTTCTGCTTGATGCGACGAATCTTGTTGTAGGACTCCGTCATGTGCACCGGAATACGAATGGTATTACCGTAATCGGCAACAGCACGCGTCACAGCCTGGCGCACCCACCAGGTTGCGTAGGTGGAGAACTTGTAGCCGCGACGATATTCAAATTTATCCACCGCCTTCATCAAACCGAGGTTACCCTCTTGAATCAGGTCAGGCATGGCCAAACCGCGATTGACATAGCCCTTGGCAATAGAAATCACCAAACGAAGGTTTGCCTCAATCATCTTGGCTTTTGCCTTTGAAAGGCTGGCCTGTGCAACTGTCATGCTACGGTGCAGATCACGCTGTTCGGCAATCGGCAAACTTGCCTCTTCCTGCAACCCCAACAAACGAGCCTGCAACTCTTCAAACACACCACGGTGATTGGCCAGTGCCACAGACCAGGGCTGCCCGGCGGCCACTTCATCGTCAAACCACTGACGGTCGCAGCAACGTTCGGTAAATCCCTTCACGAAGTGTTCTTGCGACATGTGGGCTTTATTAACCATCACATCGCGCATGGCATACATCGTGTCGGTAACCTTGGACATGTGTTCAGCGAGAATATCAGCCAAATGACTGACAGTCTTCACCGAGAAACGAACGATAGACAATTCATCGGCAATGTTCTGGCGAGCTCGCTCAAAGTCCTTGCTCTTTGCGGGATCACCGAAGCTCTCACGCATCTTTTCAAGGTATCCCTTGAGACGATCGAACATTTCCAGAGCACGTTCTTTCATTTCTTCGAGCTGCTCAACCGTCATAGCTGCAGCACCGATGTCGGTATTCAGATCGCCGCTGTCGTCCTGAATTTCCTCGCCGGCAACATCCGTGAAACCGTCAATCACATTGTCAATGGTTTCCGTGTTTTCACGAACTTTTTCAGCCAAATTGAGCAATTCTTGAATGGAGAGCGGAGACATCAACACCACCTGCACCAATCGGGCACGGTGTTGTTCGATGCTCTTGGCCACTTCAATCTCACCCTCACGGGTCAATAATTTATGGCTGCCCACTCCTCGCAAATAAGCTCGCAAGGGATCCTTGGAAAGACCGGCGCTTTCTTCAGGCGTCAGAATGGTTGCGGCGTCTTCTTCATCGATATCATCATCGACCGTCGCCTGCTGTTCGGCCAACATCGCCACCGTGTCTTCATCGGGCGTGTGATCAAACACCTGCACACCGAAGCGTCCCAAACCGAGCGTAATTTCGGTTAAGGCATCCTCTGAACGCAGTGCGCTTTCAGGCAACAAGTCATTGATTTCCGCAATCGTCACCCAACCGCGAGAACGACCGAATCGAACCAACTGACGGTAACCGTTTTCAGCACCTTCTTCCTGTTCAGCCGGAGCGGGCATCAGATCAGCCAAAGGATCGCTCTTTTTCCGACCGCCTTTTCGCTTTTCGATCTTGGGCTCTTTTTCAATAAACTCATCCCCAAAATCATCGTCAGAGAGTTCCTCTGCCTCTTCGATCTCTTCCTCGAGCTCCTCTTCATCGAGCTCTTCTTGAGCATATTCATCATCATCGAGAGGCAGATCGCCCTTGAGACTAATCTTCAACTTGTCATGTGAATGCAACCATTGATTCAGATCTTCATCTGCGGAAGAATCTTTTTCAAAATCCTCGGCAACTTCAGCCGCCTTCACGGATTTTTTAGAAGTGGTTGCTTTTTCGACAGTCGCTTTCTTCATAATCTTGCAAAATACTCAGTCAATGTCATCGGTCAGAAAAATTAACCGCATAAGTCAAAAAGGAAATCACGAAATTCTCTTTTCGGAACAATAGTCCCCGAGGTATGTCATCAACACACACCTATCAAACATTCATTTCAGAAATTTCGCGCTCCTAGCCTTTGCCCCACGCAAGAACTTTTTCTCCAACCGGTGTGATGCACACAGCTCACACTCACGTTGATTATCTAATTGTTGCAACAGTCGTGAAAATTATCGGCTATAGGCATACAATTAGACCCGAATTTACAAATGGCAGTCGGCTTCGGGGCTAGAATAAAATAAGAAAAGACCAGATTCGTCATAGACGAAGGGCCACCAAACCGCTGCGAACTTATTAAGATACACTAGAACAGTTAAGCCTGTGTAAAAACTTACACAGGCTTTTTCGTTTATTTGATTTATATCAAAACTTTTTGGTCGAATCTTGGTCTAAGAATCCACGTAATTTATTGGCCCGACTCGGGTGTCGAAGTTTTCTCAACGCCTTGGCCTCAATCTGACGAATACGTTCACGAGTGACCACAAATTGGCGTCCCAACTCTTCGAGCGTGTGTTCCGTATTGGTATCAATACCATAACGCAACATCAGAACTTTGGCTTCCCGAGGTGACAGTGAAGCCAATACTTCGTGAACAACCTGCTTGAGATCATCACTTTCAGCCTTTTCAAGCGGACTTTGCGTACTTTTATCTTCTATAAAGTCGACTAAGTGTGAATCTTCCTCGTCTCCAACCGGAGAGTCAATCGAAACCGGCTCGCGCCGGGCACGCATAATCGTTCGCACCCGCTGTTCACTCAATCCGACTTGATCAGCCAAATACGCATAAGTAGGCTCACGCCCATATTCCTGCTGATACTGACGCGACAGGCGTGTAATTTTATTGAGCGTTTCAACCATGTGCACCGGAATCCGGATCGTTCGTCCCTGATCCGCTAATGCACGGGTGATGGATTGACGAATCCACCAAGTGGCGTATGTAGAGAATTTATAACCACGACGATATTCGAATTTATCGACTGCCTTCATTAAACCCAGGTTACCTTCCTGGATTAAATCCAAGAACTGAAGACCTCGATTCAAATAATGTTTAGCAATGGATATCACCAAGCGCAAGTTTGCATTAACCATCTCTTGCTTGGCTTCATGAACCATCTGTTCGGCTTGGCACATTTGCGTATAAAGCGTGCGCATACGCGTGGCCGGCAAACGAACTTTGGCAGAAAATTCCTTGTACTTTTGCTGAACCAGCAATATCGAGTCCAGATTTTTCTCAAGCGCCAGAGCATAGGGCACATCCGTTCCTACTCGAGTTTTAATGGCCTCAGCCGTAAAGCCTTCATCTTTGAAGAGATGACCGAATTCGGCTCTTGGCATACCGACAACATCGACCAAGAGACGACGTGCGTCTTGTTCTATGCGTTTAACGGTTTCTGCTTCATCGTGAAGGAGGTCAGAGAGCGTACGGACAGTTGCCGAGGTAAACCGCACCTTCATCAACTGCTCTTTAACTGCAAATTCCAGCTGTCGATACTCGTCACTGTTGACATCGAGCGTCTGCATGCAGTCATAATAACCTTTGCACGTTTCCAAAATATCGAGTGTGGTGTCTTTCAGTACCTTAAGCTGCTCACTGCTCATTGCCGAGGCACCGATGGCGATTTCCTGGACATCATCGTCGTCTTCCTCATCGTACTCAGGCATTTCTTCTTCGCTGATCGGCTGCTCTACCGGATCGGAATCAGTCACACCGTCGACAATGGCTTCCACATTCACCTCGTCGGCTCTCAATGTGTCTGCCATGTCAATCAATGCTTTCAATGCTGAGGGACTGTCGGCGATCGCTTCCATCATCGCCTGGAATCCGTTTTCCACGCGACGAGCAATGGATATTTCTTCTTCTCGGGTCAAAAGTGCCACTGCACCCATCTCCCGCGTATACATGGTCATGGGATCGGAGGTTCTGGCGACATCGCTTTCAACCAAAGATAAAACATCCTCATCATCTTCGTCTTCTTCCTGGACTAAAGACAATGGAGAGTCATTGAGCAAAATTTCGTCTTCGGCAGGCGGCTCTTCGAGAATTTGGATGCCTAAAAAGCTGAAAGCATGCTCAAGCTTGGTGATCGCCTCTTCTTCGTCCTCAATTTGCTCAGGAACCACTTCGGACAACTGAGCATAGGTCACGAATCCCTTTTGCTTGGCTTGGACAATGAGACTGCGAAGCTTTTGCAATCGCATCTCGCTCGCCCCATTTTGATAGACCTGCTCAAGAGTCTTTTTCAAACGCTGTTTTTTGCGGTTGGCTGTACTGACCTTGGGTAAAGTTTTAAGGTCTGGGGATTGAATCTGAATCGGTTGATCAAAAAGAATATTGATCGTGGCTTCAGCTGAAGGGGCCGAAGACACTGTGAGCGGTTCGCTTTTGGACGACTTTTTCTTTCGAGTAGCCATACACACACTCTATTGCTTCGTCCGAAATAAAACTCGGACGGGAAAAAGCTTAGGGAGAATCTGGGGTTTTGCGATTTTTTTCCGCAAATCACGTTCTCAAAGTTCGTCAATACAACAATCTTTATTTTTAGAACGGTTTTGCGATTATACGGCGTTTAAGAATCGAATGCGGGGGTTAAACCTAGGGGTTTAGCCTAAATGTTAACTGTTTAAACGATTACTCAAAACGAAATCAACGGCTTGTGTACTTTCATCAACCAAAGAGCGATGAATATCCTGACGACGCCTAAAAAGTCTCTCTAAATAACCTGTTTCAACCATCTCACCTTGCTCTTCAAGAGCCAGAATTTCCGAAATCTTGGCATCCAACTGAGCTTTTTCCAACTTCAGGAATGCACACTTAATTTCGTACTCTGCCACCTCAGGCGGTGTCTGAAGCACCTCCTCCTGGGAGACCAATTCAGCCACGCGCTCATACAGCGGATCTCCCTGCATGAATGACAAAAGGTACCCCGTGGTTAACTGCGACTGCTCAAACCCTTCCCCTTTGGAATGATCCTGAGCCAGATGCCACAACCGTACGATGGCTTCCTCCCATTCATCAACAGTATCGAGCATTTCATACTCAATCTGATCGGAATACTTCAAAAGCCATGCCGGATGAGTGACAAAACACTGAAGCAAGCGCCTTTTAATATTTGTAAAGAGCGGGCCGGTCGTCACGGGACGAACAGGACGTCTGTAGCGTTCACCTTGTCTGGTGTCTCGTCCGTAGCCCTGGGACTGGGCGGGTTTGGCCGTTTGCGGCACTTCCAATAACGTCACGCCACACAAAGCGGCGAGCTCTCCCGGATCCATTCGTACGGCAGAAGACAATTCCTGCACCAAGAGCTGTCGCAGTGCCTGAGCACTCATGCGTTGCAAAAGCGGCTTGGCTACGGCGATGGCTCGAGCCCGATCTTCTGCAGTACGAAGTCCTCTGCCTTGAGAGACTTCCCGAACGATGTCCATCACGAAAAATTTTGAGAGCGGATACGCCCCCCGAAGTTGGGCTTCAAATGCTTCTGGTCCCTGAGATTTAATCAGGCTATCCGGATCTTCGTCCTGAGGTAAGAGAACAAAGTGAGCCGTCTGCGTATCGGTGATGATCGATAACGTCGATTCCATTGCACGCCGAGCGGCTTTAAAACCGGCCGCATCACCGTCAAAAGAGAAATAAACGTGATCGGAGAGCTGGAACAGTTTTTTGACATGTTCCGGAGTAATGGAGGTTCCGAGGGCAGCAACGGTCTCCAAAAAACCTGCCTGGGACATTTGGATGACATCCATGTACCCTTCGCAGACAATCGCCCGTCCTTTTTTGTGAATGGCCTCTCGCGCTTCAAACAAGCCGTAGAGTTCCTGACTCTTATGGTAAACAGGCGTTTCAGGAGAGTTGAGATACTTCGGCTCTTCGCCTGCAACCATGGTTCTGGCACCGAAACCGATCACTTGTCCCCGCGGATTACGAATAGGGTACATCACCCGGCTTCTGAAGCGATCGTACCGATGTCCGTCCTTGGCGATCACCAGACCGGATTCTTCCAACTTCGGATCATCGTAGGCTTTGTCTTTAAAAATTTCCTGCAGTCCCTGCCATCCGTCCGGAGACAGACCGAGCTGAAATTTATTGACGGTTTCTTCGGTAATACCGCGCCCCTTCAAATACTCAATCGCATGAAGGTCGTGAAAGAGGTTTTGGTGATAAAAATCGGCTGCCTGAGCCAGATAGTCTGTTAAAGTTTTGGCCCTTGCTTGCCGAACTTTAGCCTGTCGATCTTCAGGCACTTCCATGCCGAGATCGTCTGCCAATTCTTTAATGGCCTCTGGAAAACTCAATCCCTTGAACTTCATTAAAAAGGTGATGGCCGTGCCGTGCTCACCGCAGCCGAAACACTTAAAAAACTGTTTGCTCGGATTCACGGCAAAAGACGGTGTCTTTTCCTTGTGGAAAGGACAACAGGCCATCCAGTTGCTTCCCTTATGTTGCAACTTCACATACCGACCGATCACCTGAACGATATCGGTACGGGACAAAACCTCTTCAATAAAGCTCTCGGGAATCATGCGGCGGAAAAATTAAGCGGTCAGTTTTTGCTTAATCAAAGCGGAAACTTTCCCCATGTCTGCACGACCGGTCAATTTCGGCTTGACGGCACCCATCACCTTACCCATTGCAGCCATACCGCTTGCACCGAGCGTGGCAATCGCTTCATCAATGATGGCTTGAATTTCTTCTTCTGTTAAAGGCTTAGGCAAATAGGTGGACAACACATCAATTTCAGCTTGTTCCTTATCGGCCAGATCCTGACGATTAGCGGCGGTGTATTGCTCGATCGAGTCATGACGTTGCTTGACGAGCTTGGCGATGATTGAAATGATCTCTGCATCACCGCACTGAATCCGTTCGTCAACTTCTTTTTGCTTGATGGCAGCCATCAATAAACGAATGGCACCCAAACGCGAGGCATCATGAGCCTTCATTGCGGCCTTCATATCGGCCATGATCTGTTCTTTAATCGTCATTTCCCTATCCTTCAAAAAAAACGCGTGCAACCACTCCTTCAAACCAGAGCTTTGCACGCGTGATCTCGGCTTTAAGCACAAAGCTCAAGCCCGGACGGCCCCTTCGCGTTATCGGACCGTCTACTCAATGCGGTCCGAGAATTAGTAGAGCTTCTTCGGCAACATTTGGCTGCGCAAGCGCTTGTAGTGACGCTTGATGGCAGCAGCCTTCTTACGCTTACGTTCGGCCGTGGGCTTTTCATAGAACTCACGAGCACGCAATTCGGTCAAAAGACCGCTCTTTTCAATGGTACGCTTGAAACGGCGAAGAGCGGTTTCAAACGGTTCGTTTTCTTTAACACGAATAGTGGGCATCAGGCACCTTACCTGTCAATAAAAAAGGTTACGGTAATGTTTTACCGATCTGATCAGAGCATACGATCCTCTTTCGAAACGTATACACGACCTCCGAAAGTTCCGTATTTTCGCATAAAATACGCCTAAAAGGAAATAATCCTTTAATTTTTTTCTCATTTTTCTGGAAAAATCAGTCTAACTGACTGATTCTTTTGATATTTATGCTTATTCTCGGTTTGGAGTCCTCTTGCGACGAAACGGGCGTTGCCCTGATTGACAACGAAAAAGGTTTGCTTGCGCATGCCGTGCACACTCAAATTGATATGCACCGCCTGTACGGGGGCGTTGTACCGGAGTTAGCCAGTCGCGATCACATTCGTCGCGTGATTCCCCTCATCGAGCAGGTACTGGAGGAGGCCGGAAAAAAGAAAGAAGATTTAGACGCCATTGCTGTCACGCAAGGCCCGGGACTGGCCGGTGCGCTTTTGGTCGGTGTAAGCGTAGCTCATGCGCTGGCTTTTGCTTTGGACATTCCGGTTATCGGCATCCACCATATGGAAGGTCACCTCTTAGCCAACCTTCTGGCTGACCCCGCCCCGACATTCCCCTTCATTGCGCTTTTGGTTTCAGGCGGTCACACTCAAATTATGAAAGTGAACTGTTTCGGTGACTATGAGCTTTTAGGCGATACGCTCGATGATGCTGTCGGCGAAGCTTTTGATAAGACCGCACAGTTACTCGGTATGTGCTATCCGGGCGGTCCTGCCGTCAGCGCATTGGCTGAAAAAGGTACTTCGGGTGCAATCGATTTACCCCGACCAATGATTCACTCTCCTAATTTGGACATGAGTTTTTCGGGATTAAAAACCGCTGTACTCACCGCTGTAAAAAATGCTGAAAATCCTGACGATGAGACATTCCGAGCCAATCTGGCCCGTGCTTTTGTTGATGCTGTTGTGGATGTTTTAGCGGCCAAAGTGGTCAAAGCCATGAAACAGGAAAAGATGAAAACGCTTGTTGTGGCCGGTGGCGTCAGTGCCAATAAACAACTCAGAAACCGCTTGGTTTACGAAATGAGAAAAAGAGGCATGCAGGTGTTCTTCCCGCCCATCAAACTGTGCACGGACAACGGCGCCATGATTGCCACGGCGGGACTGGAACGCATCAAACATATGTCTGACGAAGACATTAACCGGCACTTCAAAAACCTGAAATTCGGCGTCAAACCCCGCTGGCGCTTAAAAGAAGCGGCAGCAGACATTGTGGGCTGAATTTTTGCGAAGAAAGCTTTCTCAACTTTCTTCGCAAAATTTAACGACTCCGGATTGTTGAGTCAATCACTATTCATCCGCGTTTGCACAATCAACAGGTTTTGCCCCCAACTCATTGACTAAGACTGCGGGATTAATTTTTACGATAAATCCGCGTCGACCACCGTTGATGTAAATCTCGGGTAAATCCAAAATTGTTTTTTGAACATAAATCGGCATGCGCTTTCGGGTTCCGAAAGGTGAGGTGCCGCCGACTTGATAGCCGCTGTTTCTTTGTGCTTGTTCAGGCTTACAGGGCGCAATATGTTTAACCCCGATTTGGCGAGCCAGATTCTTGGTACTGACTTCGCAATCGCCGTGCATCAAAATAACAAGCGGTTTAGCGTGTTCATCTTCCATAATCAGAGTTTTGACTACAGTGTGATGATCCAGTCCGAAGGCTGCAGCCACCACTGCCGTTCCGCCATGGTCAACGTACTCGTAAGAAAGCGGCTCAAACGTGACTTTATGCTGTTTTAACCAATCGGTTGCAGGCGTTGCACTTTGGTGTTTTTCTTTAGCCATCTCAATCCTTTCTTAAATTCGAGAAATTTATTAGAGTCCTGCGGGCAACGGAAATGCAATGCGATCAGGCACTCCGGGCATGGTCTCAACCGATGTGGCACCGTTTGCTTTGAGGTATTCAACCACCCCCTGAACCAAATGTTCAGGCGCAGAAGCGCCGGCAGTCAACCCGACCCTTTGAACCCCCTCAAACCAAGAAGGTTCAATATCCTCCACGCTGTCAATTAAAAATGCCCTCACGCCTTCTCTTTGGGCTTTATCACGCAGGCGACGAGAGTTTGAACTGGTACTTGAACCGATCACCAACACCAAATCCACTTCTGCGGCCAGTTTCTTGACCGCCTCCTGCCTGCTTTGCGTGGCATAACAGATGTCTGCGCTCGATAATGAACGGATGCTGGGAAACTTCGATTTCAACCGTGCAATCACTTCTTTTGTTTCATCCGTTGAAAGCGTGGTCTGCGTCACATAGCCGACTTTGTCGGGATTGGGCAACTGAAGTGCGTCCACTTCCTCATCTGAACAAACCCGGTAAATATTGTCTTTGACCTGACCCATTGTACCTTCCACTTCCGCGTGTCCTTTGTGCCCGATCACAATCACACTCAGGCCGTCGTTGTGCATCTTGATGACTTCCCGATGAACCTTCATGACCAGTGGGCAGGTGGCATCAAAAATACGAATGTCGCGCGTCGCAGCATAATCCTTTACCTTTTGAGGTACGCCGTGAGCCGACAAAATGGCTGTTGCGCCATCGGGCACTTCACTTAAATGGTCTACAAAAATTGCCCCTTTTGCTTTCAATTCATTAACAACTGTCTTGTTGTGGACTATTTCGTGGCGAACGTAAATAGGACGTCCGTAGACCGCAAGTGCTTTTTCTACGATAGCAATTGCACGATTGACCCCCGCGCAAAACCCCCGAGGCTGAGCTAATAAAACCTGCATAACGATTCCTTAAGATGTATTTTCAGAAGTCTACCGTTTCAAACGGTTTCTTTCGAGTACAACTGTCAAATATTGGAGAATTTTTCGCTGTATTTGAGCAAACACGGATACGTATCTTGCTCTAGTATTGCGATAATTGTTTTTATTTTCTTTTCGAATGAGAGCCACCAACACCATTCTCGGACAACACTTCAGCATTGCGGGGCAGCTGCGTTTTACCTTCCCCCGTATGTTGATGTCTCTTTTCATCATGAGCTATATGGTGGCAGACGGTGTATTGATCAGCCGTTACATGGGAACCGTGGCCCTGGCCTCTTTAAACATGATTTTTCCGCTCGCCATTTTCCTGGGAGCGGTCGGCATCATGCTTTCTGCCGGCGGCGGCTCGGTTGTCTCACGACGTTTGGGAGCCGGAGATTCTCACGGCGCCGATCGGGCGCTCAGCTCTTTAGTTTATGCCGAATTCGTTTTCGGTCTGGTTGTGGGGATTATCGGGATTCTGCTTTTGGATCCGTTGCTCGGCTTTTTGCATGTTAACGAAGAACAGTACGCATTCGCTTATGACTACCAGTTTGTTTGGCTCTTATTCATGCCTTTCTTTTTACTGAGTGTTTTATCTCAGACCTTTTTCACCGTAGCCGGATTCCCTAAACTGGGGCTGGCGGTTTCCATTGCCTCTGGACTCACCAACGTTGTTTTAGATATTGTTTTTATGGGCCCGTTAGGCTGGGGAATGTGGGGTGCGGCACTGGCTACCGTGATTTCATGGATCGTAGCGGCTGCGGCCGGTGCTTTGTTTTTTTGCAGAAAAAATGCTCCCATCAGAATTATTGTGACCGCTCCGGACTGGGCAGCGCTCAAAGGCGCCTGCCGCAGCGGTTTTTCAGAGATGGTAGGCAGCCTCTCGTCTTCTGTCACGCTGTACCTTTTTAATGCGGCTTTTATGCTTTGGTTAGGAGTCGATGGTGTGGCAGCTCTGACCATTGCCTCGTACTCAACGTACGTTTTCAATTCCATTTTTTACGGTTTTTGTGAAGCAACAGGCCCCATTTTGGGTTACAAATACGGGGAACAAAATTGGAAGGAATTGGCCCACGTTTTTAAAAACAGCCTCGTCATCATGACCGTTTTTTCCTTGGGGGCATACGGCTTATCCATTATTTTTGCCAAACCGGTTTTAGCTTTTTTCACGCCCGAGACTTCGCCTGTTTTTGATTTGGTTCTTGCCAATTTCGGTTTGTTTGCCCTGTCTCTGCTCTTACTTTGCCCCAATATGTTTGCCGCCTACCTTTTCACGGCAATGGGAGACGGTAAACGCGCCGCTCTGGTTTCATTCTGTCGTACATTTCTTTTCACTGTTTTGGCTATCGAATGCCTGCCGAATTTAATCGGTGAAATCGGTCTGTGGTTAGCCGTACCGGTTGCTGAGGCTCTGACTTTTATTCTGAGTGTTGTGTTGATTGCTGCCAATCGCCGCCGTTACGGTTACGATGGGCAGCCTGCGCTTGTCATCAATAAAGATTAACGCTTTATTTTGGTTTTTGATTACCTGCACTAGCCTCTTTGGTTGAGAACCAACAAACAATTGAACCAAACACCAAAAATAGACTGCCGATCCAAAAACTTGTACTCAATTGTGCTCCCAACCAAATCGCTCCGAACACACAAGACATTACCGGAGTAAAGTACGATGCCATTGATAAAACGGTGATGTTCCCGTGCAGAACTCCATGGGTCCAACAACCGTAAGCGAGTCCTATCGCAAAACCGCCGACTAAAAGACTCACCACACCTTTGACGGTCACCACGGTATCGTCTCCGAAACCCGCGATCCATAAGAATGCAAAGAAAATCGAATCCAAGGCCAAAATGATCGTACTGAAATTTTGTCCCCTTCCCCACAATTTCGTAAAGATAGAGTAAAGAGTCAAAAATAGAGCTGCCCCCAGAGCCAATAAATAACTCAAAGGATTTTCAGTTACGTGTGCAATAAATCGTAAGAGTGAAAACTCTCCGTTGGAGACGATCCAGAAAACAGACGATATACAAATTAGCAGTCCGGGGATTAACCAAAAATTAGCCTTGACACCGGTCAAAAGCACAGAAAACACAATTGTCAGAGCCGGCCATAAATAATTCACCATCCCGACTTCAAGCGTTTGTGCACCACCGACTGAAAAGTAGACCGCAAACACCAGACAGATCGTACAAGCAACTGCACTGCCGATGCCGAATACCGTTTATCGGCAGCTTTCACATCGGGAATTCTTAGAGAAAGGGCCACAATGACCGTTGCCATTGCATAGAGCAAACACTCCCCGGGAGCCATTCCGAAACCTTCAACAATGGCTCTCATAATCGGAACATTCATGGCCCATGCAACCGGAGCCACCAATCCGATCAGGGTTGCCGCGACCGGGCTATGTTTTAAGGCTCGAATTTTTCTTAACATTTCCCAAGTCCTCCCCTTTTCTTGTCCACTTGCCTCGCTTTGCCGAATCCCGTCTTGGCATACCGTTTTAAAAATTTCGAAAGCTACTCAAACTGAATATATTGCTCAAGCCCTGGGCAGGAACCGGCCAAAAATTCAGACATAAAATGCTGCATCCGGCTCCTTGCTTCCCAGTAAACCAACTCCGTAGCTTCGGATCGATCCAATGCACTTCCTACTGCCCACATTCCTCGATAAGTGCGCAGATTGATCGGTAAACGGCTGACGTAAACCGATTTAAAAAATTCTCGTCCGCACCATATGTTTGTCGGAGGAACAATGGCAAAACCATCTCTCAGAGAAATCAAACCCATTAACTCATAACTGGAGGAAACCGCGATTCGATGAACCGGATCAATATTCATTGCACTAAGAAGGCGTTCGGCACGATACTGATCCTGATAGTCACTGTTGTAACAAATAAAAGGAATTTGACCGGCAAGTGTCTTTAACAATTTGGCATCAAATTTGCCCAATGATCTTGAGCTTACAATCAAAAATTCCTCCCGCCATACTTCCTTTTGATACCAATTGTCACCCTCCGGTTGAAAACCCGAACACAAGGCTACGTCCAACTGATTTCGGGAAAGTTTTTTCAGCAATTCATTGGAAAGATGTGAATAGACGGTCAGATTGTTGACTGTTTTATATAAATGATCCAACAACCAAGGGCCGATACTTGAACTGACTGCCTCAGAAATACCCAATCGGAGAGTGACCAACGAAGCACTGGGTTCGGTGAGTTTGGCTCTGAGTAGCTCCTCTTGTTTGATTAACTTTTCTGCCTCCCAAAGTAATGTTCGACCTTTTACCGTCAATTGCAAAGGTCGGACATTTCTTGAGAAAAGTTTTGAATCCAGTGATTTTTCCAAATTGGCAATCGCTTGAGAAACGGCCGAAGAGGTGACTGACAGTCGGTTGGCTGCTAATTTGATGCTTTGCAACCGGGCGGCCAAACAAAACATTTTCAACTGTTTAATATCCAAGCTTGCATCGACCATGGTTTATATCCCTCAAAACTGTAAAAAGCAGTCGTTACTCATTTCAGTGACTCGTCCAATTTTAGATAAAGTTAAGTTAACGCGTTAAAGATTTAGTATTTCTTAATTTGAATACCATTAAAACTAAAGAAAAAGCCCACCGAAGTGGGCGAGGCACTGCTTTTGCAGTGTAGAAACTCCATTATCGGTCAAAGACCAATTCGGAAAGGAAAATGACAAATTGATATTTCTGGTGGGGTCATTGTATTGAAACGACTCCGATTGATAACACAATTAAGAAAAATTAAATCACTCCGTCAGTTCACATAAACTTCTGCTGTTCATGTTTCGAGCTCGCCCTAAACATCATTTGCTTATGTCGGGTGAGGTGCGTATAATGCACCTCACCGTTGACCCCACCGAGGTGAGATGTATTACTTCGGGCGGGTTGTTTTTGTTTTAATTTTTTGACTGGAGTTAGCGATGGCACGAGTGTGTCAAGTCACCGGCAAAGCGCCGATGGTCGGCCACCGCGTCTCTCACGCAAACAACAAAACCAAGCGTCGCTTCATGCCCAATCTTCAATATCGTCGTTTCTGGGTTGAAAGCGAAAACCGTTGGGTTCGTTTGCGTCTGACGGCGGCAGGTCTTCGTACGGTCGATAAGCTCGGTATTGATGCGGTCTTAGCGGACCTCCGCGCCCGCGGCGAAATCTAATAGGAGTTCACCATGGCAAAGGGTAACCGTGAAAAGATCAAGTTAGAATCGACCGCTGGTACGGGTCACTTCTATACGACGACCAAAAACAAGCGTACGAGCACGGGCAAGATGGAAATTTCCAAGTACGACCCGGTAGCTCGCAAGCATGTGGTTTATAAGGAAACGAAGCTCAAGTAATTGAGTATCGTACCGACCAGAAAAAAGCTCGGCTAAGTTCCGAGCTTTTTTATTGCCTTTTTCCCAAAAAACGACGATTTTGAATGATCCTGTGCTTTAGAGCGGTTTAATCGGAACCACATTCAAAAAGTCTGAAGCTGTTTTTTCAATACTCACGCTCACGTTATAAATTCGTTCCAATCGCTGAGCCTGCAAAACCAATTCCGGCTCATCCAATATGGATAGCGTTCCTCTTTCCAAAAGCAAAATCTGCTGACTAAATCTTGCCGCCGTTAACAAATCATGCATGATCACCAGTGTGATAGCTTCATTTTTTTGCGTATATTCACGCACGGCATTCATCACAATTAATTGATGACGAAGATCCAGCGCACTTGTCGGTTCATCAAGAAGCAGCACTTTGGGTTCAGAGACAAAGGCCTGAGCCAAGAACACCAGCTGACGCTGCCCGCCCGAGAGCCTGTTGACAGGTACGTGAGCCAGTTTATCGATTTCCAACGCATGAAGCGTTGCATCAACCTTATCAAATATGTCCTGAGTCACTCGCCAAGACAGTGTTTTAACAAGCCCCAACAAAACCATTTCAAAAACACTTAAAGCCGACGCTATGTTCGATAACTGAGGCACATATCGAATGGCAGAAACAGGAACATCTTGTCCGTCCTGTTTGACAGAGACCTCTCCTTGATGATGAACCAAACCGGCAATAGCCTTTAAAAGTGTCGTCTTGCCGCTGCCGTTGTGACCGATCACACTGATGAGCTGAGCCCCTGTCACATTGGCACATATATCGTAAAGGACAGGATTTTGCCCATAACTCACGCCCAATTTATCCAATGTCAGCTCAATCATTGAAACCTCCTGCTGCTATAACGAACAAGCAACACCAAGAGGAAAGGTACCCCGACCAAAGAGGTAATAATTCCCACCGGAATGATGGCGCCGGCCGATATCAGTTTGGCAAACAAGGAACTTAAAACCATCAGCAGTGCGCCGGATAAAAGTGTGCCGGGCAACAAGAAGCGCTGATCTTCTCCCAAAAGCAGCTTTGCGATATGGGGTGCAACAAGTCCTACAAAACTGACCGTACCGATAAAAGCGACAGCGCCGGCAATGAGCAATGCCGAAAGGAAAAAGGTTTCAATTCGAAGAGGTTTGACGGCGATCCCTAAACTCTTCGCTCTTTCTTCACCTAAGGTTAAAGCGGTAATGGCCCAGCTACGTTTAAGTAAAAAAACAGCGATTAAAAACGTCAGCAAAGCATTGATACCGACGGCCAACCACGATGCTCTTTCCAAATTGCCGAAAGTCCACCCATTGATAATTTGGGCCACTTCCGGACTGGAACGGTAAATCAGTACCTGCTGCAAAGCCAGGAAGAAAAAGTTGACAACAATACCCGCTAGTATCACGGTTTCCGGAGTCATCCCGCGACGAGCACTTAAAAAATAAATGGCAAAAGACACCAACAGAGCAAAAAGGAGCGCACTCGTTGCCGTTGCAAACCAGAATTGTCCGAAAACGCTCAGACCTAAACTGATAGCAAGCGCTGCGCCGAAGCTGGCCGCAGAGGTAATACCCAGCGTTGAAGGACTTGCCAAGGCATTTTGCGTGATATTTTGAATTTGAAGACCCGCCATCGCTAATGACGTCCCGACAAAAAGCGCAGTGAGCGTCATCGGAAGTCGCAGGGACCAAACAATAGTGGCATTGATATCAGAGGCCTCGGGACCGGAAAAAAGCGCACTCAAAAGAGTAGACGGCGGCATGGCCGATGAACCGACAGCCAAATCCAAACCCACAGCAATGAGCAGCAGCAACGCTGCTGCGCACAGAATCATCGTGCGTTTGTGATTGGTTTGACGGTAATGTAAATGACAACTCATGAGTTTTAAGGTTTCAAAGTAAACGTGCCTGAAGAATCCACTTCAGGTAAATAACGTTTATAAAACGCCTGAATTTCCGCTTCCGGATCAAAATCATCAAACAGCCCCGGATAAATCACTTTGGCCATAAAAAGTGAGAAGGAGTAATCGAGCATTGAACGCAGGCTTCCGTGGTCAACACCGTACACACGGTTATTTTTCACCGCCTGAAGTCTGTCCCATAAAGGACGTTTGATAAACTCGGACAATCTCTGTAGAGCTTCTGATTTTGAAACCATCAAGCCCATCCGCATTTGATCATTTTCTGCAGCATTTTGCCAAATACTACCCGCTATAAAAATAATCCCCGGATTTTTCGCTAAGACAAACTCTCTGGACAATGAGGCATAAGGCGCCTGCATATCTGCGGCAATATTATTTGCCTGTAGCCGATCGAGAATACCTCCCCACAGGACCGATTTATTGTAGGAATTTCCATAGGCACCGATGCCTAAATTTCCGCACTCGACATAAACTGGTACCTGTTTCGCCACGGCATCAGCCCTCACAATGCGTGTTTGTATCGTTTGAATAATCTCACTGTAACGGCTGATCTGTTCCTTGGCGACACTTTCACGATCAAGTAACTTTCCGAGCAATTGGGTGCTTTTTACGTGATTTTCCAATTTCATCGCGTGATAATCGAGCACCACCACTGCAATACCGGCCTTTTCCAATAAGCTTAATCTTCGTGCATTCTGAACATACTGTGTTTGTCCCAGTATCACCACGTCGGGTTTTAACGCAAGAATCTTCTCCGTATTAAGAATGTCATCATGGTAGCCCCCGATACTGGGAATATTTTTTAATTGAGGAAAGGCTTGTGTTAAACGAACATATTCGGCGTAGCGCGTGCTTTGCCAACCGTCAGCCGTTATGCCGACAATGTGATTGACTGATTCTGCTCCGCCGACAAAAAGAAAATTGGCAATGTAGTTGGCCACAACAAAACGTTGCGGTTTTTGAGTCAAAACAATTGAACGACCGACAAGATCAGTCAATCCAAAAGAACCCGTTTGAGCCAAAGCAAAAGAAGGCCAATTCAAATAAAGTGCCGTCGCTGCGGCCGCTTTTAAATAAAACCGTCTTCCGGAATTAATCATTCAAAACCCCTAACATGTGTCTTTCTAATTTTAGGAAAAATCCTTTTCACAATATTGATTGTTTTTCATCTCTTTTTGCCAAATTATCTTTCTGGTCTCAATTTCTCACATTTTTGTGCTTAACATCCTTCTGTATCGGTCAGCGTACAATGCCTATCTCAGTCTGCAAACAAGGAACACTAACGTGGATGGTCTCATTAAAGTTTTAGGTTTTGTACTCTTTATCGGCATCGGTTACTTTCTCAAGCGCGTCCATGTTCTCAAAGAAGATACCGTCCACGCATTGTCCGGTCTTTTGCTTTATGTAACCTTACCGTGCCTGATCCTGGTCTGCCTCAACGGCCTGCATCTCGAGTGGAGTTATCTCTGGTTAATCGGGTTGGGACTTTTGACGAACTTTTTCATGATCGGTATTGCCTGTCTGATCAGTCGGAAACAGCCGCAAAAGAGACTCTTTGACATGCTGAACCTGTCCGGGTTTAACATCGGTACATTTGTGATGCCGTTTCTGCAGTCTTTTGTCACACCAATGGGCTTTTTGTCTATCTGCTTATTCGATATCGGCAACTCCATCATGTGTACCGGCACGACTTATGCACTGGGCTCGGGAACCGGTACGGGTTTAGCGCTTGTGAAAACGATCCTTAAACGAATGTTCAGCTCCGGCCCGATTTGCTCGTATTTTGTTATGTTGGCGCTTTCCGTTTTAGGGTTCGCTTTTCCGAAAACAATCGTAGATTGGGCTCAAATCGGCGCCAATGCCAATGCCTTCTTAGCTATGATTCTCCTGGGGCAAAGTATACGATTTGCAATGCCTGCCGAACAATTAAAGGAACTTTTTCGCCTGCTTGGCATTCGCCTGTTAGGCTCGCTGGTGATGTCGCTTGCGATGTACTATCTCTTACCGTTTCCCGAAGAAATCCGAAAAATTCTCGCACTGATTGCTTGGGCTCCGATTCCGGTGGTGGGTTTAATCTTTTGTATTAAAGCCAAGTGCAATCCTTCGATGGCTGCCAACCTTAACTCCCTGTCGGTCGCCTGCAGTGTTGTGATTGTGTCAACCCTTTTAACAGTTCTCTGATTGAAAGCCTTTAGGCAAGCAGCGCGGACGGGTTTTCAGGACAATAATCCACGTAACACTGACCATTACGCCGCAGAACAAAAGCACAGCATCGTACTTCCATGCCTGCCCCATGACAACAGGAACCCATAAAGCGGCGCAAATGGCAAAAGCCGATGTTTGGAAAAATTGCTGAATGCTTGCTGCCATTCCTCTGTTTTGCGGGAAATAGTCCAGGTTATAGACCGTCATGATCGGACGAATGACGCTCATTGCCGTGCTATAGACAATCACGGCAAAAAGGCAGAGCGGATAAGGCACGTGCCAGATGTAATTCATCACCACGCCGGCAATGCCTGCAATGTACATCAAAGCAATTTGAAGCCACATGGCTTTGACTTCGCCCAATCTGGCGGCAATTTTTGTGCAGAAAATAGAGCCCGTAACTGAAAAACCGATCAATGGCAGCATGAGATAACCGAAATCTGTTACACCCATGCCCATGACATTTTCAACATAGTCAGGTGCGCCGGCAGAAAACAGAATGGAACCCATAAAAACAAAACCGTTACAGAAAACGCCCGCGGTAAACGCAACATTCTTAAAGGAATGAGCATAAGTCGTCACAAGCGGTACGAAATGAAAAGCCGTTCTTTTGTCTTCGGGATGGGTTTCCTTCAGTAAAAAGAAGGTGGCAAGAGCCATTAGAAAAGCAAAACCCGCTAAGAAGAAAAACACGCTTCTCCAACCGAAAAGCACAACGAGCCACCCGCCGATAATGGGGGCAAATGCCGGAGCCAAAGCAAAAATAACGGCAATCAAACTTGTCAATTCCTGAGCCTGTCTGCCACTGAAAAGGTCACGCGTAACCGCCATGGCCAGCACCGTTCCGGTACTGGCAAAAAGGCCCATCAGAATTCTTCCGACAAGAAAAGACTCGTAGTTAGGGCTGAACGCACAGATCATGCATGACAACGCATAACTCAGCAGCCCACCCATCATAACGGAGCGCCTGCCTAAACTGTCGGAAATAGCTCCTACGAATAATGAAGAAAGGGCAAAACAAATCAGATAACTGGATAATGTCTGATAGGCAGCAACTTCACCGACTCCGTACTCCTCGGCAATCATGCCCAAACCGGGCATATAGGTATTGGCTGAGAGCGGTCCCACCATGGAACACATCGCTAACAGAAAAGCCAAAGATTTAGGAACGGAAAAAAGCATGAAAAGAAAATCTCGGAAAAAACGCCCACCTGTCAAGATGAGCGTTTTTTCACAAAGTTAAGATTGGCGCATTTCCTTTTTCACCAACACTGCACCGAAGAAACCATCGGTACCGCTTTGGTGCGGGGCCATCACAAAGTAAGGCGCATGGGCCTTGGCACACTCGGGAAGATTCACTCCCTGTTTAGCCAACACATCGGTAGCGTCCATAATTTCGTACTCGGGGTGTTTGGACAAAAATGCTTCCACCACCCTTTGATTTTCCACTTCAAGCAACGAACATGTGGCATAAACCAAGCGTCCGCCTGATTTGACGAGTCTCGAAGCAGATTCCAACACATTGGCTTGAATCGAATTAATACGGGCCAGTTCCTCTTCGTTCATGCGCCAGCGTAGATCAGGATTTCTGCGCAAGGTTCCCGTTCCTGAACAGGGGGCATCAACCAACACTCGATCAAATTTACCGGTCAAACGCTTGACACGTGTATCACGCTCCGTTTTGATCGCAATCGGGTGGACATTACTTAATCCGGCGCGGCGCATACGAGGCGTTAAACCGGACAGGCGTTTTTCATTGACATCAAAAGCATAAAGACGGCCTGTCGAGCGCATCAATGCACCCAATGCCAATGTTTTTCCGCCGGCACCGGCGCAAAAATCACAGACCATCTCACCCCGTTTGGGCTGAACCAAGCGAGCAATCAATTGACTGCCTTCATCCTGAACATCGATTTTGCCTTCCCGATAAATCGGCCAACTGGTCAAGCCGGGTTTTGTGAGCAAGCGGATACCATCGGGAGACATAGGAGTCGGCAATGCCTGTACGCCATGTTCAGTAAGTTCCGCAATCACTTCTTCGCGTTTAGCCTTAAGCAGATTAACACGCAAATCAAGCGGAGCCCCTTCTTTCATGGATTCAAAAAGAGCGGGAGCCTCATCACCGAACTGCTCATTTAATCGCTCATAGAGCCAGTAGGGCAATTCCGACTGCACAAAAGGCGTGGCATTTTCGGGTTTGCTTCGCAAAATGTTATCCAGAGGTCCGGCATCATTGCCGACCGTCCGTTCATCCAAAGCGTCACGACCGTAAATACGGGCCAACGCCACCATTGCCGTCAACCTCGGGGCGCGAGCCGGAACGATGGGTTTCATCTGCCAGGCAATTGTCGACAGGTGCCGAAGTGTAAAGAAAATAGCCTCAGCGATAATGCTCCTGTCACGAGAACCCAGCTTGTGGTTAAGTCTGAAGAAGCGGCTCATCAACACATCGGCCGGACCGTCAAGCTTTAAAACCGTTGCGAGCGCTTTACCCAACTCATCAACGATCAAGCCGGTCACTCGCGGACCGCCCGAACGAGATTGACGCTCGGCGACACTGTGATGGGCGCCCGCCTTTTTTCGCCGCTCCTCTTTACTCATGGAGCGACTTTCAAGAATCTGACGCGTACGGGCTGCCCTTTGTCTTTCGGTCAACTGACGTTGTGTTCCTGCGGGACGACGCGAAGATCTTTTCTTTTCCTGCATGATTTAGTTCTTTCCGAATAAGGTGAGTTCCAAGGCAGTTTCATCATCCATGACGGCCCGCTCATTTTCATAACGAACCCGACCGGTCACACACGCCTTAACGGCCTTGGCATAAATTTGATGCTCAAAAACAAGTACGCGATCGGCCAGGGTATGGGCATCGTCTGATGGCAATACCGGTACTGCTGCCTGAGCAATAATGGCTCCGCCATCCAATGCTGCCGAGACATAATGCACCGTCGTACCTGCCATACGAACGCCCGCGTCAATTGCTCTTTGATGAGTATCGAGTCCTTTAAAGGAAGGCAGCAGCGCCGGGTGAATGTTAAGAATCTTCCCTTCGAAGCGATTCACGAAGGTTGCCGTCAAAATACGCATGAATCCGGCCAATACAATGAGATCCGGCTCATAACGGGAAATCACCTCAAATAATTTCTCTTCAAACGCTTCTCGGCTTTCAAATGCTTTGTGATCCACACACAACGCATCAATACCGTAACCTTGAGCCAATCCCAATCCCTTTGCGTCGGGACGATTAGAGATCACCGCAACAATCTTAGCTTCAATTGTGTGTTCCCAGTCTTCACGCAGTGCACACTCCTGAATAGCCACAAAATTGCTGCCACGGCCGGAAATTAAAACGACTATTTTTTTCATTTTTCCAAAGAGTAAGTAATCGTATTCTCAAATTGTACCGTTTCGACTTCTCCGATATTGAAGTACGTTGAATTATTTTTGACTCCGCTCTTTAACGACTGACGGTAGCGAATCATTCAAATGAACTTTTTTTAGATCGGACTAGTACAAAACGCTCAAATCCTAGCTTTATATATTTGTTAGAATTTGGCGTTTATATTTGGTTTTGTAGACATGAAAGTATTCAGAGGCGTTCCCCAGTATCTCAAAAGGATGGACTGTGCGATTGCGATCGGCAATTTTGACGGCGTTCATCGCGGTCATCAGGCTCTGCTTGCCGAAGTTGTACAAGCAGCCGATCTTCGTGGACTGATTCCTTGTGCAGTCACTTTTGAGCCTCACCCCAAAGAAGTGTACCCACATGGCCATCAGGTGCTGGCACGAGTCAACAATATCCGCGACAAAGTGCTCGATATCGGTGCCTGCGGTATACAACGCGTGATTTTCCTGAATTTCAATGAGCGCCTGGCCCGAATGACACCTCGTCAGTTTGCCGAAGAAATATTGGTTGAAGGACTGCACGCCCGTTGGGTGACTGTCGGAGAAGACTTTCATTTCGGCTACAAGGGTCTTGGAACAGTTGAGGATCTCAAGGCGCTCGGCAAAGAACTGGGTTTTGAAGTGTGGGTTTCTCCTACACTCTTTCACGGTACAAGCCGCATTTCCAGTACGCGCTTAAGAAAAGCATTGCTTGACAATGACTTATTTGAAGTGAATCAACTTCTGGGCCACCATTACCATATTACGGGCCGCGTCGTCCACGGTCAGGAATTAGGCCGTACCCTGGGCTTTCCGACAATCAATATGGACTGCATTCCTGTTGACAAAAACGGAGAGCCTGCCGTCAAAGGGGTATACGCCGTATTTGTACACGGACTTGCTCCTTATCCGTTGGGAGGCGTAGCAACCATCACATGCCGCCCCACTGTTACCGAAGGACAGCCCAAAAAGTACCTGCTTGAAACGCACATTTTTGATTACCACCAGGACTGCTACGGCAAAATCGTCCGGGTGGAATTTTTAGATAAGCTTCGTGACGACAAAAAGTTCGCCAACCTTGAAGAATTAAAAGCCGCTATTAACGCTGATGCCCAAAAGGCTCGTGCGTTGGTCGGCATGGCAAGTTCGGACGTACAACTTACCGAACAATACGGTTAGTGTGAAGCCTAAAAATTCACACGCATTTTGTGTTTAACAAACCTTGAAGAGTCCGAGGGGACCAAGGAGACATCATGACAAAAACGACTGAAGATCAGGCTCAAAAATACCCGCTTAATCTGCCTGACACACCTTTTCCGATGCGCGGCAACTTGCCCGCCCGTGAACCCAATTGGATCAAAGAATGGCAGGAAAAAGATATTTACGGCGCTATTCGCAAAGCAAAAAAAGGCCGTAAGCATTTCATTTTGCATGATGGTCCTCCGTACGCCAACGGCGACCTGCATTTAGGCCATGGTGTCAACAAGGTTTTAAAAGACATTATTTTGAAGTCCCGTACACTCATGGGCTATGACGCTCCGTACGTTCCGGGTTGGGACTGCCACGGCATGCCGATTGAAATTCAAATCGAAAAGCTCTACGGCAAGAACCTTCCGATCGTTGAACTTCAAGCCAAGGCCCGTCAATATGCTCATGAACAAGTGGCACGCCAAAAAGCGGGCTTTCAACGCATGGGGGTTTTAGGCGACTGGGACGATCCGTACCTGACCCTTCGTTATGACACGGAAGCTGCTCAAATTCGAGTGCTTGCCAAGTTGATGGAAAAGGGCTACGTCTATCGTGGTCTGAAGCCTGTGAACTGGTGCTTTGACTGTCAATCTGCTTTGGCTGAAGCTGAAGTTGAATATAAGGACATCAAAGGCCCGATCATTGACGTGGCCTTCCCCTTGGCCGGTGAAGATAAAGAACGCGTTGAAAAGATTTTCAACCATACGCTTGATAAACCGGTCTACACCGTTATTTGGACGACAACACCCTGGACCATTCCGTCCAACCAAGCGCTCAACATGCACCCCGAACTCGATTACGCCTTGGTCGATTGCGGCGATCGCTATCTCATTTTGTGCGATAAGCTCGTGGAAGACTGCTTGAAGCGCTACGAAAAAGAAGGAAAAGTTGTTGCTAGCGCTAAAGGTCAGGCTTTTGACCTGGTGCGCTTTATGCATCCGCTTTCTGAAATGCATCCCGGCTATAAACGCTTCAGCCCCGTTGAATTGGCTGAGTATGTAGACTCCACAGCCGGTACCGGTATCGTTCACTCTGCACCTGCTTATGGTGTAGATGACTTCTATACCTGCAAAAAGTACGGCATGCATAATGACGAGATCCTCAACCCTGTGCAAGGCAACGGAGTCTACTCCGATGATCTTCCCCTCTTTGGTGGCTTGCACATCTGGAAGGCCCAACCGGTCATCGTTGAAAAACTCAAAGAATCGGGCAATCTCCTGCATTACGGCACTCAAGTGCACAGCTACATGCACTGCTGGCGCCACAAGACTCCGCTGATCTATCGTGCCACGAGCCAATGGTTCATCCGTATGGATAAGAGCACGGAAGACACACGTCCGGCTATCGGCACCGAGCAGCCCAAGAGCCTTCGTGAAGCAGCTCTTGAAGCAGTTGATGCCACGAAGTTCTACCCGAGTTGGGGCTACAACCGCCTGCATGCCATGATCGCCAACCGTCCTGACTGGTGTATTTCCCGTCAGCGCAATTGGGGTGTGCCGCTTCCTTTCTTTACCCACAAGGTAACGGGCAAACTTCATCCTCGTACGCTTGAAATCATGGAAGAAGTCGCCAAACGCGTTGAAAAAGGCGGCATCGAAACCTGGACGCAATCGAAGGCCGAAGACTTCATGAGTGCCGAAGAAGCCAAAGACTACGTCAAGACCACTGATATTCTTGACGTTTGGTTTGACTCGGGCTCGACGCACGCCACGGTGGTTCGCGGCTCACATAAAGATAAGCTC
The DNA here is from genome assembly GCF_016901835.1 of Parasutterella secunda. Lineage (GTDB taxonomy): Bacteria > Pseudomonadota > Gammaproteobacteria > Burkholderiales > Burkholderiaceae_F > Aphodousia > Aphodousia faecavium. The sequence goes on along the minus strand of NZ_JACJKX010000013.1, from coordinate 36,747 downwards.
GACTTCCCAATCGATCTCTACCTTGAAGGTAGCGACCAACACCGCGGTTGGTTCCACTCCTCGCTTCTGATCGGCGTCATGCTCGATGGCCGCGCCCCGTATGATGCGCTTCTGACCCACGGTTTTACCGTGGATGAGCAAGGCCGCAAGATGAGTAAGAGCTTGGGCAACACCGTGCAATTGATGGATGCTACCAAGACCTATGGTGCGGAAATCCTGCGTCTGTGGGTTGCTTCAACCGATTACTCCGGCGAATTAAGTTTCGGTAAGACCATCGTCAAACACGTCACCGACTCTTATCGCCGCATCCGCAACACGTTGCGCTTCCTCTTGGCCAACACAAGTGACTTTGATATCACCAAGGATGCCGTCAAGTTTGAAGACATGATTGAACTCGACCGTTGGGCAATCGCACGAGTGGCTCAATTACAAAAAGAAGTGGTTGAACTCTACGACAACAACGACTTCCATCCGATCGTGGCGAAGTTGCAATCTTTTGCCAGTGACGATTTGGGTAGCTTCTACCTTGACATCCTCAAAGACCGTCTCTACACAACGGCAACAACCGGTTTTGCACGCCGCTCGGCTCAAACAGCCTTGTGGTACATCACGGCTGCCTATCTGCGTCTGATGGCTCCGATTCTTTCCTTTACAGCCGAAGAAGCCTACGCGATCTTTGAGCCTAATAAGTCAGTGAGCATCTTTACGGAAGAATTCTTTGAACTTCCCGAAATCGCTCATGCTCAAGAACTGTTGACGAAGTGGGAAAAGATCCGCTCGGTTCGCACCGATGTTCAAAAGGAAATTGAAAATCTGCGCACCGAAGGTAAAGTGGGTTCGAGTCTGCAGGCCGAACTTGACATCACCGCCGATGGCGAAACGTACGAAGCTCTTGCCAGCCTCGGCGATGAATTACGCTTTGTGATGATCACTAGCCGCGCCGATCTGCATAAGGGCGAAGCGGCTATCCGCGTACATCAGTCTCAGGCTCCGAAGTGTGCCCGCTGCTGGCACTATGTCAGCTCTGTCGGCACGGTTGCCGAGCACCCGACGCTGTGTGCCCGTTGTGCCGAAAATCTTTTCGGTGCCGGTGAAACCCGTCGCTTTGCCTAAATAAAGGGTTGACATGGTCAATGTCCAGCCTCATCCCGCCCGAGCCGTAGCGCCCTGGGCGGGTATTGCGGCCGTTGTTTTCCTGATTGATATTGCAACCAAATTTTATTTTGAGAGCAATTTCTTTCTGGGTGAAACGCGGCCGATCACGTCTTTTTTTAACCTGGTGTTGGCTCATAACACCGGAGCAGCATTTTCATTCCTGGCCGATCACGACGGTTGGCAAATGTACTTTTTTGCGCTGATTGCCGTGGCTGCCATTGTGATTTGTACCCGATTAATCATCCGTCATTCAAAAGAGAATCTTTTTTGCCTCGCTCTTGCACTCATCATGGGGGGAGCCTCGGGCAACCTGTTTGACCGTATAATCTATGGTTATGTAATTGATTTTCTGGATTTTTATTATCAATACTGGCATTGGCCCGCTTTCAATGTCGCGGATATGGCTATTGTTGGCGGAGCCGCACTGTTAATCATTGACAGCTTTTTCACTCGAAACGAATAAAGGATAGCGTCATGCTCAGCGGACAAAAAATTGTCTTGGCAGTCACCGGATCAATTGCCGCCTACAAAAGCTGTGAATTGCTCAGACTGCTCATCAAACGTGGAGCACAGGTATCGGTCATTATGACTGAAGCTGCTCAACGGTTTGTGACTCCCCTTACGTTTCAAGCCCTGGGGGCAAGCCAGGTTTACACAGCCGATTGGAATCAAACCTCAAGTGCCATCCCCCATATTGAAGCCACTCGAAACGCTTCTCTGCTTCTGGTCGCGCCGGCTACAGCCAACATTCTGGCCAAGGCTGCTCAGGGAATTGCCGATGATTTACTGAGTGCCGCCATTTTGGCTGCCCGCTGTCCGGTTGCTTACGCCCCGGCTATGAACACCTTCATGTGGCACAACCAAGCCACACAGCGCAATGTCACTCAGCTCACCCAAGACGGTGCCATTTTCCTGGGCCCTGCCAGTGGTGAACAAGCCTGCGGAGACAGCGGAAGCGGCCGCATGTTGGAGCCCGATGAGATTATTGAGCTCTTACAAGGTGCGTTCTCACCGAGACTTTTGGATCGGTGCCGTGTTTTAATCACCGCCGGCCCCACGTACGAGCCCATTGATCCCGTGCGCGGTATCACCAATTTATCGTCCGGCAAACAGGGTTTTGCCATTGCTAAAGCGGCGGTTTTAGCTGGCGCTGAGGTGACGCTCGTAGCAGGCCGAACAGATCTGAAAACTCCGGCCGGTGTTAAACGAATTGATGTAACGACTGCTCGCGAAATGTACGATGCGGTCATGCACGAAGTATCACAACACGAAATCTTTATCAGTGTGGCAGCAGTGGCCGATTGGCGTGTAGCCAACGCAAGCGATCATAAAATTAAAAAAGAATACGCCGGCACGCCCGATCTCATTTTTGAAGAAAACCCGGATATTCTGGCTAGCGTTGCTGCGCTTGAAAACGCTCCCTACTGCGTGGGCTTTGCCGCCGAGACTGACAATCTGATTGATAATGCTCGGGCCAAATTATTCCGTAAAAACGTTCCGCTCATTGTGGCCAATCTTGTCAGCGACGCCATGAATCAAGACACCAATGCCGTGGTGTTTGTCGAGCGCGATGCGGCCACGCCTCTTGCCAAAGCAACCAAGGAGCATATCGCTCAGGCTCTTATCGCCAAAATCGCCCAGGAGGTTAACTGATGCGAAAGCGCTTTGATCCTTCCGAGCTGGAACCGAAAAACGGTGATTTCGCCGCTTTTGTTGAAAAGCTCAATGAGAAAAGCGTTCGCGAATTAAAAGCGTTGCAAGTCAATGATGAATTAATGCGCGAACAGATCAACAGTGAGCTCAACGGCGCAGCTTCCGGCGTATGGACCGGCAATCCCGGCCCCAAAAATCAGCTTGATCCGGTACCGACTCACCGAGATACGGTCATTGCGCAGCCTGAAGATGCTTTTAAAGTGGACTCTCCGGACCCGAACCCGACCAAACGAACCAATGTCGCTACCCGGGCCGGTAATATTTCTTCAATGATGCTGATTTTCTCGGCCTTCGCATTATTTGCCTACGGTGGGATGACCGGCGATGAAGAACTCATCTTCACAGCCATATTCATCGTTTTTATCACCATTTTTTCGAACATTGTTCGTCATAAACGCAGGAGATAGTTTCCCATGCAAGTCGATGTCAAAATTCTGGATCCTCGAGTCAAAGAAAAAATGCCCGCCTATGCAACGGCAGGTTCCGCGGGGCTTGATCTGCGGGCTATGCTCGATGAGCCGCTCACCCTTGCGCCCGGGGAAACAAAATTGATTAAAACCGGATTGGCTATTCATTTGGCCGATCCCGGTTACGCCGCTTTAATCCTTCCCCGCTCAGGATTAGGTCATAAACACGGTATTGTTTTGGGTAACCTGGTCGGTCTGATTGACTCGGATTATCAGGGTGAACTGATGGTTTCCACTTGGAACCGAGGCAAGGATTCTTTCACCATTGAGCCGATGGAAAGAATTGCCCAGCTTGTCATTGTGCCCGTTGTTCAGATGCAAATGAATATTGTCGAAGACTTTCAAGCCAGTGATCGCGGAGCGGGTGGCTTCGGTTCCACCGGTAAATCTTAAAATATTTCAAAAAACTTCACTCAAAATATAGAAATAGGCCTATGATGAAATGGAAGGCAGACAAATTAGAACTCTCTCTAGATTGCCTATGCTTTCTTTTTAAGGACTTTTTATGAATTCCGGTACTGTGAAATGGTTCTCGGATGCCAAAGGTTACGGGTTCATCATTCCCGACGGTCAAGATCGCGAAGTGTTTGTACATTTCCGTTCCATTGAAATGCCCGGTCGCAAGACTTTGCAGACCAATCAACGGGTTGAATTTGAATTCGAACAATCCGAACGCGGACTGCACGCCACACGCGTGATTCCTTCGCCCATGAAGACCGAAGACGCTGCAAGCTAGAGGATTGTCTGTGTCCATGAGCTCTGTTTATTCTCAGCTCAAAACTGCGCGGTCAGTAACTTTGCGTTACACGCGCAGTTTTTCTGTTGTCTGTTTGATGCTTTTTTGCCAACCCGTTCTGGCTGAAACTCTGTTTATTGACCAATACCGAGTCGAGGCTAGGGTAGCGATTACCCCGGAAGAACAACACAAAGGCCTTCAAGGCGTTCAGGCGCTGGGAGAAAACGAAGGCATGCTTTTTATCTTCATTCAAAAACAAAAAGTCTGCATGTGGATGAAAGATGTGCCAATCGATTTAGATGTGGGATTTTTTGATGAAAGCGGTCGACTGATCGCCGTTCGTCAAATGAAGGCTCAAACACGAAACACCCACTGCTCACCGCAGGAAATCAAATGGGCCCTGGAGATGCCGGGCGGCTGGTATGAAAAAAGAAAACTCCGTGAAGGTGCGCAACTTCGTTATTAAAAAGGCTTCGAAAAAAAAATTCTTCGAAGCCTTTTCAGAATTATTTGGCGTTGTAGTAGTTCTTAGCCACAAATTCCCAATCGATCAAATGATCGAAAAGCGCATTGAGGTAGTTGGGACGAGAATTACGATAATCAATGTAGTAGGCATGTTCCCACACATCCACCACCATCAAGGGCGTGTTATCGCTTGCCAATTGTGAGCCTGCATTAGAGGTATTGACGATTTCCAACGTCTTTTGGGGAGTGAGAACCAACCACGTCCAACCGGAGCCGAAATTACCGGCTGCTGCAGCGGTGAATTGTTTTCTGAATTCTTCAAAAGAACCCCAACGCTCTTCGATCTTACCTAAGAGCTCACCCTGGGGCTTTTTTCCACCCTTCGGGGACAGACACATCCAGAAAAAGGCATGGTTCCAGGCCTGAGCAGCGTTGTTGAAAACACCTTGATTGATACCGTCGCTCGCCAATACGATTTCTTCCAAGGACATGCGTTCAAAGGGCGTGCCTTGAATAGCCGTATTCAAATTGGTGAGATACGTCTGATGATGTTTACCGTAGTGGTATTGCAAAGTCTCTTCAGACATGGCCGGAGCCAACGCATTCATCGGGAAGGCTAAAGTGGGTAATTGAAATGCCATTTCTTTCTCTCCTATGTATTCGGATCGATTCTATAGAAAAATTTTGTTAAAAGATGACTCGATAGCTAATGGGCAGGATCGTCATTAGTTTTATCTATGACAGAGACATGCGACTGTCCATCCTGCCAATGAACGGTTAAATTTTCTCCGACATTAACCGCACTGTTTGACTTTATAAAACGCCCCTCTGAATCAGTTACATAACTGTAACCTTTCCGCAATATGGCTTGAGGACTTAACTCTGTCAACAGCTCTGTCAGTGAAACACAATCGCGCTGACAATTACGCCATTTAGACGAAAACGAATGCGACAGCTCCTGATTTAATCGGACAAACGTCGTTTTTTCTGCTTCAAGTCGCATAGCGGGATGAACGAGTGCTTCGGAGCAATGCTGAAGCCTTTGGCTGCGCATCTGCCAACTGAGTTTGATCAATGATCGGAGTTGTTGATCGGTATCTTGCAGTCGCTCTTGAGCTTGTTTGACTGTTTGTCGCGGATCGGGGATTTCTCTCATGAAAGAATCGATCCGTTGGGAAAGTTCTGACCAATAGCGGTTAAAAACAAAACGCACATTGTCTTGTGCCTGCAGCACTTCTGAGCGCAAAACATCCACACTCTCGGTTGCATGTTCAGCTGCAGCCGTCGGTGTCGCCGCTCGTAAATCCGCCACCCAGTCGACAATCGTCACATCACTCTCGTGGCCTACTCCCACAATCACCGGTTTAGTCAATGCCGCTACCGCTCGTGCCACCCGTTCATCATTAAAAGCCCATAAGTCCTGAAGTGATCCCCCTCCTCTGACAAGCAGAATCACTTCCACATCGGTACTACCCTCAGCCTTTTGCAGGGCCCGAATGATTTCCTCCGGCGCCTCCTCACCCTGGACAGCCGTTTCAAATACCATCACCTTCGCATAGGGAGCGCGGCGCCCTAACGTCGTCAGTACATCTCTGAGAGCGGCAGCCTGCAGACTCGTGACAACTGCGATTTTTGTGTAGATTCGTTTGAGCGGTTTTTTACGGGAGCTGTCAAAAAGACCCTCAGCCTGCAGTTTTTCTTTCAGTTTTAAGAACTGCTCGTACAGTTGACCCAGTCCTGCCTGCCGAACCGAATCCACAACCATTTGGTACGAACCTCTGGCGCGGTAAATACTGACCTGACCGTGTACCTCCAGATGGTCTCCCGTTTTAGGAAGAAAACCGACTTTGCGGTTATGACCGGCAAACATTGCACAGGCGAGCTCTCCGGTCGCATCCTTGAGGGTGAAGTACCAGTGACCGGAGGCGGCTCGAGTAAAACCTCTGACTTCTCCTGCCACCCATAACGGAGGAAAATGCGTAAATAAGGTTTGCGATACCCGATCATTAAGTTCCGAGACAGTCCACACCACGTTTTCAGGGTTGTGAAAATCCGATTGGTTATACATATCAATGAACCTGATAGTTTTTCAGAAATTCTAGCGAAAAGTTCATTGCAAATTGAGAACGGCTGTCGTAATGTTCAGAGGTTTGGTTATGGTTTCGTTTTATGACTTTCTCTGAATTAACTTTTAGCGATCTGCCGCTTTTGAAAAAATATCTCCCTCAATTCGGCAACGGCGACTGTGACTTAAGTTTGATCTCTTTACTGAGCCGGGGGGTGAATTCGCATATCCGATTTTTTGAATACGACCATTCTTTTCTGGTACTTGAACGCACACTGGATGAATCCAACAATCCAGTCTTTTTTATGCCGATCGGTCAGCAAGAAACACCGAAGGAACTTTTTGAACTTTTGCAGCAAAAAGCCCTTAGTGAAAATTTCGCTTTGAAATTTTTCGGTCGAATTGACCTTATTGAGCAAACTCTTACCCAAGCCTATCCCGGTGCTCAATTAATTGTTGAAAACAATCCTGACCGTTGGGACTATATCTACGCCTGTTCCGATTTTGTTGAACTGCCGGGTTCTCATTTTCACAGCAAAAGAAACTTCATCAAACGTTTCTTTAAAGCTTGTCCTCAGGCGCGTTTTGATGTTTACACGCCGGATAAACGAGAAGCTTGTCATGCCTTTTTGGACAATTGGTATGCAGAGCGTGAAATGAATGACAGTCTGTTGCAGGAACGGGCTGCCATTGAATCTGTTTTGTCACACTGGGAAGAGCTTCCGGTCTACGGCGGTATTCTGCACGAAAACGGTCGCATTTTAGGTCTGACATACGGTGCACGCAGTGCCCCTGACATCCTTTCCGTACACATTGAAAAAGCCACCCGAGAGGTCCCCGGTGCCTACCCGGCTCTATCCCAGGCCTTTGCGCAAAGTCTTCCCCTTTGTATTGAATTTTTAAATCGAGAAGAAGATTTAGGGATACCCGGTCTGCGCAAAGCCAAACAGGATTGGCATCCCGTTACACAATTAAAAAAAGCAATCGTCGAAATACGCTTACAATAAACCCAAGTCTTCTTTGGAGTCACCATGCAAAACTTTTCTCGTCGACAGGCTCTGGGGGCTGCCTTAGCTGCTTTGGCTTCCGCAGCCGTACCGACCGTTTATGCCGAACCGGCTAACGTTCCTGTTATTTGGGACGGAAAGAAAATGTTCGAGTCTTTTGAAAAAGAGGCAACCGGTATCTCTTCAAAAGGACCGACGGGCCGCCCCAAAGCCTATGTGGCCTTTGATACTCAGTGTCGCGACTGTTGGCAACTGCACAGAAAACTGGTTCCGTTTTTAGACAAAATCGAATTTATTTTCTGCCCGATTGCCTTCATGAATATTCATTCGGAGCCGCAGGCCACGACCATCTTGATCGACAAAGATCCTCTGGCTAAGCTTGAAGAGCATTTTGCGCATTTCACCGACATTGAGTTTTGCGGCATCCGATATGGAAAAGTTGAAGACTTGCCGGTTGATGTCCGTGATAAAGTCTGGACCAACACGAAGCTGCACCGCCGTGCAGGATGTCGAGCCGTCCCTTACGGAGTGTTTAAAAATTCCAAAGGAGAATTTATTCCCTTTGATGAACGCTTGACCGTTGAAGAACTTCGAAAAGTTTTTGAGCTCTAAATTTTGATTAACTGAACCGATTGGTCTGAAAACGACAACGTTCAACGCCGATCGGTTTGTGCGTCTGTGTCGTTCGCTTTCAGATTTGCTAACATTAGAAAATTAGCTTTTTCAAGCAGGTAGAGTAAAAACATATGCTTTCTGACAGTTCCGGCCCTGAGGGTCGAGAGTCATTTTTTCATTTAATCGGAGACAACCATGCGAGCCACATTTGAGTCGTGGCTGCATCGTCAGTGGACCAAACGCGGTCTGCTTGCCTGGGCCTTATCTCCACTTTCACTGATTTTCTTATGCGTGGCTCGCAACCGCCGTTTAAAAACTCAACCGCACAAATTGCCGGTTCCGGTGGTTGTAGTCGGCAATATCTATGTCGGCGGCACGGGTAAAACACCGGTCACTATTGCACTCGTAAAAGAACTCATCAAACGAGGTCACCATCCCGGTGTTGTTTCTCGAGGCTTCGGACGCAAACATGACAAACCGCTCATGGTTTTACCCGACAGCCCGGCTCAAAGTGTCGGCGATGAACCGCTTCTGATCGCTCGCCAAACACGAGTACCCGTTGCTGTTGCACGTGATCGGGTTGCTGCCGCGCTCTTACTTTTGGATAAGCACCCTGAGTGCGACATTATTATTTCGGATGACGGTCTGCAGCACTACGCACTGGCTCGTGACGTTGAGCTTGCCGTGGTCGGTGCCCGCGGTTTGGGTAACGGCTGGGTTTTACCTGCCGGCCCCCTGCGCGAGCCGCCTTCACGGCTCGATGAAGTGGATGCGATTGTCTTAAATGCAACGGAAGATACGTTTGACAGCCGCACTCCGCGCTTTGCAGCGACCGCCACACTGGGACTGGCGAAATCTTTGGACGGTACCCGATCATTGACGCTTGAAGAAATTGCCCAAAAGGGTAAGCCCGTATTGGCAGCAGCCGGTATCGCTGCTCCGGGACGCTTTTTTGCCATGCTCCGAGCCCACGACATTGAAGGGCCGGAGATGGAACTGGGCGATCACTACGCGTTTGATGACAATCCGTTCAAAAACGTGAAAGAAGAATACATTCTCATCACGGGTAAGGATGCCGTCAAGTGTCGTCAGCGCCCTGATATCGCCGCTGACCCTAGAATTTATACCGTCGAATACATCGTTGATATTGATCCCTATCTTGTGGATCTGATTGAACACAAACTTCAGCAAAAGGTTCAAAAATAAAATGGCTCTTGATCCTCGATTAACCGCCACATTGGTTTGCCCGCTCTGCAAAGGAGCAATCGTATGGGATGCGGACAATTCCGTGTTGGTCTGCCCGCGCTGCAAACTGGCTTTTGAAGTCAAAGATAATATTCCCAATATGATTGCCGAAGAGGCTAAGCCGCTCTCGGATGAACAAGCCCGAGAATACGCCAAACGTTTATCCATGGTACGAGGGGCATGATATGACTGCTTTTTATGCCATTATTCCTTCACGTATGAAGTCAACCCGCTTGCCTGAGAAACCGCTCAAAGACATCGCGGGTCGTCCTATGGTCGTGCGTGTCGCTGAACGGGCTCTGGCGTCTGGCGCTACTGACGTTATCGTAGCTACCGATCACCCCGATATTGTCAAAGCTTGCGAAACCTACGGCGTCAAAGTCGTTCTCACTTCCGAAAACCACCCCACCGGTACGGATCGCTTAGCCGAGACAGTCACCAAGCTAGGACTTGACGATGAAGCCATTGTTGTCAATGTTCAAGGCGATGAACCTTTGATTCCTACCGCTGTCGTGCGTGAAGTGGCTGAGCTTTTGGCGGCCCACCCCGAATGTGAAATGGCTACTGCAGGCCACCCCATTGAGGATATTGAAGAATTCATGAACCCCAATGTGGTCAAGGTCGTCCGTGATGCACAAGGTAATGCCATCACTTTCAGCCGCGCCCCGATTCCCTGGCCGCGCGACGCCTTCCGCGAGGACAAGACCAAACTGCCTGATGGTCTCAATCCCCTTCGTCATATCGGTCTTTATGCCTATCGTGTGAAATTTTTAAAGCGTTACCCGCACTGGCAACAGGCACCGATCGAAAAATGGGAAAGCCTCGAGCAGCTTCGTGCCTTGTATTACGGAGTAAAAATCGCTGTTGCGGTCTTACCCGGAGCGCTCCCTGCAGGTGTAGACACCCAGGAAGATCTCGATCGGGTACGTGAGGTATACGCTCAAGGCAAAATCTGAAATATATCTTTTCGGGCAGAGCGAACGCCCGGCAAGATGTCTAAAATAAAAATGTTGGTATGACTCAAATCCCTGAGTCATCGGAAAGTAAACGAGGAGTTGTTATTATGCGTTTGATTTTGATTGGACCCCCGGGTGCCGGTAAGGGCACGCAAGCCGCTTTCATCAAAGAAAAGTTCGGCATTCCCCAGATCTCCACGGGAGATATGTTGCGTGCCGCCGTTAAGGCCGGTACCCCTCTCGGTTTAGCCGCCAAAGAAGTCATGGACAAGGGCCAATTGGTTTCCGATGACATCATTATCGGGTTGGTAAAAGAACGCTTAACGCAACCGGACTGCGCCAACGGTTTCTTGTTTGACGGATTCCCGCGCACGATTCCTCAGGCTGAAGCACTTCAGGCTGCCGGTATCCCGATTGATTTCGTGCTCGAAATTTCCGTTCCTGATGAAGAAATCGTCACCCGCATGAGCGGTCGTCGTGTAGACCCGGTCTCCGGACGTACCTACCACATTGTCTACAATCCCCCGAAGGTTGAAGGCAAAGACGATATCACCGGTGATCCGTTGATCCAACGCGATGATGACAAGGAAGAAGTCGTCTTGAAGCGTTTGGCTGTCTACCATGCTCAAACCGAAGCTTTGGTGAAGTTCTACGGTGATTTGGCCGCTTCCGGTGAAGCCTCTGCTCCGCAGTATCGCAGCATCAGCGGCTTGGGCTCGATTGAAGAAATCAAAAACCGTGTTTTTGAAGCTTTGAAATAATCGGGACTCTATTACAGAAAAAGGCGTTGACGACTCAGTCCCAACGCCTTTTTTGTTTTTTCAATTTTTCTCAGTTAATCGGATGGATGAAACGCAACGTTTCCACCATCGGCCGCTTTTTCCATTCTGCGTCCGTTACCAGACAGTACCAATCATAAAGCGGTGAATTTTCCCGACAGATGAGGCTGTTACTCGGATCCACAACCAGTGCATCAAAAGCCGCGCTCAGTGTAGTCGTTTGGGGAGAAACCAATAAACTCCAGTGCTCATCGTACTTGCGGTCATCCTTGAGTTTACCCACATACCCCACCTCAGCCAATCGCTCCAGGATGGCACCGGCAGCCTCCGGGTACGAGTCCACGGCCTTACACAGCACATGAATGGAAACCGAAGGTTCTCCTTTTTCCTGAGCAATCATGAGTTCATGCAAAAGAGCCACCCCGGTGATGAAATCGTTGCCCGTTTTATTCATGTCGCTGTACCGACCGGTGGTAAGCATCGGCACTGTTGCCGCAATCGCTGCGCCCGACAGTGCCAAAAGCCAGGAAATATATATCCACAAAAGCACCACGGGAATCAACACAAATGAGCCGTAAATCGTGGTCAGGGGACCCGTACTCAAGTAATAACTGAAGCCCCACTTAATCGCCACACCGACAATTGTCACCAAAAAGCCGCCGATAAAAGCATCGAGCCACTTCACTTTACAGTTGGGCACATAAACGTAAAGTGCGGCATACATAAGGGACTGCACCAAAAGCTGAAGCGCCACAAGAGACCAACTCGGCAGCAACCCCTGAACGCCGACTTCAATCTGAGTCAGCACATTAGTCAGGACAAGGCTGAAACCGATTGCTATAGGGCCTAAGGTTAAAAGCGCCCAATAGATCAACACCCGCTGCGTGATCGGTCGCATTTGCCGCACATGGAAAATGCGGTTAAGCGCCCCGTCAACCGTGTTAATCAACATGAGAGCCGTAATGGTTAAACCGGCCAAACCGAAAATAGTCAACCCTTGAGCGTGCTCGGCAAAAGCCCGAACATACCTGATAATCTGCTGGCTGTAGACCTCGGGCAAAAGGCTGGAAAAAAGCAGCGCTTCCATTTCCGCGCGACGTGCTTCAAAGGCGGGAAACACCGCAAAACTGACCAAAATAACCGCCACCAGAGGCACAAGTGATAAAACGGTCGTTAATGTCAGAGACGATGCCACCTGATTGAGTTGAGTCTCTTGGATTCGCACCCAAACAAATTCCGCGAGCTCCTTAATGACGTCTTTCAGAGGCCGCTGTTTGTAATGGCTAAGATGAAGATCCCAATCCATGAGTATCGCTCAAAGAAAAATTACATCGTTGTAAGAAATTCCATTGAAAGACCGAAGCCCGTCGGTCTTTCTGATGGATACTTTTTACGGCTCGCTCACTTGAGCGATTGCCTCATCCGGTTGTTCGGGTTCGGGCACTCTTTCAGGTTTCGGACCGGGCTCGAGCACTGCCATACTCTCGACGTGTGCCGTGTGCGGGAACATGTTCATCACACCGGCGGCTCGAATGTGCCATCCACCCTCGTGGTGCAAAATAGCGCAGTCCCTGGCAAGCGTTGCCGGATTACAGGAAACGTAAACAATCCGGGGCGGTCGTTTATCGGTCGCCGCAAGCGTACGGGCCAATTCCAGTGCGCCTTCTCTGGGCGGATCAATCAACACGCGGTCAATACCACCCAATTGTTCCCAAAGTGCATCCCAATCTGTTGTAGACCACGTAAAGAGATTGCGGGCCACAAATTGCGTTTTTTGAGCCAAACCGTTGTCGGCTGCACCGGCTCGAGCGCGTTCGACCAACTGTTCGCTACCTTCAATTCCCACCACAGTCTTGGCTCGTACAGCCAACGGCAACGTGAAATTGCCTAAACCGCAGAAAAAGTCTGCGACTCGGTGCTCAGGCTTGACGTCCAACAGATTAATGGCGCGGGAGACCATCGTTTCATTTAAGCGATGGTTGACTTGCGTGAAATCCGTGGGTTTAAAAGAAATGTGTACACCGAATTCCGGCAATTCAAGTTTGAGCGCCGTGAGATCACTCGGGTGCATCGGATAGCAGGAGTCCGGTCCCTTGGGCTGCAACCAGACGCTGACGCCATGCTCAAGGGAAAACGCCTCGAAGGCATTCATATCCGCTTCAGTCGGTTCTTCGAGCACACGGAAAACCAACGCAATGGCTCCGTTTCCACCCATGGCCACTTCAATTTGCGGTAAGCGCTGACGAATAGAAAGACTTTCGACCAAACGGCGAAGCGGGATGAGTAAATCGCTGACAGCTCGAGGCAAAATCTTGCACTCTGTCATATCGGCCACGTAGCTTGAGGATCGTTCGTGGAAACCCACCAACACTCCGCCCTTCTTTTCGACATCACGCACCGTCAGACGAGCCCGATGACGATACCCCCAGAAAGGTCCGAAAATCGGAGGCAAAATCATTTCAGGTTTAACTTTACCGATGTGCCACAAAGCGTCTAAAAGCACACGCTGCTTGATGGCTACCTGAGCGTTAGGATCCAAGTGCTGCATCGCACAGCCCCCGCAACAACCGGGTTCAAGTCCGAAATGCTTACAGGCGGGTTTCACACGAAGGGAAGACTCTTTTTCAATAGAAACGGCACGACCGCACTCATAACTGTTTTTGTTGCGGAAACGCTCATACGTTACAGTCTCGCCGGGGAGAGCTCCCTCAACAAAGACAACTTTGCCTTCTCGGTGCGCGACTCCTCGTCCGTCCTGATCCAACGATTCGATATCAACGGTAAATTTTTCTAAAACTTTAGGGGCTCTTGCCATTGGAAATTTCCCTCAAAAAAGAAGCGCCCGACAAAGACCGAAAGGAAACACATTCAAGTAGTCAAAGCGGACGCTGCGTCATGGTCGGTTTGTGCCGACCGAATTTATACAAAAACTTTATTGCGGCAGGTATTCTATCGGGTTAACCGGTCGATCATTGTGTCGCACTTCAAAAAGCAAGTTGACCGAATCGCTATCGCTATTGCCCATCTTGGCAATGACCTGTCCGTTGGTCACATTGTCACCACGTTTGACAAGCAATTCACTGTTGTGACCGTAAACCGTTACAGCGCCGGGACCGTGAGTGATAATGATGAGTTTACCGTATCCGCTGACGTTTTCACCGGTATAGAGCACTCGACCAGCCGCTGCCGCACGAACGTCATCACCTAAGTTACCCGCAATTTCAATACCTTTACTGTTTTCATCGGTGAACTGACGCAAAATCTGACCGCGGGCCACAGGCCAGGAAAGCTGGGTGTTGCCGAGCATCTTTTGCGTAGTTGTAACGGTTGTTGTATTTCCCGTCAACGTCACCGTATCGGTTGTTGAGGGCGTCGTAGCTGTCGTCACGTCCGTACCGATCGTCACTTCTGTCGAAACAGGCGGCGGAACATCAACAGCCACCGAAGTAACCGGCTGCGTGCGGGCAGAGGTTAAACGCAAAACAGTGCCCGGAGATAAAAGAGTCGGATCCGTAATACCGTTGGCTTGAGCCAATTCGGTCGGATTGCAACCGTTGCGAGTAGCGATGCTGTAGAGCGTATCGCCGGGTTGAACCGTATAGGTATCACCCGTCACAGAGACCATTCCCGAGGTGCCGACACCTGTCGAACCGGTTCGGTTGTAAATGGGAGCACCCACTTCCTGCAGTGCACAACCGGCTAACAAACCGCCGGCCATCACAGCAACAGCTAAAACTCTTAATTTCATATCCAAAACCTCAATTCATTACACATTATGCATACAGTTATTGCTTGCTGTCTGAATGCAACCATTGCCCAACTGAACGAACAGCGGAGTAATTGGTTAAATCCACTTGAAGCGGAGTCACAGAAACAGCATTATGTTCGACTGCCCAAAAGTCTGTTCCTTCGGCACGATCTTTGGGTTTGCCGGCCGCACCGACCCAATAAATCGGAAAACCTCGAGGACTAACTTCTTTGATGACACTTTCGGCATGGTGTCTGCGTCCCAGCCGTGTTGCCACAATCCCCTGCAATTGAGACAAGGGCAAGTTGGGAATATTGACATTGAGCAGTTGCGGCTCTCCGTCCTTTTTACGCTCAAGAAAGCGCTCGACAATGGCCTGTGCCATTGTAGCGGCATCCTCTAGATGCCCCCAACCGCGCTCAATCTGTGAAAAGGCAATCGAATCAATCCCAAACAGATAACCCTCTATGGCAGCTGCAACAGTTCCCGAGTACATGGTATCTTCGCCCATGTTTTGTCCGCAATTAATACCGGAGAGAACCAAATCAGGTTTTTCATCCAAAAGCCCTGTGAGCGCCAGATGCACGCTGTCACTCGGTGTTCCATTTACAGCAAATACGCCGGGTTCAACTTCCTGGACCTGCAAAGGACGAGTCAGTGTTAAAGCGTTACTGGTACCGCTTTGATTAAATTCGGGAGCTACAACGGTCACATAACCGAAACGTCTCATCGCTTTGGCAAGCGCCCGGATCCCGGGTGCTGAATACCCGTCGTCATTGGAAATCAAAATTCTCATGAATATCCCTACCGATACGGCCGTTGATTCACCATTTTTATCGGCCGTTATAACTCACTGAATCTTATCGCATCAGCGGGAGCAATGTGAAGCAATTTTGTTAGAAAAGTTGAGCAAATCCAAAGGCTAAGGCACTGTATCTGGCTGCTTTCCCGATAAAAATGAAAATCAAACTTTTAAACCAGGAAATTCTGAGCCAACCGGCCGCAAGCGGTAAAGTGTCACCCACCACCGGCAACCAAGCAAAAAGCAGCGCCCATCCACCCCACTTTGCTAGCCAGTCCAAAGCACGGCTAGAAACCTTTTTCGGGAAAAATCGTCCGATGACATAGCTTGTCATGGAGCCTAAGGTGTTGGCAACGGCGGCTACGGCAACAGCCGTCCAAATCGATTCCGGCCAGCGAGAAACAAGCGTGAGCAATACCGCCTCACTTGCCCCCGGAAAAAGTGTGGCAGAGACAAAGGCCGAAGTAAAAAGTCCGGCCAATGCCTCATACAATGTCAGCTCCGGCATTAATCCTCTTCGGGGAGAATGCCTTCAATGACGAGCGGCTCGCCAATGGTATAGAAATGGCCGCCCGCCACATAGTGCAGGGTTCGCAGATCAGCGGGAGCCTTTTCAAAATGCCAGTGTCCGTTTGAGAAAACTCGGGTATCGGACCAAGCGGCAACGCATTCACCGATAAAGAGGTCATACTGATTCTGATTGTGCGGTTCGGATAAAATTTTAAAAATCATCCAGGCCGCGCACCCCTCAACCAAAGGCATGTCAAAGCCGGGCATAGTAAAGAGTTTAGCTCCGCTTTTTTCAACCTTATCGGGCATATCGAATTTGCTTACGGCTCCCAAACGCATGGTTTCTTTCACAATCGCGGCAGTCGGAAGCTGCAAAGAAAAATAACCGCTTTTTTCCATTAAAGGACGCGTAAAGTGAGAACTGTCGACCACGACAGTAGCCTTTGTCGGTGCCAGATCCAATGCACAGGCCCACGTTGCAGGCATAATGTCGGAGACTCCGTTATAAGCTGCTGAAACAAGCGTTGTACCGCCGACATTTAAAAGGCGATAGGCCTTATTTAAATCCACTTCTGCCATAAAAGGACGCATATTTTCTCTCCTTAAAACTGTTTTCAGTTTAACGATCCTAAAAAGCAAAAACCTCTTTTTTCCTACCTATTTTTTGCCCACTAAAACTCAAAAGAATACAAAACATCAAGTGCCTGATCGACACCGGAGGCCGCTTCAATATAAAGCCGCGGAATTACTCGGTAGCGCAGTGTAAGCGTAGCGAGCGAGTCAAAAAGCCCCACAGCATATTTCACCTTCAATCCCGGCAAAACATAACCGCTTACGGCCACTTTAGAACCTTCCCCGACACCTTCAGTATCCACTCCAAGACCACTGATGCCGACAGCATTGCCTAAGCTTTCAATTGCCCGACTGCCCTGACTCAATCCCAAATTAATGAGGGCAGACGTAATCATGCTGTTGTCATCTTCGCCGGCCGGATCAAGTCCTTCACCTCGCATAAGATAACTTAACGATTCAGTCTGACTTTTTTCCGGTTCTGTAAAAATCGTCACCTCTGGCATATCAGCCTGACCGGTTACCCGAATCCCCGCAATCACATCGTCGGCCGTTTTATCGGGGTTTCGGATAGCCTCTAAATTGATAAGAGGATTATCTGCAGCTCCTGCAAACATGAATTCACCGCGTCTGACAATCAAGTCCTGACCATAAGCCTTGAACTGCCCCCGAGGAACATTTATTTGTCCCGTCAAACCTAATTTGCCGTTATTCTGAACAACATGCAATTTTCCGGTCATACGGGCTTTCAGTCCCATGGCATCTACCCGTACATCCTCGCCGATATTGATAAAAAGATTGCTTTCAATGGGAATGGCCTCGGAATTGTCGTCTGATTTCAGTCTTGGACGATCCAGGCGAACCGTATCGGCACTCACATCCGTCGCACTGGCGGGCAAATCGTAAATCTGAACCCGTGCCCAAGGTAAATCAATTAAGCCGTTTAAAGAAATTTTTTCAGCACTGGCCTCGCAGTGCACATCAGTTGTCAGGTCAAATTCAACAGCAGGCGGCATTGTTACGCGCATCTTGACACCTTTTGCGGCAATTCTCGTGCTGCCTTGAGCCAGTGTTTTCCAGTCGGCATCACCTTGCAACGTCAACCCGCCTTTAGGTGTTTTCAACTCTCCCGAAAGTGTGCTTTTATTGCCATTAAAAGCCAACTCAAATGAACTGGGTAACATTTCAAAAGGCAACTTCGTACTGTCAACCCTCATTTGACGGATACCGGCCTGACCGAAAACCTGAGGTTCAGATAAGGTGCCTGCCAGTCTCAAATCACCGTACAAAGTCCCCTCGGCCGTTTCTCCCGGAGACAGTAGTGAATTAAAGACAGAAGCAGAAAGATTTTCAATTTGCACATTGCCTGCCAAACGTCTCTCTTTCATCGGATCAATAATGTCCACATCACCCGAAAGTTCACCGTTTTGCGCTAACTTCACTGTCCACTTCGAATTGATTTTTTCTCCGTCATTGGCAAAACCCAATCGGATTGAGTCAAAGTCCATCATAAAGTCGCTTTGTTCGAGCTTATAACGAGTCGAGAGCGCTTGACCGTCTAGGGTAACCGATCCCGTCGGCAAACCGCTAAACCCTTGAGGCACCCTGAGCATGGCATCGGCTTTTACAACACCAGTCGCCTCAAATTGTCCGGGGATGAAGCGCTTGAAAAAGCTAAGATCAAACTTTTGCAGTGCAACATGAAGATCAAAGGCTTTTTTATTGAGCAAATCAAGCTGTAAATCGTTTTGCAGGCAGATCAGAGCATGCGGGTGAATCAAACAGAACTGACCGACATCCAAAAGCAAACCCTTGGTATCAAACGACAATGGCATCTGATCCCGAAGGGCGACGGGACCGTAATCGGTTTTCACCTCAAAGTGACTCAACGTCCCTTTCCATGCGTCCATCGCCGCATTTAAAGCACCGTTAAAACCGGCATTTAACCGAAATAGCCGTGAGTCAGCGGCAATTTTTAATTCATGAGCCGTTTGCGAGCCGGAAAGGTCAGCGTCAAAGCTATCGACACGAAGTCCGGGCAATTCAATGCCCTTTACTGCTAAACGGGCACCGCCCGAAACATTTTCTTCAGCACTCATTGCTCCCGTCAAGCGAAGAGAGCCGACAGAGACGCCTTGAGCGAACAAATCACGAACCGTCATATCGGCATTAATCAAAGGCATCAAAACCGGGCCTCTTACCTGCAGTCTGCCTTTGGCACGCCCTCTGATATCGTTTAGTATTTCTGAAAAATCTGCTGCATCAATATTCATTGCCAAATCAAGGTTCGGCACCGTTGCATGGAAGCGAACATCTCCCTTAACTTCCAGTCGGTTATTGCCAAAATGCATGGCAACATCAGACAAATGCAGGAGTTTGCCGCCTTGTTTTGTGCTGAAAGCTCCTTTGAGAGTAAGCGGAAATTCTTTCCAAGAACCATTCAGATCAATGCTAGGGATATCAATCCCGTCACCTGTCCAATGAAAAGCAGATTGAAGTTCTTGAAGATTTAATACCTCTGCATCAATATCAATCGAGATGTTTTTAAAGGTAATCTTGTGAACGTGTACCGGCAGCGGTGCCTGCAAATCAGTCTGAGAAGAGAATTCGGCAGAGCTCCCACTGTTAACATTTGAGGATTGTCCCGAAGCCAGTTCGCCTGTCTTGACTGTACTTCGGACATTTTGAACATAGAAATCGTTAAAGGCAACTTCGCCTGCGAGCAGGCTATTGAAATCCATGTGCCAACCGAAGTCTCCGGTAAAACGCAATCCGGATTGTTCCCAGACGACTTCCTTCGCATCCAAACTTAAAACACTGCCGTTAAAAGTCCCTTGCGTGAGCTGCGGGAAATAACCCTTTGCCTGACCGATCAGAAAATGGAGACCGGGAGCAGTAGTGAGCAAAAATGCGACTGCCGCACAAAGTAGGGCCATGACGCTCACAAAGACCAGTGAAAAAATCTTAACCGCTCTCATAGCTCAGGCCCCAATCCGATATAAAACTGCACAGCATGCTTATCAGGGTCTCCCACAGGTTTGGCAATATCCAGTTTGATGGGCCCTAAGGGCGATTGCCAACGAACACCCACACCCACGCCTTTTTTCCAATCCTGATCGTTGAAATTATTGACTGCCTGACCGATATCAAAAAATACCGCTCCCCACCAATTGCCTTTTACCTTGTATTGGTATTCCACACTGGCAGTCACCAATTTTTCTGCACCGGTCAAGTCCCCGTTCTCGTCCTCAGGGGAAATAGACTCATATTTGTAGCCCCGAACGCTTCTGTCGCCACCGGCGAAGAAGCGCAAATCAGGAGGCACCTGATCGAAGTCGTCCGTCTGAATCCAGCCTACGTGAGCGCGCAAAACCACGCGATGTCGGTGGGCAAAAGTTTTTATTAAGGCGTGCTGTGCTTCCAATACTACAAAGTCAATGTCAGAGCCCCAAATCGCATTGGACCAATCCACTGTGTATCGCTGAGACAAGCCCCAGGAAGGCATGAGTCCCCCGACGGCAGCTGTTTTTGAAAAACTGACCCCGGGATAAATCAGCATCGTGTGATCACTGATTTCACCTTGATCGAACTTATCGAGCGACCAGCGCAGATGTACATCTCTTTGCCAACCTTCGTAAGGCGCCCAATGCCGAGAGACCATCACTGAGGCAGAGTTTGATTTCGTATCGTTTAAATCTTCATTTTTAATACCGCCCTGGACAATCCAGTAGTGCTCCAGTGCACTTTTTTCCAGCGGAATTTTGTAGCTTACGTCAAGTAACTGCTCTTTTGAAGATAGTTCAGTTGAAGTCTCAAGACTATGACCGGAATCATTAAGCCATGGTTTGCGCCATGTCACCGATCCTCTGGGACCCACGTCAGTTGAAAAACCTAGCCCTGTTTCGACGGCATTTTCTTTTTTCGGTGTGACGTTGGCATATACCGGTAAAGATTTATCGGTACTCGAGCGACCTAAAAATATATCGGGAGAAACAACTACGGAATTAAACCAACCTGTTGCTGAAAGTCGTCTGTTAAGCTCTGAAATATCGTCTGAAGTGTAGGGTTCTCCCTTTTTAAAAGGTAAGAGATTAACCAAAACAGGTTCTCTGATTTGGCTGCCACGAAAATGAATATCTCCGAAACGATATCGGGTTTTCGCATCGTAATCGAGTCTCCAGTAGGCCTTATTTTCAACGGCATTGACGCCCAGTTCGCTCACTAAAAACTCTCCGTCAAAATAGCCGTTTTGCACAGCCGCCCGTTCTATTGACGATTTAAAACTCTCGTATTCTCCATGATTGAGCTGCCGCCCTTTTTCAGGCAGATTTTTTTTCAGCTTCTCAAAAGCTTCTTCTTCGGCAGCCTCTCCTCTGACTGTCAAAGATGCCCCGTCTATTCGGACGGGCTCACCCAGATGAATTTTGGCAATCAGAGTGGCCGGATCTTTTCCTTTTGCTTCCCGCCATGAATAATGAACAATGCTTTGGTAGTAGCCGAGTGCCTGCAATGCTCTAGTAATGGCCCGATCAACTTGAGCACGATAAGTTTGTCTGATTTCAGTGATGCTATTTTCCCTCACGGGCCCCAAAAGCGCTTCGACATTAGCGCGTACGTCCCCACTCACTCCCTGAACCTGAACTTCAAAGGCCGAGACTGCTTGGGGCAACGCACCCAGTAACGTAAACCACACTGCCAGTCGCTTGACACGCATATTCAAAATTATTTTCGAGCAATTAACTTTCTCGATTCTAAACAATGTACCTGTTCTTTGAAAAACGCCGATAATTATTTTGTCTAAGATCCCACAGACAGGCATACAATCAAGCAACAACAAAACCGTACCATTTAACTTTCATGGAAATTAAAACTCTCAAAGGTGTCACTCTTGCTTCCATTGCCGGCATCTGCTGGGGCTCAATGGGAGTGGCCGCGCAGTATTTGATGGCACAGTGCCAATTCACCGTTTTGGATTTAACGTCCATTCGACTGCTGGGGGCCGGCCTGGTTTTGATTTTGCTTGATTTCTTTTGGAACCGTACCAAACACATTAAGGCTGTTTTTCAGATAGAGAATTTCAAAGATATTCTGATCTACGGTTTTGCTCTGCTTTGTTCTCAATCAACTTTTTTCCTGTCGATTTCGAGTTCAAATGCAGCCACCGCGACAATCATGGTACTCACCTCTCCTCTTTTCATCATTGCTTACCTCGCTATTGCGCATCACAGACGCATCAAGGTACTAGAAATGATCTGCTTGGTTTTGGCCATGGTCGGTGTTCTTCTCATCATCACAAAAGGCAACTGGGACACAATGAAATTTTCTATGGCCGGTGTTGCCTGGGGTTTGGCTTCTGCCATGTTGGGAGCAGTCGGTACGATCCAACCCGGGCGCGTCGTCAGAAAACTGACTGTTTTTCCTGTTATCGGCTGGGCAATGACTTTCAGCGGTGCAGCGGCCTGTCTCTACAACAATCCCTTTGAAACCAACGTCATCTGGAATACGATGGGCATCATTTGCTACCTTCACATTGTGCTTTGCGGCACCATCGTCTCCTTTTGCTGCTTTTTAAAAAGTATGGAATTCATCGCGCCTCCGATCGCCTCAATGCTCACCTGCTTTGAACCGCTCTCTGCGGTTGTGCTCTCTGTGCTTTTATTGGGAGCCACTTTTGGTTTGACCGAGGCCATCGGAGCACTTTGTATTTTGGCAACAGTATTTTTGTTGGCGCGTTCAAAATCAGGCTAAAGAGGTTGCGCAAATCTCCTTGACAAGGTTGACGTACATCTCAAAGCCGACATCAAGTGCCTCTTCGTTGACATCGAATTCCGGCTGATGATGTCCAACCAAATGATCTGCGCCCACCACAAAGAAAGCCGCTAATCCACCCTTGGACTGTACATGGCGAGCTAAAATCGCCGCATCCTCTGAGCCCCCGAAATCCGATTTTTCAATGATCGTTTTGATTGCCGGTATTTTTTGAGCACAGCGTCTCAATACATCAACTGATTCCCGATCATTGACCAAATCACACACGGTTCCCTGATCGATGACTTCCAAACCGACAGAGTAGCTTTTGGCGCAACCGGCGAAAATATTTTGAGCCTCTTCGCACATATAGTCATTGATTGCCATCGTTTCTCCGCGGATATCCACCTCAATGGTGGCACGATCTGGAATAGCATTGCGGGCTCGGCCGGCATGAAAAGTTCCGACATTGACTCGGGTCATCCCATCGCCGTGTCTGGCAATGCCCAAAAGCTGCAATGTAGCTGAGCAAGCTGCTGCCATAGCGTTTCGACCTTTATGAGGGTCGGCTCCCAAGTGAGCAGAGCGTCCGATGAAAGTGACGTCATATTTCGAGCCGCAGAGGAATCCATAAGGATCGATGATCACCTCTCCGTATTTAGCCTGCATACCGATGTGGCTTGCAAAAAAGAAGTCCGCATCATCGATGATGCCGGAAGCGGCGACTGTCCTTGCTCCGCGAGAACCTTCTTCTGCCGGCTGAAAAATAATTTTGATTTTTCCGCTCAACTCGTCTTTGTGTTCAGCTATCCAGCGAGCCACTGTCAGTCCGATTGAAGTGTGGCAATCATGTCCGCAGGCATGCATGATGCCTTCTCTTTTAGAGCGGAAACCCTCCCGATTGGGAAGATGGTCAACGGAATCTGTTTCCTGAACAGGTAAAGCATCAATATCGAATCGAAAGACTAAAACAGGGCCCTTTTTTTCAAAGTCCATCTCGGCAAGGCAGCCTGTCAAACCTTCGGTCTTTTGCAGGAATGCTTCGGGCACGCCATGGGCGGCAGCCCGTGACCGAGCCTCATTGACCAATTCAAGATTGCGTCCGCGTATAGATTTTTCGTCAATCACCTCGCGTCCGATATGCACATTGAATCCCCAACTTTGCAACTTCTGAACAATGTACCAAGTGGTTTCAAACTCGGTCCATCCCACTTCGGGAAATTGGTGCAAATATCTTCTCTGTTCGACGAGCTGTTCGTGGAAAGACTCTGACATAGACTCACCCATCCATTAAAAAATAACGGGCATCAAAGCCCGTTATTGTTGTATTACTTGTATTCCTTAATTACTTGTTCGATCCGTTCAAGGGCCGTCTTAATCGTTTGACGGTTCGGACCATAAGAGAAGCGTACCCAATGACGATACGGTTCTTTTGTCGGACGGACGCGGAAAGGACGCACATCGAAGAAGTGCCCCGGAACCGTAATCACCTTCTTTTGCAGGCAGGCATAGAAGAAGTTGTCGGCATCGGAAAGCTTGCCGGGCAAGTTTTCAATACTGGCCCAAAGATAAAAAGTTCCCAAGGGCTGGTTGGCAGGTGTATGAATACCCAACTGCGCTAGGCCATCCATCATCATCTTGCGCTTAACGGCAAATTCTTTGCGTGTGGCAAGCAATTCTGCTTCTGCATGCCCCGGCGCGAGCTCTTCAATGACTGCGCGCTGAACCATGGTGGACGGGCCACCGTCAACGGCACTGGCCGCACAATTAATCATTTCAATGAGGTATTTCGGGCCGATTGCCCAACCGGCGCGCCACCCCGGGTAACGGAACCCCTTTGTCATACCGTCAAAAACAATGACCGGATCCCGGTTAATATCCTTCACATACGGTAAGGCAGAGACAGCGTTTTCTGCCGGTGTACCATCTTCGTTATACGAGAAGGTTGCATAGAATTCGTCGGCACCCAGCAAGCAATTTTCTTTTCTGGCTGCATCAATATAGCGATCCATCGCTTCGTCTTTGATCACCTGTCCGGTCGGGTTACAGGGATTGGAAAAGACAAAAGCATTCGGCCGCACATCGTGCATAAAGTCTTCAAAACGATCCACGGGAATCGTAAAGCCATCCCTTTCTTCAGCACGTAATTCAATCAATTCACAATTGTGACGAAGGGGATAAAGATAATCTTCGTAGGCTGTGTAATCAGGATTCTTGTAAGCAATGCGCGTACCGTCTTTAAAGATGCTGTATAAGCGTGTCAGAGCCAGTCGGCCGCCGCAGGCAAAACTGACGTTTTCTGCAGTGTATTGGCTCATGCCTTTTCGATAGGTGCGATTAACCCAATCAGCGATGGCTTCTCTGACTTCAAGAGTCCCGCCGACAGGACCATAGGCAGCATCACTGGGTTCAAGCTTGAGGTTTTCAATGCGATCGGGAGCCCCTTCAATCGTTCCCACTTCGGGCTGACCTTGCCCCACATTGCACCAATCTGGATGACCGTTATAAAAGCCAAGTTTCGAGGCTTCGTTAACTGTCCAAATCACCCCCATGTATGGAACATATCGGACCATCGAAAAATCTGTACTGCCGTACTCTTCCATCATATTTCTCCTAGAGAATTTCGTTTTAGTAATTGTAGGAAGATATACTCCAAAAGAGAATGACAGATCTTTAACCTATAATTGTCAAAAAAACAATTAATATGAAAATGAAAAAGATTGACAATCTTTTAGCTTGGAAAGTTTTACTGAGCATTGACAATTTAGGTTCACTAAAGCAGGCAGCTGAGAAACTTTGGCTTGACCCTCCGATCGCCTCTCGTATGTTGGCGTGTCTTGAAGATGAATTAGAAATTTTTCTTCTTGATCGACGCACACGTCCGGCCACTTTGACAGCACAGGCCCAAGAACTTATTCCTCATATTAAACGGCTCGTACAAGATCACGAGGCACTTTTATCTTCAGTGCAGAGTATCCGAAAGGAGCAAGATCTCAGGATGCGTCGAACACTTCGGATATCGCTGCCTGTAAATATGGATCGAACGCCTATTCTTTCTGCTCTACTCGAGTATGAGTCTATGCATCCTGAGATTCATTTCGAAATTTCTGCTGACCGAGGCCTCCAGGCCTTACTCAATAAACAAACCGATCTGTCTTTCTGCTTCTATTCATCGAATCAACCCGGATTGCATGAAACTTTTGTCGACGATTTCTATACATTTCTCTTAGTCAGTCAAAATTTTTTAAATCAGCACCAAGCGCCCGAAAAAATTGAAGAACTCATAAAAAGCCCGATTTTACTTCGTTATCCAAGCAGCCCTTACTATGCTGATTTCATAGAAAACGGCGTTGATCAATTTAAACTGAGGCAATGTGAGAAGATTAATTACGGAGATGCAACGACTTGTAAAGAGATGCTTTTAGCCGGAGCCGGCATTGCTATCGATCTTAACCTTGGCATGGTACGCGCTCAAATTAATGACGGTTCAGTTACCGCCGTGATGCCACAATGGCATCGTCCTGTTGCCAAAGCACATGTTTACTGTCGTTCGGAAAATAAAAACAGCCCTCTGTATCAGGAAGTTCTGAAGATTATTGTGAAAAATGGGAAATCCGATTTAACAAGCCCCTGGAGAAAGTTCACAGAAAAAATGAACTACATAAATCGGAAAATAAAAAAGCAATCCTAATGGATTGCCGGAAGAAATATTGGCGTCCCCACGGGGATTCGAACCCCGGTACCGACCGTGAAAGGGTCGTGTCCTAGGCCTCTAGACGATGGAGACGCGATCCAATTGTGGTGGAGGTAAGCGGATTCGAACCGCTGACCCCTTGCATGCCATGCAAGTGCTCTACCAACTGAGCTATACCCCCGTAAGAGATGACGCATTTTATAGATCATCCAAAAAAAATGCAAGCCCTGAGCTTAACTTTTTTGCATAGGATGCTCACCTCTTCGACTATTCGGTTGATATTGCTCAGATTTTGTACTGTTTTTGTCCTTTTAATCCTTCCTTAATCATTTCGCAGAGAATTTTCGAAGCACGACTTTGATAAACATGTTCATTCCAAGCAATCACCACGGTTTGTATAGGTAAAACGTCTTCCATACTGAGAAAACGACAATTGGTTCTTGCTGCATAAGGCCCTATTAAACTTTCCTGACAAATCGCTGAACATATGCCGCTTGCAACAAATTCCAGTCGGGTTCCCAACTGTCGAACATCCATATTCAGATTCGTAAATTCTCGTCCCACCGCACGACTGAGCAAAAGCGTTCGCTCGTGGTGCAAAACAGTCTGCAACAAGGGTAGGGTTGTTAATTTTTTAGAATCTGCGTCCAAAAACTTCGGGTATTGTCTTTCTTCGTTATATCGACATCCGACATCGGCGAAAAATTCCGTATCCGGCACGGCAAATAAATAACGCTCACGGTAAAGCGGATAGGCATTCAAACCTTTTTTCATCAAACCTTCAAACAGAACTCCGATTTCCGCTTTGCCTGCCAGAAGAATATCCGGTATTTCTTCCAGATGATTTTCCAAGGTTAATTCCACATGAATACCCGGATAACGCCTGACAAATTCCGATACCCCCGGCACCAACATCGCATTGGTTCTCTCGCCATTGCTTGCAATACGAATATGTCCGATTTGAAGATGGGCATAGTCCGCACAAAATCGAGACGTTTCTGTCTCAATCATTGCAATTCGTCGTCGGCTTTCCAAATAAAATTGTCCCAGCTCTGTCAGTCTCAACGGGCGATTCGTTCTATCGACAATCGTTCCCTGACATTCATTTTCCAATCGTTGCACAAACTGAGACAGATAGGGTTGCGTGACTCCTAAAGCCTCCGCTGCACCTCTGAAGCTTCCTTCATCTTCAATGGCAGTCAAAATTTCTAAAGCGCTGAATCCCATATAAATTAGTTTTTGATTATCAATCAAAAGTATTTAATTATTGTATTGTAATAATTAAGTAAATAAACTTCAAAACGGTCCCAACCTGACAGGAGCTTAATAATGCGAGTCAAAGTTTTTTTATTACCCCTCATCGCCGTTTTTGGAATGAGTACTTCGGCTGCACTATCGGCAGCTGAGATTATTGAATTGTGGCCTAATGGCGCCCCGAACAAGAGCACGATTACTGAGGCAGAGAAAACCGATGCCAACGGCAATATTTTCAATGTCACACGTGCCCGTCTGGAAGTCGAAGTGCCGGAAAAGCCCAATGGTAAAGCGATTATTCTGATGCCGGGCGGAGGTTACAGTAACCTTTCCATGGGTAGCATTGAGCAAAGCTTCGCTCCTCTTTTCCGCTCCGAGGGTTTTACGACCTTCGTTTTGAAGTATCGCCTGCCTAAAGGTAATCCGATCGTTCCTCTTTCCGATGCCAATAAAGCAGTCGAAACAGTCCGAGGACTCTTTTCAAAATACAAGCTGCACACGGTGGGTGTAATGGGAGCGAGTGCCGGCGGACATCTTGCAGCCATGTCAAGCGTATCGTGTAAAGACAAGTCCTGCCCGGATTTCTCAATTTTGATTTATCCCAATATTTCGATGATGCAGGAAGAAACTCAACCGAAGAGCTCTTGCAGAAACAATCTGATCGGTCCTGACCGCTCGGTCCAATATGACACAACGTATTCAGCCTACAAACACGTTGGCTTGACTACGCCTCCGGCCTTTATTGCAGTTTCCGCTCAAGACCAATTTGCCGGAAGCCTAGGCTCTATGCTGTACACGCGAGCCATGGTTGAAAACAACAGGCCTGTGTCTCTACACGTATACCCCTCTGGCAATCACGGTTGGAGAGCTGAAAAAACCGAAGCATTCCCTGATGGTGATCATTTCACCGAAGACTTGAAAATGTGGCTTCGTACTGTGAAATAGCCACTGACTTCTGTTTGCGAAAGGAAAATTCATGATGAGAAAATTCACCGTTTTAACCAGCGCCCTACTGGCTCTTGGCTTTGCCTCTGCGACTTATGCTGCAGAAAATTATTCAATAGAACCTCTGGTGAAGGGGCTGAAAAGCAAACCGGATCGAGTTCTCTTGGTCGGCAACTCCTTCATGTACTACAACTGCGGCGTCGGTGGCTACATCAGCGGAATTGCCAAGGATAAAAAGACCAAGCTCACCACGGCTATGGCAACGATCGGGGGAGCCGGTCTGGATTGGCACGATGTCAAGAGTTATCTTCGCCCCAATGGTCTATTGAGTTATTCCACGCTCAATGACGGTAGCAATAAGCTGATTTTCAACAATTATCCGGGAGGAAAAGTATTCGATGCCGTTGTTCTTCAGGACAACAGTCAGGGCCCGATTCACCCGGAATTGAAAAAGTTCTTTGAAAAATATGCTGCTATTCACAGTAAGGACATCCGTGCAACAGGTGCCGAGCCCGTGTTTCTGATGACATGGGCTTATGCTGATCGTCCGGAAATGACCAAGCAGCTGGCCGATGCCACAATTAAAGTAGCCAACGATAACAAAGCAATGGTCATCCCTGTTGGACTTGCTTTTGCGAATGCTCTTAAGGATCGTCCTGATCTGAAAATGACAGTTGCGGATAACCGTCACCCGACAGCGGCAGGCTCCTATCTGGAAGGAGCTGTGATCTATGCTGCGCTCACCCATTCTTCTCCGGAAGGTGCAAACTTCTTAGGAGGCTGTGAAAAACCGTTGGCACAAAAAGATGCTCAATTCCTACAAAGCATTGCTTGGAAAACCGTCAAAGATTTTTATGGATGGAAGTAGGACAATCTAAAAGTACTAAGAGAAAAATAACTTTCTTATCCGGCAGCCTCAGAGCTGCCATTTTTTCTCTATTAAAAAAACGTAGAGGATCAGTCAAATTTTTGAAAAATTTCTAACCCTTTTTTCTGTCCTTTGGCGATAAGATGACTTGTGTCAATCCTTATCCAAGAGAGTAGAAATGCTATACACAAAATTAGGTCAAACCGATATCTCGGTTTCGAAAATCTGCCTCGGTTGCATGAGTTTCGGTGTACGCGGATTAATGCACGATTGGACACTTGATGAAACAGAAAGCGAAAAAATTATTCGGCATGCACTCGATTCAGGTATTAATTTTTTCGATACGGCAAACGGGTATTCGGCAGGGACTAGCGAAGAATTTTTAGGCCGTATTCTGAAACGTAACGTACAGCGCGACAAAGTGATCATTGCCTCTAAGGTGTATTTCAATCCCGGAAGATTGTCGCGAGAAGCCATTCTTCGAGAAATCGACGGCAGTCTCAAGCGTCTCGGAACCGATTATTTAGATCTCTACATCATTCATCGTTTTGATTACAACACGCCTATCGAAGAGACCATGCAAACACTGCATGAGTTGGTACAAGCCGGGAAAGTTCGCGCACTCGGCGCCTCAGCTATGTACGGTTATCAGTTCCACAATATGCAGATTGCTGCGAGAGACCATGGGTGGACTCCATTTTCTGCCATGGAAAACCACTACAACCTTCTGTATCGAGAAGACGAACGGGAACTCATTCCTATTTGCAAACAAATGGGGGTTACGCTCATGCCATACAGCCCGTTAGCCGGCGGTCATCTGGCACGTTCAACCTGGGAAAGCTCAACGCTTCGCGGCCAAACCGATCGTGTTGTACATGGCAAATACGATCGTATGCAGGAAGCCGATATCAAAATCGTTGAAAGAGTCTGTCAGTTGGCTGAGCAAAAAGGCTGCAAAGCATCCCAGATTGCTCTCGCCTGGCTATGGGCCAAAGGTGTAGCGTCGCCTATTATCGGCGCGACAAAAACTCAATACATCGATGATGCTGTCAGAGCTATGGACATTAAGCTCGGTGAAGAGGAAATGAATTATTTAGAACAATGCTACGTCCCTCACCCGGTTGTCGGCGCTATTAACGCTAATCCTCCCGAAGGGGTCATGTTGTTGGACGAAAAGAAATAGTTCCGATGAGGACGCACTTCAGTGCGCCCTCAATCTTAACAGTAGATGACTTTAGGCAACGAAACGATCGGCAACGGGTTTACCGGGATCAACCACAAGCGTATTGATTCCCAAGCCTTTTACGAATTCTTCACCATATTTCGTGCAAATTACCGTACCGTTTGAGCCGTAGACTTTTCCGTTTTTGAAAATCGTCTTACCCTTAACAAACGTAGCAACCGGTTTTTGCGTATCCAGATCGTAAATCGTAATGTCCGCATCGGCGCCGACTGACAGGTGTCCCTTCGTATCCAAACGCAACATACGAGCCGGATTCAAAGAAGTTTTCGCCGCAAATTCAGACAAAGTGAGGATGCCCAATTTCACAAGCGACAGTCCCTGCTCCAGAATCACATTACGCGGGATGCAGCCCCCGTCGGTAGAGATTGCATCGACCACAAAACTGCCGTCCGGGCGTTTGGCCTCTGCCAACCACACACGAGGAAGCGGCGGATTCACGTTAAAGGAGCCGCCCACATCGGTGTTGTGTTCTTTCCAAAGTTTCAGACCCGCTTCTCCGGTTACCAGATCGGAATAGCCGCCCGCGTCATACACGGCCCAAACTTTATTGGCCTTAAATGCTGCCTCAACACCGTCTCGGTCATCGGTAAAACCGAATCGCTTCAGACAGTTTCCGGTCACCTTCGATTGAATCTTGCCGTTTTCAAAGCAAGTCAGACGCGTACCGTTTCTGGGTGAAATGTAGCTTTCGCAATGGATGTGATCGTTCGCCAAAAGTAACTCAATGGCTTCTTTCGTTTCCTCCAATTCAGGACGAATGGCACCGCGGCAGTAGGCATTAATGTGAGCCAAATGCAGGAAATTACCTTGGCTCAATTCCACTGCTTCACGCATCCCTTCAATATTGGATCCGTGTTCACTGGTACCGGCATGCCAAGCAATATAGGCGCCATGTTCAAGGGCCGTCTTAATAAGTAAAGAAGAGACCGCGGGTTTGAGCGGATAGTGTCCGCCCAAAAGCTTCACACCCAAAGCACCTTCCTTCATAGACTGATCAATTAATGCATCCATTTCTTCTTTGGACGGTTCATTGGTCTTGAAGGTAAAGGGAGGAGAAGCAAATTGCAAGATGGCGCAGTTAATGCCGGAGCCGTAAGTCGGAATGTTCTTCAGAACATTATCAAGGGGGCCTGCCATATCCAGACAGGTCGTCACGCCTGCCATCGCCAACATCTTAAAACCGAAGGGCGAACCCCACATTTCCCCCAAATGCACGTGGCTGTCCACAATTCCCGGCTGCAACACCTTACCGGTGTAGTCTTCAACCACACGGGCACAACCTCCCGGCAAATCCACTCCGACCTCAGCGATTTGACCGTTTTCAATCGCTACATCACGAACGGCTTCAATTCGATTGAGCGGATCCACAACCGTGGCGCCTTTGATTAACAGATCCCACATAAAACTCTCCTTTTCAGTCATAGGGGAAGGCAGAAACTTC
This sequence comes from Parasutterella secunda, assembly GCF_016901835.1. Classification (GTDB taxonomy): domain Bacteria; phylum Pseudomonadota; class Gammaproteobacteria; order Burkholderiales; family Burkholderiaceae_F; genus Aphodousia; species Aphodousia faecavium. The sequence goes on along the minus strand of NZ_JACJKX010000013.1, from coordinate 4,721 downwards.
TGCCGTACTTTTTAAGTGTAACCCGATCGAAATAAACACTATCTGGAAAAAATCAACTGATCAGCAAAAATCGTTTAATCTAAAGAAAAAATATTCTTTTGTTTTTCCGCCGAATACGTTTTTTCAGGCATACTTTTCCCATGGTTTAAAAGCAGGCCGGCAACTTCAGAAACTTTTGTCGGATGCTTGTCTGTCGGCAGTGATTGTTGTTCAATGCCGAAGGTTAGGTTTTTGTTTTTGTTTTTTATTTTTGGAGTTTTTTCTATGAAGTCTGATATCGAGATCGCCCAAGAGGCAAAATTGATCCGTATTGACGATTTAGCCCATAGTGCCGGTCTGTCTGATGATGAATTTGAACCCTATGGACGTGACAAAGCCAAGGTTGCTTTGCACAAGGATCGTAAACCCCATGGAAAACTGATTCTGGTCACCGCTACCTCCGGCATGCCGGCCGGCTCCGGCAAAACGACCACTTCCATCGCGCTCACGCAAGGTCTTAAGCGCTTAGGCGAAAAGGCTGTGGTCGCGCTTCGCGAACCGTCTCTGGGACCGTGCTTCGGCATGAAGGGCGGTGCCGCCGGCGGCGGTTACTCTCAAGTGCTCCCGATGGAATCCATCAACCTGCACTTCACCGGTGACTTCCACGCCATCACAGCCGCCAACAACTTGTTGGCCGCCATGATCGACAACGCCCGCCATCAAGGCCAAGTCAATTTGAAGACCGTCATTTGGCGCCGCGTGCTCGACGTCAATGACCGCATGCTTCGCAACATTGTCACCGGTCTCGGCGGCCCGGCAAACGGCATTCCGACGGAAACCGGTTTTGACATCACGGTAGCCAGTGAATTGATGGCAGTGCTCTGCTTGGCAACCGACCTTGACGATCTGCGCGCCCGCATCGATCGTTTGGTGGTCGGCATCAAGCGCGACGGCTCCGCTTTCACCTGCAAAGAATTGGGCGCTACGGGCGCTCTCATGGCGCTGCTTCTTGAAGCCATGAAGCCCAACCTCGTGCAAACGCTCGAAGGCAATCTTGCCTTTGTTCACGGCGGCCCCTTTGCCAACATCGCTCACGGCTGCAACTCTGTCGTTGCCACGAAGGCTGCCATGACCTTGGGTGATTGGGCCATCACGGAGGCCGGCTTCGGCAGTGATTTGGGCGCAGAAAAATTCATCAACATCAAGTGCCGCGCCGCCGGCCTCACGCCTTCGGCCGTTGTGCTTGTCACTTCCACCAAGGCGCTCAAGTGGCATGGTCTTGTGCCGCTGCCCGATATCGGCAAACCCAATGTTGAAGCTTTGAAGAAGGGCTTGTGCAACCTCGATGCGCATATCGACAACCTCAAGCACTTCGGTCCTGAAATCGTGGTGAGCTTAAACCACTTCGCCACGGACACGGATGAAGAAATTGAAATCATCCGTCAGCGCTGCGCCGAAAAGGGCGTGCGCTTTGCGGTCTGCGACGGCTTTATCAAGGGCGGCGAAGGCGCCATTGAATTGGCACGCGCAGTGATGGAAGCCGCGGCCGGCGAACCCAAGCCTCTGAACTTCTCTTATGAGACCGATGACGACGTGGTCACGAAGATTGAAAAGCTTGCCACCAATGTCTATGGCGCCAAGGATATTGAATTGTCCGCTGCCGCCAAAAAAGACCTCAAGCAAATTCAGGAATTGGGCTTTGATCGCTTACCGGTGTGTGTCGCTAAAACACCTTACTCGCTCTCTCATGAGCCCACTTGGTTAGGAGCTCCCAAGGGCTTTACCCTTCCGGTGCAACGCCTGATTTTGAATGCAGGTGCCGGTTTTGTGGTGGCTACGACCGGAGCTATCATGCGCATGCCGGGTCTGCCCAAGCAGCCTGCCGCTTTGCATATTGATGTAGTCAACGGCAAAATCGTAGGCCTTTCATAATCGAGTTCGGTTATGTTTCTCGGCCTCATCAAATAATGATGAGGCCGATTTTTCCTATGCCTCTTTCGACATTTGTATTTGCTAGACTTTCGGAATAGAAAATTTTTCAGTTAAGACATGTTTAAAGAACTGGAGCACGCTGAGTGCACGGACGATTCCGGCGTGCTCACCTATCCTTATCACTACAGAGCACACCCGCTTGTTATTCAGGCGGCCAACTTCGTGCGTCAACACTTAAATGAACACGCTTGCGGCCAAGCGGGACGCCTGGTGGCCGTTTTGGTCGGTCGAATGCCTGATGGTGTCCTTGGGTTTATCGCTGCTTGTGATCAATTTGACTGTACGGATTCCTATTTTGAAAAAACCTTCTGGCAACAGTTACCGAGCGAGGAATTAAAACCGCTTAATACCGACCGAATTGAAAAAGCTTTTGAAGAAAAAATTGCTGCTCAGGAAAAATATCTCAATTTCAAAGAAGCTGCACATGCACGTAAAGAACACCGACAACGTCAAAGAGCAAGCGGCGTCTTTAACCCTGAAGCCCTGATCGCATCCAGTCAATTTGATTCCGGTGAACTTGACCGATTAAAACTGAAATACATCCTGGCCCTTCAGGCTGAAGAGGCGGCGCGATCCGACTTTCAGCATCGCACTCACATTGCGGTTGAAAATGAATGGAAAAGACGCCTCGGAAGCATTCAACTTCAAAATAAACTCGGTCGAAAAGCAACTTTATTAGACGTTCTGTCAGGCTATCTCAATCAAGAGGATCTGCTTAAAGCGATTTTACGATCAGCGTTACCGGCATTATTGAATGTTGCCTATGCCGAAAAGGTTGCGCCTGTGGCAATGGGGCAGTCTTGGTGGGGCCCGGTGGCAAGCTATGACGCTCGGGGAGAAGGAACATTTTTCGGTTTTGCTCGTGAACGACATGAAAAATTGCTCAACTTCCTGCTCGAGGGCGAAAAATTAGAGAAAAATCAGTTATCGCTTCAAACCTTCAAAGACTGGAAACCTGAAATTGTTTACGAAGATGACGATCTCGTCGCCTTTAATAAACCGGCAGGAATGCTCTCGGTTCCCGGTAAACTTCCGGTTAATGATCTCTATTCCGTGGCGATGACGCTTTATCCTGAAGCAACAGGCCCCATGCTCTTACACAGACTGGATATGGCTACTTCCGGCGTTTTACTTTTCGCTAAAAATAAATCAACGCACCGTGCTTTACAGATGGCATTTGCTCACGGTTCAGTGCGTAAACGCTATATCGCTTTATTGGAAAGAGCGCCTGCGCAGACAAGCGGAGAAATTGATCTTCCCCTTTGTCTTAATCCTTATGAACGACCTCGCCAAATGGTCGAGTACACCTATGGGAAGCCTGCTCAGACAGTCTATAAAGTGCTCAATGTCAATGAAAACGGACAAGCACGCGTGGCTTTTTACCCCAAAACAGACCGAACACACCAGCTGCGATTACATGCTGCTCACGCCGAAGGGCTGGCTGCCCCGATCATAGGAGATGATCTTTATGGGCATGCGGCCGACAGGCTGTACCTTCATGCCGAAGCCATTCGGTTTATTCATCCGACGACACGAGAGCTTCTGACAATAGAGGTTCCCTGCCCATTTTAGATACGATCATGTTTGATCTTTTTATCTACCACCTTCAAGTTTGTTCACCGCTTTTTCTATTGGTTATTGTCGGTTGGGCTCTGATTAAGGGAAAGCTATTTGATCAAACTATTGTCCGGGCACTCTCAGGTTTCACCTTTCGGTTTCTGATGCCGGCTTTGCTTTTTTCGCTCATGAGCAGGCTCTCCGAAATGCCTCCTGTGGATTGGCGAGTACTCATCGCCTTTTTCGGCTCTTGCATTATCGTTTACCTATTGGGACGTGCAGCGGGTCGATTTTTCGGACTGGACAATACCGGCAAAACTATTTTCGGCATGGCGGCTATTTTCGGCAACAACGTGCAGCTTGGGGTACCGATTTTGCAGATCAGCCTGGGCAACGAGGCTATGCCGACGATCAGTCTGTTAATCATTTTCAGTGTGCTGCTTTTATGGACCACAGCGATTGCCAGCGTGGAACTGGGTAAAGAGAGCGATCATAAAGACTTCAGAAAAATTGCACGATCCATGCTGCAAGTTTTCAAAAATCCGGTTGTTCTCGGCATCTTAACGGGAAGTGCCTGGGGCATGACCGGATGGGAGCTGCCGGGTTTTCTCGCGGGCACCCTAAATTACGTCACCTCAGCCACTACTCCGATTGCCTTAATCGTAGTCGGTATGGGTCTTGCCAGGCATAGCTTCTCCGCCGCACTTCCTAAGGGTTTCACCATTTCAACTTTAAAGATCGTCATCCACCCGATTTTGGTTTACATCATTGCCCGATTGATCGGCCTGGATGAAATCACCACAAACGCCTGCGTTCTGACAGCTGCTCTTCCGGTTGCCATCAATGTTTATCTGATGGCAACGGAATTTCGTAGCGAAGAAGGAGCTGCGAGCAATGCAATTTTTGTCTCAACCATACTCTCGGCGGTTTTGATCCCGATCACATTGACTTTGCTAGGCGTTCGCCTTTAGCACACGGCCTTGGCAAGCCGGAGCTTTGCTTCATGCACAGGAAGTCTTCTCTCGCAGAATAATCACGGAGGAAGCCCTCTGTTTTAACAGAGGGAGGAATCCGTGCAACGACGTGAGTCGTTGAAGTAAAATGAGCTTCCATGCCCGGTCCGACGTTTATTATTGAACTTCCTATTCGAGTCAGTGACTCTGAGTCTCAAACGATACTCAGAAAGCTTGAAT